>DASZME010000058.1:0-100966 GCA_035551995.1 Tepidisphaeraceae bacterium
CATTCGGGTTCACCTGCTTCATGCGGGGAACGAAATTGCGGCCAAAAAACTCTTCACGAATGACAAGCTGGCGGCAACCAACGGTTGCGGCAAGGTGGGCGCTGCCCGTGTCTGTCGAGAGAAACAAACGGCATGATTGCATTCCCTCAATGGCGGCGTCGGTGTCGAAATCTCGTGAATGCCATTCCTGACCGTCTAAATCGAACGATGACGAACGATCTCCGATTGTGGCGAACGTAATCCCCTCGGCTCTCAAGGCGTCCGCAATTCGCTGCCAGTGCGGGAAGTTCTTGGTGTCGTGAAACTGGCGTCTTCGCACGCCAATCAACACTTCGGCAGTCAATCCCCTTCGTTTCGGTCTGAATGGAATCCTCTGGTCTGGACAAATGGCGATAAGCTCCTGAGTCGGCGTCAATCCCCCTTGTTCGATGGCTACATGGTCGGGGAAGCGGCTGGTGATGTCGGGCCACATGCTGGCGGGGCTTCGCATTGTCCCCGCCCGGCGGCTGTCGTCGGTTGGGTCGGTCCAGTTCGTTATGAAGTGGCGGTATGACGGGTAAAGAACCTGTTCCCCTTCCCGTATCGCCACAACCGACGTAGTGCGGTCGCATTTGTGCCAGTGACAAATTCTGATCCCTGTACAAATTCTGTGTCCGAATTCGCCCAAATGCGGGAGTAACAAACACGGCTTCCCGGCTCCAACGTCAAGGCGGGCGTAAAGATCGCTGATCCATTCCGGCGGCAAGTCGGTTTCAACGGCTAAACCGGCTTTGATCCAAGCGGCTCCCGTGGCGTCCACAACTTCGTAACTCTCGCCCGTCCGAAATGCGCTCATGGCGGTCGAAAGCGTTTGAATCATCCTGATATACACTTCATTTCCCCTTCGCTCTCATCTCGGCTTCAATCGTGTTGTGACACGGCGGACAGACTCCCCACAAATTCCCCCGGTCGGTCTTCTGCGCTTCGGTGCATTCCGAAAGCGGTATGACGTGGTGGACGTGTGCGGAAAATGCTTCTCCGCATCGCTGACAAACGGGGTTCTCTGCTAACACGTCTGCTCTCGTTCGCTCCCATGCGGCGCTGTTGTAAAACTGTTTGGCTGCCGGGTTCCGAACATGCTGATCGTAAAACTTCGTGGCGGTGGATTGCTTCCCCTGCTCCGCATGCGCTGGGCAATATCCACGGGCGGGAAGATAGGTTTGACACGTCGGGTGCTTGCAACAAAATGAAGGCATTATTCGGCCTCCACTTTGTCTTTCAATTCCGCAACTTCCTTTTTCAAAGATTGAATAACGAAAGCGGCGGATTTCAAATCATGTTGTAAAGTGAAGCGTCGTATCTCCCTGCTTGTTTCGTCCCTCTTTGTCTTTGCCTTGTACGCATGCCATGACAGAATCAAAACAACGGCAATCACGACAATTGATATGAGAAATGGATTTGGCATTGTTCCCCCGGATCGTTTTAGAAATCGTCGTCGTCGGCTGCATGGTCGCTCTTGTCGATTTTGATCTTGCTTCGGGCGCTGGGTGTCAATCCGAGTTCAACCAACATTTTGTGACATTGCTCGTGCGCTTTGTTGGCGATACTCAACCACGGATTTTGCATCGGGGTTTTCGTCTTCGGCGCTCCGACGATTTCCCCCATTTCCATCACCTTCGTTTCGGCCTTGATCCATCGTTGCCATGACTGACAGTAGAGCGCTATCACGGTCCTATCGGCGGTGGTCAACAATCCCATTCCATCCAGTTCATCCGTGATACGATCCCATTCGTTGCGGGCCTCGCCCGATATGTGCGTTGGGCAAGCGGGGTATCCCTTCGCTGGCGTCGGCTCGTTCTCGTTAAGCGGCCGATGCTGCGGGTTTCCTTGAAGGCGTCTAACTTCTGTTGGTAGTGGCTTGCGTCCCATTGCGTTTTATTTCCTCTGCTGTTGCGAACAATCCTGCAAGCCACTTCTCGTAAAAACGGTAAATGCTCTCGTCACTTTCAAAACATGCTTGTTCGATTGATTTGCAAGAACGCATGTTGGCGCTGCTGTGAACAACGTACTTCCTACCGTCTGACAGTTTGAACAAAAACAACTTTGCATGGCTACGACACGTCAACACTTTATGACCACGGCTTTGAAGGGCTGCTTCCAATGGGTCAAACAAGTGCGGGTTCGCTTTGCTGAAATAATGGCTGACAAGTAAGTGAACGTGTTTGATCTTCCCTGCGTCAATCAAGTTGAGAAGATCGGCGGCATTATCTTTTGAGTAAGACAACGTGCATAGATGAAGTTCGTCAATTATCGCTGGGGCGATTAACTCCAACACTGCGGGGACCAAATGAAAAAGCTGGTATCGGCCCGATAGAAGCATGTGAATCGCCTCTCCGTTTGCGGGAAGGCGCTTAACGTGGTCCTTGGCAAGCTTTACCTTTAGCAAGTCGAGATAGTTGTGATGGCGTGGCGCTGACAGAAACGATTCATCGTTGTCGAGCGTCAACCCCCTGTATTCGGCCTCGTTGTCAAAGTCGATTTCCTCGCTCAACGGCGTAAGCTCGTCGGCAAACTCCGTGAGTGCGTCGGCGTCAACTTCCTGAAGATCGTCGGTCCATTCGTTCATTCATCCCCTGAGCGGTAAAAGGTGGTTGTTCTGGAAAAACGTCGCCAAAAACGTAACAGGGGCTAACGGTCTTCGGCATAAATGCTGTTTTTTTATTGAACCCCGCCCCCCGTTGTTTCGTGAATCATTTTCATCTGAAATTTCGCCCGCTCACTCATTCCAATTCCAATTTCTGCGCAGACTTCGCCCGTCATGTCGAGAACACTTCGGTTGCTTGCAAGTCCCACAAGATGAAGAATGAATCACCTGCTGTTGGAATGATCTTCGCTTCAACTCGATACGGGCCTGCCGTTGTCCATGCCGAACCCGGCACGTTGATTGCCAAGTTGAACCCGATGGCGTCTTGCGTCCATCTGCCGTCAAGTTGAAGAGCGTCGTAAACGGTGACGGTATTGCTGTCGAGCGTGGCGGCTAACGTGTTCTCGTCCATGTCGAAAACTTTAACGTTGATGCTGTTCACGGTGGCGTTCGTGATGGCGCTACCATTGGCGTCCTGTATGCGTGCGAGCAACACGGCTGCACTCTCGGCGATGACTCGGCCCTTAATAACAATCATGTTGATACCTCGTAAGCTATGGTTCCCGGCAAATAGATTTCGGCTGCCGTTTCGTTTGCGTCGGCGTCGATGCCGAACACGGGAAGTGCGGCGTACTGTGGTGCTGACAGTGCAATGTATTCGGCGGCGGTTAGATCCGAATACCCGAATGTGGCGTACTGACTGCCGATCAAACATTGTGCGGCAAAGCTTCCCGGTATGTAGATCGCTGCTTGCATGCGTTTCCTTTACAGCGTGATTGAAGCGCTTGACGACAACGGTGTTCCGGTTGGGTCGGTCCAGCTAAACGAGAAGAAATACGTTCCTGATGGTCCCGGTCCCTGCGAACCTTGGGCACCTGTAGCGCCGGTTGCGCCTGCTTGTCCATCGGTTCCATTAGTTCCGTTGAACCCCTGCGGGCCTGTTGCGCCGGTTGCGCCTGTTTGTCCGTCACTTCCGTTGGTCCCATTGGTTCCGTTGAACCCCTGCGCTCCCGTCCAGCCTTGCGGGCCTGTGGCTCCGGTTGCGCCTGTTTGTCCATCATTGCCGTTGTTCCCATTGGTCCCATTGAATCCTTGCGCTCCTGTCCAGCCTTGGGCACCTGTCCAACCCTGCTGGCCTTGTGGTCCTGTGAATCCCTGATTTCCCGTTAATCCCTGCGAACCCTGCGGTCCTGTGGCACCTGTCATGCCTGTGGGTCCAGTTGCGCCGATGGGTCCAGTTGCTCCAACAAACGATGACGGAGTTCGGCCGCTGTCGGCAATGTTTCCCCCGGTGGAAAAGATCGCTACGTTCCCGATGGTCGCTGATGGAACCTTGTCAACCTTTGCACCGAAAAGAGCGGATAGCAAAATGAAGTTCTCATTGATTGCAATTCCGGCTTCGCCTGTCGCTGGTGACGACAGTGTTTGAATTCCGTTGATGTCTGTAACAAAGTTCGGCATTCTTAGACATTCGTTTCCATTCGGTCCAATTCCTCTGTCATTTCGGGAGAATTGGGAAGCTCCGTCCAGTGCGTGATGAAGTGGGATAGGATCGGCGTAATGGAATCAAAGGCTTGGCGCTCTGGCTCCCACCATGCTATCGCTGTGGCGGGCTGGCGTGATTGGTAGGCGCTGCCGACCAAATACCATCCGCATTGGGGCGGATGTCCTCTTCCAACTTTGTTTATTTTGGCGAAACGTTTCCAGTGCATATTGATAGATCGACAGAAAACGCAAAAACGAAAACGCCATGACTGATAAGGTCATGGCGTAATCGCTTCAAAGGGCGTCGATTCGGAACATGGCTGAACGAATCAACAACTGACTATTCGGCGGCTGGTGGTAGCGTTCCTCCGAAATCTTTTTTGCGGGCTTTCAAAAGCAACTTGATGAGGATGTCGGCTTCGGCAACGGAAAGATGTTTCACCAGACGTTTCGACCACAAGCGGTAAATGGATCGCCGCTGCGCTGTCGTGCATCCAATGGTTAAATTGGTCCAGTTAATCAGCGTCATGCCTCGGCCTCGAAAGAGGGCGTCGTTTTAACGACACCCTCTTTCTTATCGGCTTTGAAGGGGGCTGCGGAATGGGGATGTGAAATTTCCGGCAGAGGATCAATTTCTTGTGGCGCAGTTGTCGGCAAAAGAGTCTTCAATTGCGTTTCTTGTGGGTGGCGTAGGCCGATAGGCCGTCAACGCCAAACCACACCCAACTAAATTCTCTATTTGCTGTGCTGCTGTCCCCTATGCTGCCCAACTATTCTGGCTCTGCTGATATTCACTTTGTCCAATGCTCCTATGCGCCATTCTCTATTTTCTACATTGCTGTGCATAGCAACGCACTACGCTGCTATGCAGCTATGCTCTATGGACGTGCGGAATCCCGCACTAGGGGGTAGCGGTCAAAACGTACCTTGCTGGAAGATGGCTTTTGGCGTCATGCTCCGCAATCTTTTTGGTGAATCCGATTTGCTCGAAAAGTTTGATTGCTCTGGCGACGTGTGCGTTGCTCAACGGCTTTAGCAGTGAGTTTTCGGCCTGCGAATAGTTCACGAACCGCTTGAACATGCTATAGCCTTCGTTTTCCTCAACGCTCGCTTTGTGGATCAATGCCATGATGGCTAAATCCTCATACGTAAGTCGCCGTCGATTTTGTTTTGCCAGTGAATCGTTGAAGACATTCAGGGCTTTATCGGTGATTCGGCTTTTGATCCAGAATTCCGTTGTTTCCCGTTCATCCTCGTCAAGCGGAAGTGCGCCAAAATCGGCGTCCATTTCCTCCACCATTGCGATAATGGCGGCTTCAAGTTGAAGAGCGTCGGCCGGCGGCGGTGGCGCTGCAAGTTTCTCGGCGGCGTCAAGGATGATTTTCACCTCTGACGGTGCAACTTCGGGCTTGTGCTTTGCAAAGTAGTCTTCGATAAATTTCCGAGTGCTTCCCTCACTCAATTTGATGGCAACCTTTTGAATGATTGCGTCGTGATTTACAGCCATGAATCACCCCCCGTCGAACGTCGCCGACGTGTTGGACGTGCTGGCGCTGCGGGTTGATAACCGATATGTGCGGCCCATGTCGGAAACGGCAATGGCTCACCCGTACGGAAATAGCATCCGGGCGTCGGCGGCTCTTCGCCCGCTATGTCCAGCCAATACCGAACCCATCGACAATGTTCGTCCCATGCAAGGGCGATACTCTGCTCGATGATATTTTCGGGAAGTCGGCGGCGTAGGTCGGCGCTGCTCCATTCTTTCATTTTTCGTGCAACTTGCTCCGGTGCGACCATAGTGCCGAACCCCTCAAGAGCGGTGCTGCGGTAGGTGTCGATGCACGCTCGATACGCAAAGCGTTGCGCCTCGTTCATGTTTTTCGGTAATGGGTCGATTGGCAAATTTCCGGGGAAGTTTGCGACAACTGAGGCTTCCACGTATTCGATATACGTTCGTGGGTGCCAGTAATCTGACATTGGATTTGCTCCAAAAAAGAACCACCGATTGCGTGTGTAGACGGTCACGCAAGAGCGGTGGCAAGGAATAGTTTTTGGATTTGGCTGCGGGTCGGCGTCTACTCCGGTTCCGCATGTGGGTTTACGACGTGGCTGGATTGCGTTCCTGCAAAATTCTTTTACGATTTTGCGGGCGGCTTTTTGGATGCGGCCATGATGCACGGCAACGAATTGCCGCAATAGTATTTGCCATTAACCTGCGCAGCGTGTCCGAGTCGTAAGGCGTTCTTTCCGCAATGGCTGCAAATGAGTTTGTGAGTCATACAAGCTCGCTCGCTGTCGGCCAAACCTGAACCACGTTTTCTTCGGCGGTTGCGCTCAATGGTATGGTGTTGCCGTCTTCGCCAAACTCTTCGCAAATGATGATGAGGCGGCCCGGTGTGTCCTCGTCCAGTACGACGTTGTACTCCTCGCCTGTCGGCAAGATCAATGTGACGCAATCTCCGTATTGGAGATTGCAAGGTATCTGCTGCATTCCGATTCCTGTTCTGCCGGATGTCCGGCGGTAAAATCTTCCCCTCATACCTATAAGATCGACCTAAAAAACCGCTCAAATATAGAATCCACGATAATGCTGCGCATGAAAAAACCCCCGTGTTTCAGGGGGTTCTTCCACAACCATTAGGAATTCACGAAATTAACTACGCTGCACGTCGGCGGGCCTTCGGACGTGGCGTAGGTGCGCCACCTCCTGCGCCCTTATCTGCCGTTGCCGCTGCAACGGCTTCCTTCTCTGCGGCTGCCTTCGCTCCCATTGCTGGCGCAATCTTGGCGGCTTCCTCGATTCCTTCCTTGATCTTGGCAACCTGAGATTCCAGTGCTTCCAACAACTTGCGGGCTTCCTTCAGGTCTGCGCCAAAAGCGATGGTCTTCGGCTCCTTTTCAACCGTCAACACAACGTCGGCAATAGTCCGCATGGCGCTCTTCCAAGTCTGAAGGGGGAAGCGCAGAACATGGGGTTTGTGGGGCGTTGGGGTCCGCTTCCGGTCGCTACGATTCTCCCGGCCATTGTCGCCGAACAATCCAAGATTGCGCTTTGCCTCGGCCAACGATCCGAGTTTGCGAAGCTCGTCAATCCCTTTCTTTTCGGCACGTTCGTAAAATGCGATAGCGTTGCCGACAGTGGAATGGGGAAGCTCGTTTTGATTCTGCCACTTGACCCATTTGCCGTCCGGCTTGAAGCGGTCACGGGCGATAGCAAGCGCCCAACCTGCATGATAGTAGCTGTCGATGGATCGCCTGCCCAACACTGCCATTTCTTCGTCGGCTTGTGAAGATCGGGCAATCTTTCCCTTGGCATATGTCGCCAGTTGGTCGTCGGTCATTTCGGCTGTTGGCGTATCCGATGCTGGTGCTGCTGTCGTACTCATACTCTGCCTTTCCATTTGCACAATGTGCAAACTTTGGTTAGTCCCCCTGTGACTGTTATGAATGTATAGGGTATCTCCCCTATGACAATGACATTCGTGCCGTTGTCTACAAATACAGTGCGTAACTATGAAACGATTTATCCCCCGGAAGCTGAAACTACTTTTGCTCGTTTGCAATCTGTCTAAGGCGTGCTTTTGCGTCCTGATACTTCCGATATACGTTGCTCCAATGGCATCCAAGCTCCGTCGCAAGCGATTGGGCGGCGGGAAGTGGTCCGGTCGCTGCCTTGTCTTGTTTTTGATTCCTTCTGTCGCCTCGCTCTCGACCTTGTTCGATGATCCCGCCTCGGCTCTCGATTTCTTGAACCCATTTCTTGGCGCTCCAGAATTCGGCCTCGTCAATCTTGCTTGGCATTTTGGTTGACGGTGCCATTAAGATCGCTTCTTCCCCCGAAAGCGTCATTTTGAAAAGCGTTGATATTTTCTCACTCCATGCCATTTTCATTTCGACGGTTTGGCCTGACGTGAAGGCGATGTTTGCCACAAGTCCACACATTCGCTTATGGCGGATGGTCCGGCCGTCAATCCGTGCGACCATGCGAGCAATCAAGCTGCGAAGATTAAGGCGGTCGTCTTCCGTCAAAGCGTGGTTGGCGATGCTTTTCGCCATGCGAACGATCTGGCGGGCGGTGTCTGCCGGTCGATCCTCGGTTGTCGCCAGTTCCCCCCGCAATTCGTCCCGCCGGGATTTCAGGGCGGCGTGTTTGGCGTCCAGTTCATTCATCACTTCGACCAATGACACTGCATTTGTTCCGGTGGTCACAAGTGCGGCTTTGATCTCGTTTCGGCGTTCGGCAACTCCCGCCATTTCGTGTTCGATGGCGTCAAGGTGACGGCTCAAGTCTGCGGTGCGGTCGCTGGCGTCGGTAAAGTCAATGCGGCCTTCCAGAAGCCAGACGAAAGCGATTTCAAAAAACGTAACTGGAATGCCAACGTATTCGGCTGCTCCCGGTCGTTTCTCGATTGCTGCTGTCGAAACGTATTTCTTGGTGCCGCTCCCTTTGTTGGCAATTTGCATGGTCGTTCCGTCGTTGCCGTTGAAGAAAATTCCCCGGAACAGATTGACGAACCCGACGTTCGGGCCTCCGGTTCCCCGGTTGCGGCGCAAACGGGTTTGGACGGCGTTGAAAGTTCCCTCGTCGATGATGGCGGGGTAATAGCCTTTGATCGGCTCACCTTCCGGCGTCCGGGTTTTCTTCCCCGTCGTGTATGTCAGAACATGCGGCTGGAATTCGCCGATTGCTGCCCGGTTGTGAAGAATCTTGGCGATATACGAACGGGTGTAGTACGGTTTGCGGCCAATGGCGGAAAGCTCATGGTTCGCCTTGCGCACAACGATCCCGGTTCCGAGTCCATCGGCTGCCCATTTGAAAATCTGAATAACCTGCGCCGCCTTCTCCGCATCGACGATGATCTTTCCATCAACGATCTTCAACCACATTGGAAGGCGGCGGGTAAGTGGTTTGTTTTCGTCCTTCATCTTCCGGCGTTTTTCCTTCCACGCCTGTCCAAGTCGGAAACTTTTCTTCTTCGATTCGTCATGGGCGGTGGCGAATTTGACAACGGCAATCATCAATTTTCCGGTGTCGATTTCACCTTTGCGGAATTCGTCGCCTGTGTTCAAGGTGACAACGGTAATGCCGCTGCGGATAATCGACAAAAACAAGTGAAGCGATTCTTCCGGCTCCTGCCGGCTGATGCGGTCCAGTTCCTCCACCAACAGAATTGATCCCGGTGGAACGGTTCCGGCCTTGACCAATTCAAGGAATGTCGCCAATGCGCCTTCGTTGGCGTTGCGGCCTCGATAGGCGCTGATACCCTTGTCGTCCAGACGGTCGGTAAGTTTGTGGCCGGTCTTTTCGCACCACTGTTCGGCAAGATCGGTTTGGCGGCGGGTGCTGTCGCCCTTCGCTTGCGTGGGCATACTGAATCGAAGATAAGAGATAACGAGCGGGCGGGCGGTGTTAAGCTTGCGGGTCGTTGTCGCTGTCGTATTCATCGGTTTGCCTCGTTCCATGAAATGCCAGTGTCTGGCGGTTTCGTTTTGGTAACTTACAACTGCCGGGGGTACTGTAGCGAATATTCTCATGATCGGCCCGCCGGGGACGGGGAAGTCGATGTTGGCTTCGCGGATTCCGGGGATATTGCCGCCGCTGAGTCGGGGGGAGTCGCTGGAGACGACGCGGATTTATTCGGCGATGGGGTTGCTGCCGGATGGGGTGGCGTTGATGGATGAGCGGCCGGTGCGAACGCCGCACCATTCGGCGACGGCGCAGGCATTGGTCGGCGGCGGGACCATTCCGCGCCCGGGAGAGGTTTCGCTGGCGCATCATGGCGTGCTGTTTTTGGATGAATTGCCGGAGTTTTCGCGGCATGTTTTGGAGACGTTGCGGCAGCCGATCGAAGCCGGGGATGTTACCGTGGCGCGCGTGCATGGGTCCATCAAATTTCCGGCCAAGTTTATGCTGGTGGCGGCGATGAATCCGTCGGCCAGCGGGTATGCGGCGGAAAACGCCAAGTCGCAACGGCGGGATAAATATCTCGCCAAGCTGAGCGGGCCGTTGCTGGATCGCATCGATATTCATGTCGAAGTGCCGGCGGTTCCGTATCGAGAACTCACCGGGCGGCACGCGGGAACCAGCAGCGCCAGCATGCGCGAACAGGTGCTTGCCGCGCGTGCGGCTCAATCGCGGCGTTTCGGGGAGACCGGCAACAACGCGAGGATGGATTCACGGCAGCTTAAACTGTTTTGTGAACTGAGCGATTCGTGCCTGTTATTGATGAAGCAGGCTATGGATGAAATGGGACTTAGCGCGCGAGCCTACGACAAAGTGAGACGGGTGGCGAGAACCATCGCCGACCTCGATCGTTCGGCGGGCATACAGGAACTGCACGTGGCGGAGGCGGTACAGTATCGATTGCTGGACCGGAAATTTTGAACGCGTCCTACTGTGGAATGATGGGCGGCGCGTAACGCATCCCCGGCACCCCCTGGCTTGTCGGATGCTCATGAAGCGGCTTGGCGGGGTCGAGGGAAAAGGGATGAAAACATCCTTCGCTGGCCGAGAAAGCGCACAAGCCGTAGTGGGCGGAGATGGCGTAACTGACGCCATTTTCGACCGCAACGCCGGCGATTTGGAGGCCAGGGCCGACGTCGTTCACTTTCAGGGATTTGGGATCGAAACGATACCAGCGTTCGCCGGCGATGTAGAACAAATCGCCGAGGGGCAGAAAATCGCCGCCGCGCTCCGCGGGGATATCGGCCAGCCGCTTGAACCTTGAAACCGCGATACCCGTTTGGCCGACGGGGATCGCGTAGATGCGGTGATAGATGATGCTGTACAGGGCGCCATTCTCAGATCGACAGACTGCGTCGCGCTCCAGGGCGAAGGGCATCCATTCGGAGTCGGCGGAGGCTGTTTTTCGAGATGGCGAGGAGGACTCGCCGACGCCGTGGCCAACCACTCCCGGCACGGGGGCCAATCCTTCGGGTTCAGCGGGGCCGGCGGAAGCGGCGCTGGGCGCCCGCAACTTCGCTTCAAGCGTGCGCGCATTAATTTCGACGCTTGAAAACTTCGCCGCCAGCGGCCCTTTCACCAGTACCCACGCGCGTGAATCTTCATCAGGATCGGAAACGCTTGCGAACGGGATCATGCGGACGGCCTCGAACCGCCATTTTCCCGCGCCGCCGTGAGCCTGCCAGCCGTCGGGCAGCTTGTCGCCGGAAGCGATGATGCCGACCTGTATCGGCGAGGCGCTCTTTGCGTCATAGCTGACGCCGGCGACCCACGATTCCATCAGCGCCGGATCCTGCGCGCTTTTCCGCGATCCCAGGGCGACCAGCAGGCCCGGGGCGATCGCGGTGATCTGCATCGGCGTTTGCGACGCGGGCAAACCGCCGCCTTGGTCGATCTTGCCCAGCGATTTGCCGGAAGGATCGATCAGGAAGATGCCCTTGTTCAGCGACGAGATCCAAATATTTTTGCCGTCGGGAGCGGCGTCCAGAAAAGTGGCCGACTTGTCGTCCAGCGCGACATCAAGAATTCCCGGCTCCCTGTGGAGCATGACGCCGTTCTGCGTCACAAGCACGTCCAGCGCATCGCCGGCGCGTCGGAAGACCAACTCCAATTTTTCCGGCGATCGTTCGCTCTCCCACGTCGCCTTGCGGAAAGCGACGAAGCCGCCGCCTTTTGGCCGGACTTTGGCAGGGACGGTGTCCCATGAAATAGGCCCGATCGCCGCGTGTGGCGCGGGCGGCTGAGTCTTTGCGCGAGAATCCGCGCCCAAGGCGCCGGTGGACATCGCGATCATTACCGCTGCGCAACGCAACGGCCACCCCAAACGCCTCGCTCTGATTTGCGACATGTTTCCCCAGGCTATAAGACAGATGAATCGGCAAACGTGGCGTAAGTCTATCCAAAGTTCGAGGCGGATTGCAATGAGCGGCCCGCCTTTCACCCATCGCCTCTTTTGCCGCCGCGGTATGGTGGTCCAATGGCGCCCGAAGGGACCGGGCGACGACGTAATCAAGAACGTGGCCTCGGAAATACGTGATCCGGCTATATGCAAATCCTCCAATCATTGGTTCAATAAGGATTCATGATTCGGCATCAGCACGGCAACGAATATTTTCTCTTTACGCAGGACGATCACGGCCGCTTTTCAGGCGCGCTGGCCGACCATTTCGGCAATCAACGCTTCGTGGCGCCCGAGCCAAGGAAGGCGGTTTTGGAGGCCGTCGCGATGCACGATCGCGGCTGGCCGGTGCACGATCATCTGCCGACGCTCAACGACAAGGGATTGCCGCTTCACGTTTTTGAAACGCCGATCTCGATCACGGCGCCGGTCTGGTCGGAATCGGTTCGGTTGGCGCGGGAAGTCGATTCCTACACCGCCTTTCTTGTCAGCCTGCATGTATTTCACCTGTCGGCGTTGTCGTACCAGCATTATTCCGATCCGCAGCATCGGCAACGAAACGCCAAGTCGATTTTTGAGCTGAACAAGTTTCAGCAATCGCAGATCGAATTGCAGGAACAGTTTCGCCGGGAGATGGGGTTGCGCACCGATGTGCCGTTGGAACTGGGGCTGGCGCCGCGAGGAAACGGGGCGGCTGAAACATCGCTTCGATATAATTATCAACTTCTGAAGGCGATGGATCAGATCAGCCTTGGCGTGCTATGCAGCGGGCGCGTGTTCACCACGATCGAGGACGTGGCGCCGAGTCCGGGCGGCGATCCGTTGGAAATTCACGTCGGATATCCGGCGGAGTGGATGGTGTCGATCACTCCATGGCCGTTTGACGTGGAGTCGATCGAAGCGGAGGCGCCGTTCCGGCGCGTGCCGGCGAGGGCGTATGCGAATGTCGAGGAGTTCAGAGCAATCTATTCCGCCGCCCCGCGGGAGACACAAGTCGTCAGGGTGATGAAGTCGGTTTAGAGCATATTCCGTGTTGGTGAGAGAGACGTGCCATCGGGAAACACGCCCCGCAAGCGGGGCCGCTAAACGAAGAAACAGTGCGCCAGTCTTAAAAATGCTCGAGGCGCGTCAGTGTTACGACGCGAGGCCACCAGCGCCGCTTTTAGAGTAGTTAGACCGACCGAAGCAGCTCGTTTTGCGGCCAAAGTAGACGGCTTCATCAGGGCGATCGCTTTTGAATTTTTGCCCCTCCGGTTCCCTGCCCCGGCGTACCGGGAGAGGGGGTAAGACGCCAAAAGCGATTGCCCTGACGGGTTCATGCGATGATCTGGGGTATCACCTCGCCGTGTACATCGGTCAGTCGTCGATCGATTCCGTTATTTCGAAAGGTTAATTGTTTGTGATCGATTCCAAGTTGCCGCAGGATGGTGGCATGGACGTCGTAGCAATAGGTCGGTCGCGACGGATCGGCGGGTTTGTAGGACCATTCGTCGCTTTGGCCGTGGGTCACGCCCCCTTTGATTCCGCCGCCGGCAAGCCAGTTGCTGAAAACGAAAGGGTTGTGGTCCCGGCCCTTGCTTCCCTGGCTGCATGGCATTCGGCCGAATTCGGTGGTCCAGAGAACGATGGTGTCTTCAAGCATCCCGCGCTGCTTGAGGTCTTTAATGAGCGCGGCGGCGCCATTGGCCATTCCCAACCCCAGCGGCCAATGATCACGGGCGATATCTTCGTGGCTGTCCCAGTTTCGACGTGGGAATCCGTTGTCGGCGCCGGACCATATTTGGACGAAGCGGACGCCCCGTTCGAGAAGACGCCGGGCGATCAGACAGTTGCGGCCGAAATTCCGCGACTCTTCGCCGGGGTTCATCGGGCCGTTGTATTTTCCGTCCGGTGTGTTGATGCCGTAGAGATCGAGAATGTGCCGGGGCTCGCCTTTGATGTCCAGCACGTCGGGCGCGGAAAGCTGCATCTTCGCGGCCAGTTCGTATGAATGAATCCGCGCGTCGAGCCGGGAATCGCCGGGGCGCTGGACGGCGTGTTCGTGATTGATCCGCTCCAGCGCCGCGAGCACGTCCGATTCGCTGGAGGGATTGACGTAGCCACCGGCCGGCGGAAACAAGTCGGCGATGGGATTGGCGTTGCCGGGGCGGATCATCGTTCCCTGATGCTCGGCGGGGAGAAAACCGGCGCCCCAGTTGCGCGGGCCGTTGGGCGCGAAGCCGCGCGGATCGGGAAGGACGACAAACGTCGGAAGGTTTTCGCTCATGCTTCCAAGGCCATAGCTGACCCACGCCCCCATGGCGGGGAAACCGGGAAGCGTAAAGCCGGTGGCTTGCATGAACGTGGCCGGACCGTGCACGTTCGATTTGGAAACCATGTTGTGGATGAACGCCATGTCGTCGACGCAATCGCCCAGGGGCGCCACGCAATCATTGATCATTTTTCCGCACTGGCCGTAGCGTTTCCAGGGCCAGGGCGACGCGAGCGTGCCGCCGGGACTGGATTGAAACAGATCGACCTTTTCGCCCGGGTCCCATTTTTGGCCATGCTGTTTGATGAGAAGCGGCTTGTAATCAAAGGTGTCGCACTGACTGGCGGCGCCGGACATGTAGAGTTGAATGACGCGCTTGGCCTTGGCGGGAAATTGCGTGCCGCCGTGTTGGTAGAGAACGCCGTGCGAGGGCGCCGAGTCGGCAAGCAGATTTTGGTTTCGGAGGAGAGCGGCAAGCGCGATTCCGCCCAGGCCGCCGCCCGAACGCCAAAGGAATTCGCGACGCGACTGCGGTCCGTTTTTATAGGCAGGAGACAGCGGCTTCATCGCGCATCACTCCGGTTTGTGTCGAAATCGACGCAAATATCTGTTATTTGTAATGGCGGACCCGCTTGCGGGGCATGAACGCGCTACGCATATCAATTGATCGCGCTTCCCGACGCGCCCCGCAAGCGGGGCCGCTAAACAGCTTAGATCTTTGCGGGAAAAATATCGACATCGCAGCTCGTCCTTAATCCACAAACACGAACTCATTCGTGTTGAATATCAGCCGGCAGACGTTGGCCATCCCATCCTTTCGCGCCACGTCGAGAAGCACGCGCGATTCCTCCGCCGACGGCGCCCGCCCGATCGCCAATCGATACGCCGCATCGATCTGCCCTTGCACATCAGGGGCCATCGATTCAACTCGCTCGGCGAAATGGTGGGCCATCCGAAGCATCAGCGGGTTGTTCATCATCGACAACGCCTGCAGCGCCGTCAGCGTCTCATTGCGACGCGGAACAAGCTGCGACGGGTCGGCGCAATCCAGCGTTTCCATCAGCGGATTCGGAACAGATCGAACGACAAGTCGATAAATCGAACGCCGATGCGTGGTGATGTCGTCGGGGTCGTACTCCTGATATTTGTAGTGCGGCGAGTGGTCGTCGAGAAAGCCGAAATCGCGATACGCGGGACCGCCCATCTTAAGATCAAGCTGGCCACTGACCAGCAGGACCGTATCGCGTATCGCCTCGGCATCCAGCCGATCGCGGTTCATGCGCCAATAGTATTGGTTATTTCCGTCGAACTTTTCGAAATCGGCGTTCGACGCCGACGACTGGCGATAGACGGCGCTGGTGACGATGAGCCGTTGAAGGCCCTTCATCGACTGCGGCGTGTGAAGGTAAACGCCGCCGTCGCGGAATTCAGTCGCCAGCCAATCGAGCAACTGTGGATGCGTCGGCGTCGATCCCATTTTGCCGAAATCGTTGGGCGTCTCGACGATGCCTCTTCCGAAATGATATTGCCAGACGCGGTTGACGATCGATCGCCAGGTGAGCGGATTGCGGGCATCGACGATCCAATCGGCCAGCATCGCCCGGCGTTGTGCCTCGGGCGCGCCGGGCGGAAGATCGAATCGCGCGGGCAGGCCGTTGAGGAATCCGACGGCGCCGGGGCCGCATTCCTTCCCGGGCGTTTTTTCGCTGCCGCGATGCAGCAGGTAGATGGGCCGCGGCTTGCCATGGGTGGGAATCAGACTGCCGGCCGGAGCGAAATCCGTCGCCGCCGCATACACCATCGGTCGCGGCGGCAATGCTTTGAGTTCAGCCGAAGCGTCAGACTCCAGCTTGCGCAGGTCGTCTAGCGCGCGGCGTGTTTTTTTATCGAGCGCCGCCGCGAGAATCGTCTGACGCTCGCGCTGAAGTTTGGCCAGATCGGGCAAATTCGCGCCCATCGCGTAGTAGTACCCATCGACGAGATTCTTCTTCGCCCACCGCACCGGCGCCTCGATCGAGTCCAGCGCCGAAACCGGACGCCCTATCGCCGCGTTAACGCCATCGGCCGTGAATACGCTCAGCTCGCCCAAAGCGAAATTGAAATCGCTTTGCCTTGGCGCCAGCTTGGTCGCGGTAACGCGAACAAAGCGCGCTACGGTTCGACGCTCCACCGCAAAATTCTGCGGACGAACGCCCGGGTTGGGCACATCCGCGCCGGTGCGATCGACGATCGAAACAACGCCTGCCCTGAATTCGGCGTCGTCGCTGGCATCGATTTTGAATCGAACAGGAAAGCCAAACCCGGCGCCGATGCCGTTGAATGTGTCAAACGCGCCGACCACCACGACAAAGCTAATGGGCGTTGGCGCCCCAAGATCCACCTGCACCCATTTAACCTTGTCCTGCGTCGGCGAGAGGCCGCTGTGATAACCAAATTCAGCCCGCTCGGCCCGCGCGCTCGGCTTGACGAGCACGGCGATCTTCGCGTCCAGCGCCGTCAACTGCGGCGCCGCCGCCGGGGGAATTCGATTCTCGATCTCAGTCGCTTTGGCCGTCAATGACTCGACTCGCCGCTGAAGATCGCGGCGCCTTTGCGCGAGCCCCGCGTCGGAGTCATAAGGCCGATCGGCCCGATCCACCGCCGCGAAAACAGCCTGAAGACTGTAGTAATCCTCCTGTTGGATCGGATCGAACTTATGATTGTGGCAACGCGCGCACTGAACGGTCAGGCTCACAAACGTGTTCATCGTCGACGACACCATGTCGTCGCGGTCGAGATTTCGGGTGATGGTTTTGTCGATGGTGCCGTCGCGAAGCTCGACCTGCCCGACAAAGTCAAACGGCCCGGCGGCGATGAAGCCCAATCCCAAAATTCCGTCGGCCGTATCCGGATAAAACCAGTCCCCGGCCAGTTGCTCTCTGACGAACCGGCCATAAGGCTTATCGTCGTTGAAGGCGTGAATCACATAATTGCGATAGGGCCAGGCGTTTGAACGAATTTTATCCTTATCGTAGCCGTGCGTGTCGCCGTAATGGACGGTATCGAGCCAGTGCCGGCCCCACCGCTCGCCGTAACGCGGCGAAGCCAAAAGACGATCGACGAGCTTCTCATACGCATCGGGAGCGTTGTCCGAAAGAAATGCCGAAATGTCTTTGGGCGAGGGAGGCAGACCCGTTAGATCATAAGTCACCCGGCGGATGAGCGTGCGACCATCCGCTTCAGCGGATGGACGCAGATGGTTTTGACGGAGCGCGTCGAAGATGAATGCGTCGATCGGCGTACGCCCCCAACTCCCGCCCGCCGCCCGAGGAATCGCGGGACGCGCGATCGCCTTGAACGACCACCAGTCCGCCGACGGCGGCGCTTTCGCGACCGGAGGCGCCGAGGCATGGTCGGCCAGCGCAGATCCGCAAGCGACAAGCGTGGCTACGACGATCAAACTTCGAATGCAAGCAAAACAAGCACGTCGCATCAAGCCTCCTTCGGCGCCCGCCGAGCACTGATGAACATATCATACAAGTTGCCATGGCGTTGAGATCAGCCGAAATTTTTTCCCGGTCGCGGCGGCTTGCCGTCGGTTGCGCCGGATTCGAGCAAATCCTGACGAGAGGCGTCGATGTGTCCGGTCATCTGGGCATGCGCAGCCGCCGAGTCGTTCGCGCGCACGGCCTCCAAAATGCGGCGATGCCAGGTGATCGCGGTAACGGCGCGCGAGTGGGCGATCGTCGTCATTCGCGATTGCCGTTGCAATCCCCAGATCGCCTCCAGAACAAGTTGGAACAGCGGATTGCCCGACGCCTCGGCGAGAATGAAGTGGAAACGCAGGTCCGCGTCCGCCTGCGCCGCCAGGTCGGGCGCGGCGGCGAGTTCTTGAATGGCCGCGTCGAGGCGCTGGATCTGCGACGGCGTCGCCCGCGCAGCGGCGAGCGCGGCGATTTCACTTTCCATCGGCCGGCGCAGTTCCGCCAGGTGCAGCAGCGACGCTTCGCCGCGCCGCAACATCAGGGCGAGGCTGTCGATGGCAAACTTGGCGTCGGCGGGCCTGACGCGCGGCCGTTTGCCCTGCGATACCTCCACAAGGCCCTGCGCCCGCAGGATCCGCATCGCCTCGCGAACAACCGTGCGCGAGACGCCAAGCGTCCGGCACAGCGCCGATTCCGGCGGTATCTCACGATCGGCGGGGAGGTGGCCGTCGATGATCCACGCGCGCAGCCGATCCACCGCCTGCTCCACCAGGGGCGGCCGCGCCTCGACGCGCCGAAGCGGCCGTTCCCTGCCCGGCTTTCGCGCGCCGGGCTCCTCGCGCATCGCACGTTTTTCGCCCATCGGTGGTATGGTATCACACCAAACGAGGTTTCCAATGAATTCAATAACAGTGACGCGGGGATGCGAAATTAGATGAATGCCGAGTCGCCCAGAAGAGGAGAGGGGAGGAGAAAAGGGGAATCAAATGCCCGGCGGTTGAAGTCGAAACTCGTGCATGTTCGCCGACGATAAAATCTGAAACCATGAGATCTATGACCGATTCTTCCAAAGTCTCCGACGCCGACGAAACCACGCTTCCTTTTTCTCTGCCGTCGCAGGGCCATGAGCCGGTTCTGCTGAACCCGACGCTGGATCTTCTCAGCCTCGCTCCCCGGAAAACGATCGTCGATTGCACGCTCGGTCGCGGCGGACATGCGGCGGCTATCGCGGAACGTCTGGGAAACGACGGGACGCTGATCGCCCTCGACGCCGACCCGCGGAATCTTAACTTTGCGCGTCGGCGATTGGCAAGCGCGCCATGCCGGGTCCGGTTTTTTCACGCCAACTTCGCGGAATTGCCGCAGGTTTTGGAGATGGCGGGGATTTCCGCCGTCGATGGGATTCTTGCCGATCTGGGCATCAGCACCAATCAGTTGTTCGAATCGGAATATGGAATGTCGTTCGGCAAGGCGATGCCATTGGATATGCGGATCGATCCGCGAACGCCTTTGAGCGCGGCGGATATTGTGAATAAAACGAAGGAGGACGATCTGGCCAACGTCCTATATGAATTGGCCCAGGAGCGTTATTCGCGAAGAATCGCCAGAAAGATTGTGGAGGCAAGACGCCATTCGCCGATCATGACTACGGATCGATTGGCCGATCTGGTGCGTTCGGCCATACCGTCACGGGGCGGAGCCCCCGACAAAATAGATCCCGCCACTCGAACGTTCCTGGCCCTGCGGATGCGGGTCAACCGGGAACTGGAAAACCTCGCAAGCCTGCTGAAGCAGGCGCCCTTGTGTTTAACGCGGGGCGGACGATTGGCGGTGATTTCTTTTCAATCGACGGAAGACCGCGTGGTCAAGCAGGCGTTTCGGTCGGCGGAGCGGGCCGGGTTACTCAGGATACTGACGAAAAAACCCATCCCGCCAACCGAATCCGAAATCGCCGCCAACCCACGATCGCGATCCGCCAAGCTCCGAGCCGCGGCAAGAGATATCGACGGGAGTAGTGGCGTATGACTCGCGAAGCAAAAGTTGGGTTACTGGTCGGATTGGCTTTCATCATCGTCGTCGGGATTCTTCTCGAGGATTACAACCGCCTCGAGACCCAGCCATCGCCGTGGACCACCGCGGCCGACACGCTGCGCAACGGCGCCGCCACCCCGCACAACGGCTCGACGCAAAACGAAATTGTTCCGCCCCCCACCGTGTCGGCCCCGTCGCGGCCGATCCCGACCCGCGACGAAGTGCGCGAGGAAACCAAGATCGCCATCGGCCCGGGATCAGGACCGTCCTTCAACGCTCCCGGCGATCATCCGCCGGTTCGAGCGGTTCCCGCCAATCCAAATATCGGCGGCGCCAACGGCAATACGTCCAACGGCGCCGGCGATGAATCCGACCTTCAGAGAATCGCGCGTGAGAAGGGCGTGGAAGTGGTGAACGTGGGCGGCGCCGGTTCCGCGCCGCCCACGCCCCCCACCGTCAACGGCGCCCGCCAGTACGTCGCCGTGCCCGGCGATACGCTGAGCAAGCTCGCCGGTCGATTCCTCGGCGTCAACACCAAGACCAACCGAGACGCGATCGTCGCCGTCAATCCCGCGCTGAAGCAAAACCCGAACAACATCATTGTCGGCCGGACGTATCTCATTCCCGGCAAATCCAGCGCTTCGCCCGCCGCTCCCGCCGCCCCGATCCACGTCGCCGGCGCCCCCGGCGGCAATGCCCCCGAGAATGGCGCCATGAGCTGGTACACGGTAAAGGACAACGACAGCCTCTGGCGGATCGCCGCCGAGCAACTCGGCGACGGCGCCGCCTGGATCGCCATTCGCGACATGAACAAAGAAGTGCTAAAGGGCGGCGATTCCGTGCGAAAGAACATGCGGCTCCGTCTGCCGCCGAAGTCAGTCGCGACTACGAATTGAGTTCAACCAGGTGAGAGTGATAGGGTGAGGGGGTGACAAGCTGAGGGGGTGACAAGCTGAGGGGGTGACAGGGTGACAAGGTGACAAGGTGACAAGGTGATCAGGTGACAAGGTTGATGTGTGAAGAAGCATCAATCGTATATAAGCCTTCCCCCTCATATCCTGTCACCCCCTCACCTTGTCACCTTGTCACCCCCTCACCCCTCACTCCTCACCCACCCTCTCAAGGGCGCCATGATTAAACTACTGATCTGTCTCTTCAGCGGCGTGGCACTGAGTCTGTTCACTTTGAACCTTCGCCATCAACAGCTTGAACTGCGGCATCAACACGCGGACCTGCACGACAGGATCAACGCTCTCCAAAGCAAACTTTGGAATCAGCAGTTGCAGATCGCCACCTTCACGGCGCCCAACTCCATCGGCGCGACCGTCAAGGGGCAGAAAATCGAAATGGTCCCCCGTTTTTCGGCGCGCGGAAGCTGGATTCAGCCCGGCGCGACGCCGACACCGCACTCGCATGGCGACTGAAACCGCGCGATGCTCGCGCATGGACAGCAAACTTCGAATATAGCGCTGAGTTGTCATAATTTGAAACAGAGCGTCGGTTCACTCCTATCTCATCGTCTATCGCTGGGAAACAAGGCCAATTCCGGCCGTCGCGGTCCTGCACGGCGCCCGCGACCTTAACGCATTACCGCCACAGCGATAAACGAAGGGGCGTGATGTCTCCTCGATTTTTGTCAACGATAGTGTGAATCGTGACTTGGGTCCGTTTCGGCTGAATTGGCGTCGAGCTTGGCGCAACCGACTGAGATTTTTTCCTTGGTCCGTCGGCGCCACTTCGTCCGATAACACATCGGGAGCCGAGGAATGTCTATGCCTTTATTTTCCGCACGCCGTGCCGCTGCCGTCTTTATCGCGATTGGCGTGATGTTGGGCTTGCTCGTCTTTCGCGTCGCCTATCTTCAAACTGAAGGCCGTCAACAAACCATCGGCAAAGCCGACCGGCAGCAACATCAGACCACCCGCCTCGAATCGCGCCGCGGCGGAATCTTCGACCGCAATGGATTCGCGCTCGCTCTCACCATCCAAAAACAAGACCTTTTCGTCGATCCGCATTTCATGGCCGACGTATACCAGGAAGACGGCAAAAATCCGGAGGCGATGGACGAAGCCATCCGAAAACTCGCGGCGATCCTCGATCGAGATTCGCTTGATTTGGCGCAGGAACTCAATGACAAGGGAGACAGTCGATTTTTGCGGATCGCCAAAGACGTGGACGATGGACGGATCGCCGCGATTCAGAAATTGAATATTCCCGGCGTTGGGTTTGTCCCGACCAGTTCCCGTTCCTATCCGATGGGTTCGCTCGCGGCCCACATCCTCGGCGGAACGGGGAAAGACGGCCATGGCCTGGAAGGCATCGAACTGAAATTCGACAAGTTGCTCAGCGGCAAAGACGGCTGGGAAAAAAAACTCAAAGACGCGCGCAGGCATGCGATTGGGATCGCCGCCGACGATTATCTCCCGCCGCAGCATGGGCAGCATTTGATACTGACCATCGACGCGAATTTGCAAATGATCGCCGAGCAGGAGTTGGGCGCCACATGTAAGGAATTTCACGCGAAAAAAGGCGAAGTGGTGGTGATGGATCCGAGCAACGGCGATGTGCTCGCGCTGGCCAACTGGCCGACGTTCGACCCCAACGATCTGGATGCGGCCACCAACGACCTTCGCCGCGATAAATGCCTGACCGACCCTTATGAACCTGGATCGACCATTAAGCCGTTCATTGTGGGTCCGGCCCTGCAATGGCGCCAGACGAGCCTGACGGAGAAGTGGCCGATCAATGGCAAGTTTTACAAAACGCCGTATGGCCGCACGATAACCGACGTGCATCCGTACGGGCCGCTGGCCACGTGGGATGTGCTGGTGAAATCGAGCAACATCGGCATGTCGATGTTGGGAGAACGGCTCGGCAACGATCGCTTGTATCGCGCGCTGGCCGGCTGGGGATTTGGCCGTCAGACAGGCATCGAGCTGCCGGCGGAGGATCCGGGAAGACTCAATCCGCTGTGGAAATGGAATAAATACAGCACCGAATCGGCCAGCCAGGGCTACGAGGTGATGGTGACGCCGGTGCAGCTTTGCCGGGCGTTTTGCTCATATGCCAATGGAGGCCGGCTGGTTCGGCCGACGATCATTCGCGGAATATTGGATGGCGACGGGAAAGTCGTCAGTCGTTCGCCGGGGGTGAAGCTGGAGATGCTGCCGCAGGTGTTGGACCCGATGGCGGCGAACCAAATCCGGGAGGTGTTGAGCGACGTCGTCGTTCGCGGCACCGCCGCCGGTTATGGGCGAAGCGACACGTGGAATATCTTCGGCAAAACGGGAACGGCCCACATCAGCATGGGCCGCAGCGGCTACAGCCTCACGAAATTCAACAGCAGTTTTATCTGCGCCGCGCCTGCGGAAAATCCGCGGCTGGTCGTGGCGTTCATCGTTCACGAGCCGGAAAAAGTGCTCGCCCACTACGGCGGAACCGTCTGCGCCCCCGGTTCAAAGCGATTGCTCGAACGTGCGCTGACGTACCTGCAGGTTCCCGCGTCTCCGGAGCTCCGCCCCCCGCCGGCGGACATCGCGAGTTTGCTCTACCAGTTCAACCCGAAAATCTACCCGCGAAAAATCGACAAGACTCAAACGGCGATGAATAACTGAGCGATCTGGAACGTTTCTCAGGTTGGTAGCGCGTGCGACGTTTTGTTAAAGATCGCGTGGCTGAGCGTTTGGTGGTGACGCCGGTTTTGAGGTACTCCGACGACCCGGCTTCCGCGACGCTTCGATCCGGCTCTTCGGAGTACCTCAAAACCGGCGTCGGGTGTTGAAACGGGTTCCCACGCACTTTGAACGCGCCAGCAATCTGAAAAATGCTCTAATAATGAACTTGCGCGATTACGCGCTCTACTCCCTCGCCCGGTAATCCGGGAGAGGGGAGGCAGGGCTTTTTTGAAACAATGCAACTCGCAAAATCCGCGAACTGTCAAAGAAACCCTCACCCTGCCCTTTCCCGGAGTGCCGGGCGAGGGTATAAAAAAACGCTATCTAAAACGCTCTCGCAATAGATCAATTCAACCGGTTCGTCCCTAAAAAACCCACATTGCTTGCACGGTAAATCGCGATCCCGCGTCGACCAAAGGCGCATTCACCCCCACTCCCCGCCCGGCGGTTCATGCGGCTGCCTTGCCTTGCGCAGCAGGTCGATCAGCGTTTTCACCTCGGCCGATTCCAAATGTCCAAGCTGAATCTGCGCGCACGCCAAAACTTCTTCGGCGATTTTATCGAGCAGGTCGACACCCGCCTTGGTGATGCCGATGTTCACGACGCGCCGATTTCCCGCCGGCCGTTCGCGATCGACCAACCCGCGCTCGTGGAGCTTATCGAGCAGGCGCGTGATGTCCGGCGCGCGCGAGACGAGTCGCGAAGCCACATACAGCGTCGGCGCCTTCGCCGGCCGGACCGCGCGGAGCAATCGCAAGGCATTGTATTGTTGGGCCGTGAGATCGTGGCGGCTGAATAACTGATCTTCGATTTGACGCAGGCGATCATACGTCCGCCAGAGATTGAGGAACGCTTCCTGCTGCGGAGAATCAAAGCGGCGTTCGCCGTGATGCGGGTCAGGCTCGGGCGTGGGCATCGATAGAAGATAGCGGATGGATCGGAGGATTGCACCGTCTCAAGCCGGCACGATGTGGGCGCGCGGACCTTGCACGTTTTGCAGCGCATTGCGCGTATCGACCACCAGTTGCGAATGGTCCGCGATCAGTTGCCAGTCGTAGGCGGCATGATGGGTACAGACCAGCGCGCAATCGTAGGATCGCAGCATCTCGGCCGACAGCGGAATGCTCCGCATTTCGAGGTCGTAATTCCGCATTTTGTGAGTGGCGGGGACATGCGGGTCGTTGTAATCGACGATGCCGCCGAGCTCGCGAATTTTTTCGATCAGCTCAAAGCTCGGGCTCTCGCGCACGTCGTCAACATCGGGCTTGTACGCCAATCCAAGGATGAGAAACCGGCTCCCCCTGACCGGCTTGCCCCGTTCGTTGAGCGCGAGCAGAACGCGCTGCACGACATAGGCCGGCATGGCGCGATTCACTTCGCCGGCCAGCTCGATGAAACGCGTCGGCAGACCAATTTCCCTCGCCTTCCAGGTGAGGTAATACGGGTCGATCGGGATGCAGTGCCCACCGAGGCCGGGGCCGGGGTAGAAGGCCTGAAAGCCGAACGGCTTGGTGCTGGCGGCGGCGATCACTTCCCACACGTCGATATGCATCGCGGTCAGAACGGTCTTCATCTCGTTGACCAACGCGATGTTCACGGCTCGATAGACGTTCTCCAGGATCTTCGCCGCCTCGGCCACTTCGGCGCTAGAGACGGGGATCACTTCGTGAATCGCTTTTCGATAAAGAGCGACGGCGATTTTTCCGGAAATGGCGTCGATTCCGCCGACGAGCTTGGGGATCGTTTGCGTGCGGTGATCTTTGCGGCCGGGGTCCTCGCGCTCGGGAGAATAGGCGACGAAAAAATCCGTGCCGCTCCGCAAACCCGACGCCGCCAAACGCGGCAGCATCACGTCGCGCGTGGTGCCGGGATACGTAGTCGATTCCAGCACGACAAGTTGCCCCGGGCGCAGAGCCGCCGCGATGTCGTCGGCGGTTTTCGCGACGTAGCTCAGGTCCGGCTCGAGATGCGTCCCCAGCGGCGTGGGGACACAACTGATCACCGCGTCGGGCTCCCGAAGGCGGGCGAAATCCGCCGTGACGTCAAACCGCCCGGCGTCCAGCATGTTCGCGACCATTTCTCCGCCGAGGTGCTTCAGATAGTTTTCCCCGCGAAGAAGTTTGGCGATCTTCCGCTCGTCCAGATCAAACCCCAGCACGCGGAATCCTGCCGCGTGAAACGCCTGCAACAGCGGAAGGCCCACATAGCCCAGCCCAATGACGCCGATGACCGCCGAACGATCCTCAATGTGAGCCATCAGCGCGGCGACATGATCCGTTTGCTTCTCGTTATCGTTTTCCACGCGCCAGATCGTACAACGCCGGCGCGCTCGATCCAATTTCACGGCTCGCTCAAACGGGGCTCGGCCGCTTGGCGCGGGACGCTCGGGGGCGCCACGCTGTTGATGTTCGCCCGCGATCGCAGTACGAATAGGACCGGTGCGAATCGACAAACGCGCGAGGAATTATCCCATGGCCCAGGCAGTCGTCGTCACGCTCGAAAAAGATCTGCCGACCTTTTCGACGGCATACGCAAAATCCGGAACCGGAAAAGCGTTGGCGCGCGAGGCGGATCGGCTCGATACCGCCGCCCGCGCGTGCAAGACGCCGCAATTGACGGCGATGCTCTCCGAGAGCCAGTCGGCCCTGATCGCGCAGCTTCAGGAAGAGGGTTTTGATCCATCGAAGATGCGATTGCCGCCGGAGCAATGGTTCCCCGCCGCCCAGGGGCTTGTGACCGTTCGCGCTTTGATCGAACACGTGACGGCCAATCTCAACAACTTTAAGCAACCCAACCCGATCCTGCGCGATCTCAAGGCGGTCGAGACCCTCCTTGCCGCCGCCGAATCGGCTGGGATTCAATTCCACTTCACGAAAAGCAGCCTGTGATCGTCACGCCTGCTTGCTTCATGATGCGACCGGTCACGTTCACTTGTTTCCTGACGGCAAGCGTCGTTGTCGAAATCATGCGGTGGATCGACGGGCGCCGGCCGCGCCGATCAATCGTCTTTGGATTTGCCCGAGACGCGGCTTAGCCAGAGCACGCGGGTGGCGAGGAAGGCGGCGACGCCGTAACCCGCCGCGCCCAGGACGGATATGCCGTGGATGGTCGGCGGAATTTCGTGGACCCACAACAGCGCCGACGCAAGCAGCAGCGCGCTGGTGCATAAGCCGTAGACCATTCGGTTAATGGATGTTTCGAGCGGCGGGTGCTTGATGCGGACGGCGAAGTTTCCGGATTGCAGTTGTTCGAGAAGATTGCTGACGCCGCGTGGCGTCGAGGCGGCCAATAGTTCCCAATCCCGGCGAACGCGCTTCGCCTTGCGCAACCACATCTCCGGCGAAAACTGGCGGAGCAGAAACTGGCGGCGAAACGGTTCCAGTAATTCCGCCAGGCTGAAATTGGCGTTCAGCCCCTTCCCGGTTCCCTCGAGAACGATCAGGCACTTGATCAGCATGGAAAGACGGCTCGGCATAAACAGGTTGTATTCGTGCATGATGCGCGTGACGGCGGTAAGGGCGCCGGCGACTTCGAATTGACCGACCGCCTGCGTTCCGTACTGTCCGAAGACTTCCATCAGGTCGGCGCTGAGACCCCCGTGGTCGAGGTTGGCCGGGGCTTTGCAAACGTC
The DNA here is from genome assembly GCA_035551995.1 of Tepidisphaeraceae bacterium. Taxonomy (GTDB): domain Bacteria; phylum Planctomycetota; class Phycisphaerae; order Tepidisphaerales; family Tepidisphaeraceae; genus RYN-428. Next base: position 27,022 of record DASZME010000058.1, read on the forward strand.
GGCGATCACCTCGGCAAGCCGCCGCGGGTCGCGGTCTCCCGCCGCCAGAAGAATCTCCACGATTCGATCGCGCAGCTCCTCGTCGATGCGCCCGACCATTCCGCCGTCCAGAATTCCCACGCGCCCCTTGGCCATCACGACGATATTTCCCGGATGCGGGTCGGCGTGGTAGAACCCGTCGCGAAAAATCATCTGGACAAAAACGCCCGCGCCCTGCCGGGCCACCGCCGGGCAATCGATCTTTTTTTCGCGCAGCTCGGCGGCGTTTCCCAAATTGATTCCCTTGAGCAACTGCATCGTCAGTACGCGGCCGGTGCTCAACTCGGGATAGGGGCGGGGGAAGGCGACCATCGGATTGTCGGCGAAGCTCCGGCGAAATTGCTGAAGGTTGCGAAGCTCGCGGCGGAAATCCAGCTCACGCATCAGCGTCTGGCGAACCTCGCGCACCACCGCCACCGGGTCATACCGCTTGAGTTCTTCCGTTCGATCGGCCAGGGCGGCGAGGCTCGACAAGATGTGCAGATCGCGCCGGATGGTGGTCTCGATGCCGGGGTGCTGTACCTTGACGACGACCGATCGGCCGTTGGCGAGTTTGGCGCGGTGGACCTGCCCGATGGAAGCCGACGCCATCGCCGCCGGCTCGAATTCGACAAAACACTCGGCGATCGGGCGAGCCAGTTCCTTTTCGATGGTCGCGACGACGACCTCCGGCGCGTCGGCCGGCGTTGCGGTCTGCAAGTGCGATAACTCATGGGCGATTTCCGGACCCACCAGATCGGGTCGGGTGCCGAGGATCTGTCCGAGCTTGATGAACGTCGTGCCCAGGTCCGTCAGCGCCATCCGAATGCGAACGGCGAACGCCTGGTCGGTGAGGGTCTCGCCGGAGTGGCTGGTGAGCAGGCGCCGGGCCGGTTCCCACTCGGTCCCCTTCAGCCATTCCGCCAGCCCGTATTTGATCAACACCCGGGCCACTTCATAAGCGCGGGCGACATCTCCCGGGATTTGGGCGGCGGATTGGAGGTGCATGGCGCGTCGATGGTTCGCTAGCGTCGAGCGGCCTTCCTGGCGCCGCCGCTCGAGCGGCTTTTTTTGGCGGGCTTCTTCGCGGGCTCCGGTTTTTTCAGATGGTCGGCGACGTTCATCAGGTTCAGGTTCGTCAGCGCCTTGTGGACCGCCGTATCGATTTTCTTTTCGAGGGCTTTTTGCGCCTGCGTCGCTCGCCGGTGAAGATCCTTGACCAGTTTTCGCCCCTCTTCCTCCGAGAGTTTGGATTGGCCGACGATATCCTCGGCTGTTTTCTGGATTGCATCCTTCGTCAGGCTCGCCAGACCGAGGCCGCAAAGGAGGGCCTTGCTGATTAAGTCGCTCATTGGACGTTCCTTTCAAGTACGATGGAGACGCACGTCATCACCGGTCATTGTATCATCGATGAACGCCGAACGAGTAATTTCGACTGTTTGAGTCGTTATGACTCATCGTCCGCGCTCAGCACCGGCGACTGCTTCACAAATCGCGTTGAAGGATATCGTTTTGGCATGATTTCCGAATGCCGGAGCTCGACCTTGCGCTTCACGGGGAGTTTGAGATCCCTTAACTTCACGCGCACTCGACTTGCAGCTGGGCGGCTGAATCCCACGAGACCAAACCAGCGCGACATCAGATATCGCTCAACGGCTCTTTCGAATCGCCAAATGTTTCCAGCCGAACTCCGGCCTTGTTCATCAGCGACAGATACAAGCTGCACATCTTCCGATTCGGCTTGTTCAGATAATCCATCACCCGGCCGGTCTTGATCTGTCCTCCGCCGCCGCCGAGCATGACTACGGGCAACTGTTGATTGTTGTGATTTCCGGTCATCATGCTGGAGAGAAAAAGGACCATCGAATTATCCAAAAGCGTGCGCTCTCCTTCCTGAACCGAATCCATCTTTTTTGTCAGATAGGCCAACTGCTCGGTGAAGAACTGATTGACCCGCAACCAGTCTGCGCCGTCGGAGTGGGAGAGCAGATGGTGGATCATGTAGTCGATCTTCAGATTCGGGAAGCGCAGCGAGGAGTGGTCGTTATTGAGCTTAAGCGTGGCGACGCGCGTGGTGTCGGTGCGGAAAGCCAGCACCAGGATGTCGCACATGAGCCGCATGTGCTGGTCGATGTCCTGCGGAATCCCGTCGGCGGGCCGGGGTATATCGGGCTTTTCCAGCGTGGGACGCCAGCCTTGCAGCCGGCGATCCTTTCCGGCCTGATCGATCCGCTGTTCCACCTCGCGGACCGAGGAGAGATATTCGTCGAGCCGCTGTTTGTCCGATTGGCTTACTTTGCCGCGAATTCCGTTGGCCTCGCTCATGACGGCGTCGAGCACGCTCTTGTCGGCCTGGCCGACCTGATCGCGGAAAAGGCGGTCGAACGCCAGCGCGGGATATAATTCCAGCGGCGTGGGAGTGGAGGCCGAGCTCCATGAGATATGGGAGCTGTAGATCATCGAGTAATTTTTGTGGAGTGCCGCGATCGACTGTTCGCATCCGAGCACGAGGCTTGAGACCTTGGTTTGATCGCGCAGGCGCTGGGCGAGAAGCTGATCCACGCTCACGCCGGAGCGTATTTCTCCGCCGCTGGCGAGGTGGGCGCCGGTGAGGAGATTGCCGGTTTGGCAGCTGTGAATTCCGCCGATCAGCGCTTCCTGATTATAGAGGCCGCGAATAAAGAGCATTTTTTCGCGCATGGGGTGGAGCGGCTGGAGGACCTTGCCGACTTCCATTTCCTTGCCTTCGCCGCGCGCCCACCATTCCTTGCTATGAAATCCGTTGCCCGAAAACAGGCAGGCGAATCGCACCGGCGGCGAGGATGCGCCCGCGGCGCCGCCGGTCTTCTCATCGCCCCACACCCGAATCGATTCGAGCCATGGAAGCGCCATCGTGACGCCGACGCCGTGCAGAAACGCCCGGCGAGACAGCGGATAAAACGCAGGTTTAGCGGTCATGGCTTGTGCTCCTTCATTTCACGCAAATCATTCGCCTTCGACGAACGTACTTCCTCGGATCATCCGGAACTGGCGGCTGCCGACGATCGTCAGCACGGCCGCCGACAGCGTGCCGTCCCGTTTATTCAGCGCCGCCGCCATCTCGTCCACGAGCGACTGATCCGACAGCGTCACCGACCGGTCAAGCGCATATCCGAGAAGCCGTCGGCAGAACAGTCGAACGATCACGTCCTTCTTCTTCGTCAGCAGGTAATTCCGAAGGCCGTCGATTCCCTCAAACTCCGTCCCGTCCTTCATCGTCGCTCGGCAGTCGATCGGCAAACTGCTCGATTCCTTACTGCGCAGACGACCGATGGCGTCGTATCGCTCGAAGGAGAATCCGATCGGATCGATCCGAACATGACAGACGGCACACGATTCGACGCTGACATGCTTCTCGACCAATTGGCGCATGGTCAGACCGTCGGTCGAGCCTTCGGTTTCGGGAAGGCGCGGCACGTCCGGGGGCGGACGCGGAAGTTTTTCGCCGAGCAGCGTCTCGACGACCCAGTTGCCTCTGAGAACAGGACTCGTTCTCGCCGCGCCGGCCTGTTTCGCCTGAACGCTGCCCAACCCGAGAATTCCGCCGCGCCCGTACTTTTTCACCCCTTCGACTTTGCGCCATTGCGGGCCCCGGACGCCGGGGATGTCGTAATGCCTGGCAAGCGTCTGGTTCAGATAGGTGTAATCGGCGTCGAGAATGTCCCGCACCGGCCGATCCTGCTGGAATAAATCCTGAAAGAAAAGAATCGATTCTTCATACATGGCCGATCGCAGGTTTTGATCGAACCCGGGATAAAGCGTTTCGCTTTTTTCCTTGAATTCGTCGAAGCCGCGAACGTGAATCCATTGAGCGCCGAACTCGATGGCCAGCGCCCGCACGCGATCGTCTTTCAGCATGCGCCGGGCCTGCTCGGCCAGGACGGCGGGTTCATGCAGCCGGCCGGCGGCGGCGAGCGCGCGAAGCTCCTCGTCCGGCACGCTCGACCACAAAAAGAGGCTGAGACGGGTCGCAAGTTCCCAATCGTTGATCGTCCCGGCTTCCTTCCCGGCCGGCGCCTGTTCGACATGCAACAGAAACGAGGGGGCCACCAAAACGCGAGACAAAACCGCTCGCAGCGCGTCTTCGCTGGAGCCGCCTTTCGCACGGAACGCGGCATACAGCGCTTCGATCTCCCGTCTCTCCCCGCCGTCAAGCGGCCGACGATAAGCACGCGACGCAAACGCCTCCACAGCCTCCAACTGCTTTGGAACGGCCGCCTCAAGATCGCTTAGAAAATCGTCCGCCCGTTTTCGAAACACCGCCCGCTGCGATTCAAAATACTTCAGCAGTTCCCCCGGCTGGTCCTGCGTCACGAAGCCGATAAACAGCGGAAGATATCGGTTCTCCGCCACCGGTTGCTGCGTGATGAAACGATGCTCCTCCCAAAGGCGATCGATCTCGCGGCGCTGAGCATCGTCCAGAAACAGCCGAATCAGTTCGCCGTCCTCCCGGTGATACATCTTGAGGCAAACGATCTCATCGACCGGAATCACCGCGGGGAAGCATATGAAAAGCGGGAACGCCTCGCGAAATCGCTCAAGTCCGGAAAGCAACTGTTTTCCGGCCGCCCCCGCGGGCGACGCGACCATCGGAATTGCTGCGTTCCAATCGGAATTTTTGTCCGGCGGCGTGGTCCGTACCTCAAACCGTGCGACGCGATCTCCTGCATCGCCGGCAAGTTTGCCTTCGACGACAAATTCATGATCCCGAAAAATCGCCGCCGGCAGGCGGATCTCGATAATCGAATTCGCCGGCGCCGACAGACTGGCGGCGTCGATCGAATTCCCCGCCGCGTCAACGCCAAAACGCTTGATGTCCAGGCCGTACCTTGTGTCGCTCGCGGGCGCGGCCGAAGCGGTGTCGCCGTCGGGCTTCCCCGTATGCCCGTCATCCGATGAGGGAGGCTTTTGGTAGTCGCGAAGAAGCAGGGCCGGCTTTTGTCGCGCTTCGAGTCGTGGCTTACTCCAAATGACATTGCCCCCCTTCGCCCCGGGAAAAATTTCCCGCGTGCACAGATATAACGTGACGTCTTGCGCGGGAGCGGGCTTGAGGGTCAGACGCACGGTTTGGGCGTCGGCGACGGCCGCGTCGTTCGGTTGCTGCCGTATGACGTTTCCGTATCGATAGCTGCCGATGGGGGTAATCTTCCAGGCTTTCCCCTGAAAGGCGGCGATTTTGGCCGCCAGCGCGCCGCTCTCCTTTTCGCTCGATCCTCGCCAACTGGATCGGATTAATTCCAGCGGGAACGAGTGATCCTCGGCGGTGAGCGTGTTCCAAAGATGGCGAAGAAATTTCGGATTGAGTTTTTCCTGCCCGGCCACGTCGTCGATCGTTATTTTTCCGCTCAGCAGCGCGTCGCGGCGCCGGAGCGTGGCCGCCAGATAAGGCTGGAGCGGAAGCTTTCCGTCGGCGGTGAACTGGGCATAAAAATGTCGAAGTTTGGCCACGCTTTCGTTCGACCAATCGCGTCGCGTGTTGTTCGGCGAAAACCGAAATCCGTCCGGAAGAAACACCGCGTGCGACGCGATTTCCTTCGCCGACAGCAGATACTTGTTCAACAACGTCGGCGACATGTCCGACAGCGCCTCGGCGGCGTTGGTGAACCCTTCGCCGGCCGCCCCATCCGCCGGGAACTCGCGCGCCGGACGGGAATCGATTCCGGTCAGGTCGCGGATGATGTAGTCATACTCGGCGTTGCTGAGCCGTCGCATCGGCGTAAATCCCGGATCACCCGCCCGCGCCATTGCCTCGCGATCCAGAAACCCGCGGACCCACGCGATCAGCCGGGCGCGCTCGGCGTCGGTCGGCTGCGGCTTTTTCTTTGGCGGCATCTCCGCCGACTCAAGCTGCTCAACCATCGCCTGCCACGGCTTCACGTCCCGGCGAATTAAAGCCGGCGTGGCAAATCGCTCAAGATCAAGGCTTCCCTTATGCTTCTCGGCGGAATGGCATCCCAGGCAGTACTGGTGGATTCTCGGTTGTACCCACGATGCGTACTCGGCGTCGATAGGGTTGGACGCCCCGGCCGCAACCGCCGCGTTTACATTCCCCGTCAGAAACAAGATCACGATGACGATCCACGCGCGCGCCGTCATCAGGTAAACGACCGAATCGCCTGGAACGATATTGCCGTGGTGGCGGGCGCGCGGCCCGCCGTCGGCGCTTCGTTGAAAGGACTTGGGAATTATCATTGTCGCCATTCACTCGAACTACTTTCCAATCGGTCGATCGTTGGCGATCGCGTCCACGTTCCCTGGCGACGAGCGACGAAATCAACGGCAATTCTCGCGGGGAAATGCGAACATCATTCGTTGTGTAAAACGCCCACGCGCGGCGACAATCCCAAAGGTTTTTTTCGAGGACGCGTAGATGAAAGCCATGGTACTGTCGGCGCCGGCGAAGATTGAAACATCCCCGCTGCGCCTCCGCGATTTGCCGATCCCCGAGCCACGACCTGACGAGGTGCGCGTGCGCGTCGAGGCGTGCGGCATATGCCGGACCGACCTGCATATCGCCGAGGGGGAATTGCCGCCGCGGAGGCCGGAGATCGTGCCGGGGCATCAGGTGGTTGGCGTCGTCGATGAATGTGGAGCGCAGACGAAGCGATTTAAGGTCGGCGACCGAGTCGGCATCGCATGGCTGCGATCGACGTGCGGCGCCTGTCGCTATTGCCGGGGCGGGAATGAAAACCTTTGCCCTTACGCGCGGTTCACGGGGTATGACGAAAACGGCGGGTTTGCCGAATACGCGGTGGTGAAGGAGGACTTCGCTTACGCCATGCCGGTCGCCCTGGACGCGGTGGCATGCACGCCGTTGCTGTGCGCCGGCATCATTGGCTTTCGCGCCCTTCGGCGGGCGGAGGCTCGGCCCGGTTGCCGATTGGGATTGTATGGGTTCGGATCGTCGGCACATATCGTCATTCAAATCGCCCGTCATTGGGGCTGCGCGATCTATGTCATGACGCGAAGCGAACGCCAACAGACACTTGCCCGGGAGCTTGGCGCCACCTGGGTCGGCGGCGCCGTGGAGGCGCCCCCCGAAAAACTCGATAGCGCCATTCTATTCGCCCCCGTCGGTGAACTTGTGCCTCCCGCCATGGAAGCCCTGGACATGGGCGGCACGCTCGCCGTCGCGGGAATTTATTCCACCGACTTTCCGCCGCTCAACTATGAGCGGCATCTGTTCCACGAAAAAAATCTGCGCAGCGTGACGGCCAACACGCGCGAGGATGGCCGCGATCTGCTGAACATCGCGGCGCAAATCCCGCTGCGCCCGCAGACCACCACCTATCCGCTGGCGGACGCTAACCAGGCGCTGGCCGACCTGAAACATGACGCATTTCAGGGTTCAGGCGTTCTGATCATTCGCTGATCCGCCTCCGCGCGGGAAGGATACCGTCGACGTGTGATTCGACTATTTCGAATTCATTTCATACATTCGGCATTTTGCACCGACAACTGTTCGTCAGGGCAATCGCTTTTGGCCGTCTTACGCCCTCCCCCGCGTACCGGGAGAGGGAACCGGAGGGGCAATAATTTAAAAGCGATCGCTCTCAGCTGTTCTTACGATTGAACCCATGACCAACACAAACGAATTGACCCACGCGCCCCACCGCCACCCGCTCGCCGTCCTCATCGCACTGGCACTGGCGATACTGATCTCATCGAGTCGTGCATCGGCCGACGCGGTCAAGGTAATATTTGACACGGACATCTCCAGCGACGTGGATGACTGCGGGGCACTTGCGGTCTTGAACGCGCTGGCCGATCAGGGGGAAGCGCAGATTCTGGCGTGCGTGGTAAACGGGCATGATTTCGATAAGGCGTCGGCCGCCGCCGTAAACGTAATTAACACCTATTACGGACGCGGCGCCGTACCGGTCGGCGCCTACCACGGAAGCCACGGCGCGCCGTCGCATAGTCCGTACACGGCGAAACTGCGAGACGAATTCCCGCACACCGCTCCGCCCGACGACAAGGCGCCTGATGCCGTGGCGGTCTATCGCCGCGCGCTGGCCGACGCCCCGGACGGCGGCGTCGTCGTCATCAGCGTCGGATTTCTCATGAATCTGAGCGATCTTCTGGATTCCAAGTCCGACGACATCTCCTCCCTGCCCGGCCCGGAACTGGTACGAAAGAAAGTGCGGCGGCTGGTGGTCATGGGCGGCCAATTCCCCAATCCCAAACACTTCAAGGAATGGAATTTTACCGCCAGCAACGTCGGTCCCGATACCCAGCACGTCGTTGAAAACTGGCCGACCGAAATCTTGTTCGACGGCTTTAGCATCGGCCAGGGAATCAGCACCGGCAAAGCGCTGGAAGCGACGCCCCCGGTAAACCCGGTCCGGCGAGCGTATCAGCTCTACAATAATGCCTTAAAAAACGGCCGCTCAAGCTGGGATCCCAGCACGGTACTGGCCGCCGTTCGCGACCCGCGGCAATATTGGAACGTCGTTTCCGACGGCTGTTGCAGCGTCGAAAAAAACGGCGTGAATGGCTGGACGCCCACGCCGCATCGAGGCCATTCATACCTCGCCCCCAAGCTCGACAACGCCGAGATGGCGCGCATATTGGATTCGCTCATGGCCCTTCCGCCGGCAAAGAAGCCGTGAAGCTTATTGAAGAATGATGAATCGAGGATCGGCGGCGGGAACTGTCTTTTGCGGCAGCCGAGCCAGGCGGGGAAACACGGCCGATTCAAATCGAGTGGCGGCGTCGACGTTTCCCTTGACCGTAATTGCGTGAATGCCGCTCCCGGCGCCGGCGGATGTGTCGTCGCCGTCGCCGAGGAGGCCATCGCCGGGCGAGACACCCGCCCCAATAAACGAGGCGGCGATCGATCCGGTGATCTTCATCGCCAAAAGCAGGCCGGGACCAAAGCCGTCGGCGGCGCCGCCAAATTCACCGTCCGTGCCGAGATTAGCGCCGGCGAGGACCATCGCGTCGGACAGATTCGCGGCGGTGAAACTTTTAATTTGTTGAGCGGCGATCACGCCGGTCGTGGCGCCGAGGTTCACCATCCCAAGGACGCCGGCGGCCGAAAGCGATCCGCTGAAGCTGCCGGCCTTTAGACTTGCGATTCCGCCCGCGCTGATAACCACGCCGCTGACCGCCGCGAACGTCAGCTTGCCGATTCCCGAAGTCGAGGAAAGCGTGCCGGACAGCGTAGCGGTCGGGGCGACCAGCGATCTCAAGTTTCCCGTCACGGAAATATCCAAAAGACCCAGCGTATTCGCGCCCCCTTTTGTGTGAATGGCGAGGGAGGGAGCGCCGGTCAGAGTCAGTTGCAGATTATTGCCGATGCGGGATACAGTTCCGGCGCCGCCGTGACAGGTAATGGTAACGATCGCGCCGTTGGGGAGCGTAAATGCGGGAAGACGTTTTTTTCCCAGCGCGCCGATGCTCGTGGCGCCGGCGGAAACAGGCTGGAGTCGACGGACGACGCTGAGCTGACTATTGCGCGCCCCGATCAGAATACCGCCATCCGCTTGATAGCCGGCGAACGGGTAATCGAGTGAGATCGGAGGGTATTCAACCGTAGCCGCCGACCCGGAACCTGCGCCGATCGACGATGTCGGCATTGGCGCAGGTAGGGTCGTTTGGCCGGCGGCTGCGAAGGCGGCATCGAGCGATCCGTCAGGATTAAAGACGGCGACGGCGGTTTGCGTTGCGGCGGCGGTTCCGGTCGTGCCGGCAAGGAGGAACTGGCCGGTGGAAGCATTCACGGCGATGGCGCCGCCGCGGTCAGAGGCGGCGTCGAATGTCGCGGCGCTGACGCCGCCGGCGCCGAAGGTCGCGTCGAGTTGGCCGTCGGAAAGCAATCGTACGGCCGCGAGGCCCCCGGCGGGCGCTTGGCCGGAGGCGAGAATGTTGCCCCCGGGTTGTAAAGCGATATCGAGCGGCACGACATCGCCGCCGGAATCCTGGGCGGATAATTGCGGGATCGACGCAAAGCCCGCCGCGGCGAAGGCCGAGTCGATTCCGCCGTCCGCATCAAGGCGGAAAACGGTGACGGCCGCGCCGGAAGCGCCGATGCCGACGATCCGCCCGGCGCCTTCGACGAGCACGTTTTCGACGATGCCGTTAGAGGCGCCGTCGAGCGTTTCTTGGCCGCCGGCGGGGTATGCCGGGTCGTCGCCGCCGGCTGAATTAAAGCTCGCGTCGAGATCGCCGGCGGCGGTAAGACGCGCCACGGCGAAAAGGTCGTTCGCGCCGCCGGCGACGATGATCGAACCGTCCGGTTCCCGTGCGCCGCCATAAGCGACCGCCGGCGAATTCGATCCGAAATTCACCGTCGCTTCGCCGCCGGTCGCGAACGCGGTATCGGCCGACCCGTCGGCGTTGAAGCGACTGATCAGGAAGTTTGCGCCCGCTGCGCCGACGGCGACGATTTGACCGCTCGGTTCGACGAATCCGCCGTAAAACGCCTCGCCTTGGGCCGTGGTCACGACGCCGTTAACCCCGAACGTGGAATCAAGGGCGCCGCTCGGCGTCAGTCGTTCGATAACGCCTTGCGAGGCGCCGGACGCAAAATCACCCTGGAAACCGACGGCAAGTATATTCCCGTCCGGCTCCTGGAAGATTTGCTCCACCGCGAACGCGAACGTGGTATTTCCCGTCGGCGCCCCGGCGCTCGACAGAGCGCCGAAGGCCGGGTCCTGAATCAGATTGAACGAGAAGGAAGAGGTTGTCGTGGCGACGACATTGCCGGCTTGATCCGTCACGGACGCTCCGACGACGGTAACCGCATAGGTTCCCATGTTGGAACCGTCGAACGCGCCGCCGGGAGCGGCGGCGGTATAGACGGCGGTGATGGACTGGCCGCTTCCGCTGACGCCGGCCAGCGTGATCGGTAGAACGACGCCCTGCGGCGACGTCACCGTCAGATTGGATGCCGCGAGGGTGGCGGCGTTGATCGTGGCGGCATCGGTGTAAACGACGGTGATGGTCTGGACGGCGGCGCCGACGGCGGTGATGTCCGGCGCGGAGATCGACGCGGCCAGGGGAGACGACGCGGTCGTCACGTCAACCGTAAACGTCGCCGTGCTTGCCGCCGCGGTATTCCCCGCCGCGTCGGCGACCTGGTCGGCGTTGAGCATGATCCGGTACGTTCCGTTGTCCGCTTGTTGCCACGCGCCGCCGGGCGCGTCGATGGTATAGGTGGCGTTAAGGGCGGCGGCGTTGGCGTCGGGCGATTTGCTGACGGAGCTCACCGCCAGTGCCTGTCCGCCTGGCCCGATGACGGAAATGTTCGCCACGCCGACGGTATTGGCGGCGACGGCGACGTTGTCGGTGTAGGCGATCGTTACCGCTTCGCTGGGACCGCCCGCCTTCGTGATCGGCGGCGCGGAAATGACGGCCACGGGCGCCGCGGTATCGCCGACGCTGACGGTAAACGTCGCCGACGATGCGATGTTTCCGTCGCCTTTCACGTCTTTCACGGCGCCGGCGGAGATGTTCATCGTGTAGATGCCGCTGTTGCTCACGCTCCATCCGCCGGGCGGCGCGGCGATCGAATACGCCGCCGTCACCGACATCCCGGCGCCGCTGATCCCGGCCAGAGTGACCGCCGGGGCGATTCCATTGGGGCCGCCGACGGTGAGATTGGAGGCGGCGATCGTCGTGGTATCGATCGCCGAGACCGCGTCGCCGTAGATGACCGTGACGGTCTGGGCGGCGCCGGCGGAGGTGATGTCGGGCGCGGCGATCTGGGCCGTCGGCGATACGCCGGGGATGACCACGTTAAAGGTTTGCGTGACGGCGGCGGCGGCGTTCGCGGCGGCGTCCTTCACCTGGCGGGCCAGCAAGGAGATGGTGTAGGTGCCGTCGTCGGAATTGGTCCAGCCGCCGCCGGGAGCGGCCACGGTGTAGGTGGCGGTGATCGATCGGGAAAGCGCGTCGGGAACCGAGACCACTGACTTGATCGTCAGCGAAGGGTTTCCCGGACCGCCGACTTTCAAGTTACCGATCTTGATCGTCGCGGGATCGACGGCGACATCGTCGGCATAGACCACCGTGACGATCTCGCTCGTCCCGCCGGCCGTCGTGACGTCCGCCGCCTTCATGACGGCGGTGGGCGCCGTCGTATCGGGAATCGCGACATTGAACGTCGCCGAGGCGGCGGCGTTGCCGTTGCCGTTGAGGTCTTTCACCGCGCCGGCGTTGACGGTTACGGTATAGACGCCGTCGTCGGTCACCTGCCAGGAGCCGCCGGGCGCGTCGATCGCATAGGTCGCGCGAGCCGTCTGCCCGTTGACGCTCACGCTGGCCAGGCTCACGGATAACGACGCATTGCCCGGCCCAACCGCGCCGACATTAAGCGATCCGATCGTGGAGGCGTTGATGGCGGCCTCGGAATCGGTGTAGAGAACCGTAATGGTTTCCGGATTGAACGTGGCGGCGGCAATGTTGGGCGCGGTGACGGCGGCGACCGGGGAGGCCGAATGCGTATCGACGGTGAATGTCCGAGGCGCCGCGGTCGCGACGTTGCCGGACGTGTCGGTGACTTGTCCGGTCAGCGCCACGGTGTAGGGACCGTCGCCGCCTGCGGTCCACGCCCCGCCGGGCGGCGTCACCTTATACGTGGCCGTGATCGTTTTGGCGTTGGAGTTGGGCGCGACGGCGAACGACGCGACGTTCAGCGTCGTGCCGCCCGGACCCGTGACGGCGATATTCCCCGCGCCGATCGTGGCGACTTTCACCGCTATGTTGTCGACGTACACCACCGTCACCGTCTCGCTCGATCCGCCGGCGGAGGTGACGTTGTTGGCGGTGATCGTGGCGGTCGGGGCGATCGCGTCGGGAATCGCCACGCTGAACGTCGAAGACGTGGCGGCGTTTCCGTGCCCGTTGGCGTCTTTGACGGCGTTGGCGCCGACAAGAACGGAATATGAATCGTCGTCCCCGGCGTCCCACGATCCCCCCGGCGCCGCCGCCGCGTAGGCCGCCGTTACCGTTCCGCCGCTTCCGCTTGTACCGAGTAACGTCACGCTCAACGCCACGCCATGGCTGCTCATGACCGTCAGGTCCGACGCATTGATCGTACTCACGTTGATGGCCGATTCCGCATCGGTGTAGACGACCGTGATCGTCTCCGGGCTGGACGTGGCGGCGACGATGTTCGGGGCCGTGACGCTTGGCGTGGGCGAAACGGAATTGGTGTTGACGTCAAATGTCTTGGGCGTCGCGGTCGCGGGATGAGCCGAGGTGTCGGTGACCTCGCCGGTGAGGGAGACGGTATACGACCCGTCGTCGCCGGGACTCCATGATCCGCCGGGGGCGGCGACGGCATAGGTCACGGTAATCGTAGCCGCGTCGGCGCTGGGGACGGCGGAAAAGCCCGTGACCGACAGGGGCGTTCCGCCCGGCCCGATGACCGAGATATTCCCGTTGGCGATCGTGTCGAACTGCACGGCGACGTCGTCGGCGTAAACGACGGTGACCGTTTCGCTTGTGGCGCCGGGGGAGGTGATATTCGGCGCGGAAATCGTGGCGGTCGGCGCGGTGGTGTCGGGAATGGCGACGGAGAATGTGGTCGAAGCCGAAGGGTTCGCATTGCCGTTGACGTCCCTGACGGCGTTGCGGGCGACGTGGACGGTGTAGGCGCCGTTGTCGGCGATGGTCCACGATCCGCCGGGCGCGGCGGCGTTATAGACGGCGGTGGCGGTGTCGCCGCTGGTGGTCATGCCGGCGAACGTGATCGGCAACGACGCGCCGTGGCTGTCGGTGACGGTTACGTTGGAGGCGCCGATCGTGCTGGTATCGATCGCCGACGAGAGACTGGAATAGGTGACGGTGATCGCTTCGATCGATGCGCCGGCGGAGGTGATGTTCGGCGCCGACGCCGATGCCGTCGGCGGCGCGGGGGTCAGCAGCAGCGCGTGGGACAAATTTTGCGCGTCGGTTCCGTCGCCGGCGATCTGCCCGCTCGAGTTGATGGCGCTGGCGTCGTTTAGCGTAAAGGCGGAAGCGCCGACGAGATTATTCAGATCGCGATTGCCGTCGATCGTCGTCCAAAGAACGGCGTGATTCGGACTTCCCTGGCTGGCGAAAGACCCTGCCGTGCCGACGATCTGGTCCGAAGCGTTGATTCCCAATCCGCCGGTTCCGCTGAATCCGGCCAGCGCGCCCAGATCCTGCATTCCGCCGGCCGACGTCCAGAGAATAAGATCGGGCGTGTTGGAGCCGTTGAACGAAGTGCCGGTGACGTGGCCGCCGGCGTTGACGGCGTTGGCCGTCGATATGTCGGTCGCGCCGGCCAGCGTGCCCAGATCCTGCATGCCGGCGCTGGCCGACCAGATAAACGCATGCTCATTGCCGCCTGGATTGGAAGCGGCGCCGACGACCTCGCCAGCGTCGTTGATCGCGTCGGCGACGGTGTTGGTAAAGCCCGGAAGCGTTCCCAGCGATTGCATGCCGTCGCCGGCAGTCCAGATGAAGGCGTGGAGGCCGTCGCTGGCGTCTTGCGAGAAGCCGACGATTTCACCGCTGCCGTTGACGGCTTGCGCCTGGCTTGTGACATCGCCGGCCAGCGTTCCGAGGTCGATCATGCCGCCGCTGTTGGTCCAGACGAAGGCATGTTCGGTCGGGTCGGCGCCGGTGCTGGTATCCGAGCCGCCGACGACTTCGCCGGAATCGTTTACGCTATACGCTTCGCTTTGTGGCCCGCCCAGCGTTCCCAAGTCTTGCATGCCGCCGGCGGAGGTCCAGAAGAAGGCATGGTTCACGCCGCCGCTGGCCGACGCCGTTCCCGCGACCTGGCCGGACGAGTTGATCGCGACGGCCGTGCTCGCGCCGCCGCCGGGAAGCGTGCCCAGATCGGTCACGGCGTACGCTGCGCTCAGCAGCGTTCGCGGCTCCAATCGCTCGGCGAAAACGCGCGCTGGGCGCATCGGATGTCGATTGCGACGAACCGGCATTCAACTCCCGTCGGAAATTCCTTTAGGCGCCCGCTGCTTCATGTGACAAACCCATTCATAGATTAGCCCATCCAGACGATTGCGCCTACGCAGAAGTTAGCTCCGACCACTCACGATGTGTGCGAAAATAAGCATATTTTTCCCGTCAGACGATCCGGCGGCGCGACATAGGAATAGATGTAACGAAGACGCGGTTTCACCTGAAACAAAAGCCGCGACAAAAGGGGAGATTGATTAATTCTTAACATTCAGGCCCTGCCGTGAACGCGATGTTCGCGATTCACAGCAAAAAGGGGGCCAACTTTTGAAGGAGTCTGCCATGCGTCTATTTTCAACTCTGCGCGTTCGTACCGAAAAGTCGGCCGCCGTCGCGACCGCAATCCGTCGATCCGCCGCCGGGAACCGCCCCTCTTCGGCCGTGATCGAAAGTCTCGAGCCGCGCGAAATGATGTCCGCGACGGTTGACGGCGCCCCCTGGTGCGGCACCGTGACCCACCATCCCCTCCCACGCCCGTCTGTCGTCGTCGTGTTTCACGCCTGATCTTCGTCAACCGCGTCACCTCGTCGCCGAATGAACCCCCGATCGTTTCGGCGGCGGCGAAATGACCTTTTTGCAAGGAATCGAACCATGCGTTCTCTACGATCCATACTCTGCTCATCCAATAAACGTGCGAATCCGTCCGCCTCCATCACCGCCGGCCGATCCGGCGCCATGATCGAAGGACTGGAATCGCGACAGCTCTTTTCGGTTGCCCTGCTGCACCCGGCGGTTATCCCCGTTGCCATTAAGGCGGCCCCGGCCGCCGTCAGCGTCAAGCCCGCTTCGGCGGCGGCGGATAACGACGGCGACATCATCTGCGGCACCGTGTCGCATTTCCCCATTCCTATCCCCATCCACATTAACGTGGGCGCAGTCGCTGTCGCGCAAATCGCGGCGCGCTGACGCAGCGGCGTCCCGTCGCACGATAGAGCCTCTTCCGTTTGCCGCGGCGTTTATGCGTTTACCGGTCCCGCTTGCGGGGCGTGTTTCGCGACCGAACTCGCGCCCCCAACATGAAAGAAGCGGTAGCCGGACCTTAAAGGAGAAGGAGCCTTTGAGGTCCGGCTCATTTTTCGCGCGCGCTTGCAAACGACGATCGAAACGCCGGCGCGATACGTCGCGGTTTTTTGGCCCAACCCGCGCCCCGGCCCATTGCGGCTTTGACGCTCGCGGCGGAGAATGGCTTCATCTCAGGAGCCATGATGCGTCTGCGTGTGCGGATTATCGCGGTGATGTTCTCGAGCCTTGGCCTTGCTCCCGCGCGCGGCGCCCCGGCGACCCAGCCGGTTAAAGAAGCCATCGTCGGGCTGGGCGATCGCGACCCGGCGGTGCGCGATCGTGCCGAAAAGTATCTTCGCGACGCCGGCGACGCCGCCCACCCGGCGCTGCAAGCCGCCGCGCGCGATCCCGATTCGGAAACCGCCGTTCGCGCCCGCGCCATTCTTCGCCTGACCGCGATCCCCGCCCCGCCGATTTCAACCCACGACGACGCGGCCGAGCCGTCCATCATTCGCTATCGCGCGTCGGCGCCAGCCGCCAAACGGGATACGATTTCCAACATGTCGTCCATGCTCGGCGGCGTACGGGCGCTGGCGGAACTCTGGCTGCTGGAAACCGACCCGGAATTACGCGCCGCCATCTTTCAGGAATTACGGCAACGCCCCGCCGAGGCGGCAAGCGCGTTGCTGTCGGCGGGAAACGTCGCGTCGGCGGAACTGCTTTTGCAGTCGGCGGTGGATAAGAAGGAGCCGGGCGCGATCTCCTCGTACGTCGCATATTGCCTGTGCCGCCGGACGCTGGACGATGCGATTCGCCGCTGGTCGGCGCGCGGCGCGCACGATCCGGCCGACGCGTGGGCCGAGGAAGTTTTATCGGCACTGTATCGGGCCAAGGGAGACGCCGCGTCCGCGCTGCGATATGCGCAGGCCAGCGATGACCGCCTGTTCATTCGTCAAACGCGCCTTTGGTCGGGCGACTGGGCGCCGCTCGCCGCCGACGTTCGCAACGACCACGCCGGGGCGCAGAACTGGGGAAGCCTTTCTTTTCTGGCGGCATTGGACGTGGCGGCCAATGATTCCAAATCGCTCGATATCGACCTGGCGGCGCTAAAAGCGCTGGCGCCGGCGCAGGCGTCGGTCCACCTGGTTTCCAACGTGCTGACGCTGGCTGGAAAGCCGGACGAAGGGGCGGCGTTTTGCGTGTCGTCGCGCGAGTATGCGGCCGCTTACGAGCAATTCATGGCGCGCGACCGCTTCGACGAAGCCGCGGCGTTGCTTGCCGACCATGACGCCGACGCAAGCCCGGCGGCCGTCCTGTTGCGTTGCGCCGCCGCCAAACTCCTCGCCCGCAACGGCAAAATTTCGCAAGCGACGTCGCTGATCGAGCGCGTCGCCGCCGACATGGGCCCGCCGCACGCGGCCGGTCTTGATTTGGCGCTGGCCGAGGCCGAGCGAGAAGCGGGAATGACCGAGCGGGCCTGGAAGCGTCTCGCCGACGGCGCCGAGCTGCTTTCGCGCGGCACGGCGCGATTTTCCTATGTCGCTTTTCCGCCCCGGGGCGATACGGTCGATTGGAACGCGCTCTGGTATGCCGCTCAAATTCAAAACCCGAATCGGCCTCGAACGCCGCGGCAGGTTTTCGATCGCATTCGCCGCGCATACGACCGTTCGATGCCGATCGAAGAATTGATGATGGCCATCGACGGCGTGGATCTGTCGTCCACCGCGTATCGTCCATACGTCGGACTGGCGTGGGAAGCCGCCCAGCGAATGATTGAAGCGGGGAACGAGGCCGAGGGAATCAAGTTCGCCGAGCAATGCGCCGCGCAGTCGCCGGACGGCGAGCTCTACGTCGACCTTGGCGATCGCGCCGCCTTGAGCGGCGACTGGGCCGGCGCCGCCTCGCGATATGCCGCCGCGTGGCACAAGGACCCATCGCAGCCGTTGCCGTTGTATCTGAACGGATTGGCCCTGCTCCGATGCGGCCAGGCCACCGACGGGCGCGAGCTGATTTTATTGGCCCGCCTGCTTCCGCTCGGAAACGATTACCTGCGCGAAGAACTCATGCGCGGGCTTGCCCTGCGCGGTTTCGACGACGCCGCCGCCGCCGAAGCCAATATCCTGATCCTCACCGGCCAGTTCCTTTCGCGGCCGGTGGACATCGCCCTGCGCATCGCCGCCGGGCGCGACGGCGAGCATGGCCAGTTCGCCGCGGCCGCCGGGTTGTTGCAACGGTCGGTCCTCAACTTCACGGCCGGCGCCCTGGCCTTCCCCGAGCCGTCGATGA
This sequence comes from Tepidisphaeraceae bacterium, assembly GCA_035551995.1. Taxonomy (GTDB): domain Bacteria; phylum Planctomycetota; class Phycisphaerae; order Tepidisphaerales; family Tepidisphaeraceae; genus RYN-428. Next base: position 45,322 of record DASZME010000058.1, read on the forward strand.
ATCTTTATCTGGCCGCTTCGGTCTCGCGCGCCCGCGCCCGTGACCTTCTCGCCCACGGCCAATGGGAGGCCGCCCGGCGACAAGTCAAGGCATGCTACGACCTTCTGCCCGGCGATATTGAAGTCGCGATCGATCTGGTTCCCGACCTGGAAAAGCTCGGGAAAAAAAATGAGGCCGACGCGCTGTTCGCCGAGTGTTACGAAAAACAGCAAAAGTTATGCATCCGGTTTCCCGATTCGGCCAACCAGCACAACCAGATCGCCTGGCTTGCAGCCAAGTGCGACCGCCAATTAGACGCGGCCCTCGAGCACGCCCGGCGGGCGGTGGAATTGATGCCCAAGCGGACGTCTTACATCGATACGCTGGCCGAGGTTTACTTCATGCGCGGCCAATACGACGAGGCGATCGTCGAGATGAAAAAATGCGTGGCGATCGAGCCAATGGTCTGGCGGCATCGGAGACAGATCGAGCGGTTTGAAGCCAAGAAAGCGGCGCCGAACCAACCCGCCAAGGCGACGCCGTCAAGTTTGGAATGAGTCCGCCGAGCGACGCGGTTGTCGGCGGCGCCGGCCTGCCGCAGTATGTCACGCGGTCATAGAATGGCGACCGAATTTCAAGGGCTACCGTATCCCCACCTCAATCTGCACTACGTTCCTGGGCGAATCCGGCTCGTCCCATACAAGATAATTTTCCCGCGTCTCTTCAGACGGAACCAACCCGCGCTCGATCATCTCCAGGATGAGCTTGTCGTAGGCCTTGTTGAGCAGTTTCAGCGGCCCGCGATACAGCAGCGTCGCGCAGCGAAACGCCGGGAGCGGGCGGACCTGAAAACCGGGCGGCGGAAGAGTGGGCGCGGCGCGCAACGGCATGCCGATCTCCAGATCGAACGGCACGGCCGGGTCTTCCGATGGATCGTGATAGACCAGCAAAATGGAATCGGCCGGCGAGATTTGACCGGTGGCCGTCAGGCGTTTAAGCGACGCGACGACCGGCGCGACCGCCGAAGCCTCGTCGTTAAAAGAGACACGCGCCGGCGAATACAGAAAAGCTTTGCCGCCGACGAATTGAACGTGCATGGCCGAGACACTGTAGGGCAGCGTGGCGGCCGACGGCGCCGGGGGAAGGTCAAACCCCGCGTCGGCGGCGCGGTTGTGAAGCTGGCAGCCCGACGCGGCAAAAGCCAGCGCGGCGAAAATCGGCAGGATCAAAAGGCGATGCGACATAAAACGGCGCCTCCCCGCGGATGTCCCATAACGCGACCGGGCAAGAATACCCGGACACGCCCGGCAATTGAAGCGCGAATATTAGATGGCGTTGTAAAGCAATTCAACCGGTGCGATAAGATCGCGTCGTGAGCGATTCCTGTGACATCGCGATTGTCGGCGCCGGCGCGGCGGGAATGACGGCGGCCATTTTCGCCGCCGAGGCGGCACGCGCGGACGGGGGACCGGCGCCGCGCATTGTCCTGCTCGACGGCGCCAAATCCCCCGGCGCCAAAATACTGGTTTCCGGCGGCGGACGCTGCAATGTCACCCACGATCACATTTGCCCCGATGACTTCAACGGCCCAAAAAACATCGTCCGAAATGTCCTGGCGGCCTTTAACGAAAAAGCCGCCGAGCAATGGATGGAATCGATCGGCGTGCAGCTCAAACGTGAAGAAACGGGAAAGCTCTTCCCCGTCAGCGACAGCGCCCGCACCGTGCTGGCGTCGCTGCAACGGCGCCTTGCCGAACTGAACGTGCACACCCGGGCGGGATGCAAAGTGGTCGGCGTCGATCCGACCTTTCACTTGGAATGCGAAGTTTCAACCGGGCCGTCATCGTCGCCCGATTCACGAGCCACCGCTGTATTGAGCGCCCGGCGGCTGATCCTCAGCACCGGCGGCAAATCTCTGCCCAAGACCGGCAGCGACGGCGGCGGATGGAATCTCGCCCGCCGGCTCGGGCACTCGGTCACTGATACCTGGCCGGCCCTCGTGCCGCTCGTGCTGGACGATCGAATGTTTCATGCCGATGTGTCGGGCCTGTCGCATGATGCGGAACTCTCTACATTCGTCGAAGGGAGACTGAACGATCGCCGAACGGGAAGTCTCCTGTGGACGCATTTTGGAATCAGCGGCCCGCTGGCGATGGACGCCAGCCGGTTCTGGACGATCGCCAAAGGCCGGTCGCAGGCGGTTGAGATGCGTTGCAGCTTCGTGCCGGGCGAGGCGTTCGAGAAAGTCGAGGCGAAGCTTATTCGAATGGCTCAAGCCCGGCCGAAACAATCGATCGTCAAGGCGCTGTGCGAGTGGCTGCCCGAACGGCTTTCGGCCGCTCTGCTTGGGCATGCGGGGGCGGAGGCGGGCGAGGCGCTGGCCCAGTTGTCGCGCGACCGGCGCCGGCGGATCGTGCACGCGCTGACGGCGCTGCCGTTGCCGATCGCGAGAGATCGCGGCTGGAATTACGCGGAGGTAACCGCCGGCGGGGTTCCGCTCGACGAAGTGGATTTCCGCACGATGGCGTCGCGAAAAATGCCGGGGCTGTTTCTCGCCGGCGAAATTCTCGATTGCGACGGCAGGATCGGCGGATTCAATTTTCAATGGGCGTGGGCCACCGGATATCTCGCCGGTCGCGGGGCGGTGAAAGGGTTGGCCCAGAGCAACTTTCCCTGAAAGCGTCGCGATAACCGATCGCGCGGGCCGCTTTGTACTTGAATCGTCGAACGCATATCATTCGGCACGATCTTTTAAGGACCCCGTGGAGAAACGCTCATGGAAACCATCATCACCGGCAAAGCCTATGTGCTTGCCGACAACCTCGATACCGACCAGATCATCCCGGCGAAATATCTGTCGTTTGATCCATCGCTTCCCGAAGAGCGCAAATACTTCGGCATGTATGCGATGAGCAGCGTTCCGGAAGGACAGCGTGGATTGCCGCAGGGGAATATTCCGTTTGTTCGCGAAAACGAGTTCAAGAGCGATTACACGATCGTCGTCGGCGGAAAAAACTTCGGCTCCGGGTCGAGTCGCGAACACGCCCCGCTGGCGATGGCCGAGGCGGGCGTGAAATGCGTGATCGCCGAGTTTTACGCGCGCATCTTCTTCCGCAACAGCGTCAACGGCGGCTACCTGGTTCCGCTGGAAAGCACCGAACGCCTGGTCGAAAAGATCCGCACCGGCGATGAGCTGGAAGTACACCTGCTCGACGGCTACGTCCTGAATAAAACGCAAAAGACCCGTCACGATTTGCGCCCGCTGGGCGATGTCTTGCCGATCATCGAAGCCGGCGGCGTGTTCAATTATGCCAAAGAGGCGGGGATGCTGAAGTAACCCGTCATGTCTTTCCGCAACGTCATCCTCCTCGATCATCCGGTCATCCAGACGAAGCTGACCGAGCTTCGGGATTTCAGCGCGGATCATCGCGAGTTCCGCGCGCTGCTCGATGAGATCGCGGCGTTGATGGTCTACGAAGTGACGCGGGATTGGCCGACCAAAACGCGGCCGGTGCAAACGCCGCTGGAGCGGATGACCGGAAATGTGCTGGCGCGCCAGGTGACGCTCGTGCCAATTCTGCGGGCGGGGCTGGGCATGGCCAACGGCGTGTTGCGGCTGCTTCCGTCGGCGCGGGTGGGCCACCTTGGCGTCTATCGCGACGAGAAGACGCTGGAGCCGGTGTCGTATTATCAGAAATTGCCGCCGGACATCGCGTCAACCGAGGTGCTGCTGATCGACCCGATGCTCGCCACCGGTGGAAGCGGATCGGCCGCGGCGACGTTCTTAAAGGCAGCGGGCGTGAGCAGCATGAAATTCGTCTGCATCGTCGCGGCGCCGGAAGGGATCGAAAATTTTCACCGGCGCCATCCGGAAGTGCCCATTTATTGCGCGGCCATCGATCGAGAGCTCAATGAAAATGGCTTCATTCTTCCGGGGCTTGGCGACGCGGGAGATCGAGCGTTTGGGACGTGAAAATAGTTGTCCCTCATCTTTACTCGGGATGATCAGAACGGCAAACTCTGATCCATCCAATCGTCGCTCTTGAGCACCTGTTTACGATTGAAACGGGCGAGCTTTTCGGCGCGGGCCTGGGCCATGTCGATCAGACGGCGGGCGCCGATGGCGCGCCATCCTTTTCTGAGCTTGGCGGCGTGACGAAGGAACAGATCGTCGTCGGCGCTGGCGTAAAGCTGGGCCGATCCGGGGTCGCCCTGGCGAGCGGCGCGGCCGAAAAGCTGGCGGTCGACGCGGAAACTGCCGTGCGGCTCGGTGGAGATCACATGCAGTCCGCCGATGTCGGCGACGCCCTTGGCCAGCTTGATGTCGGTGCCGCGGCCAGCCATGTTCGTGGCGACGGTGATCTGATTATGCTGGCCGGCCTGTGCGACGATCTCGGCTTCGCCCTTGGTCTGACTGGCGTTGAGCACCCGATGCGGCAGCCCCTTTTCGGTCAGGCGCTTGCTCACCTCTTCGGAGGCCAAAACGCTTCTGGTGCCGATGAGGACCGGCGCGCTGGTGGCGTGGATTTTGGCTACTTCGTCGACGACCGCGTTGTATTTTTTGTCGGCGGTATCGAACATCCGAAGCGGAAGCTGCTTGCGGATGCACGGACGGTTGGTCGGAATACGAACGACCGGACGCTGGTAGATTTGCCAGAGTTCGGAGCCGGCTTCCCACGCCGTTCCGGTCATGCCGCCCATGATCGGGTACTGGCGGAAGAAACGCTGGAAGCTCAGGCGGGCGAGGTTCTCCTTGTCGGCGGTGACCTTGACCGCTTCCTTCACCTCGATCGCCTGATGCAGGCCATGCCGCCACGAACGGTCGGCCATCACGCGGCCGGTAAATTCGTCGATGATCTGAACTTTGCCGTCGTCACCGACAAGGTATTGCTCGTCGCGGACGAAGCAATAGCGGCCGGTGAGAGCCTGCGTGACCAATTCCTCGCGGCGGCGCTTGCCCTTCCAGAAATTTTCGCCGTGACAGAGCTCTTCAAGACGATCCTGCCCGCGGGCGGTGAGATCGACGCTGCGGACGGTCCGGTCGATCGTAAAATCGCGGTTGTATTCCAGCTTCTGCGCCAACTCGTCGGCGGCACGATAGAACGTCGCGTTCGGCTCGTCCTGCGGCGAGTTGGAAATGATCAGCGGTGTGACGGCTTCGTCGATGAGCAAGCTGTCGGCTTCGTCGACGATCGCGCGGAACAATCCCGGCACCATCAATTTTTGAGGGGCGCCGCCGCTCATCATCAAGCCCAGCGCGGTTTGAGTGCTTGTGCGAAGATTGCCCAGGGCGATCTGGTCGCGGAGAAAATCGGCGACCAACTCCTTGCTGGTGGCGTAGACGACGTTGCGGCGGTAATGGTCGATGCGCTCCTGGGGGGTGGTTTCGTGGATGACGTGGCCGGCTTTGAGACCGCACATCTCGTAGATCGGGCTCATTTCCTCGGCGTCGCGCTGCACGAGATAATCGTTGACGGTGATGATATGTACCGGCCGCCCGGCCCATCCCCACAAGGACGCGGCAAGGGCGGCGGTGAGGGTTTTGCCTTCGCCGGTGGCCATTTCGGCGATGGCGCCTTCGCACATGGCCAGCGCGCCCATCAGCTGCACCGGAAACGGCCGCATGCCGACCGCGCGGAAGGCCGCTTCCCGAATGACCGCCATCGCGTAGTCGAGCGAAGGACCGACAAGGCGATTGACGCGAGCCAGCGCCCGCATGTCCGCCACTTTCTCTTGAAACTGTGAAGCGTTTAAGTGACGAACTTCCGGCTCGAGCAATTCGATCCTCGCCGCCTGCGCCTTGAGGCGCGATAGCACGGGCCGGCGGTTCTTGAAGTAACCAATGATGCCGTTGGCGGCCAAATCGAGGCCCTTGAGTTCCATCGCCTTGACGCGCCGAGCGTCAAAGATGGACCAGAGTTCGTTGGAGGCGAATTGAGTCATGGGATGAAGTCCGAAAACGGATTGCCGCGTCAACGATTATACGAGCGGACTGGCCTGCTTGGTCTGGATAAGCTGCAAAATCTTACGCCACCACTGCCAGGAGAGCGGTTGCTTGCCGAGTTTGAAGCGGACCCAGGCTTTTTGTCCCGGCACGTATTTCATGCCGGGATTTTGCATGGGGACGTCGATCTCAAATTCGTCGGTCATGAGCTTTTCGGGATGCTGCGGATTGACGGCGGCTTCTTCGCCGCTCTGATTGGTCACGGCGGCGCCGGGGGATTTATCGGTGGCGTAGGGATTCAGCTGCGGCGCGCCCCCTTTCAGGGGCGTGCCGACGTCGGAGGCGAGTCGAATCCAGGCGTCCACGTTTTCGGCCAGGCCCGATGGATTCTTCGAATCCTTACGGACGATCACGCCCGATTCCTTTTGTTCAAGCAGCACGCGGATGACGAAATTGTCGGCTTGGATAACCGAGCCGATGTCATCCCCCTGCTTTAGATATTTGCCGCCCATGTCCTTTAGTTGCGGCGAAACCAATTCTCCGGAAATCGGAGCTCGCAGCGTGAGCTTGTCGCGCCGGCCGACGAGTTCGTCGAGCTTGGACTGCTCGGCGTCAAGCTGGTCCTGATCGATGGCGGCAAGATTCGCGTCATTGGGCCGGTCGGCCCGCATCTTGTCCTGATAATACTTGACGCGGAAACTGGTCGAATCGATATCCTTGTCCAGATCGGGGTCGTGGGCGACGAGGATGACGTCGCCGGGCGTGATGATCTTTCCGCGGGCGTCGCGAATCGGCCCGTGGAGGTACTGATGATCTTTCGCGACGATGTCGGTCACGAACCCACCCCATTCCGGGCGGACCGATTCATGGGCCTGGGCCTCGGCGACCCCGACTTCATCGACGTTCATCGGGAACGGAACAAACCCGATCAACACCACGACCGCCGCCGTCACCGCGACGGTGAAAATAGTGGCCCGAGTCCGCTTGCGGTGAAGCTCGGGATCGAGTGTGAGATACTTGAAGACTTTGAAGACCGGCACCGCCAGCCAGGTGACCAGGCCGCCGATCGCCATCAAAAGTCCGAGAATCGGAATCTGGAACGCGACGAGCAAAATGATGACCACGCCCACGAACGTGCGGTAGATCGAGCTGGTGATGGAATAGAGCAGGAGCCACACGCGCTGCAACGGCGGCGGGAGGGGCTGTTGAAGCTTCACGCCGAAGATATGGCGTTTGATCAATCCCATCGAATAATCGCTGCTCTTTTGGCGCAGGTTCGGAATTTCCAGAAAATCGCTGAGGATGTAATAGCCGTCGTAACGCAGCAGCGGGTTGGCGTTAAAGACGAGGGTGGTAAAGCTGGCCACCAGCATCGCGTTAAAGGCAAGCTGGTTGATGACTTCAGTCGTCGGCGTGTATTTCCAGATGAACGCGCAGATCGCCGCGAAGAACAACTCGACGATCATGCCCGCGGCGCCGACGAAAATCCGGTGCCATTTATTGCGGAAACTCCAGGCGCTTGACGCATCCACATACGGCGTCGGAATGAACACCAGGAACATGATCCCCAGTTCGTGACATTCGCCGCCGAATCGTCGGCAGGAAAATGCGTGGCCCAGCTCGTGTATCAGTTTGATGAAACAGAAGACGAACCAGAGATAGAGCGCGTTGATCGGATTGGAATGCAGATTGACCGATTTTTCGGCGGCGTGAATGAGGTTGTGATCGCCGCCGCCGCTGCCCCACTCCGGGACCAGCGCGACGACCGCCGCCGTGAGCATGGCGATCCAGATCAGCGCTCCGAACTTGCTGAACAGCACGCGCGCGATCGGCATCCACAGTTTTAAGAATCGATCCGGATCCCACAGCGGGATGCGCGGGAACAGGACGTTCATCAGCCGATTCTGCATCTTCCGCTTGCTGAGGTTTTTGTGGCGGCGAAGCAAAACCGTGGCATCCGGCGTCACGTCTGCGTCGACAAGATTGGCCGAATACAAATGGCTCAAAATCTGGATGACTTCCGGCTGGGTGGGCGCGTCGTCTTCGAGGGTTCCGCCGACCAGCTCCCACGCTTGTTCGACGGTTCGCGAGCCATCGAGGAGGCCGACAAAGCGATAGGCCGCGTCGGAAAGGCGGTGGTATTGGTTACCCGCCGGATCGCGGACGACATACCAGCGTTCGCCGCGATAAAACTGGCGGGAGATCTGCGCCCCGGCTCGCAGCTTGGCCTTGAGGTTCGCCACGCGATACCAGGATTCGGAAAATGTGGGGCGAAGTTGAAGCGTCATTGGTTTTTATTCCGTGTTGATTCGGTGCGTCGGCCGTGGGCGATTCGCCGCGTCGTGGTCAAAATTCCCGGCCACGCGGATCTTGAAAAACGATCCTGCAATACGCGCGTTTAACGGACTTTTTAACCACGGATGACGTGGATGGTCGCGGACAAAACCGACGGCCAAGCAGGGTTTTTCCGCCGTATCCGCGCCGATCCGCAAAGTCCGGGCTCATCGATTCTTCATCCAAAGCGTCGCCGGCATCGCCCGCGCGGGACGCCGATCGAATTTCCGGTTTGCGATCTCATTCCCAGAACTTCCAAACGCTGCCCGGGCCGCCCATCCACAGCTTGAGCTTGAGGAAGTCGGTCAGGCGATGCGTCCAAATCCAAATGATGCGCCGCGGGGCGACATCGACGCGCGCCTCGCCGGCCATGCCCGGACGCCATGATTCGCTGGCTTTGCTCGGATCGATCGTGCCGTACACCTTGAAGACGTTGTTCCCTTCCTTGGGCTGACCCAGCGGGATGATGCGATCGACGGTGAATTCGAACTTCTGATCCGGCAGGGCGTTGGTCGCGAATCTGCCCTTGGCATGGTCACTTTCCTTGATGTCCTGAATATCGCGGTCATTCACTTCCAACTCGATCCGGAGGTTCTCGGGCGTGCCGATCTCAAACAGCACGTCGCCTTGCTTGACCGGCGCCTTGAATTTGTCTTCCAGATCGCCCTTGAGAATCTGCCCGCCGAACGGAGCCTTGATAACCGCTCGATCAATTTGATTCTGAAGATAATCGGCCTCGCAGCGGGCTTCCTCGGCCTCGTCCAAAGCCATTTCCGATTCGGCGGTCTTGTCTTCGGCGCGATATTTTTCCGATTCGCGGCGCTTGGTGCTCATACGCGCCTTGGCTTCGCCGAGCTTGATTCGAAGGTCGGTGGTGTCAAGTTCGACGAGAATGTCGCCCTCGTTCACCATGTCGCCCGGTTTGATTTTACGAGTGCCGTTCGGATCGATATGGCCCGCTTTATCCACCATCGCGATGCGCGAAATATATCCGTCCGACGGAGCGGTGACCGAATGCGGCGCGATCGGCGCAAACTCAAAAGGGGCGCTGACGTGGTACATCGGCTTGTACCATCCCTGCGAGATGAAGACGATGATGCCGATCACCAGCAACGTGCAGATCTTCACCAGCATGTGCTTGGGACCGACCACCATCTTCAGGCCCTCGCGGGCGCTGAGGCCGGCCTTGGTGACCAGCCAGCGGTCATTGGAATGGCGATCGAAAAGCTGCGGGGCCAGCAGATCGACGGCGATTGACAATCCGCGCGCCACGTTGGGGGTGGGCACATGGCCCGGCAGAAACTCCAGCGTGACCACGCCGACGATCTCGGCGCGCTGGCGCAGCGGCAGCGACAGGATGGAATGGCCGCCCTGATTCCTCGAAAGCACGGCGGCGTCGCGGGTGACGTTGTCGCTGCTGTTTTCGCCGGACGGGTCGTACTCGACGATCTGTTCCTGATCGACGCACTCTTCCATCACTTTTTCGAGCAGGACGATCAATTCCTGTTTCTTGTCGAATTCTTCGGTATGCGACAGGGCGCGCACCTTGACGTTGCGGCCCTTGATCCAGCCGAGCGAAACGCGGGTGGCGCCGGAACGGGTGGCAAGTTCGTTGCAGAGATTCATCGCCGCCGATTCAAACCCCTCGGCGGTCGCGACGGCGGTGCTGAGCTGCATCGCATGCTGGTGCGTCTCGGCGATCGCGCGATTTTGTTCGGAGGTTCGGCGAAGGGTGAACAGCTCGAAATAGCCCGCGACAAGCTGCATCGACATGAGCCGTTGCTTGGCGCGCTCGATGTTGATGCATCGCGTCACGACCGCGCTGACGGCGACGACGGTGTTGTCGGCGCGAAGCAGCGTGACGAGGCAGAACTGACTCTCGGCGGCGTCATTGGGGCCACCCACTTCGATCGCGCCGTCCTTGCCCTGGGCAATGCACGGCTTGACGAGGTTCTGGAACGCGTCGAGCGCGGCGGTGCGCGCTTCGGGCGTGCTGGCGTCGGGGCGAACGTGGGCGATCGGGCGAAGATTCAAGGCGTCGCCCTCCCCGCGCTCGATCAGGAACCCGGCCGCTTCGGTGCCGACGACGGTGATCGCCTGCGCGGTGAGCAGCGAGTTCATGAACGCCGGCAGATTGGCCGCTTCGATGAGTTGAGTCACCAGTTGCGCGCGGCCGCTGCCCGTGCCGGGCTGTTGCGCCCTTTGTTGTTGACTTGATTCCTGATTTTCTTCAATCGTACTGGATGCCACAACGCCACCTGCTCTTTCGAAAGAACCCACGGTCCGCGACACGCAAACACCGATAACTTACCGCGCCGGATGGGCCACGGCCACTTTTTCGCCGAGTTTTACCTCGACCTGAAGACCCGATCGCATGTGATTGGGATTGTCCAGTTGCAGCCGGATGCGCTGTGTCCCCGCCGCCGCATTGGCCACCGGATTAAAGTAAATCAACTCACCGGAAAGCCACGGCTGGTCGCCGGCATAACGCACGTCGATTTTCTGTTTCAGCGCCAGCGACCCCGCGATTCCGATCGGGACATCCACTTCCACGTACAACGGCTCATTGAGCACGATCATCATGCACGGCGTCTTTGGATCGTTGGTCGCCAACTCGCCGGCGTGCACGTTGATCTTCTGAACGATCCCGTCGATCGTCGCGATCAATTTCTTCTGCGCGATCTTGGCTTTCTCCGCGTCGGCCTCAAGCTTTTTCTGCTCGGTCTCCTGCTCGGCAAGCGTCACGCGGATCTGCCCGATTACGACATCAAGCTTGGCCTTTTCCAGTTCGCTCTCGCCGAGAACTTTCTGGTCGGACATCTTTTGCGAGCGTTTGAGTTCGACTTTCTTCTGCTCCAGGTCCGCCTTGGCGGCGTCGATCTGCAAGGCGGCGTTTTTTTGGTCCGCTTCCTTTACCAGAAGATCGGCCTGCTCGACGCTGTCGTCCTGCTGGGCGACGACGTCGCCCTTCTTGACGATGTCGCCCTCCTTCACCATGACCTGGCTCACGACGCCCGGCACATTGAAGTTAAGCCCGCGCTGATCGGAGGGGTTGGTGATTCCCGGGCTCTGCGTTCGATAGCCGTCGGCGGCCGGCGCGGAGGCGCCGGTAAGGCCCACGACGGCGAGAATGGACGCGGCCGCCAAGCGGCAAAACAATTCGGATTTAAGCATGAGGATGAACCCCGCTGTCTCGCTGACGAGACGACTATACACCGAAAACCGTCTCTTGCCCGCACAAACCATGCGGCCGGCAATGCACCCGGTTCGGGAAACCAAACGTCGCCGCGGAACACTCCACGGCTTGCCGAGTCGCCGGCATATACCGGCTATCTTACCCAGACGTCACTAATGAATCGAACGAATCCCCCTTCGCTCTTAACGCCACTTAATTAAATACGCCATGAGTGTGAGGATCGTGCAAGGGTTATTGGACGAAATTCCCAAGTTTTTCGTCGATCGCACGGTCCGATTACTCCGCTCCACCCGCTTGCTGACATACGACGGCCCTAAAATTCGGTTCGCCGGAAAAATCTTCATCCATATCCTAATTGATTAAGGTCTTCCTCGTCGAGCCCGAACAGGTGTCCAATTTCATGCAAAACGGTTATTCGGACCTAGTCTACCAATTCGTCCTCACTGTCGCAGGCCAACTGCACGTCTTCCTGAAAAATATAAATAACGTCCGGCATCGTTCCCGACTGCTCGACGCTTCGCTCCGTCAATGGCCGCCCATGATACAGCCCAAGAAGCAAATGACCCTTTTCCAGACCAACGCTCTGACGCTGCTTCGGCGACGATCGATCCCGCACTTCAACCGGCACTTCCTCGAGAAACCGCGCGAACTGCTCGGGGAGCAGTTCCAACGCCTGCTCGACAAGCTGGCCAAACCGCTGTTTGCTCACTTGATACGCCATAGATAGAATCCGTGTCACCGAGCCAACGGCGCCGGGCGATCTTCATTGTAGGATGCTCGGTTCTCCCATCTTGTTTCGAGGAATTGAATGCCACGATTTCACCTTCCGCTCCTTGCTTTTTCGTTTCTGGCCCTTTGTATTCCCTGCGGTTGCGGCATGACCAGTTTTTTGATCACGCCCGTCGAAAACTCAAGCGAACTCAAAGAAGAAGTCGTCGCGGCGGCAAGCGGGTTTTGGGAGGGCAAGATCGCCATCATTCCCATCGAAGGCGCGCTGTCCAATTCAAAAGGCGGCGGATTGATCGGCACGCCCACCGAAAACGCGATGAGTCTCTTCACCCAGCAGCTCGAGCGGGCCGCGGCCGACGCATCGGTCAAGGCGATCGTGCTGCGCGTGAATTCGCCCGGCGGCACCGTCAGTTCCGCCGACGCCATGTACAACATGCTCTGCCGATTCCGAAAGAAAACCGGCAAGCCGATCGTCTCTTCCATGCAGGAAGTCGGCGCGAGCGGCGCCTATTACCTTTCATGCGCGGCCGACAAGATCGTCGCTCAGCCCACCAGCCTGGTCGGGAGCATCGGCGTCATCTTCGAGAGCATGGAGTTTTCCGGCACCCTCGACAAGATCGGCGCGAGGTCATGGGCGATTACCAGCGGCCCGCTCAAGGAGATGGGATCTCCATTTAAGCCGTTGGAACCGCGCGAACAGGTCGTCATGCAGGAGATGGTGGAAGAATATTTCGAGCGATTCGTAGGCATCGTCGCCACGAACCGGCCGATCGTCGAAGAGCGGCGCGCCGATGTCCGCGACTATAAAAAGCCCGATTACGCCGGGATATTCAGCGGACGAATTTTCAGCGGTCTGGAAGGAAAAAAACTCGGCCTGGTCGATCAGCTTGGATTGTTGAGCGATGCGATCGATTTGGCGAAAAATCTTGGCAAAGCGCCCGGCGCCGAGGTTATCATCTATCGGCGTCCTTATGGTTATTCCGGCTCGATCTATGCGTCGAGCAGCCTCACGCCGCCGAAATCCAGCGGCGCGACGTTCGATCTGCCGGGCGTTCAGTCGTTTGTTCCGGCGGGATTCTACTATATGTGGAGGCCCGGGATATGAATCCGCTTGATGACTTGGTGGAAATCGTGCGACGGATCGTCGTTTTTTAGAGAACCCAATATGATGCGTGCGCGGCATAATGGATGGTTGAGCCGCCCTGCTTTCGCGGCGGCTAAACCGTCAGGCGTGCTTTGCGCGATGAATCGGTCCAGCGTTCGTTCAATGTCATGATATCTATCACCTGCAATCAATGTAAGACGGTGCTGACGATCGACGATGCGTTTGCCGGCGGCGTGTGCCGGTGCCAGCACTGCGGCACCATCCAGACGGTCCCGGCCCATTTCAAGGGAAACGCCACCCCGGCTGCATATGTAAACCCGTCGGCGGCGGTCGCGAAAAATCTATACCAGAATCAAAGCGCGGCCCGTGCGCCGGCCGGTTCAGGCAGTTCTGTCTCCCCGAGCGGATTGGACGAGTTGGCCCAGGTCGTCGCCAGCAGCGGATTGGGCGGCAGCGGACTCAGTTCCCCCGCCCTGCGATCAAGCCAGACCGTCGCCGCCCAAACCCAGCCGCAGCAAACAGCTCCGGTCGTCACGCCCGATTACAGCGTCAAGCGGAAAAAACCACCGATCCTTCCGATCGCCGTCGCCGGCGGGGTGGCGGGTCTGGCCATCGTCGCGGCGATCGCCTTCTTCGTCATGCGCGGCGGGTCCGACGCCACCGGCGGCGGCTCCAACTCCGGCGCCAACTCCGGCGCCGGCGGCGCGGCGGGAACCGGCGGACCCGCCTTCTGCGGCGTCAATCTCGTCTTCAACGGCAACGTCGTCTATGTTCTCGACCGCGCCAACAGCATTCGCGACGAGTTTGACACGCTCGTCGCCGCCACCTTCCAGTCCATCAAGTCTCTCGGCCCCGATCGCAAGTTCGCCGTCGTCCTCTGGAACAACGGCGCCGACGACACCGCCTTCCCCGAACAGGGCATGCGCAACGCCACAAGCGACCAGGTCGATCAGCTTCAAAAGAAATTCGACGGCGTGCAAGCCACCGGCAGCAGCAGCGTGGCCGGGGCGCTGGAAGTGGCCGTCGCGCGAAACCCGGGCGCGATCATCATCGTCACCGCCAAGTCGACTCTCGACGACAAAGACGCCGAGGCCCTTACGGCGGCCCAGGAGAAATCGGGCGGAAAAATCAAGTTCTACGCGTTTGTCGTCGGCAGCGTCGACAACCCCGTCCTTAAAATGTTCGTGAAGACCAGCGGCGGGCAGTACCGCCTTCTCAGCGATAAAGACCTTCGCGCGGCGACCCAGTGAGCGCCCCGATAGCCGTGCGGGTGAGAACAGATTCGTCCCAAAAACGAGGAACCCACATCATGCCCGCTTATACCACCTCCGACATTCGAAACATCCTGATCGCGGGCCACGGCGGGTCTGGAAAAACCACGCTGGTCGACGCGCTATTGTTGGCCAGCGGATCGGTCAATCGCAAAGCGTCGGTGGCCGACGGATCGAGCTTCGGCGATTTCGAGAAGGAAGAAAAGGAACACAAGCATTCCATTTACTCCAAGATTCTTCATGCCGACTACAACGGCAAACGCCTGAATCTAATCGACACGCCCGGCTCGCCCGATCTGGTGGGTCAGGCGCTGGCCTGTCTTCCCGCCGTCGAAACGGTGGCGGTCGTCATCAACGCCCAGAGCGGCATCGAAGTGATCACGCGCCGGATCATGGAAGCCGCCAAGGAACGAAACCTTCCGCGGGCGATCATCGTCAACAAGATCGACATGCCCGAGGTGCACCTCGATCAACTGGTCAGCCAGATTCGCGAGACCTTCGGGCCTGAATGCCTGCCGATCAATCTGCCCGGCGGCGGCGGAAAAAGCGTGCTCGATTGCCTGCTCAATAACCAGGGCGAGTCGGATTTCGATTCCGTAAAACGCTGTCATGCCGCCATTCTCGATCAGATCGTCGAGCTCGACGAAAACCTGATGGAAAAATATCTGGGCGGCGAAGAGCCCGACTACGACGCGCTGCACGCCCCTTTCGAATTGGCGATGGACGCGGCACACGTGGTGCCCATCCTCTTCACCGACGCGAAAAACGGAGTCGGGCTCAATGAGCTTCTCGACGCGATGGTTCGCCATTTCCCCAGCCCTCTCGAAGGCAACCCGCGCGAATTCCTCGGCGGCGAAGGCGCCAACGAACGACCCTTCCAATACGCGAATAATCCGAGCGGCCTGCTGCTCGCCCACGTTTTCAAAGTGACCACCGACCCATTCGTCGGCAAACTCGCGATCTTCCGCGTTCACCAGGGAAAAGCCGCCGGAAATACGCAAGTCATCATCGGCCATTCCAAAAAGCCGATCAAACTGGGCCACGTGTTTCATCTGCAAGGCAAGGATCATCGCGAAGCGGACGTGATTATCGCCGGCGACATCGGGGCCGTCGCCAAGATCGAGGATATTCACGCCGGGGACGTTTTGCACGATGACCATTCGCTCGACACCGTTCACCTGCGGCCGCTGACGCTCCCGACGCCGATGTTCGGCATGGCCATCACCCCCACCGCTCGCGGCGACGAGCAAAAAATATCCGGCGCCCTCACCAAAATCGCCGAGGAAGACCCAACCTTCCGCTGGCACACCGATCGCCAGACCCACGAAATGGTCATCAACGGCATGGGCGAACTTCATATTCGCCTTATCCTCGAACGCCTGAAAAACCGCGGCCTGCACGTGGAAACCAAGCCGCCGAAAATCGCCTATAAGGAAACGATCACTGCCAAGGCCGAGGGTCATCATCGCCATAAGAAGCAGACCGGCGGCTCCGGTCAGTTCGGCGAGGTTTATCTCCGCATCGAGCCGCTCGAACGCGGCAAAGGTTTCGAATTCGTAGACGAAGTTTTCGGCGGAACGATTCCCGGCCAATTCATCCCCGCGGTGGAGAAGGGCGTGCGCGACGTTCTCGATCAGGGCGCGATCGCCGGTTATCCGCTTCAGGATATCCGCGTCATCGTCTACGACGGCAAGCATCATCCGGTGGACAGCAAGGAAGTGGCGTTTCGCGCCGCCGGAAAATGGGCCTTCATTGAAGCGATCAAAGCCGCCCGGCCGGTGCTTCTTGAGCCGATGGTCAACATGGAAGTGACCGTTCCCGAATCCAGTGTCGGCGCCATCACCGGCGATCTTTCCGGCAAGCGCGGCCGCATCCAGGGAACCGACATCCTGCCCGGCGGATTGGCCCAGGTGAAAGCCACGGCGCCGCTGGCCGAGGTGATGAGTTATCAATCCCAACTCAAAAGCGTCACCGGCGGCCAGGGAAGCTTCATCATGGAATTCAGCCATTATGAAACCGTCCCGGCGACCGTGCAGCAGCATGTGGCAAGCTTGTATAAGCCGAGGGCGGAGGAAGAATAAGAGCGCGGATCGCCCGCCGCGAGTTGCTTCGGAAAAGCGGCGGGGGCCGACGGAACCAGCCGAGATCGACCGCCTAAGATCAGCGTTGGAGGTGTTTCATGACTACATCCTTACCCACTGTGACGCCGTCGCGGCACGCGGTCAAAGTAGTATTTCTTGAAAACGGCGATCATTTCGATCAGCCGACATTTCATGCGCGGTATTCCGCAATGCCCGAGTCGTTCAAGGCGGAACTCATCGGAGGAGTAGTTTACGTAGCCTCACCACTGCGAAATTCCCACGGCACGGTGCATTTGGATGTTGCCACATGGCTTGGCAACTATCGCATCAACACACCCGGCGTTGTCGGATTCCTTCATGCGCCCGCTAGTGAAATCGGCTATCAAAGACAAACGGAGTTGGCTTTGCCTTCGGCAACGCGGGAAAATCCGAATGGAGCGGAGTAAAGAGATATTTCCATTCTCCCGAGACGACGAAACGCAAAACGAAATTGGATCGTCACGCCCCGTGGAGGAAATTGCAGATATCCCCGTCGTGCATCACGTAACTTTTCCCTTCCGCCCGCATCTTTCCGGCGGCCTTGATCGCCTGTTCGGTCTTGAATTGCTTGAGGTCATCCAGCGTATACACCTCGGCACGGATGAACGCCCGCTCGAAATCCGTATGAATGACCCCCGCCGCTTGCGGCGCCGTCGCGCCGAACGGAATCTCCCAGGCACGGATTTCTTTCGGACCGGCGGTGAAGAAGCTATGCCGGCCAAGCAGCTTGTACGCCTCGCGCGTCAGCGTCGCCAGCGCCGGTTCGGCCATGCCCATGCTCTCGAGCATTTCCTTGCGGTCGTCGGCGCCCAATTCGGAAAGCTCGGCTTCCAATTTGCCGCAGACGGGCACCACCGCTCCTTTTTCCTGGGCCGCCCGCTCGCGGACTTTTTTCACGTAATCGTTTTCGCCGTGAATGTCGCTTTCATCGACGTTGGCGACATACAGCACCTTCTTTGCGGTAATCAGTCCCAGCGACCTGACGATCTTTCGCTCGTCCGGGGTGAACTCGAGTTGCCGAACGGCTTTGCCGTCGTTGAGGTGAACCTTGGCCCGCCGGAGAATTTCCGAACGGATGATCGCTTCCTTGTCGCCGCTGCGGGCGAGGCGATCGGATTTGTCCAGCGAGCTTGAAACGGTATCCAAATCGGCCAGGGCCAATTCGGTATCGATGGTTTCGATGTCGCGGATCGGATCGACGGAGCCTTCGACGTGAATGATGTCATTGCCGCCAAAGCAGCGGACGACATGCAGGATTGCGTCCACTTCGCGAATGTGGGTGAGGAACTTATTGCCAAGTCCTTCGCCGGTGCTGGCGCCGCGAACGATGCCGGCGATATCGACCACGCGCACGGCCGCGGGAATGATTTTTTCGCTCTTAATGAATTGCTGGATGATATTCAGCCGATCGTCGGGCACGGCCACCACGCCGACGTTTGGCTCGATGGTCGCAAACGGATAATTGGCCGCCAGCGCCCCCGCCGCCGTGAGGGCGTTGAAAATAGTGCTTTTCCCGACGTTGGGCAAACCGACGATTCCAACTTCTAATGACATAGGGCGACTACTATAGAGCAGTAACGGGCGGAAGGAAACCGGGGCTTCCGCCCGCGGCTGTTAAGTGTTCTTTTCCGACGACGATTTAAGAGCCGAGAGCGGACGCACCTTGTTCATCGGATTATTGCGTTGACGTCGCAAACGGGTCGGGTTCTCCCAACCCTTGGGCGAAGGTGCGAATCACCGCGCGGAGCGCCGCTACTTCGTTTTCCAATTGGGTCACTCGCTCACTGAGCGAAAGCACAGTCCCCTCCCTGACGGCAGCGACTTGCTCCTGCAAAACAGGCCCATCCGAAGGATGAGAATCCGGCGCCAGCAACTGCGCATACCGCTCCGCCCGACTTCCCGGCGACGGCGCCAGCCGCCGCACCAGCGGCTCTTCCCGCTCCATTAACCCAGTCAATAAATTCGCCACGGTCTCCAACGACTCAAACGGCTGCATCCGCGACGCCCTGCCGCGCAATTCCCCCAGCGTCTGCGGCCCGCGCAACATCAACTCCGCGAGAATCGCCAGTTCAGCCGGCCGGGCATGAAGCACATCGCCCGCGTTGTGCCTGAATTTATCGACCCTGCTGCCGGCCTGATTCAGCCGCACCAGCAACCCCTTTCCGCGCAATCCCTCGAGGGCGTCAAACGCCCGATTGTCATCCATGGCCATGATCGGGTCGCGATTATTTTTTTGATTGGCGCCATTCACGACGGCGTTTTGCGAAAGCGGATATTGATCCGGCGTGGTCATCGCCTTTTCGATAAGTACGCCGAGAACGCGAGCTTCGTCGGGAGTGAGTTGGAGCATAAAAAAATTAACTCTCGGATGCCAAACGGACGAATCGATCACTATTCTCGCAGCGCCTGCAACTGCTTCAACCGCTCCCCCGTCACCGGCTTTTTCGTCTTCATCATTTCCACGAACGCGTCGAACAGGTATGCCGCGTCGTGCGGGCCGGGGCTGGCTTCGGGGTGGTATTGCACGCAAAACACCGGCAAATCCTTATGACGAAAACCTTCCACGGTGCCATCATTCAGATTCAGATGCGTGACGATGCCCCCCTTGGCTTCCAACGATTTTTGTTCGACGGCAAAACCGTGGTTTTGGCTGGTGATTTCGACTCGGCCGGTATCGAGATTTTTGACGGGTTGATTGCCGCCGCGATGGCCGAATTTAAGTTTATAGGTGTCGGCGCCCAGCGCGCGGCCTAAGAGCTGATGGCCGAGGCAGATGCCGAAAATCGGCACTCTGCCGAGGGCGCCTTGTAATGGTTTGACGGCGTAATCCAGCACCGCGGGATCGCCGGGACCGTTGCTGACGAACAGGCCGTCGGGATGGTGCTTGAGAATTTCTTCGCTGGATGTTTCGGGCGGCAGAACCGTCACCTTCACGCCACGCTCGGCGAGATGGCGGAGAATGTTATCCTTGGCGCCGCAATCAAGGGCGACCACATGCAGCCCGTCGCCGTGTTCGACCTTTCCGATCGACCAATCGCCCTGCCCTTGCGTCCATTGCGTACATCCGGTCGCTTTGACCGACTGCACCCAATCGGCCCCTTTCATCTGAGCGGAGTGGCGGGCTTTGTCGACGAGTTTTGAATCGTCGAGGAGATCGGTCGACAGGATGCCGCGCATGGCGCCGCTGATACGCAGTTTGCGGGTGAGAGCGCGGGTATCGATCCCTTCGATGCCGATGATGTTATTTTGCTTCAGGTACTCATCGAGGCTCATGTCGGCGCGGTAATTGGAATAGACCGGCGAAAGCTCCTTGATGATAAATCCCGCCACATGCGGCTGTTTGCTTTCCACGTCCTGGCGGTTGATGCCATAGTTGCCGATCAGGGGATAGGTCATCGTGACGATCTGGCCTTTGTAGGACGGATCGGTCAGGATTTCCTGATAGCCGGTCATGGACGTATTGAAGACGACTTCGCCTTCGGAGGATCCGGAGTGGCCGAAGGCTCGGCCGGTGAAGACCGTGCCGTCTTCGAGAGCGAGTTTTGCGACGCGAGGGGTACTGTTCATGATGGGCGGATTATAGGAACAAAAGCCGAGGGTGCGAATTTCTCGGAAATGATATGACAAAGCAACCCGCGCTTGACACCCGCGCTTGACACGGTGGGTCGCTCGATCCCACCGTGCAAGCACGGCGGGCGTTAAATTCAGAGGACCGATCACCGCGAAATACCGCTCATCATTTGAATCCCCCCGCCTCCTCCGCTACCTTGTCCCGCCTATGAAAATTGCAGTCATGCCCGGCGACGGCGTTGGTAAGGAAGTCATCCCCGAAGGCCTCAAAATCCTCAAGGAAATTTCCCGGCGGTTCAATTTCACCTACTCCACCACTGACTATCCCTTCGGCGGCGAATACTACGTCGAAAAGAAAATCACCCTTCCCGATTCCGCCCTCAAAGAATTGGCCGATCACGACGCCATCCTCTTCGGGGCCGTCGGCGTCGATCCGCGCGGGTCAGCCCAAATTCCGCAGGGAATTCTCGAAACTGAAATCCTGCTTAAAATGCGTTTTGAGCTTGATCAATACATCAATCTCCGCCCCACCAGGCTCCTGCCCGGCGTTCCCACCCCCCTCAAAAACGCCAGGCCGCAGGATGTGGACATGGTCATCGTGCGGGAAAACACCGAAGGCCTTTATTGCCAGAACGGCGGTTTTCTTTACAAAGGCACCCAGCACGAAGTCGCCAATCAAATCGAAGTCACCACCCGCCATGGCGTCGAACGGGCGATTCGATACGCGTTCGAATACGCCCGGCAGTTTGGCCGCAAGAAGGTGACGCTGGTCGCCAAGACCAACGTGTTGCGCTACGCCCACAACCTTTGGCTGCGGGCGTTTGAAGAAGTGAAGGCCGAGTATCCTTCGATCACGACGGACTATCATCACGTCGATGCCTGCACGATGTACATGGTGACCAAGCCGCAGACGTATGACGTGATCGTCACGACCAACATGTTCGGCGACATCATCACCGACCTCGGCGCGGCGATTCAGGGCGGGATGGGGATGGCCGCCAGCGGAAATCTGAATCCGACGCGCAAGACGGCCAGCATGTTTGAGCCCGTGCATGGCAGCGCGCCGGATATCGCCGGCAAGGGTCTGGCGAATCCGATCGCGACGTTTTTGTCGGTGGCGATGATGCTTGATTTTCTGGGAAAGCCGGACGCCGCCAAGGCGATAAATTTGGCTTGTCAGAAAGTGGTGGCCGATCCTAAGAATCACACGCGCGACCTTGGCGGAACTTGCGGCACGGCGCAGGTGGGCGATGCCGTGCTGGCGGCACTCGTTTAAACGACAAGTCTCCACACGCTTTCCCCCGAATTCCGCCGCGACTATACTCATGGAAGTATGACTCAGATAATGCGGACAGTTCCCAGCACTTCGCCGATCGGAGAGCCCGTGTGGGAGATCGCGGAATTATTTCCTGGACAGGGCGACTGGACCGAGTCGGGATATTTGCGCCTCGATACAAATCGGCTCGTGGAATTTGACAATGGCATCATTGAGGTGCTGCCGATGCCGAAGAAAATACATCAGATTATTATGATGCTTCTTCACGGCATCCTGACTGCGTTCTTCGCCACGCGGTCAGTTGGAGGCATCGTCATCGTCGCGGGTTATAAGTTGCGAATTCCTGGCGGAAAGTATCGCGAGCCAGATTTGCTTTATCTCACTGCCGATCAGGATGCAGGTTCCAACGAGGATTTCACCAACCAGGCCGACCTTGTTATCGAAATAGTAAGCCCGGACGATCCGGATCGCGACTATGTGAAAAAGCGTCTGGACTATGCTCTTGCGCGTGTGCCGGAATATTGGATCGTCGACCGTGATGAAGGACGCATTCTTGTGCTTACGCTGGATAACGACGCCTATGTCGAGCACGGGCGGTTCATCGCCGGCCACATCGCCACCTCGCGCCGTTTTGCAGAATTAAGCGTCACTGTCGATGAGGTGTTGAACCCGAAACGATAGACTTTTGACACGATTCCAACGCGACTAAAATGAGGCGATTATGACTCAGCTTGAGGTTTGGGTCTTGGATCTGTTCAATTCCGGCTTCTCATGCCCATCTCCGAATACATTCGCAACCTCCGCCGCAAGATCGGCACGACTCGCATCATGATGCCGGCCGTGTCGGCTATTATTATTAACGGCGCCGAAGAAGTTTTGCTCCATCGCTCCACCAACGACGGCAAATGGTACGTCATCGGCGGCGCTCCCGATCCCGGCGAAGAACCGGCTCTGGCGGCCGTACGGGAGGCGTTTGAAGAGACGGGACTGATCGTGCGGCCCGAGCGTTTGCTCGGCGTTTACGCCGACCCGCTCGTCCGCTACCCAAACGGCGACGAGGTGCTCTATACTGCGACGGCGTTTCGCTGCCGGCCGATCGGCGGAAGCCTGAAAATCGGCGACGACGAATCGCTCGAAGTCCGCTACTTCCGGTTCGACGCGCTGCCGGAGTTAATGCCGACGCATCGGCTGAGAATTGAACACGCGCTCTCCAATGATCGGCGCGCTTATTTTGCCTGGGACGAAACATGGCTGAAAAAATTGTGATCATCGGCTCCGGCCCCGCCGGCTGGACCTGTGCTCTTTACGCGGCTCGCGCCAACCTCGAACCACTGGTTTACGAAGGGGCTTTATCGGGCCATGAGATCCCCGGCGGGCAGCTCATGTTCACCACCGAAGTCGAAAATTTCCCCGGGTTTCCCAACGGCATTCTCGGTCCGGAACTGATGATGAGCATGCGCGAACAAGCCGTCCGATTCGGAACGCGCGTGGTCGGCGAACATATTTCGTCCGTCGATCTTTCCCGCCGGCCCTTTATCCTGCAGGACTCGAACGGCGAGGTCGTCGAAGCCGAATCCCTGGTGATCGCCACCGGCGCCACCGCCAACTATCTCGGTTTGGATTCCGAAGCGCGCTATAAGAACCATGGCGTCTCCGCGTGTGCCGTGTGCGACGGGGCGCTGCCGCGATTTCGCAACAAGCCGCTCATCGTCGTCGGCGGCGGCGACTCCGCGTGCGAAGAAGGCAATTACCTCACCAAATTCGCGAGCACGCTTCATCTTATTCACCGCCGCGACACGCTCAATCGCGCCAGCCCGATCATGGCGAAACGGGTTCTTTCCAATCCCAAGGTCAAGCCGCACTGGTACTCGGCCGTCGAGGAAATCGTCGGCGAAATGCACACCACCCCGCTCGGCGATCAAATTCCCAACATGACCGGCGTACGGATCAAGAACGTGAAAACCGGCGAAACGTCCACCATCGAAGCCGCCGGCATGTTCGTAGCCATTGGGCATACCCCCAACACCAAGTTTCTCAACGGACAGCTTGAATTAGACGAAAAAGGGTTTATCAAACTGACCGAGCCGTTTCGCACGACGACAAGCGTCGAAGGCGTCTTCGCGGCCGGCGACGTCGCCGATCCCGTATACAAGCAGGCGATCACCGCCGCCGGAATGGGGTGCAAGGCGGCGCTCGACGCCGAGCGTTGGCTGGCGAGTAAGGAGCATTGAGTGCGATGTCTATTTCGCCCCTACAATGAAAAGGCGCCTTACCAAGACCTATGACATACCGAGGAACCGTAAAGGGCGGAGTAGTGATAATCGAAGGCGAACCAACGCCGCCGGAGGGCGCTTGCGTTGAAGTCAACATCATTGATTCGCAATCGCCGACGTGGGGCGAAGTCTTTCGTGAACTCATCGGCAGCGCGCCGCAATTACCTCCGGATATCGCCGAGAATCATGATCATTACATCCACGGCGGGGCAAAGTGAATTGACTCTGAATGAACGCCGTATTTGCCGATACTTTTGCGTTTCTTGCGATGCTGACGCCAGGTTCATTTCGACACCTTGAATCGGTGAAATGGTTCGCCGATTCGCCGCGTCCGCTTGTCCTGACCGAGTGGATACTGACGGAACTCGCCGATGGACTGTGTCACCGGAGTCTTCGCGGCCGTTATATGAAGCTTGAGCAGCGCCTGCGAGCGGACGATTGCGCGACAATCGCCTCGGCTACCGCGAACCTGTTTGCCCGCGGAAACGAATTCTATTATAGCCGGCCGGATAAGAACTGGTCGTTAACCGATTGCATCTCGTTTGTGGTTATGCAGGACCATAAAATATCCGAGGCTCTGACCGGTGATCATTATTTTGAGCAAGCAGGATTCGTAGCGCTCTTGAAATAAGATGGCGTCCGACATCGATCTCTATTTTTCCCGCGCCGTCATCGCCTCGCGAAATCCAGCCAGCGGCGCGTTGGCGTCGAATGTGACGTGATCGGGCCCGACGCTTATGCCCAGCCGTTTCC
Source organism: Tepidisphaeraceae bacterium (assembly GCA_035551995.1). Classification (GTDB taxonomy): domain Bacteria; phylum Planctomycetota; class Phycisphaerae; order Tepidisphaerales; family Tepidisphaeraceae; genus RYN-428. The sequence continues at coordinate 69,872 of DASZME010000058.1, forward strand.
ATAGCGCGTCAAGATCCACCGCCACGCTCTTAGGGCCCAGTTCCGCGTGCAGATCGCGCAGGACATGGGTTCCCGTGGCGCCGTCGCCGACGTCGAATACGCGCGACAATTCCCATGTCTTTCCGCCATCCCCGCCGGCTGCCAGGATCGCCCGCAGCGCGTCGGCCACCGTTTTTCGGCCGTGCGTTTGCTCGCGAATGCGCACGTCGGCCATCAGCCAATACAAACACCCGCCCCAATACGTCCGGCCCCAGGTGTGCGTGTTATCCAAACCGCGATCGCCCCACTCCGGCTGACCCTGCGGCATTCCCTCCACAAATCCGCGCCACACCTCGTCCGGCGTCAGCGTCCCCGCCTGCGCCCGGGCGATCGGCTCCAGGTAGTCCGACAAGCCCTCGTTCATCCAGTTGTACCGGTCGTCCAACGACGGAAACGCCAGATGGAACATCTCATGCGTCGCGACCCAGTCGTGCGCGACGAAAGCGTCGGTCGCATCGCGCCCGATTTCCAACTCGATGTGGTTTCCATCGAACTCCGCGCCCCCCACTCTCGCGCCGCCCTTGGCTGAAAGATCGATGGATAGACGTGGGACGGGAAACTTCGCGTAATATAAAGTGACCGCCTCCGCCGCCGACTTCAGATACTCGATTAAGGCTTCGCGCGAGGCTTTCACCGGCGCGCTCGGAAATGTGACGATAATGTCAGCGCCGCCGACATGCAGGGTTGGCGCCGATGCGTCTCCCGAATGGTAGACTTTGCCCGAGGGGCCGCTTGGCGCGGCGCCGCACGAGGTCAGCAGCATCGCCGCCGCCAGCGCCAACGTACCCGCGCATTGCCTTATTGCATTTTTACCGTTGGTGGAGCATGTGTCGATGGCGACAAATGGCCCGCAAGCGGGGCCGCTAAACGCAGAATCGCTACAGCAGCCGAAAAGGTGATCCCATAGAAGCGAAATCGTCATGGCGAACCGTATCGCCGTGAAGGTCGCCAATCAACAATTCGGCCGTGAATTTCCGTTTCGCTCGCCCTCGGCCGCCCGGCGGTGCTACCATTCGGGCATGAATCGCTTCATTTCAGCGGTAGTTGGCATTGCGTTCACGGTCGCCGCGCTTTGCGGTGCGCGTCTCCGCGCCGACGTGGCGTCGCAACCGACGACGCGGCCCGCCGCTCCCGCCGCCACGCAGAACGCCGACGAACCGCAGTTTTTGCGTTTTGTCGAAGACGCCGACGGCGGAGGCAGACTTCAAACCGCCGTCGCGTCGTACGCCAACAAGGCCGGCGTCACCGTCGATCTGATCGCCGCCGTCCATGTCGGCGAAAAGGCGTATTACGAGGGGTTGAATAAATCGTTCGAGAATTACGACGCGTTACTCTACGAAATGGTCAAACCCAGGGGCATGGGCGCACCGGTTCGCGGCCAAAAGTCCCGAAGCGCAGTCAGCGGGTTTCAGCGATTTCTCAAGGACGTGCTGCACCTGGATTATCAGCTCGACGACATCGATTATACCAAGTCGAATTTCATTCACGCCGATCTTGACGCCGAGACGTTTTCCGACATGGAATCCGAGCAGGGCGAGTCGATCTTCGGCCTCATGTTTCGCTCGATGCTTCACGAGATGGCCCGAGAATCGGAAGGAAAGGCCAGCAAGGCCGAGCCGATGACGCTGCTGGATCTCTTCATCGCCATGCGCGCCCCGGATCGTCCCCGGCAACTCAAGTTGCTTCTTGCCCGGCAGTTCGGCGCCATCGAAGATCAGATGTCGGATCTGGAAGGTCCCAACGGTACGGTCATCATCACCGAGCGAAACAAGAAGTGCATTGCGACGCTCAAGAAGGCGATCGCCGACGGCAAGACCGACATCGGCATTTTCTACGGCGCCGCCCACATGCAAGATATGTCCAAACGTCTTGAAGCGTTGGGCTTTCACAAGACCGCGAGCGTCTGGCGCGTGAGTTGGGATATGACATCGGGCATTGCCGGTACCCAAGCCACGACCCGGCGGACAAATCCGCCAACCTCGTCGCCGGCCGGCGTTCGGTGATGCCCGAAGCCAAAAAAGCGGCTTACCAAAAAGGTCGTCGAGAGGTTCGCGTGGTCATGCGGCCGCGATTGTATCTCTTTTTTCGAGGCTGGCGACGGGCGTTGGCCAATATAGCGGTACCACTTACGGGCGACTCGAGCATTTGCGATGTGAGCGAGTCGCGGAAGACGCCTCGTAGGCGGAGAGGCTATTAATCGTCGTGATACGGTTCACTTACAGTAAGAGGGGAAGAACGGCGAGACGCCGAGAAGAAAGGAAAGAACGAGAGACTCTGGAACAGGTACCATCAAAACCAGTGAGATTCCGGTTTCTTCTCCTCTTCTCCTCCTATCTCGGGGACCTGGCGTCCGGGCGTTCATCGCGGATCGACCTTGCGGCCTCTTAACCCGCCGACGCCTCCGCGTTTTCCAAATCCAGTCCGGCTAGCTCAGATTGATCGACCGCGCCATTGCGATCCCGAGCGGCGCGTTTTTCCGCCGCAATGTCGCGTTTTTTTTCCCGCGAGCTTTTCTTCGGATGAACCGGATAAAACTCCGATTTCTCCGCCACTTCGTCGATCAATCCCAGCACCGGATTGGAAACCCGCCAGCGATTGACCAGGTACATCGCCCAGACCGTCATCGGCAAGAGCACCGCGATCCGGCTGAACGGATACATGTCCAGCAGCAGCACCCCCGACAGCACGATCATCGCCACCATCATCATCCGGCAGAAGTTGCTCATCTTCGGCTCAACCCGAACCCGCGTCAGGCGGCCGACGCCGTGATGATGTTCCGTGCAGGTCGTGATTTGCAGGTTGACGTATCGCGAGGCGTAGATTTCCAGATCCCACGCGTTCCATCCGCTGTCCAGACGAAACCGCCAACCCGCCGCCCGAACTTCGTCGGTGATCCGTTCCAGCAGCACGAATCGGCTGTGATCCTTGTTCCAGTATTTCAGCGTATAGCGATCGTGAACATCAAACGGCAGCCGATGATCGCGGCGATAGCCACGCGCCTCCTTGCGCAAAATCATCACCTTGTTTTTCAGGCGAACCGAGTACCGTGCCCACCCGCGAACGATCGGCTGGCGATAGTGCAGCCAGGCGATCAACGGCCGGGAAAGCCAGTGCGCATGCTTAGGGCGCGGCGCCTGAATTCCCGCGACGATCGACCAAAAGGCCGGCGTGAGCAGCATGACCGCCGCCACCGCCAGCAACGGGGTTATCGCCAATCCAAGGACCATCACGAAGCAGGCGAGAAGCTGCCATTCGATGCTCATCATCATCATGACAGTGAGCGACGCCGGCTTGCGGTAAATAGTTTGAAACAAGCCGGTGCCGAAGAGGCCGTGATAAACGACATCGTGACCAAGGCGAATGCCCACGTCGTCGGAGCCGTAAATTTTGCCGCGCCAATGACTGGCGCCAAGACTGTTGAAGTGTTCGGGGTGTTTGTATTTGAGCAGCGCCTCGGCTTCGCCGTAACCGCGCTGCTGGTTGAGATACGCCTTCACGGTATTTCGGCGATAGTGCCAGACCTGCGCCGCGGGGGAGAATCCGATGGAGTAGCCGAGGTCTTGCAGGCGCCAGATGACGTCCACGTCGTCGCCGGCCTTGCGATATTGGGAGTCGAAGCCGTTGATCTGCTTGAGGGCCCAGGTGTAGAACGCCATGTTGCAGCCGGGCACATGCTCGGCGGTGCGATCGTCCACCATGACATGGGTGGGCCCGCCGGGCGAAAGTCCGACGCAATCGGCGACCCATGATCCTTCGTCGGGGATGAGATTCGGGCCGCCCATGCCGATATGGCCGCTGCGGACCAGGGCCAGGGCAAGGAAGTAGAGCCAGTCCTCGTCGGCTTCGCAGTCGCTGTCGGTGTAGACGACGATATCGCCCAGCGCCGCGTTCATGCCGACGTTGCGGGCGTAGCTCAGGCCCATGTTTTTCTGCTTGATGTTTCGCACCCACGGGAATTTTTTCAGGATTTCCTGGGTGTGGTCCTTGCTGCCGTCATCGACGAAAACGATTTCAAAATCGGGATAGCGAATCTTCGCCATCGACGCCAGGCACGATTCGACCGTGCTGGCGCCGTTGTAAGAGCAGATCACCACGCTGACCTTGGGCAACTTGACCCCCACGGCCACCTGCGGCGCCTTCTCGAAAATCTCCTTGACGGCGTTGAACGAAGGTTTCTTCGAGCGATCGCGGCGAGTCAGGCCAAATGCCCAGTCGTCGATCCGCCAGCCATGAACGTACCAGTCATCCGTGAAACTGAAGACGAAACACCCGACGGCCCCTTCGTCGTACGACGCGCGGATCTGGCGATCGAGAATCTCCGCCTGCTTTTCTTCGGAATATTCGCGGAACGTATCGATTCCATATTCGCCGAGCATGAGCGGCAGTTCGCCGGCGATCATCTGGAGCCGGGCCATGTAATTTCGAAACGCCTTTTCGTCGTGCAGATAGACGTTGAAGCAGACGAAATCGAGTTTGCGCGGCCGGAGGTATTCGGTCGTCGGGAAATTGGCGAACGTGAACAGGCAATGCGGCGCCTCCTGCCTGCCGACACAAACCAGCTCATCGATAAACTCTTCGATCTTCGCCGCCCCGGCGAATCGAACGATGTCCGGCGGAATTTCGTTGACCACGCTGATGGCGAAAACCGCGGGATGATTGCCGCACTTTTGTGCCGCTTCGCGAACGGCCGAGCGGGCCTCCTCGGTCACTTCAGGATCGCCGACGAAGCTGAGATTCTTCGGCCACGACACATCCAGAAAAATCTTCAATCCCCGCTCCTGCGCCAAGTCGAGAAACCAGGTGGGCGGCAGATGATAAATCCGCAAACAATTCGCCCCCAGCTCACGGATCAACTCAAAATCCTTCCCCGCCTGCTCGACGTCCGGAAGAAACAATCCATCTTTATTCGGCGCGAAGGGTCCGTAGGTAACGCCCTTGACGTAGAATTTTTCGTCTCCCAGCCGAAAGAATTTCCCGTCGCGCCGAACGCGATTGGCCACGTGCAGCATCGTTCGCTGACGGCCTTCGGGAAGGATCGACGCGGGCGTACGTGCCGCCGGCGCGGCGACCGACCGCGCAAGATCGACGGATGGCTGGGCGGCCGGTTTAGCTGTAACCAAGGTAGGAGGCATGGGATGATTATCGTAATAAATAGTCGGCGACGAACCTAGCAAAATGTATCCGATATCGCGGCTCGCGGTCTACCCTATCCCGACAATTTTGCGAAGTTCGTCAATGATATCGAACTTGCCGTGCGATTGCGTCCGATAATCCCCTTCATCGCCTGAGCGTTCGCCGATGACGCCGGTTCAAAGGTATCCCCAAGTGGCGATCCAATTTCTCGTATTGCCTCAGAACCGGGGTACGTCATGAAAACCATATCACACCGATCTGACGGGAATTTCCGGGGAGTCCTGTTTCATCGCCGAAACGAGGGCAAACGCATCGCGTCGCGTGGGTTGGAGTATTCGCGGCGGATCGATCACCTTTGCATGCCGGCGCCGTTTCCGGAATTCCTTCAACGGTTCTCCGCGAATCGAGCCTTTGATTTCCAGTACGCCCAACCGCCGCTTTTAGGGAGCGATAGCCGGGATTGTATTCATCCTCCCCCGCTGCCGATCATATCCGCTTGCGGCTGGGTCATTCGCCTGGCGTCCATTGCCTTGTCGAGTTCCGCTTCGGTCAGGAGCTTTCGCTCCGCGGCGACCTGCCGAACGGTTTTTCCGGACTTGAAGCTCTCCTTCGCGACATCCGCCGCTTTATCGTAGCCGATGATCGGCGCCAGGCTGGTGCACATCGCCAGGCTTTGTTCGACCAACCCTTCGCAACGCTCGACGTTCGCTTCCAGTCCCGCCACGCATCGATCGGCGAAAACGCGGGCGGCTTGGGACAACAGCTCGATCGATTGAAGCAGGTTATACGCCATCACCGGCATCATGACGTTCAGCTCGAACGTGCTGCCCAATCCGCTGGCGGCGAAGGCGATGGTCGCGTCATTGCCGATCACCTGGGCGGCGACCATCAACGCCATCTCGCTCATGACCGGATTCACTTTTCCCGGCATGATCGAACTGCCGGGCTGCGTGGAGGGAATGGAAATCTCGCCGATCCCGCAACGCGGGCCGCTGGAGAGCCAGCGGATATCGTTGGCGATTTTCGACAGGCTGATAGCGATCGTTTTGAGAAACCCGCTGGCTTCGACCACGCCGTCCTTGGACGCCTGGGCCTCGAAATGGTTTTGAGCTTCGACGAATTCGATGCCGGTTTTTTTGGCGATCACGGCGATCGCCTGCCCGGCAAAATCCGGGTGGGAGTTAATGCCGGTGCCGACGGCGGTGCCGCCAAGCGGAAGCTCGCGCAGGCAGCGAACGGCCTTTTGGCATCGCTCGACGGCGAGCTTGGCCTGATGAGCATATCCCGACAGTTCCTGCCCCAATCGGATCGGCGTGGCATCCTGCAAATGCGTGCGGCCGATTTTAACCACCGAATCATACTCTGCCGCTTTCCTGGAAAGCGCGTCGGCCAGACGTTGAAACGCCGGCATGAGCGATCGCGAGATGGCGACCGCCGCCGAGACATGGATGGCGGTCGGAATCGAATCGTTGGAGCTTTGCTCCATGTTGACATGATCGTTGGGGTGGATCGGATCTTTTCCGCCGCGTTTGCCGGTGGCGATTTCATTGGCCCGGCTGGCGACAACCTCATTGGTGTTCATGTTCGTCGAGGTGCCCGAGCCGGTCTGGAAAATATCCACCACGAACTGGTCGTCAAGCTTCCCGTCGATCACGTCCTGGGCGGCTTGTTGAACGAGTTGCCTGCGGCGATCGTCGAGAAATCCGAGCTTGAAGTTAATCTCGGCGCAGGCCCATTTGATCAGCCCCATCGAGGCGATGAAGCCGCGATTAAATCTCAAATCTGAAATCGGGAAATTCTCGACGGCCCTTCCGGTCTGGGCGCCATAATAGGCCTCGGCGGGAATTTTCATCTCGCCCATCGAGTCTTTTTCAATGCGGAATTGTTCGGGCATGTGCTCCTCGCGTGAAAGAATTCAAGAGGCGGACATTATGGACACTGAGCGCTAATTGAAAAGCGCCGCCGGCAACTTTTCGGGCCGCGCCACCGCCGTGGTGTTTCGGATCGAACGGATCGCCCGTATGATCCGGCCTTCGATAAACAGGGAATCCGAATGCTTAAGAAAATTTCGCTCGCGCTCGCGTTGCTGGTGTCGGTGTGGTCAGTGCGGTTGGCCGTCGGCGAGCCGCCGACCGAACCTCACAAGGCGGATCAGTCCGCGGCGGACAAGCTCTCGGTGACCGAGGGACAAATCTCCATCAACGATCAGACGCTCAAGTACAAGGCCACCGCCGGGCAGATGATCTTGAGGGATGATTCGGGGAAGGCCAAGGCGGAGATGTTCTTCGTCGCCTACGAGAAGCAACCGGCTGAGCCGCGCGGAACCCGGCCGATCACCTTCGTTTTCAACGGCGGACCCGGCGCGGCGGCGGTCTGGCTGCACCTGGGAACGGCCGGTCCCAAGCGCGTGGCGCTCGACGAAGAAGGCGACGCGCCTTCGCCTCCCTATCGGCTGGAAGACAATCCCAATACCTGGCTCACCGCCACGGACTTGGTTTTCATCGATCCGGTCGGCACCGGGTATAGCCGGGCAGTCGCCGGGGAAAAGCCCGAGCAGTTTTACGGCGTCGAGGAGGACATCCGCTCGGTGGCCGAGTTTATCCGAATGTACGTCACGCGGAATCAGCGGTGGTCTTCGCCGAAATTTCTCGCCGGCGAAAGCTACGGAACCACCCGCGCCGCCGCCCTTTCCCAACATCTGCTCGAGCAGCAAGGGATCAGCCTCAATGGCATCGTATTGATATCGTCGGTGCTCAACTTCCGCACGATCCAGTTTGGCGGCGGGAATGAATTGCCGTTCGCCCTTTACCTTCCAAGCTATACGGCAATCGCGCATCATTTCAAGAAATTGCCGCCTGATTTGCAAAACGCCGATTTGGCGAAAACCGTCAAAGACGTCGAGCAATGGGCCACGCACGATTATCTGACCGCCCTGATATCCGGCAGTGCTCTCTCGGCCGACGAGCGCAAAACGGTGGCCGTTCGCCTCGCGCGCTATACCGGCCTGAGCGCGCAGTACGTCGAGAAAAGCGATCTCCGCGTCGATCCCGGCGATTTTCGCAAGGAACTGTTAATCGATGAACGGAAAGTGATCGGTCGATTCGACGCTCGGATCGCCGGTTACAATCCCGATCCGCTGTCGGAGGGCGCCGACTACGATCCCAGCCTTCCCCCCTACCTCGCGGCCTATACCGCCACGTTCAACGAATACGCGCGCGGAACGCTCAAATATGAAAGCGATCGATCGTACGATGTATTGACCGGCCGGGTGCACCCGTGGAACTTCGGCCCGGCCGGGAACGGATTCCTTGACGTCGCGCCAAACCTGCAGGACGCGATGATGAAAAATCCGGGGATGAAGGTGATGTTCTGCAACGGATCGGCCGACCTGGCCACGCCCTACCTGGCCGCGACGTATACCATCAATCACCTGGCCCTCAGCGCCGCCCTCCGCGCCAATATTACCCATAATATCTACGTCGGCGGGCACATGATCTATCACTATCACCCGTCGCTGATCAAACTGGGCGACGACGTGCGTTCGTTTATCCGGGATGCGGTCCCGCGAGCGCCTTCGACGCAAGGGTCATCTTTACATTGATGCCCTTCCGGCTACACTCTTCCCCTCTACCCGGCAACGGCAGGACGCCGCGCCGGTTTCACTTTCCTCGTGGAACACACTGCGCGTGACGAAGACGAAACACCGAAGCCCGGCATTGCGGAGGATCTGCACGCCGTTGCTTGGATTGAGCCTGGCGCTGCCGCTGACCGCCGCGCGCCGGGCGGCCGGACAACAGGCCGCCGGCCCGACGTCGCGACCGTCGCACGCCCCGTCTTTTGAGCTCAAGGGCCGCCCTGTCGAAGACGTTCGCATCACCGGCAACACCACCGTCTCGTTCACCGTCATCCGCAATCTCATTCGCACGCAGATCGGCGATAAGTTCGATCCCGCGATGGTACAGGACGATTACCAGCGCATATTCGATCTGAAGAAGTTCGCCAACGTCGACGCCCGCGTGGAGCCGACAAAGACCGGCGGCGTGATCGTCGTCTTTGACGTGACCGAGCAGCAATTGGTCAAATCCGTGGCGTTTCACGGCAACCATGCCATCACCAGCGAATCGCTGAAAACCGCCATCGACATTAAGGACGGCCAGGCGATCGATTCGTTTCGGATTTCGCTGGCCCGCCAGACGATCGTCAATCAATATCGCGATCAGAATTTTCCGTTTGCCCACGTGGAAGTGCCCGGCGAGGCGCTTTCGAAGCGCGGCGACCTGATTTTCGATATCGTCGAAGGGCCGCAGGTGCGGGTGCGGAATATCGAGTTCAAGGGCAACCGGTCGATCGAAGTCGGGAAGCTCAAGGAACAGATTAAAAGCTCGACTTACCTGTTTATCCTGAACGCCGGCAAGTACGATCCGGAACAGGTTGACGAGGATGTCGCCGCGATCCGGAGATATTACGAAGGCAAGGGATTTTTCGACGCGCGGGTCGATCGCAAACTCATTTATTCGCCGGACAATACGGAGTTGGAAATCGACTTCGTCATCGACGAAGGGAGGCGGTATACCGTTAACCGCATCAGCTTTGAGGGCAATTCGCAAATCGGCGAAGCGGCCATGAAGAAGGATTTCAAGCTCAAGCCGGGGATGGCGTGGGATAACGAGTATATCCAGTCCGACGTCAAGAAGATCGTGACCGCTTACAGCCCGCTTGGATATATTTATCTTCCCAATTCGACCGACGAGGATTATCTCCGCGTCGAGCCGAAACAGATCTATCTCCAGGAGCCGGGAAAGGTGGACCTGGTCTATCAGATTCATGAGGGCAAGCGATTTAACCTCGGCGGGATTTACGTTCGCGGAAATCACAAAAGCCAGGATAAGCTGGTCCTGCGCGAGTTTCGCGAGCTCACGCCCGGCTCGCTGTACAACAGTTCGCAGGTGCAAGAGACGCTGGAGCGGTTGAAGGCGCTTCCCTACTTTTCCGGCGTAACCGTCAACCCGATCGGCGATGATCCCAACTATCGCGATATCCTGGTCGATGTGCAGGAAGGCCATACCGCGTCGTTCAATATCGGCGCCGGAATCAACAGCAACGGCGGCGTCGGCGGCAATCTTACCTACCGCCAGAGCAACTTCGATATCACCAACATTCCCGACGATCCGCGCGACGCCCTGAACGAACATGCCTTCACCGGAGCCGGCCAGTCTTTTGTCGCGAGCTTTGAGCCGGGAACCATCGCGACCAACGCCAGCCTGCGCTTCACCGAGCCGTATATCTTCGATCAGGCGTATTCTTTCAGCGACGAGATCTATTTACGCGATCGGCTGCGGGAGGCGTACGACGACCGCCGGTTCGGCGATCGCGTGAGCTTGCAGAAGCGGTTCGACTACAATTTGTCGGCGTCGATTTCGCTGCGAGCCGAGGGGGTGAAAATTTACCAGGTGCAGGATCCCAAGTCCCGCTCCGAACAGATCCTCGAAGGCGAAGGAACCCACCCCCTTACCAGCGCCAGCCTTCAGTTTCGCAACGATACGACCAATCCCGGCTTCCTTCCGTACAAGGGGACGGTCATATCCGCCGGTTATGAATACGTCGGCGCGCTCGGCGGCGACTACCGCTTCCACAAGCTCACTGCGAACATCGATGGATACCAATCCCTCGGCCACGACCTGCTCGATCGAAAGACAGTGCTCGGCCTCCACGGTTTCGCGGGATACATCCCCGGCGAATCGCCGTTTTTCGAGCGCTTCTACGGGGGTGGCATCGGGTCGCTCCGCGGGTTCCGCTTTCGCGGCGTCGGCCCGCGCGACGGACGCGGCGCGGATCCGATCGGCGGCAATTTCGCGGCCACCGCGTCGGCGGAAATCAACTTCCCCGTCTACACCGAAACGTTACGCGGCGTGGTCTTCACCGACGTCGGCGACTTTGAGTCCCAATTTCGTCTGGGTACAATCCGAAGCAGCGTCGGGGTGGGCATCCGCCTGATTCTGCCCTTCCTGGGACAGACCCCGCTGGCCATCGACTTTGCCGTGCCGATCACCAAGGCCGACGGAGACGAAAGCCAGTTGATCAGTTTTTCGCTTGGGTTCGCGCAATAGGTCCGCGCGATCTTCGCGGCGCCGTTTTTGAAAGGAATTTACATGCGTTTCGGCCGTCTAAATCGTTTGTCGCTGTTTGTCGCGATCGTCTGCCCGCTGATTTTTGCCGTGGGGCAAAGCCTGGCCGCCCCTGCCGGCGCCCCCGCGCCGGCCTCCGTTCCGCCGGGGCCCACGCGCGTCGCGATCGCCAATCCTTCCCGAATTTTTGACCAGATGAAGGAAACCAAGGTATTGCGCGACAAGCTCGAAGTTCGTCACAAGGAATTGCAGGCCAAGGAACAGGAGCAGCGCAACACCATCGACGCCCTCCTCAAACGCAAGAGCGAAACCAACCCCAATCACCCGTCCTATAACGAAATTCTCGAAGCCATCGATAACGCCAAGGGACAGTTGCAGGTGTGGGGCGTTACCGCCAAGGCCTCGATCGAGCGCGAGCAAAAGCTCATGCTCAAAAATTTATACGACAAGATCGAGAAAGCCATCGGCGACGTGGCCCAAAAACAAGGGATCGATCTGGTAATGACGGACGGTCGCCAGGAGCTGCTTAACGTCGAGGAGATACCCGCGGAAGAACTTCGCCGGGCGCTGAACGGCCGGATCATCCTTTATTCGGTCAAGAGCGTGGATCTTACGGAGCAGGTGATTCTCCTGCTGGACGAACAGTACACCAAGAGCGGAAGCGTCGCCACGCCGGCGCCGATCCACTGACGGGCGGGTCGGCGGATCGCGGATTTTCCGAATCGGGTCTTTGCTTCTCGTAAAATCGGCAACGGTGAACGTCGAAACGCCAATCGAGAGATTGCCGTTGCGGCGAGGTTTTATTCGTCATGTCCACTCTCGCGCATATCGTCGCTCTTCTGGGCTGTCCCGTGCCCGCCACGACGTCGGCCGATATCACCGGCATCGCTTCGCTGTCCGAAGCGACGCCGACCGAAATTTCATACGTGGCGTCCGACGCTTTCGTGCACGAGCTTGCGCAGACGCGGGCGGCGGCGATCATCGCTCAAAAGCGCGTCAAGCTCCCGGCGACCTGGACCCGCCCCGCCCTGATCGTTGACGACGCCGACGTGGCGGTGGCCAAGGTCCTGGCGCTGTTCGCCCCCCCGATCCCGCGGCCGCCGGCGGGCGTCGATCGCATGGCGCGCGTTGACGCGTCGGCCACGCTGGGCGAAGGCGTCGCCATCGGGCCGTTCGCTTTTGTCGGCGCTCGCGCTCGTCTGGGCGCCAGAAGCGTTATCCATCCCGGCGTCTATGTCGGGCAAGACGTGAGCCTCGGCGACGACTGCGAACTCTTTCCGAACGTCACCATTCGCGAACGCGTTACGCTCGGCCATCGCGTCGTCATCCATTCCAACAGCGCCATCGGCGCGGACGGCTTCGGCTATCGCTGGGACGGCCAACGGCATGTGAAAGTCCCGCAGATCGGACAGGTAATTATCGAAGACGACGTTGAAATCGGCGCCTGCTCGTGCGTCGATCGCGCCAAATTCAGCGCCACTCGCATCGGCCGGGGGACCAAGATCGACAATCTGGTCCAGATCGGCCACAACGTGCAAACCGGCCCGCATTGCATCATCACCGGATACGTTGGCCTTGCCGGGTCGGTGAAGCTGGGCGCCGGGGTTGTGCTGGGCGGGCGGGCGTCGGTTCGCGACCACGTCAGCATCGGCGACGGCGCCATGATCGCGGGCCTGAGCGGGGTGGCCGATGATGTTCCCGCCGGGCAAATCTACAGCGGCACTCCCGCCATTCCCCATCGGCAAAACCTGCGCGAACAAAAAGCGTTGCGCCGCCTGCCGGACTTGCAGGTGCAGATCCGCGCGCTGCAGGACGAAATCGAATCGCTCAAGAAAAAGTCGCCGTAAGGCGTGCCCCGGGCGCGGCGGAAGTTTAATCAGGTTTGCGCAACGGAAGAAATATTTGTTCAGCGCCGTTCCTCGCGCCGCCTGTCTATACTATTGCATCCGTGCAAAAGGAGTTGGACATGCGCGTTTGTGCAACATTTCCGCGTATCGCGTTTTTCGCTCTTTCGCTTTTTCTCATTCCCGCGCTTGGCGCGGAACCGCGGCAAGTTGAGCCCAACGCGCCGGCGGTCGAGAAAATAACGGTTCCCGCCAAATTCATGCGCTTTACCGATGACGGTCACGCCGGCGGGAAGTTTGAAACCGCCGCCGTCACGTTCAGGAACAAAGACGGCGTTTCCGTCCGGCTTGTCGGCGCGATTCATGTCGGGGAACGCTCTTATTATCAGGCCCTCAATAAAAGCTTCGAATGTGACGATGCCGTCCTCTATGAGTTGGTGAAGCCAAAGGACGCCGGCGTTCCTCAACCGGGGCAAAAATCGGATAACCCGATCAGTCAATTCCAGCACATGCTCAAGGATGTGCTCAATCTTGATTTTCAACTCGACGATATCGATTACGGCAAGCCGAATTTCGTGCATGCCGACATGGATGCCGAAACCTTCGCCAAAATGCAGCAGGAACGCGGCGAAACGTTCGAGATGCTGATGCTCAAGCAGGTCATGAAAGCGTTCACGCAGGGCGACAACGACGATAAATCCAAGCCGGCCGAAGACCCCGACGCCGGCAAGACGGTCGATACGCTGATTCAGATTCTCACGCGGCCGGACATGGAACGGCAGATCAAGCTGGCCGTCGCCAAACAACTCGACACGATCGAGACCGGCGCCATGGGCCTGGACAACCCGGACGGATCGGTCATCGTCACCGAACGCAACAAAGTGGCGATGAAAGTGCTGGAGAAAACGATCGCGGCCGGGCAGAAGAAAATCTCCATTTTTTATGGGGCGGCCCATATGCCGGACATGACCACGCGGCTGAAGGAGATGGGATTTTCCCCGGTTTCGGTCCAATGGAACACGGCGTGGGATTTGACGATTCGTCCCGATCAGCCTTCGGGCGCCGAAAAATTGCTTAAGGAACTGTTCCATGCTTTCGATGACAATTAGACCATTTTTCGGATTGGTGAGACTTTGATCGACGTTGTCGACTACCACAAAACCTACGGCCAGACCGTTGCCGTCGCCGGGCTTAGCTTCCATGTGCGCGCTGGAGAGATCTTGGGCCTGCTCGGTCCGAACGGGGCGGGAAAAACCACCACGATGCGCGCCATCACCGGCATCATTCCGCCGACCCGCGGTCAGTTGCGCGTGGCGGGGATCGATGTCGTCAACGATCCGGTCGGCGCCAAAGGGCAGCTTGCATATGTGCCGGACGACCCGAAATTATTCGATACGTTGACGGTGTGGGAGCATCTGGATTTTGTCGCCGCCGCATATCGGCTTCGAGACTGGACCGCCCACGCGGGACGGCTTCTGCATCAATTTGAGTTAACGCCCAAGAAAGACGCCGTCGCTCACGACCTGTCGCGCGGGATGCGCCAGAAACTCGCGTTGTGCATGGCGTATCTGCATCACCCCAAGGCCATTTTGCTCGACGAGCCGATGACCGGACTCGATCCCCGCGGCATTCGCACGCTGAAAGAATCCGTCGTCGAGCGCGCGGCCGAGGGGGCGGCGGTTCTGATCAGCTCTCACCTGCTGGCGCTCGTGGAAGACCTCTGCACGCATCTGCTGATCCTGCACCAGGGGCGATCGCTTTTCTTCGGAAAGATCGCCGAGGCGCGCACGGCGTTCGCCGCGGTGGACCAGGCTTCGTCGCTGGAAGAACTCTTTTTCCGCGCCACCGAGACGTCCTCTTTATCGCTGATCGGGAAATAATATCAGCGAGCGTTATTCCCAATGATTCATCCGGCGCTCTACAAGCTCATCGGCCTGCAATTCGGCGCCGCCGGCCGGCGAATGATCCGCGGCGCCAGATCGCCGGGCCGGGTTCTCGTGTTTCTTTTGGGCGGCGTCATTTGCATTCTCTGGCTTTTCTCGACCCTTCTCACCCTCCGTCATCGCTCCGATCCGAACTGGATTCGCGCCATTATGCCGTTGGCCCTGCTCGGCATCTGCTTCATGACCGCCATCACCTCCGCCGGCGACAAGGCGATCGCCTTCACGCCCGGCGAAGTCGATCAACTTTTCCCCGGCCCCTTCACCCGCCGCGAACTGCTCGGGTACAAACTGATCAAAAGCACGCTGGCCGCGGTTCTCACGGCGCTGGTTCTGTCGGTCGCCATGTTCCGCCACGCCCGCTGGTGGCCGGCCTGTTTCTTCGGCGTTTTCATGTCGCTGCTGTTCGTGCAATGGTTCAGCATCGCCCTTCTTTTGGGCGGCCAAGCGATCGGAACATCCGCTCATACGCGCATCCGTAAATTCGTTCTCCTGGGCGCGGGCATCGTATTTATCGTCGGCGCCCGCCCCTGGTTTGCCGCCGGCCTTCATTCCGGTAAGGCCGCCGTTTACCAGTTTCGCGTGTCGCCGATCGGCCACGCGCTGCTGGCGCCGCTGGATCCCTTCGGCGAACTGATGACTGCGGCCAACGCCCTCACGACGCTGAAGTTCGCGTTCGTCACGGCGATCATCAACGGCGCGTTGCTCTCGATCGTGTTCATGCTCGACGCCCACTACGTCGAAACCGCGATCGCCGCCAGCGAACGCCGCTACGCGAAGCTTCAGCGCGTTCGAGCGGGATCGTTTTTATCGATGGGCGTCGGTAAGACGTCTCAATGGCATCTTCCGCGGTTGCCCTGGTTGTTCGGCGCCGGCCCAATCGCGTGGCGGCAGTTGACCACCGCCGCCCGAAGCTCCCGCGGCTTGCTGATGTTGCTGGCGATCGTCGCCGTCGGCGCCGCTCCCGCCCTCGCCAACGTCGGCCCAGGCATGAACGTGATTCAACTCCTGCTCGGCGTCATGGCGTGGCTGACCTTCCTCTGCTCGAGCATGTTCAGCTTCGACTTTCGCGGCGACATCGACCATATCGAAGCCATCAAAGCGCTTCCGTTGCGCGGCTGGGCGGTGACGATCGGCCAGCTTGTGGCGCCGGTGCTATTGTTGACGATTTTCCACTTCCTGCTGCTGGGTATCGCCGCCGCCACGATCCATTCACGCCGGGATATTCTGCTGGCGGCGATAGCGCTGGCGCTTCCCTTCAACACGATCCTCTTCGAAGCGGAGAATCTGGTTTTTCTTCTCTTCCCCAGCCGACCCGCGGCGGTGAGCCCGGGCGATTTTCAGGTCTTGGGTCGGAAATTCATCTTCCTTCTCGGCAGGATGCTGGTCGTCGCAACCGCATGTATCGTCGCGCTCATACCGGCGGGGTTGACATATATATTGACCGGCGGGCGCCTCCGCGCCGCGACGGCCGTTTGCTGGCTTTTCCTGGCGGCCGAGGGAGCGATACTTGTGCCCGTCATCGCAATTGCGTTTAGACGGTTCGATCCGAGCATCGATACGCCGGCGTAGGGCCAGGGAAGGATCGGTTATCGTGGCCCACGGTCAATGTCATTGGGCCACTGCGGGTCATGGCCAAAATCTTTTTGTAGTTCGGGCGACAGGTTTCGGCCATCCGCCGGCATATAGGCCGGTTGTGTCGTGGCTGAGGTGCTTGTTGATTCACAGCCGGCCACCAAACCAACCAACACGAACGCAATCGCGATAGGCAAATATCTCATCTCATCATCTCCCGGCGAACGCGGCATCCACCTCGGGCGGTGCAATCCTGGCGCCGCTGGGAAGACATTCATTTGCAATCAGCCGATGGAAAAGCCGAGTTTTTGATACTCTTCCAGCTTGTAATACAGCGTCCGGCGACTGATGCCCAATTCCACGGCAGTTGCGGTGCGGTTTCCGTTGAGGCGTTCGAGCGTCGCGAGGATATGCTGGCGTTCGACCTCGTCCAGCGTCATCCGTTCGACATGGGTCGCCGTCGCCCCGGCCGCCTCGGGGTATTTTGCGGGAAGTCGCCGAAGGGCCCGGTCCAGCGCTTTTTCCAATTCGCCCAGATGACATGGCTTGGTCAGAAACTCCACCACATCCATATGCACGGCTTGCTTTGCCGATTCGACGCTGGCAAATCCGGTCAACACGATCGCTTGAATTTTCGACTGCCGCTGGCGAAGGCGCGCGAGAAGTTCCATCCCATCCATGCCGGGAAGATTCAGATCGAGCAGAGCGATGTCCGCCGGGTCTGATTCGCCGAGGCGTATCGCCTCTTCGCCGCTTCGGGCGACGACAACGTCAAACCCCCAGTTCATGAGCGCGCGTTGCAAGAGCTCGCGCAGGCGCGGCTCATCTTCGACCACGAGTACGCGGGTATCGGGTCGCGGCGCCTCCGGCCGGGAAACAGCCATATGCACACCTCCGTTTTCTCGGTTCGATTCCATATCGAAACCTGTTCATCACTCGTAGCGCCGCCGTCTGGGCGCTGTTATCAAGGCTGGAAACGGCCAGACCTTTGTTACGGGTCAGTCGACGCATCGTATTGAAGGTATTCCCATATTGGTGACGCGACCTTGAGTCGCGAACCACGCCCCGCAAGCGGGGCCGCTAAACATAGGAACGCTACGGCAACCTGAAAGATAACCTACATCACGACGAGACACGCAACAATTTAGCGCTCTCGTCACTTTCACGGCGATCGCCGCTCCCGCCCTTTTGGTCGCCGTCGCTCGTCGCCGCCGCAAGGCGCACGACGAATCGGCTGCCCTTCCCCGGCCCATCGCTGTGCGCCACGATCGATCCGCCATGTGACTGAACGATCGCATAACTGATCGATAAGCCGAGGCCGCTTCCGTGCGATCGAACGGCGCCGGCCTGAGGCGAGCCGCGTTTTTCCGTGAAAAACGGCTCGAATATCCGCTCAAGCGTCTGCGCCGACATCCCGCGGCCGGTGTCGCTGACGGACAGTTGAACAAAGCCGCCGTCCGCTTCGACATCGATCGTCACCTCTCCGCCGTCGCTGGGCAACGCCTCCAGGGCGTTGAGGGCGAGGTTCAGCACCACCTGTTTCATCTCCGCTTCCACGGCACTGACGATGAGTTTATCGCGCTCGGCGGCGTCGCGCGGCGCGACGACGGCCAGCCGGCGATGACGATATTCGCGGAGACCGCCGATGATCGAAACCACTTTATCCGCCACGTCGGCCAAGCATACATTCTGGCGGTTTTCGTCTCCCTGGCGAGCGAGAGAGAGAAGTTTTCCGGTGATGTCCTTGCAGCGGAACGCTTCTTCGCAAATGATTTCGAGCGATTTAATAATATCGCGCTCGCGGGCGTCGGCGGCGGGGCCATGGCCATTATCGGTCGAACGGTGAGTCCTGATCTGCTCCAGAGAGAACTCGGCATACCCGCTGATAATGCCGAGCGGATTGTTGATTTCATGGGCGACGCCGGCGGCGAGATAGCCGACGCTGGCGAGGCGCTCGGACTGGATCAACTCTTTGCTTTTGCGGGCGACTTTTTGTTCCAGATCGTGGTAGAAGCCGTCGAGTTCGCCGGCCATTGCATTGAATTCGCCGGCGAGCTCGACGAATTCTTCCCCGCCGCGCGGCGCAAGGCGCTGGGTAAACTGACCGGCGGCGATTTTACGAACGCCGATGCGCAAGGCGGCGAGCGGGCCCATCACGTCGCGGTATTGCATAACGCCCAGCACGATGGCGGCGATGACGACCGCGAGGCTGATGCCGGCGACCGTTCGCGCGGTAACCTGGCGGCGGTGAATGGCCGAGGCCTGGTGTGATTCGATGGCGCCGCGAATGTTGGACGCCAGCACGCCGATCTTTCCGATCGCCGCGCTGATCGCGCCCGCGTCGGCCGCCAGAACATCCGTATCCAACTCCCGCTCCGGCGGCGTGGCGAGCTGTCGCACCGCGTCGGCCAGCGCCGCCTTGACCTTCAGCCGTGCCTCCACGTCGCGTTTCGCCGAGGGGGCGCGGTTTTTAGAATCGGCGGCGTCGATGAAAATTTCAAATCGCTCGGCGGCCGTCTCGGCCTCCGCGCGGGCGCGGACGCGGTCGGGATGATCCGGTAGAATAAGTGTTTTGGCCGTCGCGAGGCGCGATCCGACTTCATACACCTCGCGCAGCTCCTGGTAACCCGCGACCGCCGACCCGTAGTCCTCATGCAACGCGTTCAATCCCCACAGCGCAGCGGCGCTGACGAGCAGCAAGCCCACGATCATGGCCGCGATTTGCAAACCCATCTTTCGGCGGAGGGTCATATCGAAATCATAGGGGATCGCCGGCCGGTTGTGCGGAGCAATCCATGCGAGCGGCGACATCGTCGTTGGGCGCGAATCGAGCGTGCCGCGCACGATGATGCGGTGGACGCGACGGGCGGCGGAACATTTGGATGCGGGATTGCCCGTACCGTTTGACGATCGCATCTCCTATACTCCGCCCGGTCATGCAAAGGAGATAGCGCAATGAACGTGTTGGTTGCCGGCGGAGCGGGATATATCGGATCGCACACGGTGAAGCGATTGCGGGAAGCCGGACATACGCCCGTCATCTATGACAATGTCTCGCGCGGCCATCGGGAAGTGATCGACATCCTGAAAGTCCCGGCGGTCATCGCCGACCTGAACGATTCGGCCACGCTCACCGCGACGCTGCGCGAGCACAAGATCGATACGGTAATGCACTTTGCCGCTTACGCGTATGTCGGCGAGAGCGTCGATAAACCGCTGATGTATTACCGGAACAACGTGGCGACCACGGTCAACGTCCTTGAGGCGATGCGGTCCGCGAACGTGACGCGGTTTGTCTTTTCCAGCACGTGCGCGGTCTATGGCGATCCGGAAAAAATCCCGATCACCGAGGATGAAAAGAAGGCGCCGGTCTCTCCGTATGGGCGGAGCAAGCTGATGGTCGAGCACGTGCTGAATGATCTGGCGACGCCGCAGGCATGGCCGGAGTTTTCATTCGCCGCCCTGCGCTATTTCAACGCCAGCGGATGCGCCATGGACGGATCGATCGGCGAAGACCACGACCCCGAAACCCATCTCATTCCCGTCATCCTGCAGGCGATCCTCGGCGTGCGCCCCGGCATCACCGTCTTCGGAACCGACTACCCCACCCCCGACGGCACCAATGTCCGCGACTATATTCATGTCGACGACCTGGCCGACGCCCACATCAAGGCGATGGAAAAGCTTGAGCCGGGAAAACCGATCTTCTGCAACCTGGGAACCGGCCGCGGATTTTCAGTTAGAGAAATCATCGCGACGGCCGAAAAAGTGACCGGCAAAAAAGCGCCGGTGACATATGGCCCGCGCCGCGCGGGCGACGCCATCGCGCTCTATGCCAATCCGGCCCGCGCCAAGGAATCGCTGGGATGGGAGGCCAAACACAAGGACCCGGAGACGATTATTCAATCGGCCTGGAACTGGCACAAGGATCATCCCCGCGGCTATGCAAAAAAATAGGGAAGTGCTATCTCCGCACGTCCGAGCGGCGGCAGCGAAGATGCCGCCATGGCCGGGATCGTCCAGCGTGGCGTGCCCGAACGCCGACGACGCGGATCATCGGAGAATAACCGGCGAATTCATCGACGACATTTCGCACCGACTCTCATCGGATCAACAAAGATCAGGCAAAACCGATTCAGGCAGGAACGACGACGCCCGCGACTTGGCGCAGCTTGGCGATGGCGGATTTTTCGATTTGACGCACGCGCTGGGCGCTGAGACCCAGCTTTTCCCCCACCTCGTCGAAGGTCGCCGGGATCGCCCGATCGCCCAGGCCATAATGCGCCAGCAGCACGGCACGTTCGCGATCGTCAAGCCGCGTGAGCAGATCGCCGACCTGGTCGCGGTTGGCGAAGCGATCGGATTGCGAGCGGTTGCGATAATCGGGAACCGATTCGAGGATGATTTCGTCGCCGCCGCTGGATCGGCCGGCAAGCATCTGCGGAACGCCGCGGGCAAAACCTTTCATGAGCGCCAGCGTCGCGTAGGTGCTGAAGCGGTAGCCGCGATGAATATCAAATCCTTCCACGGCCCGCATGAGGACAAGATTCCCCTCGCTGATGAGCTCCATCAGCGACAAGCCGGGCCGGAGATGTTTGCGGGCGACGCTGACGACCAGGCGAAGATTGGCGCGAACGATCGCGTTCTTTGCATCGACGGAATCGCGCAGATGCTTCTCCATCGCGTGAAGCTCGCGCGTGCGGGCAAACTGCGGCTCAAGCTTGCGGCGGGCGGAAACGAACTGAAACTTGTGAAAATTAAACTTCAGAAACAGGGCCCGCTCTTTCGCCGCCGACAATAACGGCGTGCGATACAGATCCTGCAGGTACGGCGGCAAATCACGCGGAACGCGCGATTCTTCCGGCGGACCAGAGCCCATCACGTCGTCCTGCCGGGCAATCGTTTCGATGGCCGACTCGGCGTCGTCCTGATGGTAGAGGGGGTCATCGATGAACTTGGTCTTCCGCCGATTCAGCTTCGCCATCCGTTCTTCCATGAGAACGCGATAGACCGCCGAGCGATTTTGCCGCAATCGGCGCGCGATGATCCGCAACGGCAAACCCTTGCGATGGCCGCGCGCGATACGGGTACGATCATCCTGCGAGATCGCCGCGCCGGCCAGCGGCATGATCGCGGCGGCGGGATGATCCTGATCGTGTTTGCGAATTGTATGTAATATGGTGGCGGGCGAGCGATTGAGCTTCTTGCCGATCCGACGGGAGATCTCCGCTTCGCAACAGCGGCAAGCCACCGCCAGCCGACGGGCGCGCGAAACGATGATCTCTCGCTCGGCATCGTCAACCACGGAAAAATTCGCGCCTTGCGCCACCTGATCCTGATGAGCCGCGAAGAAGCGCTCGACGCTGGAAATCAAAAACCCAACCCGGCGTTTGCCGTCGGCGAATATGAACCGCCGGGCCGGCAACCCCTTTCGCCGCCAGCGTTGGATCGTCTTGCTCGTGACGTTGAATCGATCGGTCACGTCCTCGATCTGAAGCACCGGCTCGCTGAGCGCATCGGTGCGCAAATCCAGCGTATCGCTGACGTGTTCGATCAAGAGCCCCAGGTCATGCTGAAGGGCCAGGCCGGTCAGCAGAAGCCCGTTCACCTCCCGCGGGCGATATCCAGTAATGCGAAAAACGACAAAATCCGTTGGATAAACCTGGAGGGAATCGAGAGAATGAAGCAACTCTTCCGCGGCCGCAACCTGCGCCGCGCGAGTCTCCAGCGGCGTAAACTGCATCTGGCGAGCCAACTCCGCGAGGCTTTTGATGCGGTACTGAGCCACGTTTAGAATTATCCTGCTATGCGACGGCGGTGTCAAGATCAGTCCGACTCGAACTCTTGGTTCCGCGCGCGCACGGCCACCTCGCCGTCTTCGATCGGCATTTTGGGAGCCTTGCGTCACCTGAGTCCTGTTGACTTCATGCGGCTACCGAGCCGATAATGTATGGCTCGGAAAATTATGAGTTCGATCTCCAATACAAAACGCGTTCTGGCGGTGGTGGCGGTGGCGACGGCGTTGTGCGCCGATCAAGCGGCCATCGCGGCTAACAATGCGCGACCCCAGGCGACGGAGATCGCCGACATGGCGGCTCGCGTGGTCAATCGGCTCACGCAAAATCTGCGGCGGGTCATGCCGGGCGCCATAGATGAGCCGGCACGGCAACAGGTCTTCGCCGAGCAGAGCCAGCGGCGAATCATAATACCGGCTTCGATGCCGGTCGCACACGTTTTCGCAAATCCCTTCCAGTTTCGGCTCCCGCCTCCAGCTTGCTAACGGCTTTTTTCACCGCCATGGCGTCGTATTCCTGTCTTCATCCTTGACCGGTTGAAAACTGGCCGACGCGATTTTTAAGACCTTTCATTCGACATTTCAGCAAGGCGTTGGACCATGAATTTCAATAAGATTTTCGTCAAGGTATTCGGCAGCCGCAATGAGCGTTTGCTCAAGCGTTATTGGCGGGTCGTGGAAGAGATCAACGCGCAGGAGCCGAAAATCAGCGCGCTCACCGACGATCAACTCCGCGAGCGAACCCTCGAAATTCACGAGGGGCTGATGGAAAAGAAAATCACGCGCGAGCAAGTGATGCCCGAGGCGTTCGCCATCATTCGCGAATCGATGGACCGCAACATCGGCATTCGCTCGATCTTCAGCACCGACCTCGGCGAATTTCAGGCGAAATTCGATCCGAATCAGCTCGAACCCGAAGCGCGAAAGCTCTTCGACGAGATTCAGCAACGGCTAATCGCCGGCGGCGAATCCTATCTGACGACGCCGATTCCGTTGGCGCTGTATCAGGCGGTTCGCAAGCTTTATCCCGAATCGCGCCCGCCGTTTCGCGCGCGATGTTTTGACGTGCAGCTGATCGGCGGCATGGTGCTGTACGATGGCCGGATCGCGGAGATGGCGACCGGGGAAGGCAAGACGTTCGTGGCGCCGTTGGCGTGCTTTCTGAAGGTGCTCGAGGGGTATCACTGCCATGTCGTTACGGTTAACGATTACCTGGTGAAGCGCGATGCGTTATGGGTTCGGCCGGCGTTTGAGGCGCTGGGGCTTTCGGTGGGCTACATTCAGGTCGATCAGGAGCCGGGAAGCGACGCGAGGCGCAAGCAATATGAGTGCGATATTACGTATGGCACCAACAGTGAATTTGGCTTTGATTATCTGCGCGACAATATGAAGGAGCGCGTCGAGCTTCAGGTTCAGGGAGCGCTGGATTTTGCGATCGTGGATGAAGTCGATTCGATCCTGATCGACGAGGCGCGAACGCCGTTGATCATCAGCGGCTTTGCGCGGGACGATGCGCCCAAGTACAAGGCCGCCGACGAAGTGGCGCGCAAGGTGATGGAGTTAAACAAGCCGTGGGACCAGGCTGAAAAAGCCGTCGATGCGGCCAAGCGCGCGATCAAGGGCGCCGAGGGTGATGCGGATCGGGCCAAGACCAGGGACGAGAAGGAAGCGGCGCGAAAACGCCGCGAGCAGGCCGAGCAGCAGCTTGTGGTCGCGGAGAAGAAAAAGGAAGGGATCACGCAATATTACGAAGTGGAATGGGATCGCAAAAGCGTGCATCTGACGCACGAGGGTATCGCCAAGGCGCAGGAATTCGCGGGGGTCGGATCCTTCTATGTCGGCAACAACATGGATTGGCCGCATCTCATGGAACAGGCGATGCGGGCGCATGTCGTATACGAGCGCGATAAGGACTATGTCGTGGAGCGGGGCCAGCGCGGCGAGATGGAAGTCGTCATCGTCGATGAATTCACGGGCCGAAAGATGACCGGCCGGCAATGGAGCGACGGCCTGCATCAGGCGGCTGAAGCGAAGGAACGCGTTACGATCAAGAACGAAACGCAGACGCTGGCCACCATCACGCTGCAAAATTTCTTCAAGCTTTATAAATCGCTGTCGGGGATGACCGGGACGGCCCAGACCGAAGCCGAGGAATTCAGCAAAATTTATCGCCTTGAGGTCGTCACGATTCCCACCAATCGTCCCTGCGTTCGCAAGGACAACGAAGACCTTGTCTACCGCAAGGAACAGGAAAAGTGGGACGCGATCATCGAAGAAATCAAGGAAGAATCGGGCAAGGGCCGTCCGGTTCTGGTCGGCACGACCAGCGTCGAGCGGAGCGAAATGGTCTCGACCCGGCTGACGCGGAAATACGGAATCGAGCATGAAGTGCTCAACGCCAAGCAGCACGAGCGCGAGGCGCATATCGTCGCCAAGGCCGGCCAGCAGCACCAAAACAGCCACGGCGAATCGATCGGCAACGTGACGATCGCGACCAACATGGCAGGTCGCGGCACGGACATTAAGCTGTCGCCCGAATCGCACAAATCCGGCGGATTGCACGTCATCGGCACCGAACGGCACACCGCCCGCCGAATCGACAACCAGCTTCGCGGCCGCGGCGGACGCCAGGGCGATCCGGGCTCGTCGCGCTTTTATGTCTCGCTGGAAGACGAACTGATGAGCATGTTCGCCGGCGAATGGACGATCAAGGTCCTCGGCTGGCTTGGCATGGAAGAGGGGATGGCGATCGAGGACAAACGCATCACCAAGGGCATCATCCGCGCCCAGAAGAAAGTCGAAGAGCGAAACTTCCTCGCCCGCAAAAATCTTCTCGACTACGACGAAGTGATGGATTATCAGCGCACCACCTTCTATGGCATGCGCCAGCGCGTGCTCGAAGGGCGGAATGTCGATGACGTGATCTGGGGAATGATCGGCGATTCCATCGAAGACGCCGTCAAAAAATACATCACCAAAGATTACGTCTCGGCGACGATCGCCGAGTGGGCCAAGACGAACTTTGAGATCAACATCGACGCGGAAGATTTGAAAGGCAATCGCCAGATCGACCATCTGGAAGAGTACATCAAGGATCAGGCCAGGGCCGAGACGGAGACGACGATCTCCGCGACCCTCGAGGAATTCATGGGCGAAGGGGACAGCGCCAACACCGAATCCTGGGACACCAAGGGGTTGTCCAGTTGGGCGATGAGCCGATTTCACGTGAATCTTCCGCAGAGCCAGATTCGCAAGATGACCTCGCAGGACGTGGCCGAGCGATTGCGCGACGCGGCGATCGAGCAGATCGAACAACGGGACGTGAACGGATTGCTCAAGTACCTGGAGCCGCTGTACGCCGAGAAGGAATTATGCGCCTGGGCGAAGGAAAAATTCGCCATCAGCGTAAAACCGGAGGAGTTGATCGTCGGCGGGCGCGATAACGACCGTAAGCCGGCCGAAGAGATTGTCGCGCTGATCGAAACGCGCGCCCGCGACGCTTATGCGCGCCGGGAGATCGAATATCCGGTCGACGATATTCTCACCCGCGCTTTCGGCAGCATCGAGCATCCCACCGTCGATAATCCGTATGCGGCCGACTACGTCCGCGCGCAGGCGCGCACGAAATACGGCGTCGATTTGTCCCTCGACCACATTCGCACGGTCGGCCTGCGCAATCTTCGCGATGAATTGATCGGCCGGCAGGAGCAATTCCTGAAGGACGGGTTGCTTGAAAAGGAAATCGACGCGCTCATTACCATCAACGGCGCCGACGAAGAAAAACTGGCCAAGGCATTTGCCGCCCGGTTTGGCGCGGAGTTGGCGCAGGATGAATTGAATCGCAAGACCTCGATCGCCGAGAAAGCGTCGGAGCATGAGGGGGAGGCGCCCGAAACGATCCGGCAAAAGATGCTTCGCCGCGGACGCCAGATCATTCGCCAGGAACTGACCGACCTCGAACAGGTCGTACTGATTCAGATTCTCGATCAGGCGTGGAAGGACCACCTGTACGCGATGGATTTGCTCCGCGGCGGCGTGGGTCTCGCGGGCTTTGCCGAGCGCGATCCCCGCATCGTTTTCAAGAAAGAGGGATATGCCTTCTTCGAGCAGATGCTGTCGGGAATCCGCGACAAGGTCACGGACCTGATCTTCCGCGTGAAGTTGGAAGGACCGTCCCAGTCTCGCAGTCAGTACCGCGAGACCGCCGCCGTCCACGAGGATACCGGCGGATACGGCGTGGCGGAAAATCTGGCCGTGACCGCCGGCGCGGAGAAAGGCAAAACCATCGACGAGAACGTCGCGACTTCCGAAGACCACAAGGTCGCGACCATCGTCCGCGACGCCCCCAAGGTCGGCCGCAATGATCCATGTCCTTGCGGGAGCGGCAAGAAATACAAAAAGTGCCACGGTGCGGAAGTGGCGTAAAACTATCTTCATTTCCTCTTCCGGTTATCGCCGGGAGAGGCGGTTGGGAAATTAAGACACGACAGCCTCTTGACGATCGCGCGGAAAGACTGCGCGAATCTGGTTCGCCGGACGGCCGTATTTTCAAAGATGTGCTGAAACGGCTCGAACGGATGGAAGTAACTGAAGGATGTTATTTATCGGGATAAAAGGGTATTGGCGAGAGCGGTTGGCGGGTTTAGGTTGCTGCCGCATGGAAAAAGTTAGAAGTGACTCCTCGAACCAGATCACGCGTTCCAGATTTCTTTAAGACCCAACACCAAGCCGGGAAAAAGAAAGGGACGCACCTGTTCGTTCTCCTTTCCGGCGGCATCATCTTGGTAGACGCCGTCGTGAAGGATAAGACAGGTTAACGTTCGCTTGAACGGATCGAGCAGCCAGTAATTTGGTACGCCAAACTCGGCATACCAGCGGCGCTTGGTGCGTTGATCGTGTTTTTCGTGGCCGGGGCTGACGCATTCGATGATGAGCGTCGGGGGGATGAGAAGTCGGGTGCGAAGCGGATCAAGACATCCCGCCTCCAGCGCAACATCATTTTGGCGATTCCTCGGCTCGCGTGAGGAAGGCTGCGTCCGCCCGAACGACTCGGTCGTCGTCGATGTCGATCTCTACTTCCGTGGCGAAGCTTCCGATCGATTCGCCGATATGAACGATGATGCGATAGATCAATTTTTGGAGCGCTTCGCCCTCCGCGAAATAGGCTGGCGCCCTCTTGGTAAGAACTCCGTGTATGATCTCGTAGCGGCCGTCGACCACTGCCGCTCGATGTGGGGATCGTCAAGGTCGCTCGCGCTCCATCCCGTGGCGCCGGGCTCGAATGGATGGGATTCCATCAGACTTGATGACATGGCGTCATTATAGTGCGCGCGTCTTCGGACGCGAGGGAGATCCGCCGTGCATATTCGTGGGAGGGGCGGGGTCTCGTCGGCAAAGGAAACATTTCATGTCGCGGCGAACGGGTGTTCAGTTATTCCGCCGGAGTTTTTCTGCCTGTCACGGTAATCTTGCCGGTGGGGGCGGAATTGGTTTGGCCCTTATCGACTTCGGTGAGATGCAGTTGGCCGGCCTTTTGATCAAGTTTCACGACAAAATGCGAAAGGAACGAATTTCCCAGCAGGGCCGGGGCATCTTTCAGTCCAGGGGCCATAACGGCACAGGTTACATTTTCAACCGTAAAACGGCCGACGCGAACGGTCTTTAGCGTCATCTGCTGAACCTGAATGGCGTGCCCGTCGGCGAGCCTCATTTCCAGAACGGGATCCTGCGGGCCCGGCGTCAGGTTGAGTTTGTCGGCCATCTCGCGCGGGATCGTGACAAGCGTGGCGCCGGAATCGATCGTCATCTTGAACGTTTCGCCGTTTAGGAGGACGGTGAGGTTTTGCACGCCGCCTTCTTCAGAAAGGGGAATGGCTTCGGAGTCGATGTCGGATCGATACTTTGCCAGTTCGGTGGCCGCGGTAGCGAACTCCGGGCTCGGGCCGAGTTTCAGCGGAGACTTGGCGCCGCGATTGGCCTTGGTTACGGCCGCCTTGACCGCCGCGTCGGCGGCAAGTTGTTCGTACTTTTTGGTGATGTCCTGCGCCTTGGCGTCGAGAGCCAAAACCGCGTCTACATACTTTGTCCCCGGGCCGGTATCGTGTTTGGCGAGCAGTTCCTCGGCGTCTTTATTGGCGGCGACCGCTTCGTTGATTTTAATGACGAGCTGATTCATCCGGAGGATCAAACGGTTATGTGCGGTCGGATCCGTTATCACGCTTAGCCGGTCTTTGAGCCGGTCGTGTTCCTTGATCGATTCAATGACCAGGGTTTTTGATGACTTAATCTTCGCCTGCAATGCATTATGAATGCGCGCGTCGGCATCAAATTCTTTCTTGGTTTTGCGAAGCTCGGGCATTTCCTTAACCACGTCGTTTTCGTCATCCAACACATAAGCGGACGCGGACGCGGACAACCCGAAAGCCTTCAGTCCGTCGTTGGCGGCCCCATCGGCGCCGAATATGTGAACCGAAGCGATCAAAGGGATCAATGCGACGAAAACAAAACACAAACGCCACATTTTCAAGCTCCCCAAAATGGAGGACAATCATCGATTACAACGGCGGCCGACTTTCCATCGGACACCTATTAACAACGGTGACGCAGACTATCGGTTTTACGAACAAGGGTCAAATTGAAACAGCAGGGCAATCGCTTTTTCGCCTTTGGCCCCGCGACGGCAGGGCCGCGGCTCCGTCGTGTTGCATGAACCGCCAGTGCCGCTGCAACGGCGCTTGCGACGCTCCATGTGCCAAGCAGGCCCAAAAAGTCAGCGCGTGGAATTGGCTCAAGATTTCCGTGAATCCAACACACAGGACACCCCATATCACACTCGATATAACGAGTGCATGACGGAATCCCATCCTGCTGGATCGAACAGCATTTGCCGTCATCAGAAATAGGAGAGCAGGAATGACGATCGCCACGGAAGGATTGTAATGAAGACGCTCCGGAACACACCAACGCTTCATTCAATTTGCCGAAGCTGCAGGGCGTCGATCACTTTTCCATGAGCCAGGGCGTTGGTGATGACCACAAGCCAGGTATCTTTAACGCACCAATCGCGGCGTTTGAGGTAGTCAAGGGCGCTGAGAATCGTTTCTTCCGGATCATCGTGGAACTTGATCAGGAACGGCTCGACGCCCCACGGAAGAAGCATCTGGCGAAAGAGGGTTTCGTCGTCGGTGAAGGCGTAAATCGGAACGCCGACGGCTCGAAGCGCGGCCAACGTGTAGGCCAGAAAACCGCTGCGGGTGAAAACGACGATGCCGGAGTTTCCGAGTTCCTGGGCGAGTTTGGCGGCGGAGCGCAGCATCTTGGCCTTGGGCTCCTGAAGGCGGATGGTGTCGTTAAGGCCGCGTTTTTCGGTGGGCTCGATGCTGCGGAGAATATTTTTCAGAACGTCGATGCACTGCAGCGGATATAAGCCAGTGGTCGTTTCGCCGGAGAGCATGACGCAGTCCGCTCGCTCGCGGACGGCGTTGGAGACGTCGGAAATTTCGGCGCGAGTCGGCATGGGAGACGATATCATCGACTCGAGCAATTGCGTGGCGATGATGACCGGCTTGCCCTCTGTCAGGCACGTTTCCACAATGCGGGTTTGAACCAGGGGAAGAATGTGATAGTCGATTTCGATGCCAAGGTCGCCGCGGGCGACCATGACGGCGTCGGCCGCTTTGACGATCGCTTCAAGGTTCCGCAATCCGCCTTGATCTTCTATTTTCGCGATGATGCGCGCCTTGGAGCCGAGCGAATCGAGCATCGCCCGCAGAGCGACGATGTCTTCGCTACGGCGGACGAACGAAAGGGCGACGAAATCGATCCCGCAGGCGACGCCGACGCGAATGTCGCGCTCGTCTTTTTCGGTCAGCGCGGGAAGGTTGACGTCGACGCCGGGCAGATTGATATGGCGGCGCGAGCCGAGTTTCCCCGGCGTCAGAACCCGGCAGCGGACGTGCGTGGGATCTTTTTCGAGCACTTCAAGGCGGATCATGCCGCTATCGACCAAGACGGTGGCGCCGACGTTGACGTCGGCGGGAAGGCCGGGATAGTTGACGTTGATGCCGCGGATGCCGTCGGTTGGGGAGGCGGTATAGAACTCGAAGGTGTCGCCGACAAGAAGCTCGATCGGATCGGCGACGACGCCGGTGCGGATCTCGGGACCTTTGACGTCCATCATGACCGCGACGTGTCTTTGGGTCTCCGCGGACACTTCACGGATGCGCGCGACAAGAGAGGTGACCCATTCGCCGCTGCCGTGCGCCATGTTGAGGCGGATGACATCGACGCCGCCGGCGATCAGTTGGCAGAGCCGTTCGCGGCTCTCGGTCGCGGGGCCGACGGTAGCGATAATCTTGGTATGTCTGTAATGACCGCGCATGGAACTGTCTCTCTGCGCGGTGGTTCCATGACTCCATCGACCGTGATCGATGAAGCCGGCGTAGTGTAGCACCGCCAGGGCGATTGGCAAATGCGAATGAGTTTCAGAATTGGTTCATTCGGGCCGCAAAAACGGCGCGCGTTATTTACGCCGCAGACGCCAGGCATTCCAACGGGCGCCGGCGACGAAATGGGCGCACGGGACGCATGAATCGCTCGCGCATTGAATAATGACCAGCACGCGGAACGAATCGGCGAAAGGCATC
>DASZME010000059.1:0-26607 GCA_035551995.1 Tepidisphaeraceae bacterium
CCAACATATCGAAGGTCTCCCCCTGAGGGGAAGGGTGTGGGGATACCCAAATCCCGTCACTCAATGCCAGGATTGTCCTTGAAAAACTGCTTCAGCGCATCGAGTAGCGCCCGTGCAGTCGAACGTGGTATCATGATCTCCGCTACGAAGTGATTGTGGTCGGTTTCACCGACAAACACCGCGCCCGCGATTGCGGGCGCGGTGGTGCGTTGGGCAAGACGGCCTGAATCTACAACGAGTTGCCAGGACGGCGAAGACCTAACCATACTGACGTAGCAAACCGAATTTATCTCGTCATTTCTAGAATCTTCCCGTTGTTCTCTATTAAAATGGTGCGCTTCTCATTGGATTTTTTGTCGTTGAAAACCATCCTATAAGCCTTGGATGATTCAACCCAGGTCATCGAGTCGATCGTCCAGTCTCCGTCGGATTTTCCGGAGAGGATCGGCAACTGCTCTATAGTCGAGCGAACTAACGTATTCACATCCAACACTTTGCTATGAACACTGAATATTCCGAAAAGAACGAAAGCAATTGCTGCAAAAGCCAAGAGATAAAATGAAATATTCGAAATTAATATACAGGCAGTTCCACTGCGACCAGTGCGTAAATAGTTAGTTAGGAATCCAATAGCGACAAAGGCGGCGAAAATCGCGAGGAGGAGTAGCACCCAACCAGCAATGAGACAGGTCGTCTGCGTTCCCCAAATTCCTTGTGTGAGAAATGTAGACAAGAATGTCACTGTAATGGCAAGCAATCCGCTCGCCAATGTAATGACGGCCTTGCAATACTCCGTCAGTGTCGCCCACGGATTGGGCGCTTTATCTGTTTCGATTGCTGCCATTATAGATTCCTCCTCAAATACCGTCTTTAGTGAAAATGCACATGCTCGAGATGTCTTTAGAAAACCAGTGTAGGAAATCAAATGATGAAATAACGTCTCTTGCTCCTTCTGTTTCCCTGATCTTTTCAAGGTATTGCGGCAGATTATCAATGTATTGTCCGACTGCGCCATATAGACTCTTGTTATCTCGTTCCTGCCAACTCCGATGGGGATCGATAATTATGGAACTCAGAATTTCAGCTATCAAGTGCTTTGTTTGAACGGTGATTCGAACACCGGTGCGGTCGGCGAATCCGTCGCATGCCACAGATACGTTATCAACAGTGAAACCATAGTTACCCCGAATGTTTGACCAATTGATTTGAACGCACGAAGTCGCAGTATTCGGAATAAGCTTGGATAAGTCAAGAAAAATTTGGCGGCCCTCACTCGCTGATCAGTCCCTTCGTTATGTTGTGAAAATTAGATTTAGTTTGAAAGTCTGTCTTGGCGCATCTCTTACAGTTAGGTATAATTTAGGGGTATGGGAAGCATACTCACCAACTTTTTCATCTACGCTCGCAAATCGACCGACGACGCCGATCGGCAAATCAGAAGCATTGAGGATCAATTGGCTGAAGTCCGTGAGCTTGCCGTGAAGCACGGATTGAATGTCGTTGACGTCTTGCTCGAAAAGCAAAGCGCCAAGAAGCCAGGCCGACCGATTTTCAACCAGATGATCGAGCGAATCGAAAAGGGCGAAGCATCTGGCATTCTTGCATGGCATCCTGATCGCCTCGCTCGCAACATGCTCGACGGCGGAAAGATCATTCACCTTGTCGATACCGGCATCATTGTCGATCTGAAATTTCCGACGATTGCATTTGAGCCGACATCGCAAGGCAAATTGACGCTTGCGATGCTTTTCGGCATGTCGAAATATTATGTCGATGCTCTGTCGGAAAATATCCGTCGCGGTCAGCGACAGAAATTGAAGAATGGTATCTGGCCGACCGTCGCACCGATCGGATATTTGAACGACAAGAAAGCCCGAAACATCTTTCCTGATCCGGAACGATCACCGCTTATTCGAAAAACATTTCAACTCTACGCGACTGGACTTTACACGCTCGATCATCTTGAAGATGCGATGACGGGACTCGGCATGACCGCTCGCACAGGCGAGCCACTGTCACGTGCCCAGTATCACCGCCTCCTGCAAAACCCGATTTACTACGGCACGATTTTCTACAGCGGTGAGCATTACGAAGGCAAGCATGAGCCGATCATTACCAAAGACATCTTTGACCAATGCCAAGCCGTGATTGCTCGCAAGAGTCAACCGAAAGTTCTTAACCGCTTTAAGGCATACCTCTACCGCGGATTGTTTCGGTGCGGCGAATGCGGATGTTTCGTCACCACTGAAACGCAGAAGGGCCACAACTACTTGCGGTGCACCAAGAGGGTCAAGAAGGATTGTTCGCAGCCGTACGTGCGAGAGGAAGCCATTGCCGAACAGATTACGAACGTCCTGACATCGGCCTGCGTGCCTGACGAATGGGTTCCGTGGATGCTCGCCGAGCTTGAGAACGATCGCCAAAACGACATCGCCAGCATGACCGAGGCGACGGAAAAATTGCAAAAGGAAATTCAAGCCACTGACACGAAACTCGATCGGCTCATGACAGGATACCTTGACCAGCTTTTTTCAGAAAAGGAATACCGAGCAAGGAAGACCCGGATACTTGCCGACAAGCAGGACATCACAGAACGATTGAAGACCTTCAATCAAACCCACGAGACGCGGTTCGAACCAGTCATTCGGTTCGTAAATCGCTTGAAACAAGCGAAAATCGCGGCATCCAGCACCGATGCCGTCGAAAAGCGAGAATTCCTAAAAACGGTCGGTTCGAACCTTGAATTGGTTAATCGGACACTCCGCTTTGAGCCCCGCAATGCGTGGCAACTCGTTGTAGATTCAGGCCGTCTTGCCCAACGCACCACCGCGCCCGCAATCGCGGGCGCGGTGTTTGTCGGTGAAACCGACCACAATCACTTCGTAGCGGAGAGGGTGAGATTCCTGACGGCCCGCTGGATTTTTTCCGTCGCCTGATCGAGCGATTGGCGGTTGGTGGCGCTTCGATCGAATTCGACTTCCGGACCGAAGGTAATGACCACGCGGTTGGGCTTGGAAAAGGCTTCGACCATTTCTTTGCCGCGATGCGTGCCGTCGATATATGCCGGGAAGACCGGCACGTTGGCTTTCATCGCAAGGAGGGCGACGCCGGTCTGAAACGGAAGCAAATCGCGCGTTGTTTCGATTTTTCCTTCGGGAAAGATGCCGAGGATCCGTCCCTTTTCCAGCGCCCGAAGCGCGGCGCGGGTGGCGCCCATGTCCCGGCCATTGCGCTCGACGGGAATCGCCTGCACGGTGCGGAAGATCCACCCCATTGGTTTGATGTCGTAATATTCCTTGGCCATCATCCAGATCACCAGTCGTTTGCAGCATGACTGCAGCAAGAGGGGATCGAGGCCGCTCACATGATTGCAGACAAGAATCGCCGGCCCGACGCGCGGCAGGGGCGAGGGTCGGCGGATCGTCAGTTGGTGGTAAAGGCGAGTGAAGGCCAGGTTGGCCCACCCCAGCGCGCGAACGCTCAC
Source organism: Tepidisphaeraceae bacterium (assembly GCA_035551995.1). Classification (GTDB taxonomy): domain Bacteria; phylum Planctomycetota; class Phycisphaerae; order Tepidisphaerales; family Tepidisphaeraceae; genus RYN-428. The sequence goes on from DASZME010000059.1 coordinate 3,485, forward strand.
ACGGTTTTCAACACGGTCGGCGGGTCTGTCCCATGCTATCACGCGGGAGGGAGATACCCCATTTGACGATAAATCGCCAGCGGGCATGCCCCTGGCGATCACGACGCTGGGCCACTCCTCTTCTCCGTCGCCGAAAATCTGCCCCGACATGCGATCCCCGGCCATGGCATAAGAATTGTCCGCGAGCGTGCGAAGCGGAGAGGTGATCGGCATCGTCGTCGATAGCGTCACCCGCGCCGGCGACAGTTCGCGCGCGACAAACGCCAAGGATTGCCTCGGCTGCAAATGATATGAAAACAGCGCCGGCTCTCCGTCGGCGGCGCAACGCAGGCGCGCGCCGATTTCCTGGGCCTGTTGCCGATATCCGAAAACCGGCCGGCTCAGGCTGCGCCAGGGAACTCGGCAATCCGCCGATCTAAGAACGGCATGATATGTCCATTGATCCCGCTGCGTGGTCGAATCGGTCAACACGATGACCGATCCACCCGCCGCGATATCCACCGGCTGATGATCGCGCCACCGAATCGCCGCCGCGGCGGTCAGCGCGCAGAGCGCGACGACTGCCGGGGCGGTCCAGCGCGATCGCCAGAGGGTGAGGGCCGTGATGAAAATCGCGAAGACCGCGGCCGCGCCGAGCGCCTGACGCCGCAGCGCGGCGGGCCACCCCCGCGCCCATGCCTGTGTCGGCTGGTAGGCCTCGGGAAAATAAGCCGCGTCGGGACCGGCGACGTTGGCGTGCATCACCCAGTAACCGCCTTGGCGTTTCCACGGCCACCCGCCGCCGGGCATATGCGCCGAGCGGATGGCGATCGCCGCGCCGCATGCCAGCAGCGTGGCGACGGCGCCTTGCGAAAGCCGCCCGGCCGCGGACGAATCCAGGACGATTCCGTCGAGCGATTCCCATCCGACGGCAGGACCGGGCAAAGGGTCAGCCATGTTGAGTTCAACCCGAATCATTTTCTTGCCGGGAAACCTGGCCGCCAGGACGTCGGGATCGGCGCCGGCGTAACCGATCAGGCGTTCGTCCTCGTCCAGCGCGTGCAAGGGAAGAGCGACCGGATGATCGGCCGAGGATACGGTCCAGCCGACGTCGCGGATCGTGCGAATCGACAGCCAGGGAATGGTCGCGTTGATCGAGCCGTCGGCGGCCTTGATATCCGTAGTCAGCGCGCCCGAGGCATGAAGCGAAAGCACGTCGCCGGCCGTGTCGCAATGCGCGACGACTCGAATCGGCATGTAATGGCCGGGACGGTAGTTCCCCTGCAAAGGAAGCGAGAGGGTGGCGTTGGTCGCAAAGATTGACGCCGTTGTCGTCAAAATGAAAATCGCCGGAAGCGAAACGAAAAATGAAACGAGAGACCTAAATAACCTTGCGCGATTACGCGCGTTTTGTTTCATACCCTCGCCCGGTACTTCGGGAGAGGGCAGGGTGAGGGGTTCTTTGACAGTTCGGATTTTATTCGACTTGCATCGTTTAAAGAAACCCTCTCCCCAACCCTGGGCTGATGAAATATACAAGGTGGGTGTCGAGCCGCTTTTGTTGCGCATCGACGATGGATTTCCGGTTCCCTCTCCCGGTACGGGGCTTGTCGATTTAATACGATTTCCGTCTCGCAAGCCTCGTTTCTTCACGGAAAACAAGGGCGAAAACGCCGGAAAACCAATCAAATCGACAAGCCCTACGCCGGGGGAGGGATAGGGTGGTGGCTCTTGATTCAGCCGCCTAGAAAAACCCTCTCCCCACCCCTCTCCCGGATTACCGGGAGAGGGAGAACACGCCCCATTGCGCAATGGTTCGGGTTCGACGGACCACCGTAAGAGCGCAGGTTTCGAGGGGATTTTCATCAACCCACCCCACCCCTCTCCCGAATTGCCGGGCGAGGGAGTAGAGCGCCTCGTTGCGCAAGTTCATTTAGAGCAGTGTCAGGTTGCTCGCGCGTTTCTGCGTTTGGCGGTCCCGCTTGCGGGGCATTTTTCGCCACGCAAGGTCGCTTCACCAACATAAGAAATGCTCGAGCGGCGCGGCTTTCCATCGGCGTTTGCGCATTTCCCGTCGCGCGTGATTCGCGGGCGACGTCGATAGGCGCCGTCATCGGCCGCCCGCGTTATCGCGCATATTCGCGAGCAGCTTTTTTACGTCCTGAACCGTTTGCGCGTGTGCCGGATCGGAAGCAAGATTCTTGAATTCTTTCGGATCGTTGGTTTGATCGTACAGTTCCGCGCCTTTGTCGCCGTGGTCCCATTCGGTGTAGCGCCACTGTTCCGTGCGAACGCTTCGGCCCATGACTTTTCCGCGCGTGACCTGGGTATAAGCCGGGTGATCCCACGCTGCTTGCGGGTCTTCCAGCAGCGGCCGCAAACTTGTCCCCTCGGCGCCCTTGGGCGCGGGCAGCCCGCACAGATCGGCCAGCGTGGGATATAGATCGACCAGCTCGACCGTCCGCCCGGAAACTTTTCCGTTGTTTCGTTTGAGCGACGGATCGCAAATGATCATCGGCACCCGCACCGATTCCTCGAACAGCAGCATCTTTTGCCACTGGCCGTGGTTGCCCAGGCACCACCCGTGATCGGAAATAAAAACCACGACCGTCTTGTCCGACAGCTTGAGCCGATCCAGCGCGGCGATCACCCGCCCGGCCTGCGCGTCCATCAGGCTTGTACTGGCGTAGTACGCGCGGGTGAAGATTCGCAATTTTTCGTCGTCCAGCCCGTAATTCAACGGCTTCACCGTCAGCGCGATCGGCGGAATCCCCGCGATATGTTCCGGCGGTTCGATCGGCAGCCGCACTTTATCCAGCGAGTACAAATCGAAATAGTTCTCGCTCGCGGCACACGGCACATGCGGCCTGAAGAACCCGCAGGCGATGAAGAACGGGCCGTCCTTGTGATCCTCGAGCATCTTCACGACGGCGTCGGCGATCTTTCCGTCGGTGTGATCTTCGCCGTTGCCCTTGGTTTCCAGCCAGCAGATGGACGCGCCGATCCCTTTGAATGGCTGGCCGGTGAATTTGATCACGTCGGCCTCTTCGTCCTTGTCGCGGCCGCTCGGGTTGACGACCTGGTTCCACGAGGCGCCGTCGTCGAGGCCATTGGTGCCGATCTGGTCGGGAACGCCGTAATGATAAATCTTGCCGACGCGACCGGCGAAGTAGCCGGCGTGCATGAAATGCTGCGGAATCGTAATCACATCCGGCAGATTCTTGCGGAAGTTCACGCCGTTCCCATAGACGCGCGTGGTATCCGGGCGCCGTCCGGTCATGAACGAGCAACGGCTGGGATTGCAGAGCGGAAACTGGCAGTATGCGTGCTCGAACCGCACGCCTCGCGCCGCCAGCGCGTCGACGTTCGGCGACTTCACCAGCGGATGCGCATAGCAGCCCAGCGCGCAGGTCAGGTCGTCGGAAATAATGAGCAGAACATTTTTCCGGGCGGGCGCCTGCACGTCAGCCGCTTTCGCCCCTACCGTCAGCGCAACAATGAGCGGCACGATCCAGCGAAAATAAGGAGGTGAGTGCATGGCGGCAGTTTACCTCCGGCGGCTATTCGATAAAAGCGACATTTTCGCTTCTTGTTGTACCGGAGTAAAAGTGTCACCCCATAGGCGAAATAGAAGTGTCACCGTCGCGATCTGCCGAAAGGGGAGACGGATAGACTTCGAATGTGAGATTGATATTTTCACTGGGTTGCAACATCGATTACCACCCTCACTTGACTCCCGCCTCCGAACCGATACAGTGAGGAACCCTTCTTTTGGGAAGTGGACACAGTTTCGGGAGTAGCTCAATGGTAGAGCAGCCGGCTGTTAACCGGCTGGTTGTAGGTTCGAGTCCTACCTCCCGAGCTTCATTTCTCGGCGTTTTCGCTATAATTCGCGAAAACCGCCGCTCGGTTGGTAAGAAATTGGCAACGGGGTTGCGGTCGTCTTGGATTGGCAAAGGAGCCAGTCATGGCCGCGAGAGCGGGGAGTAAAATAACGGAATTATGAAGCCAACTTATGCGCTTCCAAGCATCTTTCGAAACTGCTCTTAAACAGGCGAACTATCAATACTTAAGTGAGTTATGTGGCATCCGTCAGGAAGCCATAAGTGTCGCGCGCCGACGGGGGATAATTCGCATCAATCGTACGAACGCTTGAAACCGTTCTTTGCGGAAAGAGGGCTCGATCCCCCGCCCTGGGCTGATCTCGTGGAAATGTCTCGAATCGATTTAAACAGCTTGCCGGTGATGATCTGTTTCAGAGCATCCGCGCTGGATCTGCTGGGAAGAGCCGACCTGGCGTGTGCCATCGGCGAGCGATCGTTGCGTCACCGGAATCCCGACACATGATTCTTTGGGTAAGCGTTCCTTTCGATGCCAACCGCATTGCGACCAGCAGGAATTCATCGCGGTGGCTCGTAAACTCCTGAATAGGTTGGATTCAAGAACGACGTCGGCGCCGTTCCCACTCCGCGCTTGCGGCTGTGACATTGCGAAGTGGCTTTTAGAGCACGGTCACGGACCATCAACGCTGGCCAAACGCATGCTTTGCCGGACAAGACTTTCGCGCGCTGACGGAAGCCGATGCACGGGCATGCCAACCACGAAGGTGGCTCACTGACTGGAGAGCCGGATGCGGGGACCCGCCAGTCCGGTTCGGAGGGAGGGGAGCCCGGAACCAACCGACCTTCCCTACCCCTATAACGCAGGAGGCTACAGCTATGAGTATTGAGAAATCTCCTCGCCGTGCGATGAACGGGCGCACTGATCCCCACCGAATCGTCTACGATTATTCCTCAACACTCGACCCGCCCGGCGGCTTTGGCCGTGCGTCCGAAGCGCTAAACTCGATTCGGTCATACACCTCGGCCAGCGGCAGCGTCACCGAAATGCCGGGCACCTTTACGGCGGCGTCGAGCCGGTTCTCTTCCCTTAGCACCCAGGAGTCGTCCGCCTGCCGTTCGTACACTTCCACGTGCGGCTTATCTTGCGAAACCAGCACATATGCGCGAAGTGATTTGATTTGCCGGTAGTTTTCCGCCTTAAAGCCGCGATCGTAGCTTTCGGTCGACGGAGAAAGCACCTCGATGAGCACCGTCGGATTGGTCGCGGTTTCGGCGTTGGCGTCCTGCGCGTCGTACTCCAATGGACCGCAGTAAACGCTCACATCGGGATAGACGCGCAGGCCGGTGGTTTTGATCTTTAGGCGCTGGTCCGCGCTATAAGCTGCACACGGCGTTCCCTTGAGCCCGTTGCCGACTTCCCGATTAATGTTGCTGCCAATCAAAGCGTGCCGCGACGTACCCCCGGCCATCGCGAAAATTTCGCCGTCGTAATAGTCGCTCTTGTACGTGGCATCTCGCTCGAGGCGGTAATACTCCTCGGGCGTGTAACGTTTGACTGCTTTCGGCATGCCCATACGCCGATACTATCCGATTCCGGCGATTGCCGCCAACGACACGCCTGCGATCCGACGGCCGTCGTTTCGCTTTTTTCCCGCGGCAAATTGACAGAAAATGTCGTTCCCCTATACTTCCCGCCTTTCCTGCGGCGCGGATTCCATACCGAGGAGCCGAGACGGACACGTTTGTACGCACGCCTTTTTTTGGCGCGAGATGTCGCGCCGGCGTTGGTCCCAGTGGGACGGAATCTTTTTGAAAATCTATTCGGGTCCAGGCGCGCCGCCCGACCCCGCGGAGAACCAAAACCTATGGCTAGAATCAATGGCAAAGCCGCCAAACCGGCCCCCGCCGGCAAGAAAATCAAACGCGTTTACTTCTTCGGCAACGGCAAAGCCGAAGGCGGCGCCTATCTCAAAGACCTGCTCGGCGGCAAAGGCGCCAATCTCGCCGATATGACCCTCGTGCCGCTGCCGGTGCCGGCCGGATTTACCATCACGACCGACACTTGCGGCGATTACAACGACGCCGGCCAACAACTGCCGCCGGGGTTAATGGACGAAGTGCGGGCGAATATCGCCAAGGTCGAAAAGGCCTCGGGCAAGATGTTCGGCGATCCGGCCAATCCGCTGCTGGTCGCCGCCCGGTCCGGCGCCAAGATGTCGATGCCCGGCATGATGGATACCGTCCTCAATATCGGCCTCAGCGACGCCGCCGTCGAAGGCCTCGCCAAGCTCACCGGCAACGAACGCTTCGCCTACGACAGCTATCGCCGACTTATCAACATGTTCGGCGATACCGTCATGGGCGTCGACCACGAACATTTCGAGCATGAACTGAGCGCCGTGAAAGAAGCGCGCGGCGTTCAGCTCGATACCGACCTTTCCACCGAAGATCTCAAGGAGGTGGTCGCCAAATACAAAGCCGTCTATAAGCAGCATGTCGGCGAAGATTTCCCCACCGATCCTTACCTCCAGCTTCAGCACGCCATCGAAGCCGTGTTCAAAAGCTGGATGGGCGACCGGGCCATCCGCTATCGCGAACTCAATGACATTCGCGGCCTCCGCGGAACGGCCGTCAACGTGCAGGCGATGGTCTTCGGCAACATGGGCGACGACAGCGCCACCGGCGTGGCTTTCACCCGCAATCCATCGACCGGCGAAAATAAGTTTTACGGCGAGTTCCTCATCAACGCACAGGGCGAGGACGTGGTGGCCGGCATCCGTACGCCCATCCCCTGCGAGCAGATGGGCCAGTGGAGCAAGAAGAGCTGGCGCGAATTGCTCGACGTGAAAGACATCCTCGAGGCGCGCTACAAAGACGTGCAAGATTTCGAGTTCACGATCGAAAAGGGCAAGCTCTACATGCTCCAGACCCGCAACGGCAAGCGAACGACCGCCGCCGCCGTGAAGATCGCCGTCGATATGGCGAAGGAAGGCTTAATCGACGAGAAGACGGCCGTTCTTCGCGTCGATCCGGCCAGTCTCGATCAACTGTTGCACCCGACGTTTAATCCCAAGGCGGCGAAGGAAGTCATCGCCAAGGGGCTGCCCGCGTCTCCCGGGGCGGCGGTGGGGAAGATCGCGTTCACGGCCGAAGAAGCCGAGCTGCGCGTGGCCAACGGGGAGAAAATCATCCTCGTCCGGCGCGAGACCGAGCCGGCGGATATCGGCGGCATGCACGTCTCTGAAGGCATCCTGACCAGCACCGGCGGCATGACCAGCCACGCCGCCGTCGTGGCCCGCGGCATGGGAACGCCTTGCGTGGCCGGCGCCGGGGCGCTTCACATCGACGCCAAGGCCAAAACGCTCAGCGTCAACGGCAAGACGTACGGCATCGACGACGTCATCTCCCTCGACGGCGGCCTTGGCGAAGTCTACGAAGGCGCCGTTGAAACGCAGGAAGCCAGCCTGACCGGCGCGTTCCGCAAGATCATGGAATGGGCGGACAAGTATCGCACGTTGAAAGTGCGGACCAACGCGGACACCCCGCACGATGCGGAAGTAGCGCGGAATTTCGGCGCCGAGGGTATCGGCCTGACCCGCACCGAGCATATGTTCTTCGATCCGCAGCGCATTCATCACATGCGCGAGATGATCCTGGCGTCGAATATCGAAGCCCGAAAAGAAGCGCTCAAGAAGCTGCTGCCGTATCAGAAGGAAGATTTCGTCGGCATCTTCAAGGCGATGAAGGGCCTGCCGGTGACGATCCGCCTGCTCGATCCTCCGTTGCATGAGTTCCTCCCGCACAACGAAAAGGACCAGGAAGAACTGGCCAAGAGCCTGGGCAAATCGCTTGATGAAGTGAAGAAGCGCGTCGAGCAGCTTCACGAATCCAACCCGATGCTCGGCCATCGCGGGGATCGTCTGGCCGTCACCTATCCGGAAATCTTGGAGATGCAGGTCCGGGCGATCATCGAGGCGGCGGTTGAATGTAAGAAGCAGCGGATTTCGGTTTTGCCGGAAATCATGATCCCGCTGGCCGGCACCAAGAAGGAACTGGACTACCTGAAGAAGTACACCGTGCAGGTCGCCGACGCGGTCTTCGCCGAGCAGGGAACCAAGGTCGATTACATGTACGGCACGATGATCGAAGTGCCCCGCGCCGCCGTGACGGCCGATGAACTGGCTCAGACCGCCGAGTTCTTTAGCTTCGGTACCAACGACCTGACGCAGATGACCTTCGGCTACAGCCGCGACGACGCCGGCAGCTTTTTGCCGGAGTACGTGAGGAAGGAAATCCTCGAGCGCGACCCGTTCCAGAGCCTGGACGTGGGCGGCGTCGGCAAGTTGATTTCGATGGCCGTGAAGCTCGGCCGCGAAAGCCACCCCGGCCTCAAGTGCGGCATTTGCGGCGAGCACGGCGGCGACCCGCGCAGCGTCGAGTTCTGCCACAGCGTCGGTTTGGACTACGTAAGCTGCTCGCCCTTCCGCGTGCCGATCGCGCGCTTGGCGGCAGCCCACGCGGCCATCAAAGGCTCGATGACCTCAAAGCCCGCGGCGGCGAAAGCCAAATCGGCGCCGAGCAAAACGAGCGTCAAGATCGCCCCGAAGGCAAAGGCCAAGCCGGCAAAAAAACGGGCGATGGCTCGAGTCTAATCGCGACTCTTTTCGTCTAATCGAAATCCGGCTGGCCTCCATCGGGAGGCCAGCCTCGTTTTTGATCGAGATAAGTGATCAAAAGCAATTCCTTGGAGCCATGATTAATGGCGACTTGGCGCGAGTTGGCGGCCGCCAACTGAACCGCGGCCTTTGAATTGCTTGCCGCCAGGCGATGGCGAAGCTGCGTTTATTACGCGGTATATTCAGAAGTAGCGCATGGGCTGCGCCAAGCCGGCGTAACAATGCCACATGGGCGGCAGACTCCCGCACACGCGACATTCTAAAGCTCCGTCGCCAACCATCTGACGCCCCGCTCAGTCCGCAGGTGAGGTGGAGAGTTTCGGGCTGGTTTTCACTCTTTTTTGGACTTCGCGTCATTGCCGCCTATCGGACCGGACATAGCCTTCGACGAAGCGGACGCTAAAATCGCAATAGGTTTGATGTGCAATTTTTTCTGATGCTTCGAGGTCTCCCATGAGAACGCAATCTGAAATCGATTCGGTCGTTCGAGATGTGCAGACGCGGCTGGACGCCCAACGCCCGGCAAAAGGCCTCGGATTGCAGATTCCCAATTGACGGTCGGGACCGCCGCCGTTTGCTTATTACGCGCTTTACGTTGGAGACTTTATGCGATTCGACAAATACACAATTAAAGCACAGGAAGCCGTCGTTCGAGCGCAAGAACTTGCCCAGCAGCGGAGCAACGCCGAGTTGATGCCAGTGCATCTTCTGAGCGCGCTTCTGACCGAAAAGGAAGGCGTTTTTCATCCCCTTTTGCAGAAGCTCGGCGCCGGCGCGGGCGCGATCGAAACAGCCGTCGCCACGCAACTCGATCGCCTGCCCAGCGCGACCGGCACTCAACTCGGAATGAACCGCGCGACCAACGAAATCTTTCTGGCCGCCCAGAAGGACGCCGATCGGCTTAAAGATGAGTACGTCTCCACCGAGCACCTCTTGCTCGCCTTGGCCCAGGTCAAGAGCGACGCGCAGCAGATTCTCACGTCCAACGGCATTACGCATAACGCCATTCTCGACGCCCTCAAGGAAATCCGAGGCGGCCAGCGCGTCACCGATCAAAACCCCGAGGAAAAATACCAGGCCCTCCAGCGATACGGCCGCGATCTGGTCGAAATGGCTCGGCAGGGAAAGCTCGATCCCGTCATCGGCCGCGACGAAGAAATCCGGCGCACGATGCAGGTGCTGGCGCGACGGACGAAGAATAATCCAGTGCTGATCGGCGAGCCGGGCGTCGGAAAAACCGCCATCGTCGAAGGATTGGCGATTCGCATGATCAACGGCGATGTGCCGGAGGTCTTGAAGAATAAGCGGATCATCGCGCTCGACATGGGCGCGCTCATCGCCGGCGCCAAGTATCGCGGGGAGTTTGAGGATCGGCTGAAAGCCGTCATCAAGGACGTTCAGCAAAGCGATGGGCAGGTTATTTTGTTCATCGACGAATTGCATACCGTCGTCGGCGCGGGCAAGGCAGAGGGATCGATGGACGCCGGCAATCTGCTCAAGCCGGCCCTGGCGCGCGGCGAGTTGCGAACCATCGGCGCCACCACGCTCGACGAATACAAAAAGCACATCGAAAAAGACGCGGCTCTCGAACGGCGATTTCAGCCGATCATCGTCGGCCAGCCCAGCGTCGAAGATACGATCGCCATCCTCCGCGGCCTGAAAGACCGCTATCAAACCCACCACGGCGTTCGCATCACCGACGGCGCCATCGTCTCGGCGGCGGTGCTCAGCGACCGCTATATCACCGATCGTTTTCTTCCGGATAAGGCGATCGATCTGATCGACGAAGCGGCTTCGCGCCTCCGCATCGAAAACGATTCGATGCCCGCCGACCTCGACCAAATCCGTCGGCGGATGATGCAGCTTCAAATCGAGACCGAAGCGCTTCGCCACGAAAAAGATCCCGCCAGCAAACAGCAATTGCAGAAAGCCGATCGGGAACTGAGCGAGCTTCAGGAGAAGAACACGCAGCTGACCGCGCGCTGGGAAAACGAAGTCGGCGTCATGCGCGCCAGCAAAACGCTTCAGGAAAAAATGGACCAGAAGAAAGTCGAACTCGAACAAGCCCAACGCCAGGGCAATTGGGAAGTCGCCGCCCGCATCCAATATGGCGAGCTTCGCGATATTCAGCGGCAGATCGACGAGGCCGGCGCCAAAATGCGCGAACTCACCAAAGACGGCCAATCGCTGGTGAAGGAAGAAGTGACCGCCGACGAAATCGCCGGCGTCGTTTCGCGCTGGACCGGCGTTCCCGTCACCCGCATGCTCGAGGGCGAACGCGAAAAGCTCATCAAAATGGAAGAGCGCCTCGGCAAGCGCGTCATCGGGCAGGACGACGCCGTCCGAGCGGTCGCCAACGCAGTTCGGCGTAACCGCGCCGGCCTGGGCGACGCCAATCGGCCGATCGGATCGTTCCTTTTCCTTGGCCCCACCGGCGTCGGAAAAACCGAACTGTGCAAGGCACTGGCCGAGTTTCTTTTCGACGACGACAACGCCATGGTCCGCATCGACATGAGCGAGTTTATGGAGCAGCATTCGGTCGCGCGCCTGATCGGCGCGCCGCCAGGGTATGTCGGCTATGAAGAAGGAGGCCGACTGACCGAAGCGGTTCGGCGCAAGCCCTACTCGGTGATTCTTTTCGATGAAATCGAAAAGGCGCATCGCGATGTCTTTAACGTATTGTTGCAGGTTCTCGACGATGGCCGACTTACCGACGGACAAGGCCGAACGGTGAATTTCAAAAATACCGTCATCGTCATGACCAGCAATTTAGGATCGAATGAAATCCAAAAGCTGGCGCTTAAGCAAGCCCCCGAATGGGAAGTGGAGGCGGCGGTCAAGGAACTGCTGAAACTCAACTTCCGCCCCGAATTCCTGAATCGAATCGACGAAACGATTTTGTTCCACACGCTCAGCCGCGATCAGCTCGATAAGATCGTGGATGTGCAACTTAATCACCTTCGCAAGCGCCTGGCGCTGAGGAATCTGAAGCTGATGATCACCGATCAAGCCAAGCACATGCTCGGCGAAGAAGGCTACGACCCCGCCTATGGCGCCCGACCGCTCAAGCGCGTGATCCAGCAACAGATCGAAAACCCATTGGCCGGCAAGATTCTCTCCGGCGCCTTCGGCGAAGGCGAAACCATTAAGGTAGACGTAGACCCCGCGAAACACGCTTTCACCTTCACCACCGATCCCGGCCCCGCCCAGGGAGAGGTCATGGACGAAGAGGCGGTCGCCGTCGGCGGCACGCGATGACTACCCAAAAGTCGAACTCCACTTCGCGCGGCAGATGCGCCATGCGACACGATGCGACGCTTTTCGCGGCTCTCGCAATCGGCCGCGTCGAGAGCCCGCGCGGCCGCGCGGCGCGCCGCCGATCATCCCCGCCGTCACATCAGAATTGTTCGTGCCGTGAAGGATAAAAGATTCGGAGAGGCCCGGCGTCGAGCCTTCCTATCGGCGACGCCGACGCGGCTGGAGTTTGGACGAGCCGGCCTGGAATTGGCTTCCGAGCTTCCGAGCCTTTTTCCGCCCCCCGGACCATCTTCCCACCCCCTCTTTCCCGCGTCCCTTTTTCCCCCCCCGATTTGGAGCCTGACACGGAACGGTGATAGATTGGCCGGCGGTCGCGTCGGAATTTCACTATCTCGTCTGGGAATTGGCATTCGGGGCCCGTGGCATAACATAAGGATGTGGTCGATCAGTCGCTGCTTTCCCGAATAACAGTTGACCCTGAAATCTGTCATGGCAAGCCGTGCGTGCGCGGAATGCGCTATCCGGTGGAATCCATCCTGGAATACCTTGCCGGCGGCGACGAACTGATTCGCGTGTTACAGGCTCGTGATCGCACGGCGAGGCTGCTGACCTCCCTCACCGAATCGTGATAGGCGTTCACTTGTCTCTGGAGTGCGGTGGGCATGAGGATTAGTCCTTCCGCGGCCGGTACTACGAGAATCGTAGGATCGATCTCGGGGGAGGAATTCCGGGCTGTGTTGATGCGTGCGGCGAAGCTATCTTCCGAATGCCCGAGATGTATGCGCCCATTCATGAAAATTATCGGCGCGGGCTGATTCGGCGTTTTCCGAATGTGGTGTTCTACGAACACGTCAACGAAATAGTGACAGTCTACGCCGTTTTCCATACCTCTCAGGATCCCGAGAAGTGGCGGCAACGCATCTCCTGAATGGCTTGACAGAGCCGCAACGAACTTGCGCGACTACACGTTCTACTCCCTCTCCCGAAGGAGGGCTTATCGAGTTAATACAGTTTCCGTCTTACAAATCTCGTTTCACACGGAAAATGAGGGTGAGAACGCGGGAAACCAATTAAATCGATAGGCCCAGTACCGGTCGACGGTACAAAAAACCGCGTGCTCGTCATAAGTTATTTTGCCGACGCGTGCCAGCGGCGCAGCGAGAGCCAGGCGGCGGTGTTCACCGCGGCGAAAATCATCAAACCGAGCATCGACGCCAGCAAAACGGCGGCGAAGGCGATGTCGAGGTGGGCTTGATGAATGCCGTCCACGACGAGGATTCCCAAACCTACTTTTCCCATGCTCTGGCCAACCAGGAATTCGGCGACGACCGTTCCGATCACCGCCAATCCAGCGGCGATGCGCAGGCCAGTCAAAATGCTCGGCAGGGCCGACGGCAATCGCAGCTTCCACATCGCCGACAGTGGCGACGCTCCGTAAAGGCGAAACAAATCGACCAACGCCGGGTCGGTGGACATCAATCCCGCCAGCGTATTGGCGATCACCGGGAAGACCGAAACAATAAACGCGCAGACCGCTACGGGAAATGGACCTGAGCCGATCCAAAAGAGAAGCATCGGGGCGATGGCGACGATCGGCACCGTCTGAAAGAAGATCGTGTATGGATAAAACGCCCGCCGAATGAGCGACGACGCCGAGAGGACGATCGCCAGCGCTACGCCGACGACGGCGCTGGCGGCAAATCCGCCGACGGCGGAAAGGGCGGTCCAACCGAGGGCGGTCAGCAGCTCGTCGGTGTCGTTGAGCAGGGCCATGCCGATCGATGACGGCAATGGCATCATGTATCGATGCACATGGGCGAGGCGAAGATAGGCTTCGAGGGCCGCCAGCGCCGCAAGCAGGACCAGGGCGGGCGGAAGGATCGTGGACAGAAAATCGATGCGGGGTTTTTTCACGCGCCTCCTTTTTCCAGCGACTGGTAGATCGCGTGCATTTCACGGGCGAACGCCGGGGTGGCACGAATCAGGGCTGGGCGATCGATCGGCAGATCGATGCGCGCGTCGTGAATGATTTTCCCGGGCCGGCGGGTCATCACCGCCGCCCGCTGGGCAAGGAAAACCGCCTCCTGCGTCGAATGGGTGACGAAAAGGACGGTCATGCCGCGATCGAGCCAGAGTTGGCGTAGTTGTTCGTCGAGTTTCTGGCGGGTGATTTCGTCGAGGGCGGCAAATGGCTCATCGAGAAGCAATAATTTGGGATCGGTTACCATTGCCCGCGCGAGGGAGACGCGCATGCGTTGTCCGCCGGACAGTTGGTTGGGATAGCGATCGACCGCCTCGGCGAGTCCGACCTGCTCGATGGCCTGCCGAGCGGCCAGCATGCGATGCGATTGGGTCGCGTGCATTAATTCCAGCGGAAGCGCGACGTTATGGAGCACGGTTCGCCAGGGGAGCAGATGGGCGTCCTGAAAAACATACGCGATATCCGCGCGACCTTCATATTCACGACCGCGGGGCACGGCGGAGAGGCTGGAATCGATTTCGATCGTCCCGCCCTGCGGCCGATCCAGGCCGGCGATCAATCTCAATAGCGTCGATTTCCCGCAGCCGGAAGGTCCCAAAATCGCCGCGAATTCGCCCGGCGCAACGTCCAGATCAATTCCATCAATTGCAACGACATCGTTCTCGAAGACCCGGCGGACGGCGCGAAGACGCACGCCCATCGCCATGCCTCGATAACTGCTTTGGTCCGCCGGCATCGAGTTGCATTCTTGCGAATCGTCATCACAAGACAACTTGCCGTGCAAGTAAGGCGAGAATCAACGCGGTTTGCGTCGCGGGTCGCCCGCCGAGCGGAAATGACGTGCATCAGCGGCGATTTGCGGTCGTCGGCGCCAGGGTGTCTCGCGCCGCCAAAGCCGCTTTGGCGGCGGCGGGGGCCGTGTCGGCCAGCGCGGTGATGTGACCCATTTTTCGGCCGGGCCGGGGCTCGGCTTTCCCGTAGAGATGCAGCTTGATGTTCGGCATCGCGCATGCCGACGCCCAATCGGGTTCGCCGTCGGCCCATAAATCTCCGAGCAGATTCACCATCGCGGCGGGTTGGAGTCGCCGGGTGTCGCCGAGCGGGAGACCGCAGACGGCGCGGAGTTGTTGCTCGAATTGGCTCGTGAAATGCGAGTCGATCGTGAGGTGGCCGCTGTTGTGCGGCCGGGGCGCAAGCTCGTTGACGAGAAGCCGGCCGTTTTTGGTCAGGAACAGTTCGACGCAGAGAACGCCGACGACGTTGAGTTTTTCCAGGATGCCGCGGGCGATTTCGACGGCATGCTTTTCGACGGCGGGGGGAATGTCGGCGGGCGAAACGCTTAGATCGAGGATGTGATCGCGGTGGGTGTTGTCGATCGCGCCCCAGTGGGCGAAGGAGCCGTCGGCGCCGCGGGCGGCGACGACGGAGATTTCACGCTCGAAGTCGACGAAAGATTCATAGATTCGCTCGACGTCGGCCGAATCGGAGATCGCGGCCACGGCGTCGTCATACGAGCGGATTTTGCTTTGCCCTTTGCCGTCGTATCCGAACGAGGCGGTTTTCAGGACGCCGGGGCAGCCGAGTTCGCGGGTGGCGTCTTGCACGTCCTGCAACGAGCGAATCGGACGGAAAGGGGTGGTGGGGAAGGCGTTTTGAAGGAGGAAGTTTTTTTCGCGAAGGCGGTTTTGGGTGATGTGCAGGACGTCGCCGTCGGGTCGGACGGGCGCCTGCCGGGCGGCGGCGGCGGCGGTGGCGGCGGGGACGTTTTCAAACTCGAACGTCACCGCCGACACATTGCGGGCAAACTGCGCCACCTTGCCGAGATCATCATAAGCGGCGGCGATCTCCAGGTCGGCGACCTGGCCGGTCGGGGTATCGGAATCGGGCGAAAAGGTATGGACGCGATAGCCCATTCGACGGGCGGCCAGCGCGAACATTCGACCAAGCTGGCCGCTGCCAAGAACGCCGATCGCCGCGCCGGGGAGAATTGGAGTGATAGCCACGCCTGTTACTTATCGGGACGAAGCGGCGGAAATCAAGGGAGGGCGAACAATGCGATCGCACGGATGGCCGCGCGAAATTCTTACGGCACGGTTTCGCCCAAAACGCGCTGGGCCTGATCCGAGCGAAATGTCCTGAGCGTTTCGCGCAGCGGGGGCCGGGAATTGGCGAGAATCGCCGCGGCCAGCAGCGCGGCGTTGATGGCGCCGGCCTTTCCGATCGCCAGTGTTCCGACCGGCACGCCCGCCGGCATCTGCACGATCGACAGCAGCGAATCCTGACCGCTGAGCGCATGGCTTTGCACGGGAACGCCGAGCACGGGAAGGACGGTGTGAGCGGCGGTCATGCCGGGAAGATGGGCGGCCCCGCCGGCCCCGGCGACAATCACTTCGATGCCGCGGGCCTCCGCTTCCCTGGCGAATGCCGACATCAGATCCGGCGTGCGATGAGCGGAGATAACCCGGCACTCATGCGGCACCCCAAGCTGCGTCAGCATCGCGTCGGCATGCTGCATCGTTTCCCAATCGGACTTGCTGCCCATGATGATCGAAACCAGCGGATCGTTTGAAGAATTAAACATTGTTTGTAGGCGGCAGTGGCCTTGCCGGAGCGCAGGGCGATCCTACCATACGAATCGATATGCAGGAAATCCCGCCGATTTTTGAACGGGAAATGGACTTCGATCCTCGCGGGGATTTTGAGGCGTTTGCCAAACTCGCGCCCGCCAAATGGGCTGTCTATCTACTGTGCGACGCCGCCGATCGTCCGGTGCAACTGCTTTGCGTCAAAAATCTGCGCTACAGCCTCAGGCGGCGCCTGGGGAGCGACGGGGAACAGGGCGGCGTTTCCCGGCGAGTGAACTATCGCGAACTGGTTCGCCGGGTGAAATGGCGGCGGGTGGACAGCGCTTTCGAGGCGGACTGGATTTATTACGAGGCGGCCCGAGCGGTCTTCCCCGAGTCGTATCGCGGGATGGTCGGATTCCGGCCGGCTTGGTTCGTGCATGTCGATCCGGAGGCGGGGTTCCCGCGATATGTGAAAACCACCGATCTGTCGCCGCGACCGGGCGCGCTGATCGGACCGTTGGAAGATAAACACGCCGCCGCCCGGCTGATTGAAACCGTGGAGGATGCGTTCGACCTGTGCCGGTATTTCAACGTGCTTACCCAGGCGCCGACCGGCGCGGCCTGCGCGTATAAGGAAATGGGTAAATGCCCGGCCCCGTGCGACGGGTCGGTCGCGATGGCGCAGTATCGGCGGCTTGTCGAATGGAGCGCGAGAATACTGGTCGATCCGGCGGAGTTCTTGCGCGGGCATACCGAGCGGATGAAGGCGGCCGCGTCGGAATTGCGGTTTGAGACGGCGGCGAAAATTAAGGCGTATATCGATCAGGTCGGCCAATTCGGCAAAGGGTCCTTCCGCCACATGGGCCGGCTGAAGGATTTTACGTACCTGTCCTTTCAGCATGGGCCACACCCGCTGCGCGCGACCGCGCGGGTTTTTTTGATAACGCCGGGATGGATCGATGAAATTCTCGGTCTTGCCGGCGAGCCCAAGGCCGCCGAGGTCCTGCGGGAGGCGCTAACGCTGGCGGAGGAACGAGCGGTCAACGGCGTTGACGCGATCGGCGGCGAACGCATCGGAATCGTCGCGCATCATTTATTCTCGCCTAAACAGGGCCACGGCGTGTTTCTGCGTCTGGATGGCATCGACGAAAAAGCGATCGTGGCCGGCTACCGCGAGTTGAAAAAGCAACGGGTGGAGGAGGAAAAGGATGACGAAGGCGTCATGAAGGAACTGCAATCGCTGTAAAAAGTTTCGTCGGATGGCGATGAGCGGAAATTCAAGACGCAAAAAAACCCGCCCCGTAATTCGGGACGGGCCATTTTCATCGAAGTCCCGCGCCTACCTCGCGGCGACCAGCCTGCGAACCTTGGTGGCTTTCAGGCCTTTGTCGCTGTTTTCAAAATCATATTCGACTGTTTCGTTCTCCTTGAGGGTCTTGAACCCTTCGCCCTCAATGGCCGAGTGATGCACGAAGACGTCCTTGCCTTCTTGATCGGCCGCGATAAAACCAAATCCCTTTTGGTCGTTAAACCACTTAACCTTCCCGGTGGCCATGGAGCCACTCCTTTCCAGATGTGTTGCCCAGAAACAATTGACTCATCCGCACAATACCAAGCCCAGCCACGGAAGCAAAACGTATCTGCAATGGCAAGTCAAGCAAAAAAGTTGCGATCCCTCAGGTTATCCACAATGAAGATAACCCCGCAACCCTCTTTGAAACAATTTCTTAGCAATAGGACTTTGTCATAAAATGGGTTATGTTTTGGAAATATTTGAGGCGGCCCATATTTTTCATAATTTAGTCGTAAGCATTTATACCTATATTGTTTACGAATCATTATTCGGCGCAGTAAATTGTAAATTGGTCCGATAAATGGGGAAATTTGCGGGGTTGAGGGTTTGCATCGCTTGATTTTTTCAAAAGAATCATAACTAGGCCGTCGGACATTTGCACATGTTATCCACAATAGGGCGGCGCTTGCATTCGCCACGCCCCCGTGGAAGATGAAGACCCCGGACGTGTAAGAGACATTGCAAGCATGAATCTCCTCGAAACAACAAAACTTTGCAAGACGTATGGCGGGCGCACCGTCGTCAACGAAGTAAGTTTCACCCTCTCGCAGCAAGAGATCGTGGGCCTCCTTGGCCGCAATGGCGCCGGGAAAACCACCACATTTCGCATGATCCTGGGTATGGTCGTGCCCGATAGCGGCGCCGTCGCGTTTCACGGTCGGGATATCACCAACTTGCCGATGTATAAGCGCTGTCAGAACAACCAGTTGGGGTATCTTTCGCAAGAGCGCAGCGACTTTCGCCGACTGACGGTATGGGAAAATCTTCAAGCGATTCTTGAGACCATTTCCGGACTCAGCCGTTCCGATCGCCATCGGCGGGCGGATCAACTCCTCGACCAGTACGGGCTGCACAAATGCCGCAATCAGAAAGCCGACACCCTCAGCGGCGGCGAGCGAAGGAAACTGGAAATCTCGCGCGCCCTCGTGACGGACCCAAAGCTGATTTTGCTCGATGAGCCGTTCAGCGGCGTCGATCCGCGGGCCGTCGAGGATTTGCAAAAAGAAGTGCTTCGGCTCAAGCATGAGTTCGGGAAAAGCGTTCTCATCACCGATCACAACGTGGCTCAAACCCTCAAGGTATGCGATCGCGCGTTGATTATCGCTGACGGCGAGGTGATGGCGGAAGGAACGCCGCGTGAGGTGATCAATAATCCGCGCGTCCGAGACGCCTATACGGGCAATCTTTTCCGCGGCGATGAATTCGACAATTAGGCCGCGATACGCTGGGGATTTTTCCGCGACGCCCGGAACGCGACGCGGTGGATGGGCCGCGTTTGGCCCAAGCGACAACACATCGGCATGCCGAACGAACGCTTTCCCTCGCGACTACGCCAAATCCGCGCGGATCGGGAGCGCCCGGCGATGGAATTTCACCGGCAACGCAGGGCGCATGTTCTTGTAATTTTTATTTGCCACGTGCCTGTTTCCCCAGGGCGGGGGCCTACAATTCCGAAAATTCCCACCGGAGACTTTATGAACATGAGCACACGTGGTTTGATTCGTGGCGTCGTCATCGTCGCAATGGGCTTCGGCGGCGGCGCGCTGCTGGCGGGCGAAGTCGTCAAGACCGAGCCGGCACACGACAAGCCGCAGGCCGCCGAAGGCAAGGCCACCATCAGCGCCGACGCCCAGAAAATCGTCGATGACGCCGCCGACGCATACGGTAAACTCAAGAGCCTGGAACTGGTCGGCACCTTTACCGGCGACTTTGAGGCCGCGGGGCAAAAGCAAGGGGGAACGACCAGCTTCACGTCCAGCTTCGAGGCGCCGAACAAGTTCCGCCACGCCGCCAAGGATGAGGTAATCGCCGGATCGACCGGCGAAAACGTCTTCGTCTACATTCAGCCGAAGAATATCTATCTTCAGGTTCCGGCTTCCAAGGAAAAGGTGGCGACCAAGGATCTTCCCAAACCGCTTCCGCGACTGATGGCGATGCAAAATCCATCGCTGATGCTGGCCATGGCCAAGGATCCGGGGCATGAGTTGGTCGAAGACGCGACTGACGTCTCCAAGGTCGATGACACGAAAATCAGCGACGTGAAGTTGCCGACCCTGAAGTTCACGCTCAAAGACAAGACTTCAATCCTGCTGGCGTTTGATCCGACGACGCATTTGATTCGTCAGACGACCGCCGACGTGAAGGCCCAGCTTGAGAGCCAGGGCGTGCCGGACGTGAAGAAGGCCAGCTATGTCATCGACTACACGACAACCACGCCGGATGCGGCGATGAAGGCCGAGCAGTTTGTCTGGGCGCCGCCCGCGGGAGCCAAGGACATCAAGGACATGAAGGCCGCCGCCGGTGGCGAGGAGCAACCGGCCGACGCGCTGGTCGGAAAAGAGGCTCCGGATTTCAAGCTCGCTGGGATGGATGGGAAGGAGGTGGCGTTATCGGGATTGAAGGGAAAGGTGGTCGTGCTCGATTTCTGGGCGACATGGTGCCCGCCTTGCCGCGCGTCGTTGCCGCACCTGGATAAGTTTTACCAAGAGAACAAGGCGGCGGGGGTGCAGGTGTTTGCCGTGAATCAACAGGAAGACAAGGGCAAAGTTCAAGCGTTCGTGGATAAGACCAAGCTCGCCGTCCCGGTGCTGCTCGATCTGGAAGGCAAGACCGGCGGCGATTACAAGGCCAACGCGATTCCGGAGACCGTCGTCGTCGGGAAGGACGGGAAGATCGTGAAAGTGTTCGTCGGGTTCGACGCCGATTCCATGCCCGAAGAATTGAAGAAGGTTGTGGAAGCGGCAATGAAGAAATAGGCGTGCCGTAGAATTCGACGGGCTGGGTATTCCCTACTCGATAGAATCGTCGTTCGCTAAAAATTCGGCAAACGCAGAAGGCCATCCCGGCCGATATTAAGCGGCGGAGAGATTGCCGCCCGACGGGATCGAAGAAGCCCCGACCTGCGTTGCGCCTATGAATGAGCAGCTAATCAGTCGCATACGGCAGTGTTCCACCCTTCCGTCACTGCCCGCGATCGCCATTCAGGTTCTCGAACTGGCGCAGAAAGCGGACGTCGATATCGCGGAGATCGCGCGGACCATCTCCAAGGACCCGGCCCTTTCCACCAAGATTCTCCGCACCGTCAATTCGAGCTTTTACGCGCGAAGCCAGCACGTCAGCACCATCAGCCATGCCCTGGTGATTCTCGGTTTGCAGTCGGTGAAGACCCTGGTGCTTGGATTTTCGCTGGTCAGCAATCTGATGGGCGGCAAGGAAAAAGGCTTCAAGCACGTCGACTACTGGCGTCGAAGCATCTATTCCGCCACCGCGGCCCGCACGATCGGAAGCAAAGCCAATCTGGTCCAACAGGAGGAAGCATTTCTCGCCGCCCTGCTGAAGGACATCGGAATGCTTGTCCTGGATCAGGTCCTGGGAGCGGAATATGGCGATGTCCATAACCGGGCCAAGACCCATTGCGAACTGTCGGCGCTTGAAATCCAGTCGCTCGGGTCCGACCACGCCGAGGTGGGCGGGTACCTGGCCGGCAGCTGGAAACTGCCGCCCGTGCTGACCATTCCGATCACCTATCACCACCATCCCCAGAACATTCCCGACCAGGCCTTGCGCAAACTGGTCGACGTGGTTTTCCTGGCAAGCCGATGCGCGGACATATTTGTCGACGCCAATCCCGGCGCGGCCATCGCCGACGTGCGCCAACTGTGCCAGTCTCAATTGAGCATGCAGGAAGCGGATTGCGATGTCATGCTCAACGAAATCGGGGAGCGCACGAAGGAAACAGCCTCGCTGTTCGAGATCAAGATCGGCGCATCGGTGACCTTTGAATCCGTTTTGAAGAAGGCCAATGAAACGCTTGTCGAACTGACGCTTCAGACGCAGCAGCAAGCCACCGAACTTCGCGCCGAAGCCACCACGCTGGCCGAGCAAAACCAGGAACTCAAGAAACAGGCGACCACCGACGTGCTGACCGGTCTTTCCAACCGGGCGCAGTTCGACTCGTTCCTGGCGGCGAAATTCGACGAATCGGTCCGGCTTTCCAAGCCGTTATCGCTGCTGCTGATGGACGTGGACAAATTCAAATCCGTCAATGATCGCCATGGTCATCAATCGGGCGACAAAGTTTTACAGGTGCTGGGAAAACTGCTGGGCACCTCGGCGCGAGCGCAAGATCTCGCGGCTCGTTACGGTGGCGAGGAATTGTGCCTGATCCTCCCCGGCACCGGCCGCGCCACCGCCGCCGCCATCGCCGAGAGCATCCGCCGATCGATCGCCGCCAAGCCCATCACGACCGGCGCCATCATCTTGCCGATCACCGTCAGCATCGGCGTGGCCATCTTCGAGCCCAACGGCCCGCTTCGCAGTCCCGCCCACCTCCTGAAAGCCGCTGACCTGGCGGTGTACAACGCCAAGCATTCGGGGCGAAACTGCGTGCGCGTCTTCACCCTTAATCCTCCAAAGCCCGCCGCGGCATAAATCACGGCCCTGATGCTTTTCGGGGATTCGGGCCGATAGCTTTCGTAAGTCCCCTGATTGGACGATGCGCCCCGCGACGTGGCCCGTGCGCGATCGCTTTCGCGGCGAGGACGTCACATGGCCGTGATTACCCATGAAGATCCCTTTGACGCCGCCCTGCGCGAGCATCAGGCGGGTCACTTCGCAGCGGCCCAAGCCCTCTATGGGGAGGTTCTCGAACGAGATTCGCAAAATCCCGACGCAATGCACCTGCTCGGCGTCCTCGCCCTGCAGACAGGCCGCGCGGATGCCGCCCTGGTTTTGATCGAGCGCGCGATCGCCATCAAACCGGCGGCTGCGTTCTTCGGAAATCTTGGGATCGTACTGGCCGCCCTTGGAAAGCTTGATCGAGCCGTCGATGCATATCGCCGCGCCATCGCCAGCCGGCCCGATTTCCCCGAAGCACACAATAACCTCGGGACGGCCCTACGGCAGACCGGTCAGGCCCAAGCCGCCATAGCCGCCTATCGCCAGGCGATCGTGGCGCGGCCTGACTTTGCCGAAGCGCATAACAACCTGGGCCTGGCCTTGTGCGACGCGGAGCGGATCGACGACGCGATCGTTCATTTCCGCAAGGCCGTCGCCATTCTTCCGCAATACGCGCAGGCGAGAAACAATCTTGGAAACGCGTTTCATCGCCGGGGCGATCTACGCATGGCCATCCCCTGTTGGCGCGAAGCGCTCTCGCTGATGCCCGATCTGCCCGAAGCGCACAACAATCTTGGCAACGCGTTCAAGGAGATGGGCCGCCTCGACGACGCGGCCGACTCGTTTAAT
>DASZME010000060.1:0-6176 GCA_035551995.1 Tepidisphaeraceae bacterium
GGTCCGCAACGTGGGACTTATTGAGGCTCTGGACCAGAACGTGAAGTTGTTCAAGGTGCATCTGCCGTACCATGAATCCGACCACGTCCTGAACATCGCCTACAACATTCTCGCCGGCGGCACGTGTCTGCAAGACCTGGAGCTGCTGCGCAACAACGAGGTCTACATGGACGCGCTGGGGGCGCGGCGCATTTCCGACCCGACGACCGCCGGAGACTTTTGCCGGCGTTTCGAGACCGACGAGCGGATCCTGGTTTTGATGGAGGCGATCAACGAGGTTCGTGTGAAGGTCTGGAAGCAACAGCAGCCGGAATTCTTCGCCAGAGTTGTTTAAGGACTTTCTAAGTGAACCGTATTGCCGCTAAACGAGACGAATATCACCGCGTAGGCGTAGCGAGAGAGACGCAAACTCGCCCGAGAGAAAAGCTAAAACATCCGAAGCTGATCGCGCTCAAAGCTGAATTTACTCTGTGGCTGATCGATCGGTATCTTGTAATGCCCGCTCCAACAAGCCGTGCAATAGTGATTCGATGCTTCTTTCATGCAGCCCAGCATGCGGTCAAGCGAAAGATACGCCAGGGTATCGACCTCCAAAAAATCGCGGACTTCATCGACCGTCCGGTTAAAGGCGATCAATTCCTGGCTGGTGGGGAAATCGATCCCGTAAAAACAAGGATGACGGATCGGCGGGCAGGAAACGCGAAGGTGAATTTCCCGGGCGCCGGCCCGGCGGATCGCGCGCATCTTCGAGCGCGTCGTCGTTCCGCGAACCACCGAATCTTCCACGATCACGATGCGTTTGCCCCGCACGACGTCCGGAATAATATTCAGTTTCATCGCCACCGCCCGATCGCGGGCGGCTTGGCCGGGCAGGATGAAGGTTCGCCCGACGAAGCGATTCGGCACGATCCCTTCTTCAAATTCAATCCCCGACTCCTTGGCGAATCCCAGCGCCGCCGACCGGCCCGAATCGGGCATGGGCATGACGAAATCGGCGTCGATCGGCGCCTGTCGGGCCAATTCGCGCCCCATCGCCTGCCGCACGCGATGAACGTTTTGCCCGAAAATCCGGCTCGCCGGGTTGGAAAAATAAACGTGCTCGAAAACGCAGTGCGCCCGCTCTTCGGCCGGCAGATCGAATCGACGGCTGGTGATGCCGTCGTCATCGATGCGAACGATCTCGCCCGGCTCGATCTCGCGAACGAACTCGGCGTCGATGGAATCAAACGCGCACGTTTCGCTGGCCACCACCCACTGCCCCTGCTGCGTTTTCCCCAGCGACAGCGGCCGGATTCCCCACGGATCGCGAACGGCTTCCATCCGATCGGGAAACAAAAACAGCAGGCTAAACGCCCCCTGCAAATGCTTCAGCACGTGCGGCAACGGATCGAGTTTTTCCAGATGCGTCGGCTTGGCCAAAAGATGAACGATGATTTCCGTGTCCGTGGTGCTTTGAAAGATATGGCCGTGCTCTTCGTATTGGCGGCGAAGAAGCTGGGCGTTAATCAGATTGCCGTTGTGCGCGACCGCCACAGGTCCAAGAAGATATTGCCGCAATAACGGCTGGGCATTCACCAACTTGCTCGAGCCCGTCGTCGAATAGCGCACATGGCCGATGGCGGCCGTGCCGGCCAATTCTTCGCGGAGCAGCCGGGGCGTAAAAACCTGGCTGACCAATCCCATTCCCGCATGGCCGTTGAGCGTCGTTCCGTCAGACACGACGATTCCCGCCGATTCCTGGCCGCGGTGCTGCTGGGCGAAGAGGCCTTGGTAACAGATATTGCTGGCCTCGCTCGTGCCCCAGATTCCGAAGATGCCGCATTTTTCTTTTTTTTCATAGGCGTCAGCCAGCTCCGCTTCGAGCTCCTGTGACATCGCCTGGCTGCCCGCGGCGCAGGAGGAGGCTTGATGGCCGGCTAAAACGCGTAAAGGAACGGTCAAGACTGTCTCCTGCTAAAGAGTTGGAAGCGGAACAGAGCCAATCATATGCGATAAAAGTCACGACGTTCCGAAGGAATGCTGCGGCGGGTCATTTAACAAACTAACCGCCCGCATCAAAGCCGAAGCTTAATGGGCGGGACACAATGGGTCAAATTTTCCAGGGATTGGAAACATCAAGCCATTGGATCGGCTTCCCGTTGCGGACCATAACGGCAAAGGCGCCCACGCGCCGGAGTTTGATTTTCGCAACGCCCGGCGGCGCCATTCGGCGGCGCGCGCGGTATAGTTTATCGCGTGCGACTTATATTCCCTGGAGCCCATGCCCGGCAAGTCTAAGAAAGGCCAACGCGAGAAAGACCTCACCAGCCGCTATCTTTCCGGCGGATACGACGAGGACCGCGCCGATTCCGAAGAGCGATTCAGCCCTAAAAGCAAGGCGCGCGAGCAGGACAAAATCGCCCGCACCGCCGTCCTGCGCGCCGACGAAGCGTCCGGCGCCGACATTCAAACGCTGCCGATCGGGCAGGTGGTCCAGGTGCACAGTCTTTACTGCGACGTGCAGCACGAGGGGAAGACGTATCTTTCCGTCGTGCGAAGGACGCTCACGAAAATCAGCGACGGCTACATCGTCGTCGGCGATCGCGTGCGATTCCGCACCGCTGAAACCGTTAAAATCGGGGCGGATCGAATCGACGGCGAAGGCCATACCGTTCCGGGCCATCGCAAGGACATGCCCGAATCGGTGATCGAGCAGATCCTCCCGCGCGAGACGGTATTGACGCGATCGGATAGTTTTAAGGGAATCGAGCAGCATCCCATCGTGGCCAACGCCGACCAGATGTTGATCGTCGCCAGTTTGCGCCAGCCTCGGATCAAGTGGGGAATCATCGATCGCATGCTGGTGGCGGCCCAATGCGGAAAGCTCCAGCCGATCATCTGCCTGAATAAAATCGATCTGGCCGGCCCGGAGGATCAGCAGGATAAGGACGTTGTCCAGGCGGCGGCGGCGTTGGCACATTACCAATCGCTGGGCGTTCGGATTTTGCGAACCAGCGCCCCGGCCAACGTCGGCCTTCATGAGCTTCGAGAGATTCTCTTTGGGCACGAAACCGTTTTGGCCGGTCATAGCGGCGTCGGCAAAAGCAGCTTAATCAACTCGATTCAGCCCCACCTGAAACTGCGCACGGCCGCCGTCAGCGGCTATACGGACAAGGGCCGCCATACGACGACGTCGGCCCGCCGATATCCACTGGAAGAGTCCGGAGCGGTCATCGATACGCCCGGCGTGAAAATGTTCGGTTTGTGGGGCCTGACTGCGGCAAATCTGATGGATTACTTTCCCGACATCGCCGCCGGCACGGCGCCGACATGGCGGCAGGACAGCTACGAACGGATCGTCGAATCGCTGGGCGGCTAATCCCATTTTCGCGATTCGCGCCCAGCGATCACTATCATCGGGAAATTTATCCCAATAATGTCAGGACATACGCTCGCGCCGCAAGCGTTGAGTTGCCCGCCGTCCCGGTGATCTGATTCTTATCGTTGATGCCCGTCGCGTTCATGACGGTCCAGCCCGTGTTGGCGGGGAGGCGTGAATTGAGATCGATCATCACGCCGTTGCGATAGAGGAAGGCGTGGGTCGTGCCGGTATCGGTGTTGTAAGCGTAGCCGACGACATCCCCGGCGGAGTCGATGGCGGTGGCGATGGTGTTCTTGTAGCCGGAGAGGACGCCGAGGTCTTTCATTTTTCCGTTGACGTCAAGGAAGGCGTGGTAGGCGCCGTTACCGGAAATCTGCGAGGAGCCGGCGATTTGTCCCGAGGCGTTGATCGCCGTCGCGAAGCTGTTGGCGCCGCCGAGCGTGCCAAGGCTGGTCATTTTTCCGGCTTTCCAGGAAAAGGCGCGTTCGCTCGCGTCGCCGGCGAGGGTGGAATCGCCGACGACGACGACGCTGTCGTTGACGCCAAATGCCTGGCTGATGCTCCCGCCAAGCGTGCCGAGGGATTGCATGGCGCCCTTGGAATATAAGAACGCGCGGGCGATGGAATCGGCGCCATAGGAGACTCCAGCGATTTGGCCGCTGGCGTTAATCGCGGCCGCGTCGCTGGTGGTGTCTCCGGGAAGGGCGCCGAGATTGGTGATGGCGCCTTTCGAATCGAGATAAGCGACATCGTTGCCGCCGGTAAAGGCCTGCCCGACGAACTGGCCGGATGCATTCATGGCGTTGGCTTGCGCGGTGATCGTGGCGAAGGGGAGAACGGCGCTCATCGTGTCGTTGACATCGACAAAAGCCGGCGCGTTGGCCGCGCCTTGGGAATCGCCGACCACCTGCCCGCCGTTGTTGATGCCTTGCCCGGCGCTTTTGAAACCGCCGGTTGTTCCCAGGGTTACCAGCGTCGCCCCTTTGCTTTTATAGGTGATCGGTCCGGCGGCGGGACTTCCTCCGCCCGAAGAACCGCCGGCCACTTTCTTGCCGTTGACGGTGTTGTTGTAGACCGAGTTACTGTAGGACGGCGAATTCAGCTTGATCGGAATCTGCACATTGTTCAGCACATTGTCGTGAACGACAAAGTCGGCCGAGCCGTTGTCCAGATAGATGCCGTCGCCGCCATACCCGCCGGTCTTGATGTTGGAGATGGTGTTGTAGGCGATGACGGTGCCGTGGCTGTCGTTGCCGTAATCGTAGATGGCGCCGAGGTCGGTGGTTTGATGGCCGATGTTGGAGAGGGTGTTGTGTTCGATGCGCAGATTGGTGGAGAATGAATCACGGATGCCGTCGCGGCCCGTGTCGTGAATGGTGTTGTAAAGAAGCTGCTGGTTTGACCCGACCACGGTGATCGCGGCTTCGTCGACGCCGGCGTAGTCGGTGTTGGTGATGGTGCAGGACTCGACGATGTTGTTTGATCCGCCGACGTAAACGCCGTTGCCCGAACTCCAGTTGATCACGCTGTTTTGCAGCGTATTGCCGGACCCGAGAAGAAGGATGCCGGTCGTGGGAACGCTGTTGAGCCACCCGATGGGGTTCAGCATTTGCTCGGAAACGTATTTGGCTGAAATACCGTTGATATCGATATTATGCGACGACGCGCTGGTTTCGATCGTGGCGGCGAAAAGATGCACGTTCTTGATGTCGATGTAGCTTAAGCCGTTCAGATCCAGCGCATATCGCCGACGCTTGGCTTCGACGACGTGCGATGACGGCGAATCGCTTTTGGGCGTGCGGAGATTGAGCCGTCCGGTGGTCGGATCTCGATACCACTCCCCCGCCGCGTCGAGGCCCACGAGCTTTCCGGTGAGATAAATTCTGGCGCCGACGGCCGGCGTTTCGTAGCCGCTTTGATGGATGTAGGCGAACGTGATTTTGCCGTTGCCGGAGCTGATGACCGTGCCGGTCTGAATCACCCACGCCTGCCCGGCGCCAAAATGGATCGTCGCGCCGTTCCACGCGCCCGCGCCCCCCGGGAGGCCGCTGACGGAGAGGGTGGCGGTCGCCGAGTCGTAAGAACTGACGCCGGGAATCGTGGCGGAAACAGCGGTGACGGCGGCGGTGGCCGGCTGAAACGCGCCGACGGCGGTATTGGGCCATTCGGCCTCGTTCATCGCCACGCCGTCGACAAAAACCTCGTTGTTCCCTTCCCCCAGGTCCCATGACTGCGGGGTGGAATAGATGGAGCTTGAACCGGCGTTTTTCGTCCAGCCGCTCAGCAAATCAGCCCCGTCGATCGTCACGACTTCGTTGTCGTAAGCCGAGTAGGTGATGGGAGCGGATGCCGTCCCCGAATGGGCCGGCGTTACCGTCTCGCGATACGTCCCCGCCCGCAGATAAACCGTGTCCCCCGGCTCGGCCAGCCCGGCCGCATGCTGAATCGTCAAAAAGGGCTGGGAGATCGTCCCGGCGTTCTTGTCATTTCCGTTCGGAGCGACGAACCACGTTCGCGACAACATCACGCGACTCTCGAGCGCTTCCAGCATTACAACTCCGGCATCTGGCTCTCGCGCGTTTCCCCCTACCCGGCAAACAACAGCCGTTCAGCGAGGCCGGGCCGATTGTGTGGGCCGCGGGCGTCGTCACGCAAGCGAGATTCCGGAGATATAAAAATTAATTGCCGCGCGCTGCGTCGATCTCGGGTGTAGTAAATTAGTAGAAATGTCACCCTTTAAGCCGAAATAGAAATGTCGCCTTGCCCGCCTCTTGTCCTCCTTTGAATCCCGCTCCGGCTGCGCCTGCGCGGGATT
>DASZME010000061.1:0-92845 GCA_035551995.1 Tepidisphaeraceae bacterium
GATCCCGAACACCGCCGCCACCGCCAGAAAAGAGCCCGCGCTGGCCCGGCAGCGGACGAACCAGATCGCCACGAACAACACCGCCGCGGCCAGCGTGACGGTGGCGTGGCCCGACTGCGACAGGATGATCAGACCGAGCCCCCCCACGGCCGCCGCCGCGTAAACAACGCGCTGCCAGCGGGCCGGTTCGAGCCTGAGTTTGACGATCCCGCACAACTCGGCGATCCAGAACAATACCCACGGCGCCAATGAGCTTGACATCGCGCTGGGTTCGGAGAACAAGCCAAACGGCCGCTGGATGTATCGCGAGATAATCTCGGCGCTATCCTGCACGCTCCAAAACGACGGGTTCACGTAAAGCCATTGCAGGGGAAGATCGCCGCCGGTGGAAAAGTTGTAAAGTTGCCAGACGCCGACGGCGACGTGAACGAGCGTGGCGACGGCGATCCCCGTCAGCAGCGCAAGCGAATTTCTTGGCGCCCACCGCTGAGCGGCGACAAGGGTAAGGCAAGACATCGCAAATACGGGAATTGTCTTAAAGCAGAGCGCGATGTCGCCGCCGTTTTCGTCCAATCCGACTTTCAATGCCGAGATGCACAACGGCGCCATCAGCAGCGGGAATATCCAAGCCGGCCCGCGCTGCCCTCTGGCGAAGAGAAGCGGAACGACCAGGGCGATCGTCAAAATACTTCCCAGCTGGACCCCGGTGTTGGCGCCGGCGGTGATGGCCAGGTACGGCATGAAGCAAAAGAAACCAAGCGCGCCCGCAAGCGCGGCGCGCCAGCGCGCGGTATTCAATGCCGCGGCGCGCGAGGCGTCGGCCAGCGCCAGCTCAAGGCGTTGCGGTTGCGGCGATCGGACAATCTTCAGCATGTCGGACTTTCTCTTCTTCCAGTGCGTATCCGGCCATCGTGGCGCGGGCGGCTTGATGCCAGGAGTAACGGTCACGGGCCGCGGCGATCTGTCTGACCAGATCGCGCCGCGCGTCCTGCGAATAAAGTTCCTTCACGGCCTGGGCAAGCGCCTGCGGCGTGGGATCGCGGAAGGTCACGCCAATCTTGAATTCATCGAACAGATCGCGCAACCCCCCCGCTTCGCTGGCGACCACCGGCAGTTGATAGGCCAATGCCATAAACGCCACCCCGCTCTGCGCCACGAAATCGCGCGTATACGGAAGCACGATCGCGCTGTGGCTCGCGAACAACGCCCCCACTTGCTCGTCGGGGACGAAGTGGTCGATCAGATCGACCTTCACCCCCCTGGCCCGAAGCTGGCGCACCAGCGGCAAAATCTCGTCGTGAAAATAGTCGCTGTGTATCGGTTCGCCGGCGATCGTGATGCTGTAGCCCGGCAGATATTCCGCCGCCCGAAGAAGCAAATCGACGCCCTTGTTTTTTCTCAGCGTGCCAAACGAGAGCAACCGCTTCCATCCCAGCCGCTCGTCAAGCCCCGGCGCCTTTTCCATATCCGCAACCGTCCACACGCCGTGCGGCACAACCCGGATCGGCGGGTGGTCGTCGCCCAGAAAGCGCGACAGTTGATCGGCCAGCAAATCGCTTAGAACGAACAGTCCGTCGGCTTGCAGGCAGGCCCGACGGGTCCAGCCGTCCACGATCTGTTTTGGGATGAATTTCGGATATTTGTGCGGAACGACGTTGTGATTGGTGTAGAAAATCTTCTTGCCCATCGCGCGAATCCGCCGGAACAGCGGAGCGGCCTGCCACGGGGTCCATTCCTGGAAATGAACGGCGACCACGTCGGGCCGGCTCTTGAGCCATTTAAGGAATTGCAGGTCGCGACGCGCGTAGTGCGTGAGCCGGCTGGCGACCCATGCCGCTCTATTTGGAAAATCACGACGGTCTTTCAAGGCGGGAAGAATCGCGTGCAGGCGGTAATTGACGGGATGAAATTGCGGATCAAGATCTTCACTGCTGACAAGCTCGAACCGGTAGCCGCGCTGCTGCTCGGAGAGCGCGTTCAGCAGCTCCCACGCGTATCGCGCGTGTCCGCCGCCGGCCGTCGGGGTGTACATGCAAATGCTCTTCATCCACGGTCTCGCAAAGGTTGTCATCCCACCGGCTCTTGCTGCAATGTCGCAGCCAGAACGTCATCGCGATAGCGACTCGCCGGCGCCGCCCGGACTGTCGATCCTTTCGGCCATGATCGAGCCAGTTTTTTCAGCGCGGGTTGTCGCAGTTCAAGAAAATCGCCGGCGAGAAGCGTAACGCCATACACCGCCGCCCCACCGCCGATCTGCGTCGCCAGGGCGAGCGCCCCGTGCGAGCCGCGAAACGGATAGAGCGCCACGGCCATCGCCGCGCAAGCCGATAAAACCTTCACGCACGCTTGCGGCGGGAACGGCAGCCGGAAATATCGCCGCCCCACATAGACGGTGATCACGATCGACACGGTATACGCCACCAACGACGCGACGGCCGAGCCGTTAATTCCATAGCGCGGGATGGCGACGATATTGAGGCCGATGTTAACGGCGGCGGCCGCGAGAACGATCCAGACCTGATGGAGCGTGCGATGGGCGAATTGAAAGGCGGCGTCAAAATGGTACGCCTTGAGGCCGGCGAAAAATGTTCCCAGCGCGATGAGCGGCATGATTCCCGCCGCCGCCCCGCGAAATTCCTTGCCGAGAAAACAATCCGAAATCCCCGGCGCCAGCAGCGCGATCCCCACCACGCAAGGGGCGCCCACGGCCATCAGCAGCGACGCGTTGGTCCGCATCTGGTCCTGGGCGGCCTGTTTTCCATGTTGCTCGAAGGCGCGAACGGCGATCGGGAACATCGCCAGTTGAATCACCATCATCAGCAGGAACAGCGTTTGGCTGGTGAAATCGACGGCCGCGGAATAAATACCGGCCGATTCCTCGCCGCGGAAAAACGCGATCAAAAATCGATCGCTGCTGCCGATCACGACGGCAAGCGCGACGGTCAGCGAAAGGGGAATTCCGTAATGGCAGATTCTGGCGAGGATTTCCCGATCGACCGTCAGCCGCACGTCGGCCCAATCGTGGCGCCACGCCCAAACCACCGCCAGCAGCATGCCGATCGTCACGGCCACCAGCGGCCCCCGCCATTTCATTCCCAGCAGCACAAGGACGGCGCCGAGCAGCACCGCCGAAAAAGAGCGGCAGACCTGCAACGCCATATAGCGCCAAGGTTGAAGCGCGGCACGAGAATATTCATTGCACAAATCGAACATCGCCTGCGCCGCCAGAAGCAGCCAGCAGATGCCGATCATCGGCCGCCACTCTCGCGCGACCGGCAGCGCGCAGACGGCCAGTGCGATCACGCCCAGGGCCGCGATCGACGCGCAGGCCACGGTCGCCAGCGTGGATCGAAGCTTGCCGGCGTTATCCTTAAACGCGGGAAGGAAGCGGACCAGCGAAAGCCGCAGCCATTGAAACAGGAGCGCGTTGAGCAGATTGACGCCGGCCAGCGCCAGGGCATACCGTCCGTAGTCGGCTTTGGAGAGGATGCGCGTGAAGAGCGGAATCGCGAGAAACGCGATCAATCCCGGCAGTCCGCGCGCGATCAAATAGATCCCCGCGTGGGAAAGAACATGTTTTGCTTGCTTCTCCATCGTTATGTTTTAAGGCCGCGAAATTCGGTTTGAAGCGGCGGAACAAGGGGCGAACAGCTCATCCGAACCAACACGCCGTTCCGGGGGTTTCCCGTCCGTTTGGTCAATAAGCGCCGTCCCGGCTGACCAGCGCGACGATCGTTTTGGCCAGGATGTAGATGTCCAGCCAGGGCGACCAGTGCCGAATGTAAAATTGATCGAGGCGGACCCGGTCGATGTAGTCGATGTCGTTACGGCCGGAGACCTGCCACATTCCGGTGATGCCCGGCTTCACCGAGGCGTATTGGAGAAAGGCGTCGCCGTAGCGGGTCACTTCGTCGTCGATGATCGGCCTGGGGCCGACGAGGCTCATATCGCCGCGAATGACGTTCCAGAGTTGCGGGAACTCGTCGATGCTCCATTGCCGCGCGATCCGGCCGAAGCGGGTGACGCGCGGATCGTCGCGGAGCTTGTGATCGCGGTTCCATTCCACGCGCGCGTCGGGGTTTGACGCAAGATAGGCCGACAGGACGGCGTCGGCGTCGACCCGCATCGTGCGGAACTTCCAGGCCTTGAACCGCCGCCCATGCCGCCCGATGCGCCAGTGGCCATAATATAGGGGGCCGGGGCTTGATCGCTTGATCAAAATCGCGACCAGGGCCAGGAACGGAAGCGCGGCGGTCAGCGCGAGCACGGCGATGGTTACGTCGATGCAG
Source organism: Tepidisphaeraceae bacterium (assembly GCA_035551995.1). Lineage (GTDB taxonomy): Bacteria > Planctomycetota > Phycisphaerae > Tepidisphaerales > Tepidisphaeraceae > RYN-428. The sequence continues at coordinate 4,290 of DASZME010000061.1, forward strand.
CGTTTGACGAATTGCAGCGTGACGAGCATCAATCCGTTGCGGACTTCGATCCCGCTTAATCTGCCGCAACGGCGCGACGTGCTCCAGAGCGTGGGAAGCGTGGAATAATCGGAAAGCACAAGCAGGTGCGGAACCACGCCGCTGTAGCGATCGAGAATGTCCGCCGACTGCGCCGCCGACAGATCGGGCAGGGAAACCACGGCGTGGCGGACCATTTTGGCGCGGACGGCGGATTTTAGAATCGCCGGTTCGTTGATCACCGGCAGCAACGACGTTCGGCGGGTGTCGTCGGGAACGGTCAATAGCACTGGGCGCAGCCCCGTATTGGCGTCGCGCAACAGCGCCCGGGCGATGGTGTCGGCGTCGGCGCCGTTGGCGATGACCAGCGTCGGATAACCCCACCAGGTCTGGTTCGCGCATAAACGCCGCGCGATGGTTCGCAGCAGGGGCGCCAGCACCACCGCGATCATCCAGGCGGCCACGCACCAGAGCGTCATCGGCGCCGCCAGGAGCGATCCGGCGGCGGCGGCGAGAAGAACCAGCGTCGTCAAGTGCGTCATTTGCCGAAGTTCCACCGCCGGATGCACCCAAATTTCCGTATAAAGCCCGCTGACCCAGAATCCAAAGATGATCGGCGTCAGCGCCAGCGGCGCCGTCCATCCCACCGCTGCCGCGCCGCTCGGCAAAAGCAGGTGCAGCGCGCCGTGGGCAAACCAGGTGGCGGCGCACAGCGCGAGCAGATCGGCGACGACGATGGGCAAGGTCATCAGCACCGACCGGCGACAGATCGCCGCGAATGCCGCCGAGCCGGGGATGCTGTTTCCGCTCCCCTCGTCGAGAAGATCGTCGTCGTCGGCGAAGGCGCTGGCCCGGCCGAAGACGTCGTGAGACGCCGATCGCGCGCCGGTCCCGACGCGGGCGCGGAACTGATTTTCCAGATGCTCAAGATCGACCTCCAAGTCGTCTGGATAGCTTGTTGCAGTACTCATGGCATTTTCTCACATCCCTCGCCGCGCCTCCGGCGCGGCGGTCCTTCACCACGCGTGAGCGTTCCCCGCGCCGGGCGACGCATCGGCGTTCTGGGCGGCGCTCGCTTGTCTTTCGACGCCCTTATTCGGACGCACATCCGCGGACCAGTCCGGCTCGTCGACCGCGAACGCTTCGCCGGTCGGCAACAGATCGACTCCAACCGGCCCCACGGTCACAACCGTTTGCTCCACGCTCAATCGACCCGCCACCGAAGCCATCACCCGCTTGGCCGACGACGCGTATTGCCACGATCCGCGGTAATAATGGCTTTCGCGCACGGCGATCATGTCGTTGGCGATCGAGCCCACCACGTTGGCGCCGACTTTCTGCAAGCTATCCAGCGACGTGACGCTGTAGTTGCGGATCGACTGATTCATCCGCAGCACCATGATGGTCGCGTCGGCCGACGCTGCGAGAATCCGCGCGTCGGCGACGGTCATCAGCGGCGGCGAATCGATCACGATCCGATCGAAGCTCCCCAGCAGCGACCGCATAAGCTGGGCGAATCGCGGGCCGGCGAGCAACTCCGACGGGCTGGCCGGGATGGGTCCGCACGGCAGCAGATACAGGCTGGGAACGCGCGTCGGCCGGAGCGCTTCCTTCAGTTTCTTCTCGCCCGCCACCACGCTGGAAATTCCGACCGAACCGTCGGTCTCGAAGATCAGATGCTGCACCGGCTCGCGCATATCGCAATCAACCAGGAGCGTGCGACAGCCGGCCTGCGCGAACGCGATGGCCAGGTTGCTGGCGGTCGTCGATTTACCGTCGCCGGACGTCGGGGACGCAAGCAGCAGCGTTCGCGCGTCGCGGCAAGGGCCCAGGTGCAGCGACGTGCGGATCGAACGGTAGGCCTCGGCGCTCGGGGAATGAGGATCGAGGTATAAAATCTGGCCGCGCGCCACCGGCGAAAGCCGGGCGTTGATCGGGGGAACCGCCGCGAGCACCGGCGTGCCGAGAAATCTGACGATCTCCTGCGGTGAGCGAAGCCGGGCGTCGCGCCATTCGCGCCCCAGCGCCAGCCCGATCCCGAGGATCCAGCCCACCATCAGCGCGGCGCCGAGCACCATCGCCTTATTTGGTTTAATCGGTTTGGTTTCGGCATGGGCCGGCTCAAGAAACTGCACGTTCATCGGCTCGGCTTCGAGCTCATTCACCGTGACTTCCGCCAACCGGGCGTCCAGAAGATCACATTGTTTTTGGATACGAGAGACCTCGGCCTCCAGCTTTGCATATTCGGCGGCTTGCGGGCCCAGCGCCAGGAGATGCGTTCGCTCCGCGTGCATGGCGGCGCGAAGTTGGCGCTCGTTATCCTCCGCCGTCGATAGCTGCGTCGATAGCGAAACCAGGTGTGCCGACGCGATCGCGCGCTCTTTTTCGACGATGCGCGTTCGCAGCGAATTCACCACCCATTCCAGGGACTGAACCCGCGAGTTGCGGGGCCCCTGCATCGCCGAAGCAGTGGAAAGCGCCAACATTTGCTGGATCAGCTGGGCGCGAAGGTCGTCATATTCATGATCGCCCGCGTCCTTGGCCCTAAACTGCTGCGACTCGACGAACGCCGACAGGCTTTCGGGATTCGACAGGGCTTTCCTGGTCGCCTCCCACTGCGCCCGCAATTCCATCGCGGTCATTTCGGCGGTGGTCTGGGCGGCCGAGAGCGTCGCGGTGCGCTCCACGGCGATGTTCGCGCGGTCCGTGGCGAACGACAGCGTGTCATTCTCCCTCCGGAAATTCTGCATCAGCGCCAGAGCCTCGTCCCGCTTGAGCGAGAGCTGACCCCGCTCATGCCGCAACGCCGCCGCCATGTCGCCGCCCATGCTTCGCTGTCGCAGCGACTGCTCGACGATGTAGGCTTTGACGATCGCGTTGGCGATGAGGGCCGCCTCCTCGGCACTCGGCGACTCCATCGACACGACGACCACGTCGGACTTGCGGGCGACATCCACCTTTAATTTACCGCTGCGGCGGACCCAATCGACCGGATCAGGGCCGGCCGGCCCGAATGTTTTTAGCGCCCGATAATCGATGGCGTCGAGCGCCCGGGAAACGACCGGTCCCGACAAAAACACGTCGGCCTGCGTTTGCACGTAAGTTTCCGAAGGCACGAAGGCGTTGTGATTATCGTTTAGCGCCGCCGGCGCGTTCTGTTCGAGGAGTACCTTGGCGCCGGCCACGAAAATTCGCGTCGCGCACAACAGGTAAACACTCGCGACAAAAAGGCACAGCGCCAGCGTAAAGGCCAGCGTCAATCGCCGTCTCCACAGCGCTTCCAGCAGCGACGCGTTGCCGGACGGCACATGCAGAGGCGCGGGTAGCGGAACGTCGGAATGATGATGCGACATGTGCATGAGCCGGCCACTCTCCACTTTCATACGCACAACAATCACGTTCACGAATCGCGACGGCACGTCGTGATTGAAACTCCCTGCTAATCTACCTCATAATGTCCGAGCGTGCGGCTTGCTATTCATCAAGCCTCACAAATATAGCGATATCGCCCCCAGCGACCCGCGATCTTCGCAAGGGACCGGTCACTAAAGTAGTTTCAACGGCAGCCCTGGTTGCGCCGCGATCGGCGCCGCTCATCGTCAATCCGGATGAAGATGACAAAAAAACTCTGCGTTCCCCGTCGACCACACACTATTCTCGTCGCCACGACTTCGCAATAGGAAAACCAAACAACTCAGTTGCATTGGAACTTATCTATCACTGATCTCCAAAATATTACTTAATTCTCGCAGCGATCCTCAATAGGAAAAAGCCGCGTTTTACGAAAAATGTGAAGGATTCGTGATATAGACTACATTGAACCACACAAGTTCAGCCTCAGTCGTTTCAACCGATACAGTCGCGCAACTCCGCCGCACCCCCTCAGACAACCTAGCTTCCCAAATCAGGGCTCGAACTAGGTTTTGCTATAGTCTGTCGCTCCAAACTCCTTTATAGGCGCAAGTCGCGTGCGTCTGTGGTATATATATGAACGCTATGGGGCAGAAGGTGCGTATCGTTCACATTATTAACAGCCTCACTTTCGGCGGCGCCGAGGCGATGCTGTGCAGTTTGCTGCTGCGAACCGATCGCGATCGGTTCGAGCCTAGCGTCGCTGCGCTGATCGACGACATGTCGGTGGCGGCGCCGCTCGCGGCGGCGGGTATCCCGGTGTTCACGGCCGGCATGAAACCCGGCGTCGCCGATCCGCGCGGCATGGTCCGCCTTGCGTTGCACCTCGGACGGAAAAAACCCGCCATCGTTCAAACCTGGATGGATCATTCCAATTTAATCGGCGGCGTTGCCGCGCGCGCCGCGACGACCGCGAAAGTCGTGTGGGGAATTCATCATTCCAATCACGTCAAGGGCGTGGCCAAGCGAACAACCCTTCTGACCGTCGCGGCCTGCGCAACGCTTTCGCGACGTGTTCCCACGCGAATCGTCTGTTGTTCGGAACATGCTCGGCGCGTGTACGGGAAAAACGGTTTCGACGGCGAACGAATGATGGTTATTCCCAACGGGTTTGACGTGGCGGCCTTTTCACCCGACGCCGGCGCGCGGATTTTGATTCGCGACGAACTCGATATCGCGACGGACGCGATCGCGATCGGATTGATCGCGCGATACGACCCGCTCAAGGACCACGCCGGTTTTCTGCATGCCGCCGCGATCGTGGCTCGGCGATTTCCCTCTGCGCGCTTTGTCCTGTGCGGCGATCGCGTCGATCAGAAAAACAGGGCGCTGATGGCCACGATCGAATCGCTCGGCCTGGGCCGGCAGTGCCGCCTGCTCGGAGCGCGCAACGATGTCGCCAAAATCTACTCGGCGCTTGACATCGTCGCGTCGTCGTCGATCAGCGAAGCGTTTCCGCTTGTGGTGGGAGAAGCGATGTCGTGCGGCGTTCCTTGCGCGGTGACCGACGTGGGCGATTCGGCGATGATCGTCGGCGATACCGGCCGGGTCGTTTTGCCCGGCGACGCCGGCGCGCTGGCGTCGGCGATGTGCGAACTGATTTCGATGGGAACGGAATCCCGCGAAAAACTTGGACAACACGCTCGCCGCCGGGTGCGCGAACTGTTTGATCTGGGCGCGGTGACACGGCGATACGAAGCGCTTTACGACGGTTTAGTCAGCCGCGAGGTCCGCGGCGATGCGGTCGCCCTCGAAGGTTTGGCGACCAAGGAGCCAATTCCCGCATAACGCGAGCGCGCGATCGATCCGTCCATCCGGGACGGTCCGTGTCCGGCCGGGAACGCAAATTCATTATGCACCTTCAAGCCCGAACCATTTTCCGGTCGCGCGGCCGAGGCGACACCGCGGAGGCTCACGCCGGCGCGATCGCTCCGCGGCCGGGCCCGCGCGTCCTGATGCTTGTCGAATGCAGTGCCGGCGGCACCGGCCGCCATGTGCTTGATCTGGCCCAGGGGCTTATCGATCGGCAATGCGACGTTCACCTGATCTATTCGACCGGCCGGATCGACAACATGTTTCGCGATCGGCTTTCGGAAATGCGCGGGTTGCGATGCGCCGTCGTTTCCATGCGCACAGCCCCGCACGCCGGTGATATCGCCGCCGTCGGATCCATTCGCCGGTACATCGCCGACCACGGCCCGTTCGACATCGTTCACGGCCACAGCTCAAAAGGCGGGGCGCTGGCCCGGCTGGCGGCGCTGGCGACCGGCGTTCCGGCCGTCTATACGCTTCATGGCTTAATAATGATGGATCCGGGGCTGCCGCGGTGGAAGTGGATGATGTATTTGTCGATCGAGCTGGCGCTGAGCTTACGGACGGCGCGGATCATCGCGGTTTCCCCGGAGGAGATGCGCGCGGCCAAGCGATTGGGGCTGGGTCGGCGACGGGTCATTCTCGCGCCAAATGGGGTCGGGCCTCAAAAGCTGACGCCGCGCGATCAAGCGCGAAAGGCGCTGGGTGTGCCCAACGACGCGCTGGTGATCGGGTTTGTCGGGAGGCTGGTCGAGCAGAAGGCGCCGGAGGTGCTGATCCGCGCGGTGGCCGCGGCGATGAACGCCGAACCGCGGGTGAGATTGGCGATCGTCGGCGCCGGGCCTCTGGAAAATTCGCTGCGCGAATTAGCGGGCGCGTTGGCCATCGCCGACAAGATCGTCTGGCTCGGCGAGCGCGACGCGCGGGACGTGCTGGCGGCGTTCGATTTGTTTGCGCTGAGCAGCCGCAAGGAGGGATTGCCGTACGTCGTGCTGGAAGCGATGGCGGCGGGACTGCCGGTGGTGGCGACAAGCTCGGCGGGCGTGGAAATTCTGATCGAGCCCGGCGTGAACGGCGCCGTCGTCGGGCCGGACGATCCAAAGGCTTTTGGCGATGCGCTGATTGAGTTGGCGACCAACCCTCGGCTCCTTGCCGAAAGCGGGCGGGCGTCGCTGGCGCGAGCGTCGATGTTCACGGTGGATTTAATGGTCGAGCGAACGCTGGACGCCTATCGCTCGATCGCGCGGGAACGGGGTCGAATATGACGCAAACAATGGAGCCGCAAACCCTCCGGCCGCCGCACGCTTCGGCCGCCGGTAAAAAAAATTCGCTCGCTCCGGCGATTATTCTCGGCGGACGGGCAAATGCGCTGTCGGTGGCGCGCAGCGTCGGGCGGCTCGGGGCAGCGGTATATATTCTCAACGACGAGGGCGCGTTCGCCGGCTATTCCCGATACGTTCGGCAAATTCATGTGCCGTCGAAGAACGCAATAAGCCAGGCCCGTGCCTGGGCCGATTTTTTGCTCGGACCTGACGCCGACTTTCTGCGCGGCGCCGTTCTGCTATCGTGCTGCGACGAGGGGATCGAGTTGCTGATCGAGCATCGCGACGCGCTGGCCGAGCGCTATCTCCTCGATGAAGCCTATCCGCCGGCCAACGCGACGCTGTTGAACAAGTTGGCGACCTACCAGGCCGCCGTCGAGGCCGGCGTTCCGACGCCCCGGTTTTGGATCGCGCAATCGAGCGATCAGCTGACGCGCGTACGCGACACGCTGGTCTATCCGCTGATCATCAAGCCGCGGCTCTCCCACGTGTTTGAAGGTCGAACGGGAAAAAAGCTAATCGTCGCGCATCGATTCGACGAAGTGACGGCGGCTGTGGATGCCGTCGTCGCTACGGGCACGGATTGCCTCTTGGTCGAAATGATTCCCGGCCCGGATGATCGGCTTTGCAGCTACTTCACTTATCTTGACGCCGACAGCAAGCCGTCGCTCCACTTCACCAAGCGGATCATTCGCAGATTTCCGCTGCTGATGGGAACAGGCTGCTATCACGTTACGGATTGGATTCCCGAGCTTCCGGAACTGGCCAATCGATTATTCAGCCATGTGAAATTGCGCGGACTGGCCAACGCCGAGTTCAAACATGACCTTCGCGACGGCCAATACAAATTAATCGAATGCAACGCGCGTTTTAACGCGTCGGATTGCCTGGTGGCAGCCAGCGGCGTTGACCTTGGCGCGTTTGTTTACAACCGTCTGACCGGCCGTCCGCAACGTCCGATCACGACGTACCGGCGCGGCTTGCGGATATGGGATCCGATTCGCGATTTTCAGGCGGGGCTGGAAATGCGGCGGCGCGGGGAATCGACGTTCGGCCAATGGCTGGCCAGCGTGATGCACCGCCAGACGTTCTTTTATTTTCGATGGACCGATCCCATGCCGGCGCTGGCGCGATTGACGTTGCCGTTGCGGAAAAAACTGAGCTTGACGCGAAAGCGGGATGTCTGAAGATGACTGGCGCCATTCAACAATTGGTCCGCGGAACCGACGCGCTGGTCGCGCGCCTGTATCTTTCGGTGTTCAGGGAGCGCGACGCGATCGTGCCGTTCCTCTTTCATTCTCTATTTCGCGACGAGCGTGAGATCGCCTTGAACGTCGTCGATCCGCTTCAGCGCACCACCGTCGCGCAATTCCGTCAGTTCATCGAATATTATCTCGCCCACGGCTATCGCTTCATCAGCCCCGCCGATCTTTCGGCCGGGCTGAGCCCCGGCGGGAAATACGCTTTGGTCACCTTCGACGACGGCTACTTCAACAATACGTTGGCGCTGCCGATTCTCGAGGAGCTGCGCGTGCCGGCCGTCTTCTTTATCTCCACGAATCATGTGCGGGAAAACAAATCGTATTGGTGGGACGTTCTATATCGGGAGCGAACGGCCGAAGGAATCGCTCCGCGAAAGATCTGGCGCGAAGGAGTTTCATTCAAGAATTTGCGGGCCGATCAGATCGAGTCCGAGTTGTCGCGACGGTTTGGCCCCCGCGCGTTTGTGCCGCGCGGCGACATTGATCGCCCGTTGAATCCCGCCGAGCTCAGGGACTTCGCCGCCCATCCCTTCGTCCACATCGGCAACCACACCGCCAATCACGCCATCCTGACCAACTACACGCTCGAGCAGGCTCGCGCCGAGGTCGTCGCCGCCCAGGACGCGCTGCGTGAAATGACTGGCCGAGCACCGATCGCGATCGCGTATCCCAACGGAGCGCACAGCGATTCGATCGTCGAACTATGCGGCCAGATCGGATTGAAAATCGGCTTCACGGTCCGCCCGGAAAAACGGGCGCTCCCGCTGGAAACAGCCCCGGCGTCGATGCTTCGGCTGGGCCGCTTTATGCCGCACGGCGAGACGCCGATCGTTTCGCAATGTCGAACATATCGGTCGGACGTGCTTTTCTATGGTATGTTTCGCGACGGGTATCTCCGTCTGCACCGTGGGCAAATCGCTCAATGACCCGCGCGACTTGATCGGCTTTCATCTGGACTATTCCAATGTCATCCAAACCTCCCGCTCCGCTTACCGATTGGCGTTCCCTTCACGGCGACCATTTTGCCGGCTCCCGCGTTCTTATCACCGGCGGAGCGGGATTCATCGGGTCTCATCTTGCCGAGGCGCTGAGTTTCCTCGGAGCGGAGATCGTCGTGCTGGACGACCTGGCGGGAGGAAGCCACGAAAATCTCAGGGGCATCGGCCGCGTGGAGTTCGTCGAAGGCTCCATCCTCGACGGCAATGCCGTGGCGGCTTGCATGCGCGATTGCCGTTATGTTTTTCATCAGGCGGCCCTGGGATCGGTGCCGCGAAGCGTCGAGCAGCCGTTCCGTTATCACGAGGTGAACGCGACGGGAACGCTGACTGTTCTGGAGGCGGCGCGGTTGGCGGGCGTGAGGCGGGTGATGTTTGCCGCGAGTTCCAGCGCGTATGGAGAGACGCCGGCCTTGCCGAAGATTGAAACGATGGCGCCGGATCCATTGAGCCCCTACGCGGCCAACAAGGCCGCCTGCGAAGCGATGTGCCGGGCATATAGCAAGAGTTATGGGCTGGATACCGCCCCCCTGCGTTACTTCAATATTTTCGGCCCGCGCCAAAGCCCGGACAACGCGTATGCCGCCGTGATCGCGGCGTTCGCCAAGTCCCTGCTTGCCGGCCGGCATCCGACGATTTACGGGGACGGCGAGCAGTCGCGCGATTTTACGTTTGTTCACAACGCCGTTCACGCCAATTTGCTTGCGGCTCGCCTTGACCGCAACATCGAAGGCCAGGTCATCAACGTCGCCTGCGGGATCCAAATTTCGGTCAACGAACTCGCCCGCGCGATGGCCGAAGGATTCGGCCGGCCGGAGCTAACGCCGATTTATCATCCTGAACGAGCCGGCGACGTGAAGCATTCGGTGGCGGATTTAAAACGGGCGAAAGACGTGCTCGGCTATCGGCCGATCGTGGATTTTCAGACCGGCTTACGCGCGGCGATGGAGTGGTATCGGGCGACGTTGGCTTAGAGACGGGCGAAACGTGCCGACCGATGCGAATCAAAAACTGAATTTGAAAGACCCGAATCAAAGCTGGAATCGGGGTCTGAAATGGGTGTAAGACAGACGCCGGTGATGAGACACCGGCGCGACGGGAATGCCGGCGGTTATTCAAAAAATTACCGTTTCACTTTGCGGGTTGTGCGGCGGCACATTCCGCCTTCACCCGGCTTGTCTCGGCGCGTACACGATCCTGCAACGCCCGATGCAGGGCAATCGTCGTCGGCCCAGGCCGCGATGACCCGACGGCCAAGTCATTCCATCGCGCTACCCAACTGACCTCGCGCGTCGTGCTGGTGATGAACAGTTCCTCCGCCGCCATCGCTTCGTGCTCGGGCATCGGCCGTTCGTCGACGCCGATGCCCATCTCGCCGGCACACTGCAAAAGCAGCGCCCGCGTGATGCCGGGCAATACTTTGCGCCCGACCGGGTGCGTGACCAATCGTTCGTCGATCACCGCGAACAAATTGCTCGCCGAGCATTCATTGACGTTGCCGTCGTCCACGAACACGGCCTCGTCGAACCCGCGACCGACGGCCTGGCTCTTGGCCAATATGTTGGGCAGCAGCGCGATGCTCTTGATCCAACAGCGCTGCCACCGCTCATCGGGCACGCTGAACAGTTTCGTTCCCTCACCTTCGCCCGGCGCCTGGACGGGCGGCAATGGCCGCGCATAAAACAACAACGTCGGCGCCGGCCCGCGTGGAATCACGTGGTTCCGCGGAGAAGAGCCTCGCGTCAGTTGAAGATAGATCATGCCTTCGAGAACGCCGGAACGCGCGACCAGTTTTCGCATCTCCACCGACAGATCGGCGATCGCAAGCGGAACCGGAATATCGATCGCCGCCGCCGAGCGCGCCAGGCGTTCCAGATGCGCCTTGAGCGTAAACGGAACGCCGTTGTACAGCCGGACGACTTCGTAGACGCCGTCGGCGAACTGAAAGCCGCGATCTTCCACGCCGATGCGTGCGTCAGCGAGCGGCATGATTTCTCCGTTGATCCAAATCCATTCGGTGGCCATTTCGATTTCCTTGAATAGTGCGCCGCGCGATCATCAGGAACCGTTTTTTAATATAAAATACCGCTCGGCGACAGAGCGGAGGGCGCAACATCGCGTGATTGTCCGAAGCGCGAAGGCGCCAACCCGGCGACGACGTATCGCGCCGCGACCGGAATTGTTCGCCGCGGTCGCCTGACCGCGGCGGCGCATTTTTTTTGAAAACTGCATTTTTCCCCGCGATTCATATAATCCCCTCCGAGCGATGATTCCAAACCAAACCCCAACCGACGCCGCTTCTTCATCCACCGCGGATTCTCCCGCCTGGGACGATCGGCTTTTGCAAAATCCGCATGCCGTGCCGGATAAGCGCGGCCGCGTGCAGCGGATGTTCGCGGCCATCGCGCCCAGCTACGATCTGAACAACCGGGTGCACAGCCTTTGGATCGATCAGGCGTGGCGGCGCAAGACGGTCAGGCTGGCCAAGGTCCTTCCCGCCGACGCGGTGGTGGATGTCGCCTGCGGGACGGGGGATTTGACATTGAAATTCGCGCAGGCGATTTGCGACGCGACCAATCGCGGGCAAAGCGCCGGCTGCCGAATGCTTCCGCCGCGCGATCGGGTGGTGGGGATCGATTTCACATACGAGATGCTGCCGCTGGCTCGCGCCAAAGCCGGATCGCGCGCCGTGAAGGGCCTCGGCGATGGTTTCGTGCTCGGCGACATCATGCAGTTCGTGTGCGGCGACGCCACTGCCCTGCCGCTGCAAAATACGTCCGCCGACATCGTCTCCATCGCGTTTGGCATCCGTAACATATTTGATCCCGCCGCCGCGATACGCGAATTTTTTCGCGTCCTGCGCCCGGGCGGCCGGTTGCTGATCCTCGAGTTTTCCCTCCCGACCAATCCGGCGCTGCGCGCGTTGTACAATTTCTATTTTCGGAAAATTCTTCCCCGCACGGCCACGCTCATCAGCGGCGACCGAACCGGCGCCTACAAATATTTGCCCGAATCGGTGAACACATTCATCGGCCGCGCGCAAATGATGCAGATGATGCGCGACGCCGGTTTCACGCAGGTCGAGCAATATCCGATGACATTCGGCATAAGCGTGTGTTACCGGGGAATCAAAGCTTTCGCATAGCCGTCGGACGAATACGTTTTCCGGCAGTGTTTCACCGCGGATCTCACCTATGGCCGCGGATCATGGCGAAAACGACGAATCGATTTGTCGTATCCGCGCGTCCGATCCACGCTTATAATGCGATTCAACCTGCCGCCGTCGCGCCTGCGAATACACCGGTTCATCATTTTTTCTTTTGCCCGGCGTCAATTACCATGCCGTCGATGATCCTTGTCGCGGAAGCATTTTCTCTGACCTTGCCCGAGGTCATCATGCCCTTGGCGCTACTCGTCGGGTTTGGTGTGAGTGTGGCGATCGGCGTGTGGTTTGCGTGGACGCGATGGCGAGAACATCAGGCTCAGACCACCTGTAAAAAATGCGGCGCCGATCTCGGCGTCACGCCTGAACGCTGCCCGCGCTGCGGCGAGTCGCAGCTGGATGCGATAACCGCCCCGCCCGCGAGTAAACACGATGCCACGTAAACCCCGCCGGTCAGGGCAATCGGTTTTGGCCGTCTTACCCCCTCTCCGGGTACGCCGGGGAGGGAACCGGAGGGGCAAAAATTCAAAAGCGATCGCACTGCCCCGCCGGTCGAATCTTCGACAACGCATTGGCATCTTCCACCACGGCGGTCGTATCATTGCTGCGTATGGACATTGTTACCGCCATCACCGGCGCCAGCGGCGCGTACTACGCGCAGCGCTTTTTACAGGGCTTGGCTGCCGCGGGCGTGAAAACGCATCTGATCGTCTCTCCCCTGGGCCGGCGTTTGCTCAACGACGAACTGGGGATGGAGACCATCGACCTGCCGGCGCTTGCCGGGATGGCTTGCCACAATATTACGCTGTACAACTACAACGACGTCGGCTGCAAACTGGCCAGCGGAAGTTTTCTGCATCATGGAATGGTGATCGTCCCATGTTCGAGTAATACCCTGGCGGAAGTGGCGCACGGACTCGGCGATAATCTCATCAGTCGATCGGCGGCGGTAACGCTCAAGGAGCGGCGAAAGCTGGTCCTGGCGCATCGGGAGATGCCGTTGTCGCCGATCGACGTGAATAACTATAAGGCATTGACCGATGCCGGCGCGATACTGGCGCCGTGCAATCCGGGGTTTTACCTCAATCCGACGACGGTTGTGGAAGTGGTCGATTTCGTCGCCGGCAAATTACTCGACCTGATCGGCGTGGGTCATTCTTTCGATACGCGGTGGGATCCCAAGCGCCTTCGTCCGCCGATGGTGGTGTAGACGTTTTATCCCGGCCGCGAGAGGCGATCGATTCTTTTTCGGCAATCGGAATGCGCTGCTTATGTTGAATACCACTGCCGCCTCTGAAGCGAAGTTCACGTCATCGCCAGAACGGCTCTCATTGTCCGTCAAGCTGAGAATTTTTGCCGGCGACATCAAGATCGCCCATACCGTTTTCGCGTTGCCGTTCGCGCTGCTCAGCACGTTCCTTGCCTCCAGGGAGACCGAGAGGACGGGTTTGCCCCGGCCGGGGAAGTTGCTGCTGATCGTCGTGTGCATGGCGACGGCGCGCACGGTAGCGATGGCCGCCAATCGATTGCTCGACGCGACGCTGGACGCGCGAAACCCGCGAACTGCTCGCCGGGCGATCCCGAGCGGGACGTTATCGCGGGCGTTTTACGCGGCGGCGACGTGTTTATGCGTCGCCGGATTCATCGCCGCCACGGCTGGATTTTTGATCGCGTATCGAAATCCGTGGCCGCTGATTTTCTCCGTGCCGGTGTTGGCGTTCGTCAGCGCGTATCCGTTTTTGAAGCGATTCAGTCAGTTGTGCCATTATTATCTTGGCGCCGCTTTGGCGCTCGCCCCGGTCTGTGCGTGGATCGCCATTCGCGGCCGCCTGGACGCTCCGCCATTGTGGATGGCCGGCGCCGTCCTGTGCTGGACCGCCGGCTTTGACATCATCTACGCATGTCAGGATTACGCGAGCGATCTGGCGTGCGGCGTCTTTTCCGTACCCGCGAAATTCGGGATACCGGCTGCGTTATGGATCAGCCGCGCGACGCATCTGATATCCGCGGCGATGCTCGTCGCGCTTGGCTACTCCACCCGCCATTTTCATACGCTTTATTTCGTCGGCGTATGCCTCGCCATCGTTCTCTTGCTCGTCGAGCAGAGCCTGGTTCGGCCAACCAATCTCTCAAAGATCGGCTTGGCGTTCTTCACGGTCAATGGAATTATCAGCCTAATGCTCGGAACGCTTGGAATTCTGGATATCGTTCTGCATCAATGAATTGCATGGCGCCATTCTTGCCAAGTGACGGGCAGAGGTAATTTATGCTGTCCGAAATATACTCCGAAACCTTTGAAGACCAAGCCACGCAACTTGCTTATGAACGGCGCGAACGTCAGGCGCATCGAGTGCCTCCCGCCCCGTCGCCGAAGGATATCGAGCAGGATAGTCGTCTGCGCGGGCTTGAACGCGAAAATCGTAAACTTCAGTGTTATCTCTCGGCGTTGGTCGAGATCATGCGAAATGCCGGAATGATCGGCGACGAGCAGATTCGAGCCATCGCCAACGGAGCGGAGTGGGCCAAAAAATCGCTTCCCGCCGCCGATCGTCATCACGCCTGACTTTCAAAACCGGCGAAAGGCATTGGAGCGCCGCGTCGTCGCCCTCTATAATCGCTCGACATGCTTACCGCCGACTCCGTTGATGTAATCGATCGATCCCTGCTTCCGATCCGAACCAAGATTTTGGCGGGCGAGGTGTTATCGTTCGACGATGGAGTGGCGCTCTATCGCAGCCGTGATATCCATGGCGTCGGAAACCTCGCTAACTTTGTCCGCGAATCCCTCCACGGCGACAAAACATATTACAACCGCAATCGCCATATCAATTACACCAATGTCTGCGCGCTCTCCTGTAAATTTTGCTCCTTCTACCGTAAGCGCGGAGAAGAAGGCGCGTACGAAATGCCGGTGGAGCAGGTGATCGCGACCGCTCAAAAAGCGGCCGACGCCGGCGCGACCGAGGTGCATATTGTCGGCGGCCTGCACCCCTGGCTGAAGTTCGACTACTACATTGAGATGCTGAACGGCGTGCGGTCGGCGTGTCCCGAACTGCACATCAAGGCGTTCACCGCCATCGAGATCATCCACTTGAGCCGGGTCAGTCGATTGAGCGTGCGCGAGGTCTTGATCGCGCTGCGCGAAGCCGGCCTCGGCAGTCTTCCCGGCGGCGGCGCCGAGATATTCGACGATCGCGTTCACGACGAAGTCTTCAAGGGGAAAGTCCGTGCCGATCGCTGGTTCGACGTTCATCGCACGGCCCATGGTCTGGGCATCCCGTCCAATGCCACGATGCTCTACGGCCACGTCGAGACGATTGAAGAGCGCGTCGGACATTTCGTCAAGCTGCGCGAGCTGCAAGCCGAATCATTGGCCGCGATGACCGACCGCACGAAAGCCGCGTTCAACTGCGTCATTCCATTGTCCTTCATTCCCGAACAAAGCGAGCTTGGCGACATCCCCGCCAACACTGGCCTGACCGATCTGAAAACCCTCGCCATCACGCGACTCATGGTTCAAAATATCGCCCACATCAAGGCGTTCTGGATCATGCAAGGCATCGGCCTCTCGCAGGTTGCCCTCAACTGGGGCTGTGACGATCTGGACGGAACGGTCGTTTGGTATGACATCACCAAAGGCCAGGGCCACGGCACGCACCAGGAACTTCACGTCCGCGACATTCGGCGATTAATCCGCGAAGCGGGACGAACCCCGGTCGAACGAGATACGATTTACCGTCCCGTCGTTCGCGACGCGCAAACCGACCGGGTCCTCCACGACGACGCGATCGCGGCAATGCGAGCGTAAAAATAGTCGTACGTGATCGTGCAGGGAATTTTTGTTAGCCCAGCCGTTATGCCTGAGTCTTTCGGCAAAAAAAAGCGAGACGGCCGTCGTGCAAAATTGCCAGAGCCGCTAGTCGTCGTGCACCAAATCCGCGGCGGCGGCGTTGGAATTCAACTGCTCGACGCTTTTGCACCCGGGGATCACGCACGATACTGCGCGATCCTTCAGGCACCAGGCCAGCGCCCACTGGGCCATCTCCACGCCGGGCGGCACTTCGTTTTTGTGGATTTCTTCTACCTCGCGAAGCCGGGCTTCGGTTTTGGCATGATCGTGCGTCGAGCGGACGTCGCCGGCGGTGAACCTGGCGCCGGGCTTGTATTTTCCGCTGAGAAATCCGCTGGCCAACGGCACCCGCGCGAGCACGCCAAGATCCTGCCGGGCGCACGATTGCAGCAGGCCTTCCTCGGGTTTGCGATCGAGACGATTATAAACGACCTGCAC
This sequence comes from Tepidisphaeraceae bacterium, assembly GCA_035551995.1. GTDB lineage: Bacteria > Planctomycetota > Phycisphaerae > Tepidisphaerales > Tepidisphaeraceae > RYN-428. The sequence goes on from DASZME010000061.1 coordinate 20,561, forward strand.
CGCTTCGGCGCCTGTCTGCGTCGCGCGATCGACTTGAAATAAATTGTCGTTGGGGCTGACCGATATGCCAAGATGGCGGACCTTTCCCGCTTTTAACTGCTTTTGCAACATTTCCCATAGACCCGGCGTCTGGAACATTTCGTTGTTGCCCGAATGAAACTGGTAGAGATCGATGTAGTCCGTTTGCAGCGCGCGCAGAGAATCTTCCAGTTGATTCAACACGTCGGCCGGCTCGTAATGCGTCGTGCGGTCCATGAACGTGTGATAGTGGTGGCCGAATTTGGTGGCGAGAATCCAGTGATCGCGATCGCGACTGACGGCGGCGCCGATCAGGCGCTCGGAAAGGTGATCGCCGTAACACTCCGCGGTGTCGATCAAGTTGATTCCGGTCCGGCGGCAGCGATCGATCAGCGCATCGACCTCCGGCTGCGAGAATTCTTTGCCCCACTCGCCCCCGAACTGCCACGCGCCCATGCCGATGACGGAGACTTTCAAATCGGTTTTTCCGAGTCTGCGATATTTCATCCCGCGAGTATAGAGTGCGCGTCGAAAAAAGCGGACGGCGAAATCGAGGCAAATGCCGGCGAATTGGTGACAGCGCTCGCTTCGGTTAAAGTCAACGTCGGCGAGGATACGAGTGGGCCTTTCGATTTCACGAGCGGAGAACGTCATGCGAAAAATAATGGCGATGATTGCCCTGGGCGCCGCCCTGTATGTCGGCGCGTGCGACAAGAGACCACAGAAACTGCAGGTCGCCGTCATTCCCAAGGGTACGACTCACGTTTATTGGAAATCCGTCGAAGCCGGCGCAGAACAGGCCGGAAAGGAACTGGGCATCGAAATCATCTGGAAAGGCCCGCTAAAGGAAAATGACCGAAGCCAGCAGATCGCGATCGTCGAACAGTTCGTGGCCGACCGGGTCGGAGCGATTGTGTTGGCGCCGCTGGACGACAGCGCGCTGGTGACGCCGGTCCAGGAGGCGGCCGGGGCGAAAATTCCGGTGGTGATCATCGACTCGGCTCTCAAAGGCGAAGCTGGGAAAGATTTCGTCAGTTACATCGCCACCGACAACGAAAAAGGCGGCGAGCTGGCCGGCGAAAAACTCGTAAGCCTGCTCGGCGGAAAAGGAAAAGTCGTCCTGCTGCGCTATCAGGAAGGGTCGGCCAGCACGACCGAGCGCGAAGCGGGGTTTCTCGGCGTTATCCGAAAAAATCCAGGCATGAGCGTTCTGGTCGAAAACCGCTTCGGCGGCGCCACCGCCAACGAATCGCAGAAGGAAGCGATGAACATGCTCGATCAACTCAAGGCGGCCGACGGGGTCTTTTGCCCCAACGAATCGAGCACGTTCGGCATGTTGCTGGCGCTGCGCCAGGCGGGACTGGCCGGCAAGATTAAGTTCGTCGGCTTTGACGTCACGCCGCAATTGATCGACGCCCTCAAAGGCGGCGACATCGACGCGTTGGTCGCGCAGGATCCGGTGAAGATGGGCTACCAAGGCGTCAAAACCGCCGTCGCCGCGGCGCGAGGCCAATCGGTCAACAGGCACATCGATACCGGCGTACGCATCATCGGCAAGCCTGATCTTTCCGATCCGGTGATTCAGAAATTGATCGGGCAATGATAAGCCGCCGCGCCTTGCGTTCCCTCGCCCGGCGTGCCGACGACGGATCAAATAGATCAGCCTTTACTATGCAAGATTCTCCGCCCGCGATTTTCCCGGCGCACCGCGACGCGATATTTAATCCGCGGCTGCGCATGGTCGGCGTCGGCAAATCGTTCGGCGCCACCGTCGCCCTCGGCGGCGTCGATCTGCATGTCAACGCCGGCGAAGTCCTGGCGCTGGTGGGTGAAAACGGCGCCGGGAAAAGCACGCTCATGAAGATCCTGTCCGGCGCCCACCATGCCGACCAAGGGTCGATGCAGCTCGATGGCCGCCCCTACGCTCCTCGAACGCCGCTCGACGCCCGGCGCCTTGGCGTCGCGATGATCTATCAGGAGCTCTCGCTGGCGCCGCATTTGACGGTCGCCGAAAATATCATGCTGGGGATGGAGCCTTGCCGCGGCCCGTTTGTGAACGCCGCCCAGATGCGCCGAAAGGCGGCGGAAGGACTGGCGGCGGTCGGACGCGCGGATATGAGTTTGCATATTCCCGTCGGCGCCCTCTCCATCGCCGAACGGCAGCTTGTCGAAGTCGCGCGGGCGGTGGCGATCGGCTGCCGGGTGCTGGTGCTCGATGAACCGACCAGCAGCCTGACCCGCCACGACGTTGACCTTTTGTTCAAGCTGATCCGCCGGCTTAAGTCGCAGGGGATGTCGATCATTTACATCTCGCACTTTCTGGAGGAAGTGCGGGCGGTGGCCGATCGCTTCACGGTCTTGCGCGACGGCGCCAGCGTGGGCGGCGGGATGACGGCGGATGTTTCCGAAAGCAGAATCATCGCGATGATGGTCGGCCGCGACGTTCACGAACTGTATCCGCGTTCGCCGCGGAAACCGGGCGCGGCGGCGTTGGAAATCGATCGTCTCTCCGGCGCCCGCGGCCCGCGATCGGCGACCTTATCCCTGCGGCGCGGCGAGGTGCTCGGCATCGCCGGCCTGATGGGCGCGGGACGAACCGAATTGCTCCGAACGATCTTCGGCCTCGAGCCCGTGCGGGCCGGCGTGATCCGCGTCGCGTCATACGCCGGACCCGCTTCGCCGGCGAGGCGCCTGGCTCAAGGCGTGGGGATGGTGAGCGAGGACCGCAAGACCGAAGGCCTCGCGCTGTCACTGAGCGTCGCGGAAAACCTGGCGTTGTCGAAGCTGCCGCCGATCCCGTCGCCGCGGAATTTGGACGCCGTCGCGCTTCCTTGGATCGATCGGCTTAGCATTCGCCTTCACTCCTCCCGCCAGCCGGTCGGCGACCTGTCCGGCGGCAATCAGCAAAAAGTCGCCATCGCGCGGCTGCTTCATCACGACGTGGACGTGCTTCTGCTGGATGAGCCGACGCGCGGCGTCGATGTCGGATCGAAGGCGCTGATCTATCGCGTGATCGACGAACTCGCGTGCAAGGGAAAAGCGGTGCTGCTCGTCGGCAGTTACTTGCCCGAATTGCTTGGCGTATGCGATCGGATCGCGGTGATGTGCCGGGGCGTGCTCGGCGCCGCGCGCGCCGTCGAAGACTGCGATGAGCACGGGATCATGGCCGAGGCGATCGGATCGAACGTTGCCGACGGATGAGAGCCGAATCGATATGACGCGTATGATATCCACTGATCGATCCGCCGTCGCCCGTGAGACCCGATTGGCGTTTCTCTCGCGCGTCGGCCCGATTTTGGGCTTGATGGGCATCGTCCTCTTTTTCTCGATTCGTTCGCCGCGCACGTTCGCCACGCTGGGCAACGCGCAGATCATCCTCATGCAAACCGCCGTCGTCGCGACCGCGGCGCTGGGAATGACGATCGTCATTATTTCCGGCGGCATCGATCTGTCGGTCGGATCGCTCATCGCCTTGACGTCGGTCGTCACCGCCCTGGCCCTTCGCGCCGGTTGGCCGCCCGTGCTGGCGGCGTTGGCCGCCGTAATGACCGGCGGCGCCGCGGGGTTGATCACGGGTCTGATCATCACCCAACTGCGGCTCATGCCATTCATCGTGACGCTTGGAATGCTCGCCGCGCTGCGCGGATTCACCGAACATATCGGCGAAGAAAAAACCGTGCTCGCCCCCGCCACCTGGCTCAATAAACTCATCCGCATTCTCGGCCCCGACCGGCAGTGGATGATCTTCTCGCCGGGCGTGTGGATCACGATCGCGCTGGCGATCCTCGTCGCCGTCGGCCTGCGCTATACCCGCTTCGGCCGCCATGTCTTCGCCATCGGCTCCAGCGAACAAACCGCCCGCCTCTGCGGCATCCCCGTCAATCGCGCCAAGACGCTGGTATACTGCCTCGGCGGAATATTCGCCGGCCTTGCCGGTGTGTTGCAATTTTCATCGCTCACCGTCGGCGACACCACGACCGCCAACGGCATGGAACTGGACGTCATCGCCGCCGTCGTCATCGGCGGCGCAAGCCTCGGCGGCGGCCAAGGCTCGGTCTTCGGCGCCCTGGTCGGCGCGTTGATTATGGAGGTGGTCGCCAACGGAAGCTCAAAGCTCGCCTGGGGAAATCCGGTGCAAAAAATGGTGACCGGCGGAATCATCGTGCTGGCCGTTGCGCTCGACCGAATCCAACACCGCAGAGGGTCGAGCGGAAATGCCTGAATCGTCGGCGGCGCCTGACCGCGATCGGATTTCATGCGTATCTACTGTTTCGGAAACGGAACGATCAGCGGATCCTCGTCTTTTAACTCCGTCCGCAATCGCGACAGCTCCGATTTCATCTGCCGGACGATCGGTGCATATCCGGGATCATCGTAAACGCTCATCAACTCATGCGGGTCTTTTCGCAAATCGAATAGCTCCCATTCGTTCTTGCCGTAAAAATTGATCAGCTTATACCGTTCGGTTCTTACGCCGATGTGCGGCTGAACATGGTGTGGCTGGGGGTATTCATAGTAGTGATAATAAAAGGCCGTGCGCCAACCGGCCGGCGCGACGCCGTCGAACAACGGAACAAGGCTATGTCCCTGCATATCGGCCGGAACGGGGGCGCCGGCCGCGTCGAGGAGGGTTTCGGCGAAATCCAAGTTTGACACGATCGCGTCACTGACAACCCCCGCCTTCACGCGCCCCGGCCAGCGAATGAGCAGTGGAATGTGCAGCGATTCTTCGTACATGAAGCGTTTATCGAACCAGCCGTGATCGCCGAGGAAAAAGCCGTTGTCGGAGGTGTAGATGACGATCGTGTTTTTGGCCAGCCCGCTTTGCTCAAGATAGTCGAGCACCCGGCCCACGTTATCGTCGAGAGAGGCGATGACGCGCAGATAATCCTTGATGAATCGCTCGTACTTCCACTTTTTCAGCGCTTGGCCGACCAGACCGGCGGGAGGGTCGGCCTTCAAATCCTGGCGATTCAGATATTTGTCGATCTGCATCTCCTGCTCGTGGGCGGCGGAGGTGCGATGACTGTAGTCGTCGTCGAACGTGAACGGCGTCGGTATCTCAACGTCGTCGTACAAATGCGCGTGCTTTTCATCCGGCTCCCAGCTCCGGTGCGGCGCCTTGTGGTGATAGAGAAGACAGAACGGTTTGCCGGCGTCGTGGTGCTTGAGGAAGTCGATCGCCTTGTCCGTGATGATATCGGTGACGTAACCTTTTTCGACCGAGGTCTTGCCCATCGTGATGAATTGCGGATCGTGATATCGCCCCTGTCCCGGAAGGATGCTCCAGTAATCGAAGCCGGTCGGATCGCTGTTGAGATGCCATTTGCCGACGATGGCGGTTTGGTAGCCGGCTTTCTGGAGAAGCTTGGGGAAGGTTTGTTGCGAGCCGTCGAAGGTGGCCTTGGGGCCGTTGTCACGAAAGCCGTTGAGGTGGTTGTACTTTCCCGTCAGCAGCACGGCCCGGCTTGGGCCGCAGAGGGAATCGGTGCAAAAGCAGTTCGTGAAGCGCATGCCCGCCGAGGCGATGCGATCGAGATTCGGAGTTCGGTTGATCGTGCTGCCGTCGCAACTGAGGGCATGGGCGGCATGATCGTCGGACATGATGTAAAGAATGTTAGGGCGCTGCGGGGCCGTGTCCGGCGTTAGACCGGCGTCGGCAAACGCCGACGATGTTAACAATACGACCGTGACAAATAACGGCGTGGCAAATTTCATCTGTATCCTCCGGAAGCGGATTAACATGACGGGGCGGCCCGTCCCGGTTCTTCGTTCACTGATTTATCCGCGAACTCCGTTCTTAAGGATGCCATGACGTTCGCGTTTACTCAAATGATGTCAGCGACAGTTTCTCGCCAATTTCCGATTCAGTGCGTTCATTCGCTGGACTCTTACGCGTCAACCGGGTATTCCAATTGAGTGACGACGACGCGTACGGGGTCCAATCCGCGATTAATCGATCATTGACATTGCCCCGGCAATTCAGGAGTTGATCGCATGAATATGTTCTACCCGCGAAAATTGAGTGGGCTTGCTTTTGGACTGGGCGTGCCTGCCTTGATTGTTATTATCGCCGCAGGGCCGACGCGCGGCGGAAGCATTTTCGACGACGATTGGACGCCGCCCAAGTCGCTATTGCGACCGACGCCAGCCTCGCCCTTGCCGATCGCCCCTACTCTGGCCGCAACTCAGAGTTCGCCCGCATCAAGTACGCCAGCCCCGGTTGACGGGAAAATTCCGTCCGCGCCGCCAACAACCGCCGCCTTCGGTGAATTCGCGCACGCGGGAAGGCTCGCAATTCCGGACAAGGCAAAATTGGCGACATCGCGAGGACTGTTCAAGGAAGTCTTTGCCGAGCCCTTGAAGGATCGTTCCGTTTTGGCGCGGCGAACGCTGGCACATACCCTGCTTGAAGATGCAGCGAAGCCCGACCGGACGCCCGCCGATCGTTTTGCGCTGCTCGGTGGCGCGATTCAAGCCGCTCGGGAAGGGGCCGATCTGCCCCTCTGCTTTGAGGCCGCTGAAACGATGGCCAGATCCTTCGACATCGACGATCTGAGCCTCAAGCTCGATGCCGCAAACCGGATAAGTCTGCGCGGCGACTCGCAAGGCGCCGCGGTGGAAAACGTCACCGCCGGCCTTGAATTCGTGAATTCGCTTGTGGCTGCGGAGGATTTTACGGATGCAATTCATTTGGTGACGCTACTACGGTCCGCCGCCGCCAACGACATAACGCTGAAATTGGCCCTTCAGCGACAGAGTCAGAATCTGGGACAACTGGAGGTTGCCCGCAATCGGTATCAGCCGTTCGCCGATAAATTAAAGGCGTCTCCAAACGACGCCGTCGCGAATTTCGAGGTCGGCGCTTATTACGCCCTGAAACTCGGGCAGTGGGAACGGGGACTGCCGTTTCTGGCTCGTGGCGAGAATGCGGAAGTCAGGACGCTGGCGGCGCTCGAACTCTCGAAGCCGGAGAAAACCGAAGATTTGTTACGACTCGGCAACGGATGGTGGAACCTGGCAAATCCATCCGATGTTGCTCACGATCCCTTCGCGCGACACGCCGCTAAAATTTACCTGCCTCTTCTGGACGCTACGACAGGCCTGCAAAAGGAAGCGTTGGAAGGGAGAATCGCCAAGGCATCCGATGCGGAAAGCTCGCCGGCGCCGGTCACCATTTTCAACGATATCGGCAAATCGCGGCGTGTTTTGTTTTGTATTTCGGAAAGCGGATCGATGCTCGACAAGATGGCAACGGTGAAAGATCAATTGGCCATCGCCGTGCGCGGCTTGTCGTCGCAGCAAGCATTCGGCATCATCTTCTACAGGGGCGAAGGCATCGACTCGCTAAGTTCATCCCTTCTTCCGGCATCCGCGCAAAACAAGCAAAAGGCGATTGATTTTCTTACGAAGGTGATCGCGGGCGGAACGTCGAACCCGTTACCGGCGCTGACCGCCGCCTTTCAGGAAAACCCCGACACGATCTATTTTTTCATCTCCATTTTTCCTGATGACAACGCCGCATTGTCTCGAATTCGAACGCTCAACCACCTCAAGAAAGTCAAGATCCACACACTTGTTTTCGATCAAAATATTCCCGAGGCCGAGAAGCTGAATACCGAAAGAACGCTACAGACAATCGCTTCGGACAACGGCGGCACATACAAGATGGTGGATGTCAACAACATTAACGTGGGTTCGACCGTTCGGCCCTCGACGAACACGCCGTCAATCCCAAATTCCAAGAGCGGCGCAGGTGAATCCTGGGTCCAGATTTTTAACGGAAAAGACTTGACGGGATGGTCCGTCGATGGCGGAGACCCCGCAACCTGGATCGTCCGGGACGGCGTCATCGTGGCGCTGGGGCAAGACTACCGTACGCGAAATTACCTTCTCTCCGAGCGGGAATATTCCAACTATATCCTGCGATTTGATTTCATGCTCGATAGAGGCGCCGGAGGCGGCGTTGCGTTCCGTGCCGTTCCAGGGGAACGGATGCCATACCCCAATGGCCCCGCGGGCTTTGACCACCCCATTCTCAAGCTCCTCGATATCCCGGGGAAAGAAGAAACGGGAACGACTCACTGGTTGAACGGCAATATGTACGTAAAGCCCAAACACACGGCCCAGATGCTTCCAGCCGGGTCGTGGAATAGTATGGAAATTAACGTGAAAATTCACGAGGTGTCCGTATTTGTGAACGGCAAATTGGTGACTATTGACGGTGTCGCGCCTGGCGTGCGATTTGCGGACGGAAGTCTCCCGGGCCTAAACCGGGTGAAGGGCCGGATCGGTTTTCAAAAGCACCACGGAACAGAGCGTTTCCGAAATATTGAAATCCGCGAGATGCCATAGACGGGCTGTTAGCATGTCGAAGGTTTTTCGTGGAAAGTTCTTCGCAGAACTGAAGATGAAATTAATCTTGCGCGTCCCCTTAATTGACGGGATTCGACCGACCGGTTAACGTTGTCAACCTTTCCCCCTTTGGAATCGTAGTAAGAAGATGGAAAAAGCGGCGCCGATCGGCGTCATTTCGAGAAATCGACAGCAACGAAAGAAGTGAACAATGCGCGCCAGTGAAATTCGCAAGGGAACGGCCGTGATCATGGAAGGCAAGCTTTTTGTGGTGACCGACGCCAACCATAACACGCCGGGCAACCTGCGAGCCAAGGTGCAGTTCAAGCTTCGCGACGTGACCAAGGGCACGATCATGGACAAGCGGGTCGGCGCCACCGAAGACATCGAAACGACCGTGCTCGATAGCCGAAATGTCGAATATCTCTACAGCGACAACGAAGGCCACTGGCTCATGGACCTGGAGAATTATGAGCAGAACCCAATTTCCAAGGAAGTGTTCGGCGACGACATCAAGTACCTCAAGCCCAATACCCAGCTCACGGCGTTGTTCCACGACGGAAAGCTGATCAGCTATGAATTGCCGAAGAACGTCGATTTGAAGGTGACCGACACTGCGCCGGGCATCAAAGGCGCGACGGCCACCAATCAGATGAAAGACGCCGAACTTGAGACGGGGCTCAAGACGCGCGTTCCGCCGTTTATCGAAGTGGGCGAAACGATCCGCATCAGCACTGAAACCGGCGGCTATTTGAGCCGGTCGTAATTCACGACTTGGTTTTTTTCCAAAAGCTCCGCCGCCCGACTCCGCTATTGGATAGCCGAGACGCGCGGCGGAGCTTTTTTTCGCGCGGACGACATCCGGTGTCCTGACGATTCTCCGGTAGTTCGTGCACCGATCGTCGTCAGAGCTGCGGTTGCTCGGCAGGTGAAACGATCAGCGGCTCGAACCCCCTCTGTTCCTCGATCGACACATGCTTTATCGACCCAAACGATTTGATCAAATGATATATCAGTTGAGTCAGCGCCAAAATAATCAGGGCGACGACTGCGCCGCCAATGTACGCGGGGGGGCTAAGGCCCTGTCCAAGCCCCTGCCCGAGCCACATCACGACAAAAGAGGCTGCGACACACAAGGCCAAGACAAGTTGAATCGAAGCCAAAATTAACCCGGTGACAATGGCCCAGTAGCGTCGTCGCTTGAGGAAGTACGCGATGACCAGATATGCGGCCCCCGGTACGAGATAGACAATCGCCGCCAAGAAATAAATCGAAAGAAACGAGATCATTACGCCGCCCAATCGGCGACGGGCCATCATGAGGATCGGCGCCAACGCGAGCAATCCGAAACTGACCAATATGATCCCCAGCAGCCGCGTGGAGCGTATGGCCAGGTGCAGCGGGCGTTGCGGATCGCCTTTGGGCGGTATCGCCATCGGATTCTCCCTTGAGGTATCGGCAATTCCTTGCCGGGGCCGCGAACGCGGCCGATTCCGACTAAGGATGGCTTTCGTAATCGCGATCCATCGTTTCCTTGAGCGGCGTCAAGACTTTCACGATTTCGCCGAGCACGCGGATTTGCGATAGCGTCGCGTCAATTCGGGTCACCAGTTCCCTGGGATACAGATCGAGCACCGGGCGCGTTTCTTTCTCGAAGACATCCATCCGTTTGTTGATCACCACGTCGCTGGCGTCGTCAAATCGATTTTCCTTGAGCGCCCGGCGGCGGAGCCGTTCGACCATCTTGGCCTTCTCGGCCCGCAGGTAGATGATCGCCGACACCTCGATAATGTTTTTCAGCAGGTGTTGCTGCGTGGTATTTCGCGGCAATCCATCAAGAACCAGGAATTCGGTGGTGGGCCGAAACTGGTTGATCATCTCCATGCCTTGAATGTACTGGCGCCAGAGTTTGATGGTAAATTCATCGGGCACGAGTTCGCCGCGGCCGGCATATTCCTGAAACTTGCGGCCCATATCGCTTTGCAGATCGAGCGAGCGGAAAATATCGCCGGTGGCGCTGTGGTAAAAGCCGGGAATGGTGCCGATGATCTTGCCTTGTGTCCCTTTGCCGCTGCCGGGGGCGCCGAAAAGGAGGATGGTGCGGTAGAGTCGCCGGGGGGAAGATGAATCGCTCATATCTCGTCCGATTGCGCCATTGATTTATTAAGTTGAGGGTACTTCTTTGCATTGAACAGTACCGCAAAACATAACAAAGGCCAATGACCGATAACCAATAACTTCAAATGACGTGGCGAGGCTGTCGCAATATTTCGCATCACGGGCAATCCTTCTAGAGCATTTTTTCAGATTGCTGGCGCGTCCAACGTGCGTGGGAATCCGTTTCATCACCCGACGCCGGTTCTGAGCTACTCCGAAGAGCCGGATCGAAGCGCCGCGGAATCCGGCTCTTCGGAGTACCTCAGAACCGGCGTCACCACCAAACGCTCAGCCACGCGATCGTTAACAAATCGTCGCACGCGCTACCAAACCGAAAAACGCTAAGATCGACGGCATGGACCACGATCGGCTCTTCAAAGAACTGCTCACCACCTTCTTCGTCGAATTCATCGAATTGTTTTTCCCAAAAGTAGCCGCGGCCCTCGACCGCGAAAGTATTGAGTTTCTCGACAAGGAAATTTTCATCGACCTCGGTTCGAGAGAGCGCAACGAAGTCGATTTGGCGGCCAAAGTACGTCTGCTCAGCAAAGAGGCGTACATCCTCATTCATGTGGAAAACCAGGCCTATTGGCAGTTCGGCTTTCCCAGGCGGATGTTCGATTACTTCGCGCCTCTTCATCGGAAATTCGACATGCCGGTTTATCCTATCGCGATTTTTTCTTATGACCGACCGCTCACCCCAGCCGTCGATCGTTATGAAGTCGTGGCTTTCGATTTGTCTGTTCTGCAATTTCAATTCCGATCGATCCAGCTCAATCGAATGAATTGGCGGGATTTTCTAAGTAAGCCAAATCCGGTGGCCGGCGCGCTGATGACCAAGATGAATATCGAGCCCACTGACCGGCCTCGCGTGAAACTCGAATGCCTGCATGCTCGCAACGCTAAAATTGAATCCGGCAAAGTCTGAATTGATTGGCGTATTCATGAACTCCTACTTGAAGCTGACAGCGGCGGAGGCCGTGGTGTATAATCAGGAACTTCAGACGATTGAACCCGAAATGAAGGATTTTATTATGCAAGTAACGAATGAATGGACGGAGATGGGCGAGGCCAAAGGTCGGGCGAATATGGTCACGCGGCAAATCCGACGGCGGTTTGGCGAGTTGCCGGCGGAGCTGGATGATGCCATCCGTCAATTGACCAGCGACCAACTTGATCATTTCGGCGAGGCCCTATTCGATTTCAAAACGCCCGCTGACGCCCAGGCATGGCTCGCTCAATGCGTTCGCTCAGATCGCCAATAATCATCATCGGGCCGCAATCGCTTCATCACCTTACGCTTCATCCTTTTCCTTCAGCTTCGCGAGCACGCTAAGATCCTCCAGCGTCGTCGTATCGCCTTTCACTTCGCCCCCGGCGGCCAATTCCTTGAGCAGACGCCGCATGATTTTGCCGCTACGGGTCTTGGGAAGAGCCTCGGTGAAACGGATCTGATCCGGGCGGGCGAGGGCGCCGATCTGCTTGGCGACCCAGGCGGTCAATTCCTTCTTGAGCGCTTCGCTGGGTTGGCGCGTCTTGTCGAGCGTGACGAAACAGGCGATTCCCTGCCCCTTCATCTCGTGCGGCATCCCCACCACCGCCGCCTCGGCGACCGCTTCATGCGCGACCAGCGCGCTTTCGATTTCCATCGTGCCCAGCCGATGGCCCGACACGTTGATGACGTCGTCCACGCGCCCCATGATCCAGAAATATCCGTCGGCGTCGCGCCGCGCGCCGTCGCCGGTGAAGTAAACGCCCGGCACGTCCGACCAATACTGGCGGACGTAACGATCCGGATCATTGAAGATCCCGCGAAGCATCGCCGGCCAGGGCTTGCGCACGACGAGCAATCCGCCCTGGTTCGGCCCCATCTCCTTGCCGGCTCGATCGACGATGGCCGCATCGACGCCGAAAAACGGCAGCGTGGCGGTGCCCGGCTTGGTGGGCGTGGCGCCGGGGATCGGCGTGATCATGATCATGCCGGTTTCGGTCTGCCACCACGTATCCACGATCGGACAACGATCGCCGCCGATCACTTCGCGATACCACATCCACGCTTGCGGATTGATCGGCTCGCCGACGGTGCCCAGGAGTCGAAGCGACGTTAGATCGTGCTTGTCCGCCAGATCGCGCCCGGCTCGCATGAACGCGCGGATGGCGGTCGGCGCGGTGTAAAACACGGTAACCCGATGGCGTTCGATCATCGCCCAAAAGCGTGAAAAATCGGGGAAATTCGGAGCGCCCTCGTACATCAGCGTGGTGGCGCCGTTGCTGAGGAGGCCGTACAGGACATAGCTATGGCCGGTGATCCAGCCGATGTCGGCCGAGCACCAATAGACGTCGTTTTCCTTGAGATCAAAAACGTAGCGGGACGTGACGTTGGTTCCGACGAGGAAGCCGCCGGTCGTATGTTGGATGCCTTTGGGTTTTCCGGTCGATCCGCTGGTGTAGAGGACAAACAACGTATCCTCGGCGTCCATTTCCTCGGCCGGGCAGTCGGCGCTTTGGTCCTTGACGATCTCATGCCACCAGACGTCGCGGCCGGGCGTCCATTTGATATCGATCGGGGTCGTCGGCGCCGATCCGACGCGCCGCAAAACGACGACGGACTTCACGCGATCGGTCTTGGTCAGCGCGTCGTCCACGTTAGCCTTGAGCGGCACGACCGCACCGCGCCGGAATCCGCCGTCGGCGGTAATGATCACGTCGCTTTGAGCGTCTTCCACGCGATCGGCGATCGCCTGGCTGCTGAATCCGCCGAAGATGACCGAATGTGCCGCTCCGATCCGGGCGCAGGCGAGCATCGCCACCGCCGCCTCGGGAACCATCGGCATATAAATCGTGACGCGATCTCCCTTTTTCACGCCGAGTTTTTTCAACGCGTTGGCGAACCGACAGACCTGATCCTTGAGTTGAGCGAACGTGACGCGAAGGACGGTTCCGCCGGAATGCATCCCTTCGCTTTCAGGCTCGCCTTCCCACAAGAGGGCGGTTTTATCCCCCCTGCCGGCTTCGATCTGCGCGTCGAGGCAGTTATAGGCGGCATTGAGCTTTCCGCCCACAAACCACTTTGCGTTGGGCGATTTCCAATCGAGGACCGTATCCCACTTTTTAAACCAGTGCAGTCCCTGAGCCATCTTTCCCCAAAACCCCTCTGGATCGTCAATCGATTCGCGGTAGAGCGTTTGATATTCTTCGAGCGATTTGACATGCGCGTGGCGCGCGAATTCCGCCGGCGGCGGAAAGACGCGTTGTTCCTGGAGGGATGATTCGATGCCGCCGTTTGATTCTTCGGACATATGATTTTTCCTGTCGATCGTCGCCTCGCGCCTGACCGCCAATAAGGATCACTCAGAGAATCCGCTCCTGCTCCGTCTCCCTTTGAGGGAGCGGGCTGGGGTGAGGGTGAGGCCGATATCCAAAACTTCGTGCGCACAAACCGTAGCCTCCTATTTACCGCACCCGATCGCGCCCGTCCACATTGCCCCGGCTTTCGCATTCTTTCACAATCGCCTTGAGCACAGCGTCAAGGTATTGAGTAAGTGATCGTCCGGATATCGCAGAACAGATGACCGTGCCTCTAAGAGGAAACGGCAATGGGGACTTCATGATATTCCAGCGCCCATTCCCTCATATACCGTACCTGTTTCGGCATGATCCGATAAATCACAAGTTGCGGGTTATCCAAGCTGCCCAGATATTGCCGCATCAGCGCGTTGGCGTCCCAGATTTCCTGGAGCAGCGGTCGGTCGGTCACGATTTCGGCGACGCCGGTGATGCGCACCTGATTGTGCTCGGCGTCCATGTAACACAACTCGACTTTCGGATCGGCCGCGATCTCGGCGGTCTTGTGATAAAACCGAAGATTGGCGACGTAGACAGTGAACCCGTCGGTCTTCACCGGCGACACCGGCCGCACGCGCGGTTGATCGCCGTCCACGGTGGCAAGATTCGGGAATCGATCCGCCGCTACGACGGCTAGGGCAAGATTCAGCAATTCGCCGGGTTCGATCGGTTTGGGGGTTGGTTTGGGCATGTCCGCATTGTAACGGTTGAAGCCGTTTGTACGCCAGACGGAGAAGGTCGAGCGCGCTCGCCGATTGTTCGATCGCCGACAAATGATTGACGGTCGAATCGCCGCAGGTGCGCTGGATACCTGTGAGCGATGGCCTTTAAGAAATGCTCGCGTGGGCGTGGTTCGGCGTCACAGGGCAGGGCGACCTCTGTCCGCCCACGAAAACGAAGCGGCGAGACGATGACGCATTCTTGAAAATGATTGAACGGGAACACGGAGCGGTAAGGGATCGCCCATGCTGTTCGCAATGAGCGACGCTACTTTTTCTTCGCGTCGCCGGTGGCGTTCACCACGGTGGCCAGAACGGTATCGACCGCATATTGCGATCCGGTGATGGCGACATGGGCGCCGGTTTTCACGACTTCGCCCGTAGCGGGCTTTCCACCGGTTTGGAATTTGGTGTAGCTATCGCAGAGAATGACGAGGATTTTTTCGGGAGGCGCCACCGGGGCTTCGCCGTCTTTGGTTTTCGCCGGGGGGATGTGGCTGGGAACCGAAAGCCGAAAGCCTCTGGAGCCGACGTCGGTGATGGTGCCTTCGATGGGCGGAGATTTTCCGCTTCCGGTCGAGGGCATTTTGCCGGCCGCATGAACCATCGCGCCCAAAGTCAAAACCGCCGCCAGCGCCGCCAACATCGCAAAATGCTTCATGGGTTGTTTCCCTTCACTGTCGCCGGATCCCTGTCCCTCAAGTCGTGAACGACATTGGTAAGTGTACCACATTCGCAAGTTTCTGGATAGTGGGCGACGGGATTCCGAATTGGCGTTGCATCCGTCTTATCCGTTCATGGCGACACGTCGATAAACGGGATGGGAACGCCAATATTACGGCGGAGGCATGCGGTCCTATAATTATTTCGTATGACGGCATTTGTCGAATCCTGTGTCGGAACGGTCGCCGACTCTGCCGGCGCCCTTGAGCGCCGCGCGAAAGGAAAACACCGCGCCGAAAAATTGCTGCGACTCCTGGCGGGTAAAAAAAATATTCTCGTCACCGCCCACCAACACCCCGACCCCGACGCCCTGGCCAGCACCGTCGCCCTGGCCCGGCTGCTGGAAATGTCCCTGCATGACGTCAAAATCACCATCACGTTCAAAGGCCGTGTCGGCGGCGGGCTCAATGAAGCGTTCGTCAAATACAGCAACCTGAAATGGCATCCGTGGGACGAACAGTCGTTATCCGCCTATGACGCCATTTTGCTTTTGGATACGCAGCCGGCCTTTCAGTTCAGTCCGTTGCCGGTGGGCATTGTACCCTTTGCAGTGATCGATCATCACCGCAGCCGGCATGGGACGCCCCACTGCCCCTTCACCGATATCCGCACCGACGTCGGCGCAACCAGTTCCATCATCTTCAGTTATTTCATGGAGCTTGAACTGCCGATCAAGCCCGATCTTGGCGCCACGCTTTTGTTCGGCATCGAAAGCGACTTGGCGGGCGCCGCGGGGGCGCCGGGCGAGCTGGATAATATTGCGCTTTCGGGGCTGACGCTGATCGCAGACGCGCGGAAGTTGTATCAGATGCGGTATGTCGATCTGCCGCAAAGTTATTACACCGCCTACGCCAGCGCATTGGCCAACGCATACTTTTATGACAGCGCGCTCATGAGCCATCTGGACACGATCGATTCGATGGAAAAGCCGGCGGTTCTGGCGGACTTTCTTTTGCGGTTCGACCAGGTTCAATGGGCGTTGGTCAGCGCGATCTACGAAGGTCGGCTCATGCTGAGCTTGCGAACCAGCAGCACCAAAGCGTCCGCCGCCGACATCATGCGCCGCCTGACGAAAAATCTCGGCGAAGGAGGCGGCCACCGCAGCAAAGCCGGCGGCGCCATCAAGCTGGAAACCGGCAGCGCGACGGAGATCGAGCGCATCCGGATGATGTTGCGCAGACGATACCTGCGCGCGCTGAAAATTCCATTGACGCGGGGGCAAAAGCTGGTTCCCCGGCCGCACGACCAGCCGCCGACGGTTTTACCGGCCCCGCTTGCGGGGCGCGCGGAGCAGCGATAGGATCATCTTTCGAAATCCTAAGCGTTTTTCCCGTTGCCATAGCGTTGCTATGTTTAGCGGCCCCGCTTGCGGGGCGTGATCCACGATGCAAAGTTCGCGTCACCACCGAGAAATGCTCGAATCGTCTGGCTTATAAAATGAATCGCGCCCCTCACACCGCCGTCGTACGATAGGGTTCCCGGACCAATTGTCCGGCGAACCCCGCCCCCGTACGATCTTTGCTTCCCGAAATCCAAAGTTTTATCGAGGGTCACCGAGACCAGAACCAATCGCCATGAATACCGAACTTTCGTCGAAATACGATCCGTCCGCCGTCGAGGCACAGGCATACCAGGTGTGGTTGGAGGAGAAATGCTTCGCCGCCGATCCCGCCGGGCCCGGCGAGCCGTACTGCATCGTCATCCCTCCGCCCAACGTGACCGGCGCCCTGCATCTGGGCCACGCGATCAACGCCACGCTACAGGACATTCTCATTCGCGTTCACCGCATGATGGGCTTCAACACCCTGTGGGTCCCCGGCATCGATCACGCCGGCATCGCCACGCAGGCGGTCGTCGAAAAACAACTGAAGGAGCAGGAAAACAAAACCCGCCATGACGTGGGCCGGGAGGGCCTGGTCGAGCGAATCTGGCAATGGAAGCAGCAATACGGCGATCGCATCCTCGAACAACTCAAACGCCTCGGCGCCTCCTGCGATTGGGACCGCACCCGCTTCACGCTCGACGACATGTGCGCCAAAGCCGTCCGCGAAACCTTTTTCAAGCTCTTCAAAGACGGCTTAATCTACCGCGGCAAACGCCTGGTGCACTGGGACACATTTTTGCAAACGTCGATCTCCGACGACGAGATTTACCATGAGACGGTGAAGACCTTCCTCTGGCACATTCGCTATCCGATCGAAGACGATCTTACCCCCTCGCCCGGTACGCCGGGGGAGGGCGGGGGTGGCGGTCTTCCCGGCGATCAGCGGAAAGACCCCCACCCTACCCCTCCCCCGGCACACCGGGCGAGGGGCCAAGACAGCACCGCAAATAAAGGCACTGGTCTTGTAGGTTCCGCCCCGCGGACCGTTTCTCCCCACGGGCAGGAAATGGTCCGCAATGCGGACCCTACGGCGACCATTCGCTCCGATGTTGATCCCGCCGCCTTTGATGAAGACGGAAAGGCGCCACCCCGTGCGAACTACATGATCGTCGCCACCACCCGCCCCGAAACCATGCTCGGCGACACCGCCGTCGCCGTGCATAGCCAAGACCCGCGCTGGAACTGGGCCATCGGCAAATACATTCGGCTGCCCCTGACCAATCGGCTCATCCCGATTATCGCCGACGACATTCTGGTCGATCCCAAGTTCGGCACCGGCGTGGTGAAAGTGACGCCCGCCCACGATCCCAACGACTACGCCGTCTGGCAGCGGCACAAAGGTCAGCCCGACGAGATCGATCTAATCAACATCCTGACGCCGGACGGAAAAATCGGCTCGGACCGGCCGGAGTGGAGCAAGTACGCCGGGATGAAACGCAACGCCGCCCGCGCGCAAGTGGTGGAGGATTTGAAGTCGGCTGGTTTGCTGGAAAAGGAGGAGCCGTATGAAACGCAGGTTGGCCATAGCGATCGCAGCAAGACGCCGGTGGAGCCGTATTTGAGCGATCAATGGTTCGTGAAAATGGCGCCGCTGGCGGAGCCGGCGTTACAAGCGGTGCGCGAGGGAAAGATCAAGTTTCATCCCGAACGGCATGCGCAGCAGTACCTCTCGTGGTTGGGAGAAAAACGGGATTGGCCGGTGAGTCGGCAACTTTGGTGGGGGCATCGGATTCCGGTATGGACGAAATCGTGGGCATCGGATGCATCACCGGATCTTCCGTATTTGGTGCCTGAGGATAAAAGCACCGAGCCGCGCGTGATAGATCTGCGGGTCGGCGGACAGAAGTTGATACTGGTGAAAAAGCGCGACGATCGAACTGTCACGCATTACATCGGCGTCGGCGCCTGCGATAATGAGTCACCCGCCGTCCTTGAAAAAGCTGGTTTCGTTCAAGACCCCGACGTCCTCGACACCTGGTTCTCCTCGGCTCTCTGGCCGCACAGCACGCTCGGCTGGCCGGAACAGACGGCGGAATTGGCGAAGTTCTATCCGACTAGCGTCCTGCTGACCGGCCGCGACATTATCACGCTGTGGGTCGCCCGGATGGTGATGATGGGGATGTACAACATGGGAGATAAGGAAGCGGTTGACGCTCTTACTCCCTCCCCCGGTACGCCGGGGGAGGGCAGGGGCGGGGGTCTCGTTGCCGACAAGCAAAACGACCCCCACCCTAACCCTCCCCCGGCGTACCGGGAGAGGGGACAGGAGAGCGCGCGCCGCGCCGAAGCTTTGGCGCTTGGCCTTCCGTTCCTTGACGTTGCCATCAACCCCACCATTCTCGACGGCAAAGGCGAGCGCATGAGCAAATCCAAGGGCAATGGCGTCGATCCCGTCGACATCATTGATTCCTATGGTGCAGACGCCTTGCGATTCACCCTCACCAAGATGGCCACCGAAACGCAAGACGCCCGCATGCCGGTGAAGCGCGACGCCAACGGCAAGAACACCTCCGACAAATTCGACGAAGGCCGGAATTTCTGCAACAAGCTGTGGAACGCCTGCCGGTTTGCCCTTTCGAATCTGGAAAATGTAGCGTCCGCATCGCGGGCCGTTCCGCCGCCTCTCGAAAATTCGGTCCGCGATGCGGACCTTACGTATACTCTCGTCGACCGCTGGATCATCGCCCGCTTCAACCGCACCCTGACAACCTGCGACGAGGCGATCAAATCCTATCGCTTCGACGTCTACGCAAAATCCTGCTACGACTTTTTCTGGGGCGATTTTTGCGATTGGTACGTCGAGGCGATTAAGCCCGCCATGAAGGACCCTGCGCGCTCCGTCCAAACCGCCGAGGTGCTGGCGGCCGTGCTTGACGGCGCGCTTCGGCTCATGCACCCCATGATCCCCTTCATTACCGAGACCGTCTGGTGGCGCCTGAACGAGGTGCGGCCGCGACGCGGAATCCCGGGCAGAATCGAATGCCCGCCAAGCAAACGGCTGGTGCTGGCCAAATGGCCCCTCGCGACATCGACCGACGCGTCGGCGGAGGAAGACTTCCCCAAATTGCAGGCGGTCATCTCCGCGATCCGAACCATCCGAAACGATTACCAGGTGAATCCCAAGGTCACGGTGGACGTGTTCATCAAGGCAGACGACGATGCTTGCGGCAAGATTTTAAGCAGCCGCGAGCTGGTCGAAATGCTCGCGATTTGCTCGCTCAAGGACGCGCGGGCCGATCTGGCGCCGATCCAAAACGCGGTAACCGCCAACGTGGCGGGTTATGAAATTTTCGTGACGGGATTGATCGATCCCAATGCCGAGAAGACGCGCTTGGCAAAAGAAATCGAGACGAAGGAAAAATCAGTCTCGTCGATGAAAGCCCGGCTCGGGAACGAAGCCTATATCGCGAAAGCGCCGCCCCACCTGGTGCAGCAATCTCGCGATCAACTCGCGGCCGCGGAAACGGAAGTGATAAAACTGAAAGAGTCGTTGAAGAAGCTGGAATGAGTTCGTTCTCGCGGCGCCTTTGCGTTCCGATCGTACTGATCGGCCAGCTCTTCGTTCGACGGCTGATACCCCTTCTCCTTTTCCGTGTATCCTCTCGGATGCGACGGACTCCATGAGCGATACGCGTGAACCGTGAAATGATAGACAGGCACGCGTACAAGGATAGCAAATTTGTATAAATTAACGAAACGGAAAAACCGTGCCCGCGCGATTTGATAACCCATCGTCCGAAGACTCAGATCGATCCTTTAATAGCCCTGATCGGAAGCTCTGGGGTGCATCCGCAGCAGGCGCCGCGAATTTTGTTTCATGCGTCGTCTCCGCTTCCGCGCTGATTTTGAGCCACGATCTCCGCATTCCGTTTAAGAACCGGCAGCTTCACGCGCTTCATCGCGCTGTCGCGAAGCGTTGAGCGGTAGGTTTCATCCGTCCAATTCATCACTTCGCGGACATCCAGAGTTCCAGTCACGAATCGCGGACGCAATGCTTCATCGATCGCGCTTGGCGCCCGCCCGTTATGCGGGCAGACTTCCTGACACACATCGCAACCATAAAGCCAATCGTCGATACGCGATTTCAAATCTTCCGGAATTTCCGACCGATGCTCGATGGTCAGATAGGAGATACAGCGCGTGGCGTCGAGTGAATAGGGTTCGGTGATGGCGTGCGTCGGGCACGCGTCGATGCAGCGGGTGCAGGCGCCGCAATGGTCTGCGACCGGCTCATCGACGGGAAGCGGCAGCGTGGTGAGAATTTCGCCCAGGAGAAGCCAGGAGCCGACGCGCGGGTTGATGATGCAAGTGTTTTTTCCGATCCAGCCGATGCCGGCGCGGGCGGCCAGTTCGCGCTCCATGATGGGGGCGGTATCTACGCCACAGCGGGTTTCGATGGTGGGGACGCGCCGCTTGAGCCAGTCGGATAGCTTGAATAAGCGGGTCTTGATCAGGTCGTGATAGTCATCGCCCAAGGCGTAGCGCGCGATTCGGCCTTGATAGGATGGTTCTTCCGCCGGCGCGGGCTTGAGCGGAGCGTGATAGTTGATCGCCACGCAGATCGCGCTGGCGGCGCCGGGGAAGTAGACGGCGGAATCGGTACGCTCATCGACGCGATTGGATAACCAGTTCATCGTGCCGGATTTTCCGGCGGCGATCCATGCGCGATAATGGTCGGCATACGACGATTTCTCGGCCGACGCGATGCCCGCGAGATCAAAGCCAAGTTCCATCGCCTTGGCTTTGATGGAGAGAACGAGCGCGCTGGAAGAAAGATCAGGAGTGAAGGCCGGGACGGTCGGACGCCAAGGAACACAGGAGGAGGAAGCGAGATTTTTTTCCGGGTCTAACATGCGAGTCAGACTTTTACGTTCTTCCATCCGCCTTGGAGGAATCGCGCGAAGATGAACAGTCCGCGCAAGTTCAGCTCGATGCAGAGGACCATCCAAACCGCTTCGAGGCCGCGATGGAGGAATAGGGTGACGAAAACGACGCCGACCAATCTTAGCCCGATGATGCTGGCGAGGTTGATGAGCATGACGACGAGTGTATCGCCGGCGCCGCGCAGGGCGCCGCCGTACACGAGGGTGGCGGCGAAGCCGGGGCTCGCGAAGGCGGTGATGAAAAGACACGTCGCCACGACATGCGCGACATTTGGATCGACGCTCAGTGCGCGCGAAAGCGGGTGACGGAAGAGGATGAAGCAGACGCCGCCAAGGCACATCGCGCCGCCGCCGAGGGCATAGGCGATGTGAGCGGCGCGGGCGGCGCGGCGCGGGTCGTTCATGCCGAGGCTCTGGCCGACGACGGTGGCGGCGGCGGTCGCGACGGCGAGGCCGGTCATGAAACTCAGGCTTTCGATTCGGATGGTGATGATGTGGGCGGCGGACAAGACGTTGCTTGGATCGATGTGGAAGATAATGCCGAGGATCATGAATTGCGCCGACCAGGTGACGAGGCCCTCGGCGCCGTTGGGAATGCCGATGCGCATGACGCGCTTCATCGTCGTCCAATGCGGGCGCAGGCGGTGGAGGAAGAGGCGGATTTTGCCGCGGCCGCTGACGAGAACGGCGAATTGAATCAATCCCCCGCTGACGTAGGCGGCGGTGGTGCCGATCGCGATTCCGCGAAAACCCATCACCGGAAGGCCAAACCAGCCGCGCGTGAGGGCGAAGCTGACGACGATGTTGACGAGATCGACGGCGATCATCGCGACGGCCGGCGTGATCGAATCGCCGGCCCCGCGCAGGCAGGCGTTGGCCGCGAGCATGAGCATCATGAACGGCAACGACAGGCCCAGAACGCGAAGGTAATAGACGCTGAAGACGGTGGCGGGATTGCCGGGCCCCAGGCCGGTGGCGCGCGTGAGCGGAACGGCGAACAGGATGACCATCGCGGTGGTCGCCAGTCCGGCGATGACTGCCGCCGTCACGCTTTGCCCGCAGACGCTGTTGGCCAGGCGCTGATGTTTCGCGCCCGATGCGCGGGCGATAATCGCGGTGCTCCCTGTTCCGATGGCGCCGGCGATGAGGCCAAGAAGCCAGATGATGTAGGTCACGAGGCCGATCGAAGCGGTCGCGTCGGCGGCATGGTCCGGCAAACGACTGGCCAGATACGTGTCCGACCAGCCGACGCCCATGTGCAGAATATTTTCCGCAAGCACGGGAACGGCAAGCCAGAGAAGTTCGGGAAGGAGCGAATGGGTTTGCTCGGGCAAACTAATCCGGCGGTGCGGCGGCGGAATGGCCTCGGAAAGTGCGGCGCGGGGTTGGGTCATGGGTGGACCGATCGTAGGCGGGATGAAATGGAAGTTCATCTCAGGCGAAGTGCCGCGTTGGAATGGTTGGGGACAGGCCCCTGATGCGTGCGTCGCGCGAAAATATTAAATCGATCGCGCCGTTTGTGTTTTCAAGTCGTCGACGACGTCCACGGCCAACTCGACGGTTTTGATCGTGACGCCGGCAAGCGATGGACGGTTTTCCAGGATGTGCCGCGCGCGATCCGATTCGTCCGGGCTGTCATATAGCGTGAAAAGGCTGCTTCCGCTCCCGCTCATCCGAACCGGGCGGCCCAGCGTTTTGTCGATCTCGTCGCGCATCTTCGACAACTGAGGATTAATCGCAAACGCCGGCGCTTCAAGATCGTTGACGAGGCGCTCGAGCAGGTCGACCGCCTTTAATCTCGACCATGCCGACCAATCCGGCGCCCGCTCGACGTCGTGATCGCCGCCGAGTTTCATGGCGTCAAAGGCGCGATATACGTCGCCGGTCGGCATCGCGATCGGAGGCAGGATCAGCAAAACCGCGCGCGGCGCCGGTCTTGGCGTGGGCGTCACGATTTCACCGCGGCCCTGGCAGATCGAACTGGGGCCGAAAAAAAAGAAGGGCAAATCGCTTCCGAATCGACCGGCGAATTCCGAGAGTTCATCCGCCGACCGACCGGCCCCCCAAAGCGAATTCAACCCCAGCAGCGTTCTCGCCCCGTCCGAACTGCCTCCACCAAGACCGGCGCCGGCCGGGATGCGCTTCTGGAGGTCGGCGACGATGGTGGTTATTCCCTTCATCCCCGTCGCCATCGCCTCCCGCCCCCACGCATCGCCCACCTTCACTACGAGATTCCGGCGATCGCACGGCAGATCCACCGAATCGCAACGAAGCGATATCAGCGGCCGCTCATCATTGGCCGCCGGAAACGGCGCGGCTTGTTTGAGGATTAACGTGTCAAAGAGCCCCGTCGTGCAAAACCACGACAGCAGCGGGTGAAACCCGTCGCCGCGCAGACCACCGACGCGCAGGTGCAAATTAATTTTGGCGGGACACAACAGGCGCATGACGATCAATGTCCGGCTGAAATGGTCGAAGTCAAGCGAGCCATGATCTGTTCCACGTCTTTCATCGATTTACGCGCTCCTCAACTAACCCAACTTCCGCAGTTCGCGCCTCGATAATTTTTTCTTGGGCTCGGAATCCGTGATTCCATTTCACCAGTGGGGTTGCAGCCCGCGAAAGTCGATGTAGTGAAGACCAAGTTATCCATGCGCATGTGGTAAATTCCTGCCGTGTACTTGCGGCGGTGTTATCGAGCCAAGGACGGCGAGCGACACGCCTACTGGGCGTTGGTCAAAAGCGTGCGCACGGTTAAAGGACCGCGTCAGAAGGTGGTGGCTTACCTTGGAGACTTGGACGAAGCCGACCGGCTTGGGGTGCAGCAAGCGGCCGCCATTGCTGGCGACGGATCGGCGCAGCAACAGCGGATGTTCAATGGACCCTCGTCGGTCGAGCCCCGATGGATGGAGGTGGACGTCGAAGCCGGGGCCAAAAGCTCCCGGCTTCGAGTCTGCGCTCAACGCCAGTCTAAACTTCATTTCCAAAAATCTAATTTTGGATTTCCAACTACAATTTCCAACTACAAATCTGCTCCGTAACGCATTGACGGGAGGCGATCTTGTTGTAACATTCTATCCGGATGAAGCGATGGATGCAGATGATCGGAATACATCCTCGCCCAATGCCCTGCTCGGGTGGATGGAGTGTATGGCGGACCAGACCCGCCTTCGGTTGCTTCGATTGCTCGAGCGGAATGAACTTGGCGTGGCCGACTTGTGCGATGTCATACAATTGCCGCAATCGACGCTGAGCCGGCATCTGAAAATATTACTGGACCAGGGCTGGGCGCGAAATCGACGGCAGGGAACCAATAACCTCTATCGCATGGTGCTGGACGAACTGGAGCCGGCGGCGCGACGACTGTGGATTCTCGCCCGCGAGCAAACCGCCTCCTGGACGACCGCCGGGCAGGATGAACTTCGGCTGCGAAAGCTTCTGCGCGACAAACAGAGCGACAGCCAGGCATTCTTCGCCGGCGCCGCGGCGCGGTGGGATAAGCTGCGGGACGAACTGTACGGGCAATCTTTCACGACGACGGCGTTGCTTGCCCTGCTGCCGCCGGGGTGGATCGTGGCGGATTTGGCCTGCGGCACCGGACAGGCGGCGGCGGAACTGGCGCCGTGCGTGCGGCAGGTGATCGCGGTGGATAATTCACCTGCAATGCTTAAAGCGGCCCGGCGAAGGACATCTGAGCTTTCTAACGTCGATCTTCGCCGCGGCGACCTCGAGGCGTTGCCGATCGACGACGATACGTGCGATGCCGCCGTTCTACTCTTGGCTCTGACGTACGTGCATGATCCGGCGGCGGTAGCGCGGGAGATGGCGCGGATCATCAAGCCTGGGGGGCGGGCGGCGATCGTCGATCTGCTGCCGCACGATCGGGAGGATTTTCGCGTGCAGATGGGGCAGGTGCGGGCCGGGATAGGCCTTGAGACAATGGAACGGACACTACGTGACGCTGGTTTTTCGTTGGCCGCGGCCCGGCCGCTGGTTCCTCAGCATGGCGTTAAAGGGCCGGCGATGTTCATGGCCGTCGCGTCGAAATAATATCGCGGAAAAAACGGGATTTTGATTTTCTATTCAGCGCCATGGGCGCAATTTTAAAGGAGTTTTCAAACATGACCGCAACGCTCACGCCTCCCAAATCGTCGTCCGCCAAGGGCGGATTGGAATTTAAGGTCGCCGACCTGTCGCTGGCCGAATGGGGCCGCAAGGAGATCATGCTGGCCGAGCAGGAAATGCCGGGCCTGATGGCGGTTCGCGAGGAATACGCCACGCAGCGACCGCTCAAAGGTTTGCGGATCATGGGCTCGCTGCACATGACGATTCAGACGGCCGTTTTGATCGAAACGCTCGCGGTGCTCGGCGCGGAAGTGCGCTGGTGCTCGTGCAATATTTTCAGCACGCAAGATCATGCGGCGGCGGCCGTGGCCGTCGGGCCGAAGGGAACCGTCGAGCATCCGCTGGGCGTTCCGGTCTTCGCATGGAAAGGGGAGAACCTGGAAGAATACTGGTGGTGCACCGAGCGGGCGCTGGATTTCGGCCATGGCAAAGGTCCCAACCAGATCGTCGACGACGGCGGCGACGCGACGCTTCTCATTCACAAGGGCGTGGAGTTTGAAAAGACCGGGCAAGTCCCTTCGCCGGACACGACGGACAACGAAGAATTCAAGGTCATTCTCGAACTGCTGGCCAAGACCGTCCGCGAAACCCCGCAGCGCTGGACCGCGGTCGCCAAGGAGATGCAAGGGGTCAGCGAAGAGACCACCACCGGCGTTCATCGCCTCTACGAAATGCAAAAGGCCGGAACGCTTCTGTTCCCCGCCATCAACGTCAACGACAGCGTGACCAAGAGCAAGTTCGACAATTTATATGGTTGCCGTCATTCGCTCATCGACGGCCTGTTCCGCGCCACCGACGTGATGATCAGCGGCAAGGTCGCCGTCGTCTGCGGATACGGCGACGTGGGCAAAGGGTGCTGCCAAAGTCTTCGCGGCCAGGGCGCGCGGGTCATCGTCACCGAGGTCGATCCCATCTGCGCACTTCAGGCGGCGATGGAAGGATATCAAGTCCTCACGCTTGAAGACGCGCTCTCCTATGCCGACATCTACGTCACCACGACCGGCAACAAGAACATCATCACCGCCGAGCACATGGCCAAGATGAAGGATAAGGCGATCGTCGGCAACATCGGTCACTTCGACAATGAAATCGACATGGCCGGTTTGAAGAAGACGAAGGGAATCAAGAATATCAACATCAAGCCGCAGTATGACATGTGGACGTTTGCCGACGGGCACAGCGTGTTGATTTTGGCTGAAGGCCGGTTGCTCAACCTGGGTTGCGCGACGGGGCATCCCAGTTTTGTGATGAGCAACTCGTTTACGAATCAAACGATCGCGCAGATCGAATTGGCGACGAACAACAAGAAGTATGAAAAGAAGGTTTATGTCCTTCCCAAGCACCTGGACGAAAAAGTCGCCCGGCTGCACCTGGCGAAAATCGGCGTAAAGCTGACGACGCTGACGAAGGAACAGGCCGATTACATCGGCGTGCCTGTGGAAGGGCCGTATAAGAGCGATCATTATCGGTATTGATGCCGGCTGACCGCTGTTCGCCCGCGCGGCCGTGCTCGTCCGCCTCACGGCGGAATGAGAGCGTGCAAACCCCGAGTTTGCGCGAGGCCGTTTGCGGGGCGACAAAACGTGCTAAAATGGCCGGTGAGATAATACGATGCAGAGCGCCGATTTCGCCAATTCCTCTTACGACAAAGTTTTCGGAAGTAAGATGGGCTACGAATATCTGTTGCGAGCGGATTCGAGGTGTGCCTTGAGCGAAGGAAGCCTGTTTTTCGAAGGGAAAAGTGCCGTTCAGCAAGCGCCTCATAAAGTGACTCGCCGGCTCGCGGAGTTGGAGATTCCATATGCTGTCGTCGGTGGCATGGCTCTCTCGCACCACGGTTTTCCGCGCTTTACCGACGACGTTAATTTGCTCGTATCCCAGGAGGGATTGCGCGAAATCCATGCCAACTTAGACGGTCTTGGTTATTTACCGCCGTTATCAGGAAGCAAGCACTTGCGCGATACGGAAGTCGGCGTCAAAATCGAATTCCTCATCACAGGGCAATTCCCCGGCGACGGTAAGCCCAAGCCCGTCGCGTTTCCTGATCCCCAAAAACCATACGTCGCCGATTCTGATGGAATCCGATATTTAAAGCTTCCACTACTTGTCGAATTAAAGTTAGCCTCGGGCATGACAAATCCTGGACGAATCAAAGATCTCGGTGACGTACAGGAACTGATTAAGGTCCTCGGATTAGCGGAAGACTTCGCCGAGCGCCTTAACCCATATGTGCGTCCAAAATATCGCGAGCTTTGGCAGGGATCACAAAATGCCGAAGAACCGGGAGAACCATCTGCCGGCGATCGCTCCGGCTGATGTCGTCGGGCGGGTGTTACGGTTCAGGGAAGAGTACCGACGACATCGATATGTTCGGCGCCGCGCCGTTCAAATTCGATTGAACCGCCGAGCGCGACGTAGTTCTTGATGGAGACACCGCTGCGCATAATTGGAAGAAGCATCCAATGCCTATTCTAGTGACCGACCAAACGCAACGTGTCGAGCAATCCGCACCGGCTTTATCCGCGTCCGATCCGCGCTGGAGCAAGGGTCATATCCGAGTGCTTGACGGGCTGCGGGGCTGTGCCGTGCTTTCGGTCATGGCTTACCATTTTCTGGCGCCGGAGCTTTCGAGGCCGGCGACGGGATTTGCCCGGCACATCCAGAATTTTTTCGCCGTCGGATGGTGCGGCGTCGATCTGTTTTTCGTCCTCAGCGGGTTTCTCATCACCGGGATTCTCCTGGACGCCAAGGGCCATTCGAAAACATATTTCGAGAGCTTTTACGTTCGGCGTATTCTGCGCATCTTTCCGCTGTATTACGGGGTGATTTTGCTGGTCGCGATCGGCCGCCACTCGCCCGCCGTCAGCGATTTTTTTGGATTTGGAGACGTCACGGCGTCGCTTGGCTGGATGGCCGCGTTCTTGTCGAACTTCGTCATGTCCATCCGGCATAACAAAAACGCCTTCGGACCCATGGGCCATTTCTGGTCGCTGGCGGTCGAAGAACATTTTTACATGATCTGGCCCGCCCTCGTCTGGCTCTGCACGCGTCGGGGGCTGGCGATCGCGTGCGTTTCGTTTGTCGTCGGCGCCTTTCTCCTTCGCACCGGATTGGCGTTCCATAATCACACCACCTACGCGACTTATCTTTTGTCCCCTTGCCGGGTCGACGGCCTGGCGATGGGAGCACTCATGGCCTTGATCGTACGCAGCCATCTGAGCGTCGATCTGGTTCGCAAGTGGGCATGGACGCTGGGCGTTCCCAGCCTGCTCCTGATTATCGCGTTGGGCTTTCGCGGCGGCGGCAGCGGCGGCTTTAGCCATTATGGCCGGGCGATGACCACCGGGGGGTTTTCGCTGTTCGCCATTTTATTCGCCAGCGTGATCGCGCTTGTGGTTTCGGCGCCGCCCAACGCTGGCGGCCGGGTGTTTCTGGAATGGGCGCCGTTAAGATCCGTCGGGCGATATAGCTTCGCGATGTACATCTTCCACTTGCTGTGCCTGCGCCCGTTCACGCTGCTCTTTCCCATCAAAGGTCTCGGCCACATGCTGCACTCGACCAATCTCGGCATCTTCGCGTTCGCGATCCTCGCGTCGCTTGCCACCTATGGCCTGGCGATGTTGAGCTGGTATTGCTACGAACAAAATTTCCTTCGCCTCAAGCGTCTGTTTCCGTATTAGAGCGTTTCTCAAGTTGGCGTAGCGAACTTCCGTCGCGGAACACGCCTCGCAAGCGGGGCCCCTATAATAAACGCCGACACGCTATAGCGGCCTAGAAGATGTTCTGAAAAATTCCCGTTAGCGATACCCCGAACCGCCGAGATAGACGGAGAGAAAGAGACGAGAAGAGTCCGACCCCGGCGTGGAATGCATTTCTGATTCTCTCTTTTTCTTCTCTGCGACTTGACGTCGGCGAACTTGGTCTTCATTGAATCCGCAAGCCGCGCGGCAGACTTTCTCCAAACACAATCCGCTGTTCCTCGGCCTCCAGCTCTCCTCCCTCCCGCACAAGTTGGCGATAACGGTCGGCCACCCCGTGTTCGATCATCCAGTTCAACGCGGACTCGCGCGCTTCATCGGAAACGTCGCGATACCGGTCCCCCGTCCGGCGGCAGAGCTGCATGATCGCGAAGGCGTTTTTTTCGACCGATTTACCGGCGGAAATCAGGCGATGGGCCCACGCTTCGGCGACGCCGGAATCGACCAGCGCGTTGAGCGGGCCGTACATCGGCACGCGAGCGCCAATGCGGCCGATCGCAAATAGCTGCGCGTCGCGCACGCTGGCGATTTCCTCTCGCGCCAACCGCTCGAGGAGCATGGCGCCGATCTCAAGTTTCCTGGCCGGCGCCAGAAGCTCCAGCGAACCCAGAACGCGCCAGACCTCGGCGGATTCGTGCGGGCCGAACTCGAAGATTCCCTTGCGCCCGCGCACGTTCGATCCGGCCTTGCGCAGATACATCCGCCAGTCGGCGATCAGCGGGTCGGCGAGAGTTCGCTGCTGACCGGCCGTCATCCCCCCCGCAAGCCGCCGCCACAGGATCCACCATTCGGCGCGAATGCTTTCGTTCTTCGGATGGATGACGCCGGCGGTAAACAGCTTCCAGGTTTGGCTCACCCGCCAATCGTCGGCGGCGAGGCCGTAGCCGGGACGAAGACAATATCCCGCCAGGTTGAGCCATCGCGTCTCGGACGTGTCGGACAGGCGCCGGCTCGATTCGACCTCCATCAGCGTTTCCCACATGCTCCGCAAAAAAGTGGGAGGCCAATCGTTGCGGCCGATTCCGCTCGATTCCTCCAATTTCTTGACGAGCGATTCGGGACGCCCGACGGCGCCGGGGCGAAACGTGGCGGCGATGCGCGAACGGGCGTCGGCTACGATCCGATCGTCCAGTACCCCCTCGGCTTCTCCTGCTCCCTGGTGAGCCGAAAAATCGGCGCGCGTGGCCGATCTTACGTCAAACTGCAATCGCCAGGTTCGATCTCCCTTTACTTCCGCGCACCAGATATCGAGCGTTCCGATCTCGGTAAGCTTCGCGTGCAGGCGTACCTGAACCGAATCGGCCGTTGCTTTTTTTCCCGATTGCAGCACGGTGCGGATCGGCGCCAGGGCCGTCATTTGTTCGGGATCGACGGCGACCCGTTCCCCCGGCGCATCGGTCGTCCGCACGCTCGAAGCATAGAGCGGAAATTCCACCGGCTGGCGGATCAAAAGTTCAAATGTTCGATTCAGTAGATCGACCGTCTGCCCCTCTTCCACGCCCGCCGGAACAAGGCAGATCGCCGGCGCCGCCGAACGTGTTTGCGTCGGGGCGGCGCCGCCCGCTTCTTCGGCTTCCACGCCGATGTAGTACGAGTGCGCAAGTCCGCCGGAAATCCGCACGC
Source organism: Tepidisphaeraceae bacterium (assembly GCA_035551995.1). Classification (GTDB taxonomy): domain Bacteria; phylum Planctomycetota; class Phycisphaerae; order Tepidisphaerales; family Tepidisphaeraceae; genus RYN-428. The sequence goes on from DASZME010000061.1 coordinate 51,651, forward strand.
CATGTCCGCGCCGCACGATGCCGTAATACGCAGCTCCCCGCGCCACGGCTAAGTCCAGTCGATCGTTTTCGAGAACGTGCGGACGCCACTTTTCAGCCGTCGAATCGCCCGCGTTCTTATCGCCGGAGAACCATGACGCCATCACGTCCAACAATCGCTCTCGCAAGACCGGCGATTCAAAGAGACCCCCGTTGAACAAAATCAGGTCGGGTCGCGCGGGATCATGATCGACCGGCGCGGCATCGCCGGGGCGGGCCCCGGCGTTTCTATGAGCCGTCAGAAAAGCGGCCAAATATCGCGTAATCGCGGCGTCGCGCGCATAGGGTAGCCCGAATTCCTGAAAACCCGATCGTCGCGAGCTCGGCTTCTCCTCCAGCCCCGCGCGCGGGAGAAATCCTTCAAGCAAAAGATCGTGAATCTCCTCGCGCGACAACTCGATCTGCGCCGAACCGCCGACCAATTTCGATCCGCCGGCGCCGATATTGATGACCATCCGTTCCGGCGGATTCTTGCCCAGCAATGTTTCCTTGGCCACCCGGCTGTTCCGCACCAGCGGCCCCCATTGATGCGCCGCCAACTTCCGCCCCAGCTTCCGCTCGACATGATGAGCGATGGCCAGATCAAGATTATCGCCGCCCAGGATCAGATGCTCGCCCACGGCCACGCGGTGAAACAGAACCTTTCCTTCGCCGGCCGAACGCACCTGAATGAGCGTGAAATCCGTGGTCCCTCCGCCGATGTCACATACCAGAATTTTCCACCCGGGTCTCACGCTCTTTTCCCACTTGTCGCCCCGCGAATCGATCCACGCGTAAAACGCCGCCTGTGGCTCCTCGACTAAAACCACATGAATCAATCCCGCGGTTTTGGCGGCTTGAACGGTCAGCTCGCGCGCCACTTCATCGAACGAGGCGGGAACGGTCAGAACGATATCCTGTTCGGCCATCGGATGATCCGGAAAATGATGATCCCAGGCGCCGCGAAGGTGCGCGAGATATCGCGCGCTGACCTGCACCGGCGAAAGCCGTTGTACATCCGCCGCCCCATGCCACGGCAGCAAGCCCGCCGTCCGATCGACCCCCGAATGCGACAGCCATGATTTCGCCGAGACGACCAGCCGCCCCGGCGCCGCCGCGCCGTGATCGCGCGCGTAGGCGCCGACCGCATAGGCCGGGTCGTCCGTGCTCCAGGGCAAACGCAACGATCCTTCCGCCCGTTCGCCGTCGCTGGCTTCATAATGAAATGAAGGGAGCGTCTGGCGCGATTCGACGGTGGCCGGCGCGACGAGTTGAGCGATGGCGAAATCGCGCACGATCCACTTCTTCTCGCTCGTATCGACGTACGCCAGCGCGGAGTTGGTGGTGCCAAGATCGAAGCCGATCAGGAATCGGCTTGGAGCGTCGATGTCGGGTGAGTCGGCCACGGTGGTGTCTTTTTGAAAGCGGTTATCGGCGGCGCCGAGCGGGTTCGACGCGGTCATCGATCATCCCGTTTTTGTTCGGATCTCGCTTTTGAAATTGTTTGAGATTTGAGATTTCAACTTGCCCCTCGGTTTTCCCGCACGCTGAATTCCAGCTTCCAGCGCTGGTCCGATATCGTGCTGACGCACCATAACTCGAACATACCCAACTCCGTGATCTTCGAATGAAAACGTACTGGCACATAATCTTCTTCGACATTCTCCGGCTTGGGCAGATGGGCCTCGAGCGAATCGGTTTCGGTTATTTCCTCGTCCGTCCATCGCTTGATCAGAGCGCCCGGCTTGTCCTGCTTTCGAGCCGCGGCGCTGAAGAAACGGAAGACGGCCGGTTCGCCGACGACCAGTCCGATTTCCTCGCCGGCGACGTCGGCTTCGGTCCCCTCTTCCATGCCGAACGGCACGACGCACAGCGCCTGCAGGGGCCGGGCGGCGCCGGGAATGGCTGGGCCCGAGGTTTCGACGCCGACGTAATAAGAGCGCGCCGCGCCGCCGCGGATGCGCACGCCTCGCCCGCGCTTGGCGGCGCCGTAATACGCGGCGCCGCGCGCGACGGCGTCGTCGTAATCGGTGTTTCCCTCCAGAACGTCCGGCTGCGTTTTCTTGCCGAACCAATCGGCCATGACCTCCCCCAGCCGCTCGCGAAAAACCGGCGATTTGAACACGCCGCCGTTAAACAAAACGTGCGTCGGCCGAACAGGGGCGCCGTCGGTCGCGTGGGCGGAAAGGAAGGCGGCAAGATGGCGGGTGATGGCGGTGTCGGCTTCATAGGGAAGTCCGATCTCGCGAAAACCCGACGCCCGGCGGCGGGCCGGTTTGTCGCTTATATCACAATTGGGGAAAAAGCCATTAACCAGCAGTTCTTGAATCGCCTCGCGCTCGAGATCGACCGAGATGGTTCCGCCGACCAGTTTGCTTCCGCGCCCCAGAACGGCGACCGGGTGCTTCTTCGGCCCATTGTCTCCGAGCAGCGTCTCCTTGGCCGTCCGGCATGCGTGCCAGAGCGAAACGGATTGCCACGGATTGAGCTCGACCCCTTTTTCGGAAAAGGCGGCGGTGGCCGAGTGGGCGATGGCCAGGTCCATGTTATCCCCGCCGACGAGAGTGTGATTTCCGACCGCGATGCGGCGGAGGGAAAGCTCGCCCCCTTCATCGCTGACGCCGATGAGGGTGAAATCGGTGGTGCCGCCGCCGATGTCGCAGACCAGCAGCGTATCGCCGACATTGAGCTTTCTTCGCCAGGCGTCGCCTCTGTCGGCCAGCCAGGCGTACAGCGCCGCCTGCGGCTCTTCGAGCAGGACCATGTCGTGCGCAAGGCCCGCGAGCAACGCCGCCTCGCGCGTCAGTTCGCGCGCGCTGGCGTCGAAAGACGCCGGGACGGTCAAGACGACCTGCTGCTCGGCGATCGGCGCGTCGGGAAAGGCGGCCGTCCACGCGGCGACGAGATGCTGCAGATAACGTCGCGACGCCTCGACCGGCGAAACCTTCGCCACATCCGGCGGAGCGTCCCACGGCAGAATCGGCTGATGCCGATCGACCCGGCTGTGTGCCAGCCAGGACTTGGCCGACGAAACCGTCCGGGTCGGCACATCCGCCGCCTGGCGCACGGCCAGGGCGCCGACGGCATACGCATTCGCTCGCGCCCACGGAAGATCGAACGCCGCCGCCGCCGCATCCTGATCCGTCCCAAGATATAGGAACGAAGGCAGCATGTTCCGCGCCTCGATCGTCGAAGCGGCCACAAGCTGAGGAACGGGAAGAATCGAAACCCGCGGCCGATCTTCCCCCAACTGCGTGTAGGCAAGCACGCTGTTGGTGGTGCCGAGGTCGATTCCGATTGCATATTGCGATGGCATGAATTCCTTCTTCTCGTTCCAAGCGCCGCGGGAGATTATATCGACTCAAAGCGCGGCCGTCCGCGCCGCCGCTTCGCCCCCCGCGGCTGATGAAGCGGATTGGTCGATTCGGCGCAACTTCCACCGCGCGTCAGCATAACATTGCCTGTCCGGATGTATTGCGTTATCACCCTTGGCGGTGGGGAAATCGGAGTTTCTTGTCATGGCTATCCAGGCGCCCCGTCGCAAAACCGCAGCAAAACAGCGCGGCGCCAGGAGTTCGTTGGGAACGACTGGCCGCGATTGGATCGCGCTGGCGTTGCTCGCGGTCATCACGTTCGCGGTTTTTGCCCCCGTATGCGGCGCCACGTTCGTATACTGGGATGACAACCTCAATGTGTCGAAGAACGCGTCGCTTAATCCGCCGACCGTTGAGTCCGTGGCGCATTTCTGGTGGGACCCATATCTCGATCTATATATTCCCCTGACATACACGGCATGGGGCCTGCTCGCGATGGCGGCGCAGCTTCCTCAGCCGGATACTAACGGGCTGCTGCTCAATCCGGCCGTTTTCCATGTCGCGAATTTGTTGGTGCACGTCGCCTCGGTCATGATCGTTTACCGAATATTGCGACGACTCATCGGCCCCCGATGGCCGGCGGCGGCCGGAGCGCTCCTGTTCGCCGTTCATCCGCTGCAGGTCGAACCGGTCGCGTGGATCACCGGCATGAAAGACCTCCTCAGCGGCCTGCTGGCGCTGATCGCGATTCATCAATACATTTGTTTCGCGCAAACACCCAAAGACAGCCTCCACGACGCGAAGCGCATTCGATATTACGTTCTCTCCGCCACCGCATTCGTGTTAGCGCTGTTATCCAAGCCGTCGGCGATGGTGGCGCCGTTCCTCATGCTCGTCATCGAACTCGGCGTCATCCGCCGATCCCTGCGTCAGCGCGAAATCCGGGCGGCGGTAAAACCCCTGTCGCCGATGCTGATTCTCTCCGTCGGCTGGGTCGTCGTTTCGACATTCGTGCAGAGCGTGGCGAAACCGGCCGATGGCGGACACGTCTTGCTTCGACCGCTGATCGCCGCCGACGCGCTGGCGTTTTACCTTTACAAACTGTTCGTCCCTGTGTCGTTCTGCATGAACTACGACCACGCGCCGATGACGGTGATCCGATCGGGTTGGCTCTATTTCACATGGATCGCCCCGGCGGCACTTCTGGCGATAAGCGTCGGATTTTATCGCAAAGTCCCCTGGCTGCTTCCGTCGGCGCTGCTGTTTGTGGTCGGCGTGGCGCCGGTGCTGGGGTTGACGCCCTTTTCATTTCAACGATTTTCGACGGTCGCGGATCGATATGTCTATCTTTCGATGCTCGGGCCGGCGCTGGCCCTGGCGGCGATACTCGCTCGATGGCGCGGGACGGCGCCGCGCGACGGCGATCACCCCGCTGCTTCCGCGACGCCGCCAGCGGCGCGGTCGATCATCGTCGTTTTATTTGTCCTGTTGGGCATGCGCAGTTTCGTACAGACTTTCGTCTGGAAAGACACGAAGCGGCTATTCACGCACGCCTTGAAAATAAACCCCCGAAGCTACGACGCCTATGCCGGCCTGGCCGCGGACAGCGAGCAGCACAAGGAGCCTTATGAGGCGATCAAGTATGCGAATCTCGCCATCGCGACGGACCCCGATCGGCCAGACGCCTATGTAACGCTCGGCACGATCGACACCAGCCTCGGCCAAGCAGCCAAGGCCGAGCCGTTGCTGGAGAAAGCGGTCGCGCTCAGCCCCGACAACGTCCAGGCTTTGATGATGCTCGGCAGCCTTCGTGGCTTGCAGGGCCGCAATGTCGAGGCCGAGACCCTCCTTCGTAAAGCGATCAAAATTAATCCGCTCGCCGAACAGGCCCATCTCAATCTCACGGTCCTTTTGGCCTCCGTCAATCGATTTCAGGAGGCGATGGAACAGGCGGAATTGGCGGTGCGTCTGGACGCCGGCGATCCGTTGGCGCAGACTTACTTGGCCATGCTTCTCGCCCAGCGTCATGATCGCGAGGCGGCGTTGGAGCATCTGCGGATCGCGTTGCATATCGATCCCACGCTCCCGCAGGCGATAGGCGCGTATGATCAACTGACCCGGCCGCGCCGTCCGAAAATGCCGAGTCCATGATCAAGCACGACTTTAAGCGCCAGGCTGGGTGCGTCGAAGTGCGTTTCTCAGGGCGCCGTCGCGTTGCTGCGTTTACTATAGCGGCCCCGCGCTGCGGGGCGTATCTCGCGCCCGAAACTCGCGCCGCCAACACTAGGAATGCGATAGCACAGGCGTCTCGCCCCATGCCGTCATCTTAACACTCGGAAGTCGCGTCGCGCGGGGTGGATCGCGTCGCCCACTTTAAGAAAACGTATCAGGCCATAGGCACGGCACGCCGGCGTCTGCCGCTCAAGCTCTTCGAGAGACTCGTCCAATAAAGCCAAAAAAAATGCCCGGACTCTCGTGAGCCCAGGCCGGTGCAAATTACCGCGAAATCAATTTACCGTTGCGACGGCCATCAGCCGCTGATAGTTTCCTTCGACTACACCTTCAACTTCGCTGGCGCCACGGCATTTTTTTGGCGTTTTCCCTATCCGAGTTCCGATTCATCACCGTTCCAAGTAGTCGTCCCTGGTGTGTAGTCAATTCACAGATGGACTCGGCGGCAGAAACCGCGGAGGTCGACTCGGTATTGACCAATAGATAGCAGTCCATGGACGCGAGAATCGGCGTTTTGTCAGCACTTGCCAGTAACGGTCCGGTGTCGATAATCAGGTAGTCATAGTCGCGCCCGACGGTCTTCAGATATGTCCCGATGTCCGCCCATGCCAAAAGTTCCGTTGGATCGGAATCGGTTCGGCCGGCGGGAAGTAGATCCAGATCCTGAATTTTGGTTTGGAAGATTGACGAGCCGTGGTCCGCGTTACCTTCGACCAGTTCACAAAACCCGGGTACTAACGGCACGCCGAATGATTTATGCAAAAACGGATGGCGCAAATCCGCGTCGACGAGAAGAATGCGTTTGCCGTTCTTATTCAGCGCGATCGCCAATCCTGCCGCCACGGTTGTGCGGCCTTCGCGTCGGTGAGCACTCGTGACGCAGAGCGTGAAGGGATCGCCTGCGTTACCGGGTGCAACCCGCATCTCCACGCGATGGCCCAATTGATAAAAAGAATCGGCGATAGACGCGTGAAAATGCAGATCACGCGTGTCATTCCTGGGCTGGGGGGATGCAAAGGGAATGTCGCCGATTCGTGGCGCCCCGCCGTGTTCGGCTACGACGACAGACGTGCCAACGGCGCCACTGGCGCCAATCGCGAACATGAGCAGTGACGCAGCCGAGAAACCGCCTGCTCCGGCAATCGCGGCATATTTCATTCGCCGATGGGATGTATGCAACACTGGGGGACCGACTGATCGAACACGCTCAAGCGACGCCATCTGATCCACATGTATCGTTTGCCGCGGCGAACTTCCGACCTCAAGAACAACTTGATGAACCTTTAAAGCCAATTCATCGCAGCGATGGTTTTCTTCCTGAATTTGTCGCTCAAGTTTTTTTGCCGCCGTTTTCAGCGCACTGCGCCGTTGGAGGTCACTCGCGAGGGCAGTGGATTTCTCCTCGAGCTCGCGGAGCATGTTGTCGCATGTAAGCTCCTGCTGAATGAGACTGTCTAGCCTGTTTTGTGCATCGTCATTTGCGTCGGCAATGGCAGCATCACGCTCGCCGACGATCGCCGCATGAACCTCCGCCTTGAGTTCTTCCTCCCGTCGTTTGATCAATGCGTCAGCTCGCTTGACGCGCCCGGCCGCGATAATAACGTCGCGATGCTGTTCGGTCTTCCCGGCCGCAAGCTCCGCGTTATAATCGCGTGCTCCTATGAGGCGCTCCTTGACTGCGTCTTGATAAATCCGGTCGGCTTGCCTTGACTGGTTGAGTCGTTGGCTCTCCATTACAGAGAATCTCTCAATCATTCCGTCAGCGGAATTCTGTCGCAGGCGATCCAGTCTCTCGTGGGCGGCTGTCCGAGCGGATTCCAGTCGCGCCTTTTTCAGCCTAAATCGCTCGATTCCCGTCGCGATTCCCGCCTGCCGCTCGCTCATTCCAATAACATCAGACGCCGCGATGAATTTTTCTTTCTGTGTTTCGAGCGAACGAACGAAGGCTTCGCTGGCGTGAATCGGCTTATCAGGATCGTCAGGAGCGTGGGCCGCGGGTGGTTGGCGCTTCAGACACCGCGCGACCAATTGATCGGCGAGGACGTTTGCGAAATTCACCGCGCTGGCAGGGTCTTCAAACCTCGTCTCGATTCGAACAAAATTCGAGCCGCGTAACATCTCCACCGAAAATGATGATTCCAGGCGATGAAGAAAATTCGCCCGCGCCGGCGGATTTATCGAATCATGGTCGTTCAACCAGGGAACCACGGCGCGAACTTCCTGGCGTGCGACTAACTGAAGCAATTCGTCCGGCTCGCGGAGAAAATGAATTTCAGACAAGACAATATCGGTGACTTTTTCGTAGGACGACGTATTAATGTCCTCATCATTAGTCGCGTCGAACTTCAGCGCCGCAACCGCCTGATAGACAGGTTGTGGTTGAGCGCGCTCCGCCATGAAATAAAACCCGATTGCGACGCCGGCCGTGAAGACAGGAAGCAGCAATCTGCGCGTGGACCACCACATTCCCGTTGCTTTGGTTGGAGCGGCGTCAACGCGACCGTCTCTGTCTGTGGCGGATGTCATACGTTAGGATGGCGGTCGTACGAAAGAAACAGTCGTGGGAAAGAACAACGCCGCTATAGGTTTAGGCCGACGGGGTTAGATTCCTGATTTGGCGGCCGACACGATGCCGACTGGAGTAGTGACCAAGCTGGCCGAACCAGTAAGTGGTCCAAGCAACCGTTGTAGCGCAAAATTCCATTCCGACAGCGGGTTGTATGGGACGTAAATGATATCGCCTTCCTCCAGCAGGTAATTCTGACTGAGGTCCCCATGTTCGGCGACCTTCGAGAAATTCACGACAACCGTCGCGTTGGGTTCGCCGTTGCGTCCGGGTCGACTAATGCGAATCTGTTCAGGCCAACCGTCAGGGGTGTATCCCGCGGTGGCCAATGCCGTGACGACCGTTACGCGTCCTAGATACGGGTGCTTTCCCTGGCCGCCGGTGCCAAAGCCAAAGACGTAGTAGAACTTGCTGTTGGCGACGACATCGAGGCGGATTTCGGGATTCTTATAATACTTCGAGGCCAGATGGGTTATATCCGCGGCGATCTCCGAAGGCGTCTTGCCCGCGGCAAGTACTTCCCCGACAAGATCCAAGGAAACCTTTCCATCGGGTCGCACTATCTGGTGTTGACCGTCCAATTCCTTTATGTCGACGGCGTGTATTACAATTTCATCCGGTGGATCGACGCGGTATTCCCGTTCGGAAACCTCGTGAAGACCGGCGTTGCGAAAGACGCCGCGGGGACCTTCGGCATTTGGAGTGCTCTGCAAAGCGCACCCGGCCAATGCGAGCGCCAACAACGACAAAACGATCAGTCGCACCATAGAACTTCCTTGCAGGTTTGAAACGTCGATTTTGCGCAGCTTCAATTAAGCGCGGCGTGCAATATGAGCAGGGTAGAATCGCTATGCGAACGTTAAGGGGCGCGCGCACTCTTGAAGAAACCGCTCATAACGAGTCAGGACTTGCGACCAGGCATATTCGGAAACTGAATCGGCAAGCCGCTGTGCCCCGCCATCTTCCGCTACATAGTCATCTTGTACGATCATGCGAAGTTTCTTTGCGATTTCTGTAACGTCGGCAGGGTCGTCCAATAATTCACCTGATTCTCCCTCGTGAACCGCCACAGCGGCCCCTGCGATTCGGCTTGTCAAAACCGGCAAGCCACATGCGAGCGCCTCGACAATAACCAAGCCCCATGCTTCGTATTGCGTCGGCAGAGCAAACGCATCGGCGGCCGCATAATAGCGGGCGACATCCGAAGTTGCGCCCGGAAACTTCACTCGTTGCGACATTCCCCGTCGAGCAATCTCCGCGAAATACGCATTCGGCGAGAAGCGCCCGACCGCCAACAGGTGAACCCGAGAATCCCCCATCGATTCAATCGCGCGCAAAAGGGCTGCGAATCCCTTACGTTCTAACTCATTCGCGACAAACAAGATCACCTTGTCTTTTGGGAAATAACCGAGTTCGTTTCGAACCTGGTCGCGAAGTTGCATGCGTCGCTCCGGACTAAACTCCTCTGGCGAATAGCCGTTGGGCAACAACTCGATGTCCTCAGGCGGCACATTGTATAGTCGCATGAGATCATGCTTGACTTGCGGGGTCAAAGCGAGGAGTTTGCGATAGTTCCCTCGGCGGAATTGTTTCGCTTCAAGTCGCAAGATAATTGGATGAGCCGGATTAAGGCGCTGCTTCCACCACAATTTGGAAAATGTCCGTCGAAAGAGCCTACTCCGTTCGAGCCAGGCGCGATGAACGCTCTGCACCCAAACCACGCCGCCGAGCGGGCAAACGCAACCGAAACTGCCAAGAACGTTAAATGCATCGAGGTCGACAAGACGGCTGGAGCGTCGAAAGAAAGACGGCCCGGCCAGGAAAAGCGCGGCACGCGATGCCGGCACTTGTCTATGAACTATTTGGCTACCGCCGAATTTACGGTTGCCTGTACCTTCCCATTCTGTTGCAAATACCTCGACCCGATGACCTTTGGCGGCAAGATGGTTGGCGCATTCGTATGCGATTCGCTCGACGCCGCCACGCCGATGGACCCCTGGAAAAGCCAGCGCGATCTTCATTGCCGCCGGTGGGGTCGCCGCAGGATTGGCGCAGGCTGTCGCCAGAGAAGGGGTCGAGACAGCCGGTACGGCAGCCACACCTCGTTTACCGTGTTCTATAGATACGCCGCGATTCATGGCGATAGTCGCGCGGACTTCAACGCTATACCAGAGGGTGAAGAAAAACCATCTACCCCTACCGATGGAATCGACAGGCGTTCGCGGCGGAGCGAAAATATCCAATCAGTCCGCGTACGTCGCGCGAACCAATCCAAACAAATCGGAAACATCAAACCGCCGACCCAGACGATGCCGATTACGAACCAGTTGGTCCGCACTCCGCTAATATCCACAATAAGGATGCGTAAACCGCCGGTGGCAAGCGGATGAGCGAGATAAATCGGCAGCGACCTCGAACCGACGTAACGCAAAACCTTAAACCGCTTATCGCGTGCGAGGCACTTCGACAATGCGATCATCCCAGCAACGCCGAATATTGCAAGTAATGGACCTCCGACGACAGATCGATGTGAGACAACTGGGGTGAGCAGACAAAGGATCGTCATCGACCCGATGAACCCGCAGATTAAAACGCGACGCGGCAAATCGACCAGGTTCGGCGAAAGGCGCGAACTAAGGAAAAAGCCGGCGGCAACGTATGGCGAGAATTTGCATGCAAGCCCAAGCTCGCCCCAATGATCTGCCGAGAAAAACGGTTGGAAAAGATAAATCGCAATGCCGGTCAGAGCGATGCCGCCTGGTCGCATTCCCATTTTATGAAGAGCAAGAATGAGCACTGAAACGGCAAACAACACATACAAAAACCACAGTTCCCCGAATGGGTGGAATGGCAACATCTTCATCATGTCAAAAAAATCAGGTCCCCAATTTGCGTACTTCGCCGCAGCCTGATGGGCCGCGGCTTGAATGATCGACCAGAGCAAACAGGGGAATATTAATGTCTTCAGACGGTCGAGAACGAAAACCGAAACTTTTTTCTGTACCGATTGACGGAGAAAGAGTCCGGACAGAAAAAAGAGAGTCGGCATTCGAAACGCATACATCACTTGAGTGACGTATTCATGCAAGCCGGACATTGGCTTAAGACCGGCTGATTGAAATCCTCCGACGGTGTGGCCGAACACGACGCAAAGAATTGCGATTCCTTTGGCGTAATCCACCCATTCGAGCCGTCGTTTTTTTGTCGTCGGCCCCGCCGCGAAACTTGTCGCGTCGATGTCCGTTTCAGTTCGTAAAAGCATTCCCCTGGCGCCAATCTATTAGAATGAGGTGATCACCCCGACCGAACATACCTGAAAATCATTCGATCACCGCGATGGAGATCGGCTCCCCCCCGCCCTTCGTCGTCTCGAAGTCTATGCGGACATCGCGATTCCCGACTGAATGACTGAATGCCCGAGCCTTCGACAAAACTCATTGATCCAAGAATGGCTAACGATTCGTCACCTAAATTAGGCCATTCAGTGAATCGCAGCGTAACTTCAATCGCCTCCCAAGCGGATGTCCAGGAACGAATTCGGCGGAGTCGGTGGAGACGCCGGCCTAATGACAGACTCGGACGGAATCCGTGTTTCCCTATTCGGCGCGTCGAAATATTTCAAGCCGACGAACATGCATCCGACGACCACGCTTGTTGAAGTTACAACGATCGTAATAATCTTCACCCGCCGAATTCGACGTTTATTCTTGTATCGGGTCCTTAACCGGCGCTTTGCCATCTGAATTCCGTGAGTCCGAGGTTCGCAGTAGTCCCGACGGACTTTACTATATTTAATTGGCGATCGGGCTATGTTCTCGATCTAATTTTGGAGAATTTCTGGCATGGCGATCAATCGTAATCGCCTGCTCATAAACTGAAACGGTTTCTCGCGCCATCCTAGTTAGTGTAAACATTTCATGAAGACGCTTGCTTCCGTTGCACCCCATTGTCGTGGATAACATGTCGTCAGCGAGAAGATGAAGTATTGCAGAAGCGAGTCTTTCACAGTTGTCGGATGGAACCAATAGCCCTGTTTCGCCGTCCGCAACGATTTCCAAAGGTCCGCCTGCGTTGGTTGCAATCACTGCTCGGCCATGCGACATCGCCTCCAGCAAAACCAGGCCAAACGGCTCTGCGAGGCTTGGAAGAACGAAAATGTCGCATGCGGCGAACAAGTCATTCATCCTGGTTTGAAAACCGAGCAGTTGAACGTGGGAGGTAAGTCCCAACGACTCGATTTCCTGTTCCAGTCGAATTCGCTCACTGCCCTCGCCCGCTATGAGGCAAAAAGCCGCCGGTAGCTTTTGAATGACTAGAGCCATTGCGCGGACAAGCGAGCGAACATTTTTTTCCGGATCAAGCCGTGCGGCGCAAAATACCAACGGAGTATCATTTGGAAGACCCAGACCTCGTCTTGCATCTTTGCGACTTGGCTTCCTTGACGGCTCGATTTCGCGAACGGCATTCCGGATCGTCACAATTTTGTCTGCCGCGATATCGCCACGCGCGATCATCTCTTGCCGAACGGCATCGGAAATTGCGATATGTCGAGGCGCGCGGCGTCCGATCCAACGGTGAAGGCACGATGAAACCGCTCGTTTGACTCCGGAACGTGAATCTCGACTTGGTTTTAGAAAATGCTGCGTGGCCACCAACACGCCGCGATTGGCAATCGTAGTCGCAATGGCGCCCGAGAGCGCGGTGCGCCCGTTGTGCGAATGAATGACGTCGATAAGGTCCGCGTTTAGAAGTCCCACGAGCGTGCGCACCGCATTCCAATCCCTCAGAGCGCTCTTTTTTATTCCGACAACGGGGACGCCAACTTTCTCAGCCCTCTCCGCAATAGGAGACTGAGTAGGACAACCTACCGCCGGCAATATGCCGACGTCGCGCAACCCAACCGCGAGATCGAGCATGTGCCTCTCAGTTCCGGCAAACATGTCGGCGTCGGTGAGCAATAGAACCCGGAATCTACTGTCGTTCATCTAGACATCGACCGCCTATGAAGAAAAGCTAGATCGCGGGCGGGAGGCCTGCCATGGGCCGACGCGAAGGAGGGAATTGGGGTTGATTTGTCATCCTCCCTTTGATTGCGGTACTGGCGGGCGCTACAAATTGCGATACATAGAACGCCCGTGTCGCGATTCCAGCCCCCGCCCACGCGAGCGTGAGGGCGCCGCGACTCCAGTAGTGATCAACGCATCCATGCACCAGTTTCACCAAAACCAGAGCTCCGCCGATCGCCAGACAAGAAAAACTCCAGCTTGTTCGAGATAGCGACAAATGCGCCCGCCAAACCATCCGAAGTAACACATAGTGGATCCCCAGGAACGCCAGCAGGCCCACAATTCCCGTCTCCGCCATTGTCATTAACACGATATTCGTCGCATCGAGTTCCTTGCGAAGCCCGACGCCGGCGCCGAATATCGGATTTTCCTTAAACTTCACGATGGCTATATCAATAAACGCCAGGCGCAGTCTGATATTCTCGCGATGCGAATCGAAACCCGTGGCAAAGTCCTTGTTTTCGTTTGGCAACGCCGTCCAACAAATCGCGATCAAAGGTATGACTACTGCAAAGAGGCGACCGAGCGTCTTGAAGTCTCGACGCAGGAAAAGTATAAACCCCAGTCCCGCCGTCGCTCCCATCCACGCTCCCCGCGATAAGGTGATCAACAAAGCGGACGCGACGACGCCCAGGCAACCCAGAAAAATCCGTTTTTTCCGCGCATTTGTCGCGCTCAACCAAAGTTCCGCCGCAACAACTGCAATGCACGCGAGGGAGGAGCCAAGGCCATTTTTATTCATTCCATAAACTTGTGGCGAGCCGGAGGCGATGACCGAAAGGCCGAGAAATAGGCCGACGCAGAGCAGGCCGTAAATCGCAGGTCTGAGGGCCTCCAACCCTCGTCCGAAGCTCGAAAATACGATCACGTCGAACAGAAAATAAGGAACCATTTGCGCAAAGGAAAGGATAGTCGCGTCACCCCGCCAATCCGTAATCGACGAGACCGCGCAAATGAGCAAATATACAACAATCGGCATTCCCAAAGGACCCCACCGAATGGATTGGCGCGACGAGATGCGCTGGATGCAAAAGACGACGAACGCGATAAGCACATTGAGATCCGCCAACGTCATCTTAAACGGCAGGCTTGGCAATGAACGCTGAACCGGCGCGACTGCAAAACAGAGGCAAAGCGCCGCCCGAGGCTTAGTCGCGGCGATCCATGCGAACACGAAAAGATATATTACCCCCAAAAAATAATAGTAATTCATGCTATAGCCCGATGGTCCGAATGAACGGCGATCTCACGCCAATAAGTCAGTTGTCGTGAGAGAAGGGCAATGTGGAGTTTCACCTTCTGAGAGGCGAGCCAGCGCTGACGAGGTATTGCAAGCCAGACGATCAGCCATACAACTGCGCGAATTGAGCACCCGCACACCATCGCGGCGCGGAGCAACAGCAAGCCGATCCGCCCATGGTGTTTTAATTCGTAGCGGTCGAGACTGTCGAAGAAATGGCGATTGAAGGCGGCGGGGTTTCCGGCTCCGCTGGCGCCGCCCAGGTGTTTGACGCGCGCCGCCGGGGTAAAAGCGATCTCCCAGCCCTTGCTACGCATGCGACGCTGCCAGTCCGCTTCTTCGCTGTACATGAAGAACCGCTCATCAAACCCGCCGACAGCTTCATATGCCTCGCGGCGTACCAGCATACAGGCGCCGATGACCCAGTCCACGAAGCGTTCCCGGTCGTGCGCCCACTTGCGATAGTCTCCAAGTCGGCTCGTATGCGGCAGCACCTTCGCCAACCAAAGATTTTCGATCCAGGCCCGCACGGGCGTGGGAAAGGGGAAACAAGAAATTTGCAACGAACCGTCCGCGTTGAGCAGCATGGGTCCGACGACGCCAACGCGCGGGCTTTGCCCGATAAACTCGATCAAGGCGTCTATCGCGCCGAATTCCACGAATGCGTCACTGTTGAGAAGAAGCAGGTATTTACCGCGTGCGACATCCATCGCCAGATTGTTGGCCGCGCCGAAACCGGCGTTACGACCATTTGAAATGATCCGAACGTCCGGGAAATCCCGGCCAATTGCTGCGACAGATCCGTCTATAGATCCATTGTCGACTATGAAGACTTCCGCGCTCACCGCGCCAAGGTCGGCATAGAGAGTTTGTAGACAATCGAGCGTCATGTCGCGCGTATTAAAGCTCACGATGATGATGGAGAGCAGCGGATCAGGCATTGCGCCGGTTCTCGTTATTGACGCCGAATGATGCTATTCACTGACCGACCGGGCGATAACTCATACCGGCACTTCGTTGATCGTCCGATTGGCGGCCTGGGGGGAATATTCAGGCGACTTCCTTGCGATGCTTTCTTCGATCACGGCTTCGATTTGATCCAAGCGATCGTGCCACGAATGCCGTTTAGCCTCAGCCTGCCGCAAACCCGCCGTCATCGCGTCTTCGCTCAATGCGCTATATGCCGCCGAAACGAATTCCTCGACATCGCGAGCGATGCGCACCAATTGTGGGTAATCACGAAAACCGGCAACATCCGTCGACACGATCGGCTTCCCCGCCGCCAGGTACTCCCAAAGCTTAATCGGGTTTAAACTTTCCGTAAACGGCGTGGCCTTATGCGGCACGATGCACGCGTCGAATGCCCGCATATAGTCTGGCAGTCGAGAATAAGGCACGGCGCCCGCCAGAAACAGGTTCGGAAGATCGAGTTTGGCCTTGTCCGGGGCCAATAAATGACAGGGCCCGATCAGCACAATCGAGCCGTTCCAGTTTTTCGCCACTGACTTGAGCAAATCCACGTCCACTCGATCCGGATGAATCGTTCCGGTATATCCCAAGATCGGCCTCGGCCAGCGCTCGGCTTCGTAAGGCAACGCTCCCTCTCCGCCGCTCACATATCGATAATGTTCGGCATCAACCCCATTCGGGACCAAATAAAGGTGTCGTGCGGTCCGCGACTTGATCTCGAAAAGCCGCTGCGAGCAAACGATCACAGCATCCGCCCGCCGAGAGAGTTCGTCGTCCTGCATCCGAACGATTTGCGTGGCCGCCGGAGACTGTGTGAGCGCGGTCCAGTCGTCCGTGATATCGTAGATGACTGCAACTTCGTCCATTTTTCCTGCCATATGGGTCGCCCAGTGCGGATTGAGCCACAACAGCGGATGTTCGATTTCCAGTCGCCGCGCCACCTTGATCACATGCGCGCGCGTCATGGCCTCATTTAGCCGACGGCCGGCGGTGAATGTGTTGGGCGCCAATTTCAACGGCTGGGTGACGGTGATATTTGGATATTGTGGAACCGTCCATGTGCGCGGACCGCGAAGGGCTGATGGGCAACCTCTCCGAATAGCGTTGGTCACATCCATCGGAGGGACGACGAATACTATTTTCCGTTCCGGATGGCGTTCGGCATAACCTGCGCAAAGGAACTGATTCCGCCGCCATACTTCGTCCCAATTTTCCATCGAGACGAAGAGGATGTCATGACCTGACTTACTCATGTGTGCGGTGAAGCCTTTAGCCGGCGCCGCCACGGCAGCGGCGATCCAAGCGTTGCCCACCCCCTGCCGCTGAGACGACCCAGCGCCCGTTCGGGCGCTCGGGTCGCCAGATAGCTCGGCGCGTTATGCGAGAACTGACCTGGTCGGATTGTTGTCGGCGTCACTTCTATCCCCAGCGGCGTCATGTCGAGTCCGAAAAGCGAATATCCGGCATCTTCCAATAGCTGAGTCACTTCGGTGGGATATGGCCGCCATTCCTCAAATACGATGTCACGAATTGCTCCGGATTTAAGCATTGTTCCGGCGCCGCGAAGAACATTAATTTCGTGCCCCTCCACATCCAGTTTCATGATGTCCACCTTCTGCCCCGGTTCCAGAAGGTTCTCAAGCCGTTGAGTCGGCGCCTGCAGTTCGTTCGCACCGCCAATGCCCGCTCCAATCGAAGTCGTTCCCCGGTTTTTCTCGAAGTGCGCCGAGGTTAACAGCTTGGCGAATCCCGTTTTATCCGAAAGGGCTAATTTATGCGTACATATCCGCCCAATCCGGCGGCACGTCTGCCATGACGCAACATTTTCATGAAGCTCGCCAAATACCGCGGGATGAGGTTCAAATGCGTCTACGCGCCCCTTCTCTCCGACGCGCGCCGCCAAGAGCGACGTCATATATCCGATATTCGCTCCGACATCGAGGGCGGCGCTGCCGTGGTCCAGCAATCTCCAGAGAGTTTCGCTCACGCACAGGTCATAGACTCCCGACCGAATTATTTCGGCGCCAATCACATCGTCAGGCCGACACCGAAGCGACAGGCCCCAGGGAAGCAGTGTTTGCACTGTCCCGCACATGGCGCGGGTCATTCCAAGTTTCGTCTTGAGCCGGCGCGCGAGTTGCCGGGGACGGAAATAATAATAAGGCTTGTTCAACAGGGTGCGGAGACTAAGCACGATTGCCTCTACCCAGCGTCACGAGGGCATCCAATGTCGCCTTTGCACTGTGATCCAGCGGGTATGCTTCAATCCGATTCCTTCCACTTTCGATAAGTTGCGACCGAAGGTCAATGTCGCACTCCACCCGCTCGAAAGCGTCCGCCAGCGCGGCGGCGTCATCCAGCGGCACTCTTACCGCTGCATCTCCGGCAACCTCGCGGAAGACCGGGATGTCGGACACGATCACTGGTACGCCATATGCCATTGCTTCAAGAATTGGCCGGCCAAATCCTTCGTAGCGGGACGTGTAAACCATCAACCGGGCATGGCGATACAAATACCGCAACTCTGCATCTGACACATACCCGAGTCGAAGCACCCTTCCTCGGAGCGAACCGATGGCTGCGATCGTTTGTGCAATCGGCGTCTCTTGCGAGTAGAGATCGCCAGCGATGACCAGGTAAATGGGACGATCGACCGGACGTCGGTTCGCAAAGGCCGCGAAACCTTGCAACGCCTGCCGCCAGTTCTTATGCGCGCCGCCGGGATTAACAAGAAGAAAGAAAACGGCGCCTGATGGCAACATGTTCGGTCGAACGGCCGGCGCGGCGGGATCGGACGTCTGCAGGCCATTCGACGCGACGACAATCCGGTGCGGCGAAAGTTTAAAAAGCTTGATAATCTCCTCCTTTACAGTCTGAGAAACGGTGATAATCCGACCGAATCGACGGATGTGCCGGGCCGTCCGGGCGCGGAGCGCCAAGGCATCGTCTACGCCATACATCGACGGATATAAGTGGCGTCCGTTGTCGTGTACGAGAGCGGCGATCGGCGCCGAAACCGCCACCCGCATCGGCGAGTCTTCATTGTACATCCGATAGTACACGCGACTGCCGGTCCGAAGGATCTCGAACGGAATTGACAGGTGGGACCTCACCCGGCCCGGATGCCTGTGAGCAACGATATTCGGTTTGGCGGCCAATGTCGTCAGCCGGTCGTTCCAGCACTCCCAGCCAAAATGAAGGTGAAAAGTATGTTCGCGGCCCAGATCCGCCATTCGGTCAATGATCTCGTAGACATAAAATTGCTCACCGCGCCAATTCGGCTTCTGAAGGGCCCGAGCATCCACATAGAAATTCATGGAAAATACTTCAGTTGCTTTGCACACTCAAAAAACGCGGCAAGCGGCAACGTAGGTCTTTGACGTTGAAGCGCTAAAGCAGTGACTCGACGAGAATTTTATATTGCCTCTCCCATGAGACCAAATGTGCCTGCTCTCGCGCCCTATGTCCCCAGGTTTGTCGCAGCTCCACATTATCCAGCAACATGCCCAAATGGGCCGCCAACATATCGGCGTCCGGTGGGTCAAAGTACAGGATGGCTTGTCCTCCCACCTCCGGAATCCCGCCCTTTCTTGATGCGATGGTCGCCAACCCGCTGGCCAGCGCCTCCGGCACAGTGAGCGACACTGGCTCATTCCATGTCGAAGGGGCGCAGAAAATCGATGCCGCCTGATATTCATCAACCACTCTCGCCCGATCGACAAATGGCTGAAACACCACGGCATCTCCCATCGGCGCCGCGAGGCGGCGAAGCTCTTCTTCGTATGGCGTCAGCCTATCAGTCGCCGAAAACCCGCTACTGCCGACAATCCGCACGATAAATCGCCTACCTCCGCCATAGAGCTTCCCCGCCGCTTTGAGCAAAAGATCCGGCCCCTTTTCCGGAATCACCCGCCCTACGAACAGCACGATGGGAACTCCGCTCATCCGTTTGCCGGTATCGGGCCGAAAGCGCTCAATGTCCGCCCCGTTATGAACCACACGAATTTTTTTCCCGAGGTCTTGCGAGCCGCCGAGCCGTCCGCGCAAATCACCTGCAACATACTCACTGCAACAAATCACCCTGTCCGCCGCGCGGACGATTCCCTGTGTCTCGCGATCACAATAGGTCCGGAACAACTCGTTATTTGCCCAGAGACACACCCTGGCCGCCGGATGCTCTTGCCGAAAGAGCGGTATCGCCACCGGATCATTATGAATGAAAATCAGCCCGTCGAATCCCTTTGGCATCGCATCGCAGGCCGAACGGTAGGCCTCCCGTCCAAAAACACGCGGCAGGCGCAATCGTCCCAACACGGCATCCGCGGCCTTCCGCCGCTTGCTGGCACGATGTGCCGGTTGAACCTCGATACATTCGCCGACAGGATAATCGTGGCGAGTGCCGCGAGCGACGACGATCCTGGTGCGGCGACCGTGGCCGGCATGTATGCGCGTCATCTCATAGATGATCGTCATGATCGCGCTGCCTGTCGCCGGCGAATAATGATCGCCAAGTGTGGGAACGTGTACGAAATCGAGGACGCGCGATATGAATGCACGGACTGGCATAGTCAACGGTTACGGCGCGTGCCTCGCCACTTTACGCTCGGCTTTCGATCCCATCCTGTCGCCCGAGTATGGGAGATAGGGAGTTCGCCGTCGAAACGCCACGATAAACTTCAAGCAGCCGCCGGGCATATCGCTTTTGTGAAAGCTCGGAAAGCATGCGCGACATCCCCCGCCGGTAGTCTTCTCGCCGAACAACTAAATCACGAACAATCGCCCCAATCGGCACGCAGGCATCCCAAGCCGCGCCGGCGGAGTAATGCGTCAACTCGTTGAGATTTCCCACCCCATCGGTGGCGATCACCGGCACTCCTCGCGCCGCCGCCTCGAACACCACCAATGGGCATGGATCAAAATGACTCGGGGCCGCCAGTACATCGCACGCGGCATAAAACGTGGATGTATCGTATACCAGGCCCACCGCCTTGAAGCGCCCGCGCAGTGCCGGAATGTCGAACCTGTCCGTATGCGGCCCCCCGATCAGAAGAAAGCAATCCGGCTCTTTCGCCAGAGCGGCAATCAACCGCTTGTAACCCTTTCGTTCATCCAAGCCGCCAAGGTATCCGACGACCGATCCTTGAACGTCCAGGCCGAGCAATTTTTTTCTTGCCGCCGATCGCTCTTCAGCCGAAGCGAAATTCGGTGATGGACATGAGTTGACCATCACCTCCTGGCGCAGCGGAACGCCATACAGTCGTTGAAATTCTTGCCGCAGCAGTTCGCTGCAGAAAAGCATGCGTGTGGCGGGATTCCATTTGCGATAGCAGAAGTCTTCGGCGTAGAGCACCCCTTGCTGCTGGACACGTACCATTCGCGGGCGAAATCCTGACCGCGTCTCAAGACAATTGCGTTCATAAGCGATGCGGGTGAGGAAATGGCAGGTGAATACATCCGAAATCGAAGCCGCTTGTGGCTGGTGCGCGTGAACCACGTCAAACCGACGTCCGCCGAGCGCGGATCGAATGAAATGCCCCGCTGTCGCCCATTTCAGCAAGAAGCCGCGCGGCGGCACAGCCAATTTGAGCCACGCCACGTGACCTTCCAGTGTTGGATCCAGCAATTTGGCGACAACCGACACTCGGTAACCGCCTTCCAACGCTATGCGGACCTGCGCCAGCGCAACGCGCGCAATTGCACTATCGTTGCTGATTGCTTCGTGGATCATGCAGAGCGTCGGCTGCGACATCGTCGATTATAAAGTTCGACCGTCAATTGCGGTTTCCCTGCTGGCGCAAGAAGGGCTTCTCCGCCGCGAGATAAAAGAGGAACGCAAAACCAATCGACAGGAAAGTGCCCAGGCCTAATATGCCCAACGCACGCGCATTAGGGTTCAACAAAAGTTTGCTTATGATTAAATTGAGCACCACCAGAACCAGCGCGTGCGTCAGGTACAGGCTATATGAAAACATTCCCAACCAAGTCGCTATCCGCGACGTGAGAAATAGAAGAATTGGCGACCGGAAGCGAGCGGGTAACGTAGTTTCTAACATGACCCGCTCTGCCGCCCAAGCCAGGAACCCCCCCACGGCGCCGCCACTCACCAGGTCCATGACGAATTGAAATTTCCAGCTTCCACGAATGCTGAGACGACCTTCGCAGATGGTCAATGCCGCCGCGATTACCGCAAAGGAAGCTGCTATCGCCAAATATCCCCGTCGTCTGTCCCGCCGGCCAAATCCAACCGCGGAAGCCATTCCAATCGCAAACAACGCCGAGAACCATGGCGACGCCCATTCGAAGCGCCTGAAGAAGTATAGCGGCGCCAGACCGATAGCGATGCTGCAAACGATGAGCGGCGCCACGCCGAGTTTTCGAAAGATAGGCAACAGTACCAAGGGAAACAGGAAGTAAATCTGCCATTCCGTCGCGACGCTCCACATTGGGGCGTCGATTTTGTAAACCCACCCTTCGTTCAGATTATGCACCAGCAAAAAATGTGAAATCAGAACGCCTTTGGTAAAAGCGGGCCACATTGTGCTCCACCAGTTTCCAACCGGCCTTGGACCGCCGGGAACCAGCGCCATTACGAGCAGGCACAATATGAGAATCGCATAATATGGCGGCAAGATGCGGCGCGCGCGCCGTCCGATGTAAGGGAGAAATCCGCCGATCGAATCCAGATTGGAAGGAGAATTGGAATTGCGCGAGCGGATGACGGGCATCATCAGGCAATACCCCGACAAGACAATGAAGATCGATACCGCGGTGTGTCCCCCGCGGGTCAGGTCGATCACCCATTTCAGCCACGGCCATACACCATCTCGATCAATGAGTATTCCGACGTGCGCGAGAACGACGTAGAGCGATGTCATCCCTCGAATGCCGTCCAAATGCTCGAAACGGATGCGGCGTGGCGCGGCGCGTACCTCAACAATTTTCCCGACTTCGGCCAAAACCGACGTCATACCGCTGCTCCGGCCGCGAGATATTCCTGTGGCAACAGACTTTGCCTGGGCGCTTGGGCGCCGATCGGCGGCCCGGCTCGTGTCGGGAAAAAGCGATCTCGCAAACGCAAGGAAGGCCCCTCGATCAGCCATGTCATCATCACGCCCACCAGAACGCTTACCGTCACATACATCAAACCCGATAGCGCCGTCCCGCTTCCGATTCCAATTCGGATGAACGATTGTGTACCCCACGCGCTCACCGGCACATGAAACAGGTAGATCGCATAGGAATTCATCCCGATTGCCGCGAGCCCTCGAACCGCAATGGAATGCGGGAGTTCAATGAACGCCAACGGCAATAGCAACAAGCCGCTCGCCAGATAAAGTACAGTCGGCCAAAGCACATAAATTATCGGAGTGCCTCGTCGCACTACAAACGGCAACATCAACAGCGCCAGGCCGAGGGCGACCATTTTGCCGCTTCGAACAACAACGAACTGTCGCAGCCGAGCCTTCTCAAACCAATACCAGTAGCCCAGTAGTACGCCGAAGAAAAGCGAATCCATTCGAAGATGTGATCGCGCAAGACTATGAAAGAATTCGTACTCCGAACTACAAGCACTGGCAATTCGCATTCCCAGGGACGCGATCGCGACGATCAGGAAGATCCATGGAAGCCGCGAAAACGGATTGCTTCCCCCGCCCATCGTCAGTACCGTCAGGATCAGTACAATTGCCAGATAAAAGTGCTCTTCGACGGCGAGAGACCAGGTATGAATCCATAGTCCCCCGCGATAGTTCTGAAAAAAAAGCATTTCCGGCAGGATCCGACGTGGATCGAGGCTGTGCATTCGCCATCGAACGAAAACCGTAAGCAAAATCAGCGCCCAAAATCCTGGATAAATCTTGAAGCCACGTCGAATGAGAAAGTGAATCGGGCGAATTCGCAGATGCTTTTGATATTCCCGAAAGAGCAGTCCAGCGACGAGAAATCCGCTCAGAACGAAGAACAAATCGACGCCAATCCAGCCGCCCCGTCTCCATGCGTCAATAAAAAATCGCAATAATGCCGGCTGATCCGACGACATCGTGTTCATATGATTGCCGAAGACTAGCAGAATGGCGATCCCGCGCAAGCAATCGAGCGATGCCGATCGGCGACCGCCCTCGTTTGCCGGCGACCGCGCGTCGGAATGTTGCGATTTGCATGTCATGGTTGGCGCGTGATGGAAAGCGCCGAGATGAATCCCCGCTCAATCAATTCCCGCATTCCTTCGTCGTATAAAAAGGGACGAGGGAAATTCGCGTAATGTTTGGCGGTGAGGGGCTGACCAGCGGATGTGGTCATGCCCGGCCCGAACGAGAGCATATATGTTTCCGGAAGAAAATCGCAGCCAAGCCGGCTGGCTAACAACGCGTGCAATGTCTGTTCCGTCCACCACGGATCGCTGAGAATGTCCGGGTCGGCGAGGAACTCTTCGATCAGGGTTAGCGGCAGTGATTCACGGCGAAACAGGCACAATCCGGCATTCAGCCGTGGAACGAGGTCCAGGCAATGCCGTTCCTTTGCCGCCTCGGGCGTGAGGTTATATGGCCAATCTGAGCAATCGCGATTGAACAAACTCCTCGACAATCGGGATCGGCCCGCGTGGATTAACTCATCGGGCCGACGAAAAAACAGAATGTCGGAATCGATGAGCAACACGTTCTCAGCCGCCGAAAGCAGCAGGCAATCCAGTAGTTTACGCATCATCACGCTTCGCCGCCTCGCATCGGCGCATCGTTTTAGTTTGTGCTTTTCAAGCTGATACGTTACCTCCGAATCGGCCGCTTCCTCGGCCACAAAACGGCTGTTGGGGAAGTGGCGGGACAACAGATCGCGATCGTGTCGATCGATTGGCCCACCCTGATGCCACACCAGGGGCCAGACAACCTCTGAAAAAGTATAGAAGCTCTTTATCGCCCACAACGCCAACCGGACGTCGGCCCCACGGATTAGAATATGCACTTCACACTGCGTACCCGGTTGATGGGAAAAAGGAACGGTGTGCATTGGACGGGTTGTAAGAATTTGCTTTTCCAACCGCCTCCGGCGGAACAGATGAGCCAAGCCTCCCTTATAGGCAATCGCCCGGTAGTGTTGAAAAGTTTGGGAGCGGTTGAAAAACTTCTTTATCGCCTGGGTCATAATGAGAAACGATCGAAAACGCGGATGTGTATTTCCCGGATCGCGGCTTCGGCGGAGGGACTTCGTTAACACAAGCACGACTTGCACGACGCTTTCGTGGACGCGATCACGCTACGATATGCTTCAAGGTACTGATCGGTGATAGCGGTCCAGGAGAATTGATTGGAGCGCCGTCGCGCGGCGTCGGCGAAGGCCGCGCGCAAGACCGGTGCATCGATCAATAGTCTTAGCGCTCCCGCCAGCGCCGGTGCGTCTTCTTTGGGCACGATCAAACCGGTTGTTCCATCGATGACCACTTCGGGCACGCCGCCGACACGGGTAGCCACCGTCGCGCGGCCAGCGGCCAAGGCTTCGGCGCAAACGACCGGCAATCCTTCATCCGCCCGTGAAGGCAACGCAAAGATATCACATCCCGCGAATAGCGCCGTCACACGCGACCGGTCGGCGCGGCCGAGCAAATGCACCGACTTTTCCAAGCAAAGTTCCCGTGACAACGTTGCAAGTGCCGGTAGTTCGGGTCCTTCCCCCGCGATTAGTAAGTCCCATTGCGTTTCTTTCAACAGCGCCCAGGCGCGAAGCAGAACGTCAAAACCTTTCTGCCGAACAGCGCGACCCAGGGCAAGGACATACGGCTTGGGATGAATGAACGCTTTGGCCGTCGAAAAATCGCCTACCTTCGCCCCGTTGAATATCACCCGCGCGCGCGATCCGAAGGAATAGCCACAAATCGCTTCGCCATCGGCAAGGGTCTTCGCCGAGCATCCTGTAATCAAATCGGCGTGGCCGAGCACACGCCGGACTCCGGCTTGCACGTCGGGACGCTGAAACACGCCGCCCGCGTCCATGGTAAATTCGCCTTGGAGCGTAACGATCAATGGCAGGTGCAACCGCTGCTTAACGCGCACGGCGTATTCCGCGTTGGCGCTAAGGCATTGAACGTGAATGACATCGGGCGAGAAATCCTGCATTTGGGCACAAAGCCGGCGCACTGTACCCGGACCGTGAAGCAGTGCTCCGGCTGTCTGACGCCACGATCCCCCGACGCACCGAAATGCGTGACGACGAATCGGCAATCCTTCAATCGTCTCGTAAGCCGCGAGATCCTTGGGCCAACGATTCGTCACCACCACGACTTCATGCCCCATTCGCACAAGTTGATGCGCTTGCTGGCGAACAAGTTCCTCCACCCCGCCAAAGTGCGGATGGAACTGGCTGGCAAAGATGGCGGCGCGTAGCCGTGACGCACCCTGTCGCCCGGAAAAACCAAGTGATGGGCGTGGCTTAGAATTCATACTGCTACGCGATCCGCATCTTGCCCAGTCGCCATGCGCTCCATCATTGTTGCAGGCGGTTTGATCGCGCTCCGTCCCCCTCCGCTCGTCGCGCGCCCCAGTTCGTGAATCTTCCGCCAAGTGCGGTCCCAGGAAAACTCGCCGGCCCGCGCACGCCCGCGCTGGGATAATTCGCGCCGAACGCTGGGATCGGCGATGAGTCGTTCGAGCTGATCCGCCAGTTCATCAATGTTGTCGCGCTCGAAAAGAAGTCCGGCGCCGCCGATGACTTCCGGCGTGCCGCCAGTGCGCGAGCCGATGACGGCTAGCCCGCTTGCCATACCTTCGAGATTGACGAATGCACATGGCTCCTCCCATCGGGATGGCGTGACGTGGATGGAAGCTTTGTGCAATTCCATTGGGAGGCGTGCTCGTTCGACCAGGCCGCCTTTTCGCACATTCACGCCCAATCGCTCCAACTCATGGCGTAGGGTCTCCATCTCACGGTCAAACGCCGTTTGCGAATCAGTCGCCACATCTCGCCATCCGAGAATTTGCAGCGAAAAATCTCGGCGCTTGCGCGCCACTTTCAGCGCGGCACGCAATAACGTGTCGGGCGCCTTCTCCCGGCAGACGCGCCCGGTGAAATTAATCACCGCCGCCCCAGGCGCAAGCGTTGCCGCCGGAGCGAATCGTTCCAGGTTGACGCCGTTATATACGGTAACTACCGATCCGGCCGCCAGTCCATAGGCTCCTTCGACCCATTCGCCCAGCGCCCGACTCACCGCCGCGACGACATTAACCGAGTCCTTGAGTTCCCCTGGGAAAAATCGTTTGATTCGATGATAATTCTGAAACAGCAGGACCATATGCAAGCGCGGAAACCGTTTGCGCAGGTAGATGGCCAACTCGACGTCGTTCTGAAGCACCAGCGGCGAATCGCCGAGGTTCCCGGCTTCAATCGAATCAGCCACCCTCCGAGCATACACCTCATGCCGCAGATGAGGCCATTGGCTGATCTTTCGCTTCACGCGCTCCCATCTAAAAAGCCACGGGTTCGACGGCAGCTCCGGCGGCGAAACATAGACCGTTCTCGGCCAATCATATTTCGGCGCGTCGTGGCTCATCGTCAGGACCGTCGGCTCAATCCCTTCGCGCTTTGCGCATTGGCACAATTCCCAGATGTACGTGCTCAGCGAACCGCCGCATACCGGCGAAAACGTTTCGGTCGAATAATTCAGAAACGCGATACTCATAGCATGTAACGGCGAGGTTAATGCGACGGCACGACGCGACGACATCGTCCCGCCTCATCGCATGCGATCCGAGCGTAAATAGCTTCGTATTGTTCTACGACGCGCTCCCACGAATACTCTTTGACTCTTTCCAGTCCAAGCGTTCGCAGCCGTTGTCGCTCCGACGAATCACGCAATAGCCGGAGCAACGTGAGGCCGAGTTGGTCCGGCTGACAAAGGATGCCGTATTTTCCGTTGTCGAGCACTTCGCGCGCGCCGGCATTCGGCGTTGCCACGACAGGAGTGCCCGAGGCCATTGCCTCGATGTAGGGTACGCCGAATCCCTCGTAGCTACTTGGCAGGCAAAAAACCCACGCGCGACGATACAGTTCCGCGAGATCTTCCAGTGGAATTCGACCAAACACCTTCACTCCATCGGCAGACGGCGCATCGCTGCATACCATCCACAGTCGTGCTTCGGGCAAAACGGGACGGATCGTCCGGGCAAATGCCTCGGCCAGCAGCGCGCCGCGCTTGCGGTGATGATACGTTCCGACGAAAAGAATCGTCGGTTGCAACTCTTTCCCATCCGGCGCCGCCGACGCACTGTTTGCTTGACCGGATATCCGCAGCGTATGTCCCGGATAAAACGCCGACAGATCAACCCCGTTCACGATTACATCCTTGACCCAGGGATAGTAAACGGCGGTGTTTCTCGATACGCACGCCGTGCGGTCGGCGACGAGCGTCGCCATCACTTCGCTAAGTCCCAGGAGCGTCATCCGAAGCTTCTCGAAAATGCGAGGAATATGCACGGCCTCGGCAAAACATGACCCGTGCATCGTGCGCACATGAACGGGCCTCGTGGCGCCCCAAAGCCAGTAGTCGTCCCCATGGGCATGCAACACGTCGAATCTGGACCAGTCGATCCGCCTCAGATTCCACGCGAACCGGAAAGTGCGCGGCCGCTCGGTCGGCACGACCACCGTCTTATACAGCGCTGCGTCTCCCGCCTGGCACAGACTGAACATAGTCACATGATGTCCTCGCCGGCACAGGGCATTGGCCATGTAATGCGCCTGATAGCCGGAGCCAATCTTGCTCCCGCCGGGCAAGTAATGGGAGATCATCGCTATGTTCAGCCTCAAACTCATGGCGGCGTCACCCGGCGATCCGGTCGGAGTTGCTCGCGACCGATGAGGGAAGGTGATTGAGAACCGCGCCGTCGTGAGCGGCCCGTTCGTCTATTTTAAGTAGTCTCTCGAGTTGCAGGGTTCTCCGCGACCAATCCGCCGCCGCCGCGTGTTGCACGGATCGTTCCTTGTAAAGCCGAAGCGTGACGGAACAGGTCGCGAACGACCTCAGAGCGTCGGCAATCGCGCGGTTGTCGTCAGGATCCACCATAAGCGCCGCTCCGCCCGTCGCCTGGGGCAGGCCTCCGCGGTTGGAGGCGAGCACGGCGCATCCGGAGGCCATTGCCTCCAAAGCGACCAGTGGGCACGGATCGTTGGACCGCGCCAGAAGGCACACGACGTCGTGACTCCGAATGAGGGCTGGGATTCCGGCGCGAGTGACGTAACCCACATGGTTGGCGCCGGCGGCGTCCATTTTCTGTTTCAGCGCCCGGAAGAATGAATCCGCTTCCTGTCCCTCGTTGCCATAAAACCATAACCCACCCGCTACAGTGAGTGAAACCGGCAGCCCCTCGGCTCGTAACGCCGAAACGGCGTCGGCCGCAAGGTCCGGACCCTTATTCGGGTCCAACCGGCCGACGAACAGAACGCGCAGAGGCTCGCCTAGTGGCCGCGGCGTAAGAAATCCGCGTTCGGGGAAAAACGCGCCAAGGTCGACGCCGTTCAGCACCGTCGTTAGCTTCCCACCCTCGAATCCATGTTCATCGCGAGTCCAACTGTTGATGTAGTCGCTGACGGCGACAAATTGATCCACGGCGACGGACGACGCCAAGGCGTTTTTTTGATCTGTCCGGATCTCATTATGAAGCCATGCCACCACCCTGGTATCCGCCACGGCGCGTTTGACATGAGCGGGGGACACCAGGTCGTTGTGGACGATAACCACCTCCGGCGGCGCCGCCAGACTCTTAATCGCCTTCCGGAAAGACCGCAGGTAATGCTCGTAATATGGCCAGTCCCACCGGTATATTTTCTTTCGCAAGCCCGAGAGCCGGCGCCGGAAGAAATTGAGCGTCTGGCGGGTGGCGGGCTTCAACGGCACAAAAGAGCCGGCATCATAAACTGGGTCACTTGTATCAGGCGCCAGCACCGTCACTCGATGTCCAAGTTGCAGTAGATGCCGTGAATGCTGCATCGCAACGGTGGCGATGGCGCCGCCGGACACGGGCGAATAGTATTCGATGGGCGGGAGCAACTGGACAATATGCACGGTTTAGTCTCCCGCCGCGGAGGTGAGTTCTCGCCATGCACGATCCCAGGTGAATTCCCGCGCTCGAGTCCTGGCTTTGGCCGCGAAGCCGCGAAGCAGTTCGCGATCGGATAAAAACATTTGAATCGCCTCCGCCAGTTCCGTGATCGAGTCGCGCTCGAACATCCACCCGTTGTTACCGACTACCTCCGGCGTGCCGCCCGTGCGTGAGGCGATCGTCGCCAGTCCGCACGCCATTCCCTCGATGGTCGTCATTCCGAAGGGTTCATCCCATCGGGCAGGCACGACATGGAGGTGGGCCTTGCGGATCTCGGCGGGCAACTGGGGGCGACCTACATGCCCGGTTCGGCGAACGCGAACACCGCGGCTTTCCAACTCGCCCCCCAACGCCAGTAGCTCCTTTTGGTAATCATCGAGCTCGAATCGATCCCAGTGGTTGGAGCCGATCAACTGGAGCGAGAAAGCCGCGTTCCTTTCAGAAATCTTTAGCGCGGCGCGCAGCAGTAAGTCAGCTCCTTTTTCCACGCCGGTTCGACCGACGAAATTCACCACCGGATGGCCCGCCGGGGGACTGGCGGTCGGATGAAACTGCTCCACGTCCACCCCGTTGTAGAGCGTTCGGACACTGCCCGGCGGCAAGCCATAATAATTCTCCACCCACCTTGACGTAAAATTGCTTACTCCGAGGACGACGTTCGCCGCTCCCGCAAACCGCAGACGGAACTTCTCCTTACATTGCTGTTGATTTTGAAACCAATGGAGGATGGAGGCTTTCGGAAACGCCGAACGCAAGATCACCGCGGTTTCCGGATCGTTAAACAGAATAATCGTTCGGTTCGACAGCGCTTTCTGACGGATCGTTCGAACCACGCGCTGCGCGTATTCGCGCTGCCGGAGGTATCGCCATCCGCCGATCTTGCGCTCGGCCCGGCACAGCAAAACGCCAATGTGATCCTTTGGAACTCGAGGGGGGTCGATGAAGATCGTCTGATTCCACCGAAATGGCTCGGCCTCGCATCGACGGGTGATCACCACCGGTTCGGCGCCGCCCTGGCGCGCCACACGACAGCATTCGTAAATAATCGTCGCCAACGCGCCGCTCTGGGTGGGCGTGAAGGTCTCGGCGGAATTATTGACAAACAGCAGGCTCATTCGCCTCCACCCCCGCCAGTTCTCGGAATCGCCGCCATGTCTGGGCCCATGTCAGGCGCTCGGCACGTTCCCGCGCGCGCTTGCCCCATTCGGCTCGGACGGAGGGATCGCCAATCAGGTGGAGCAGAATGGCCGCAAGCTGATCCGTGTTTTCATTATCGAAGAGTTGTCCCCCGTCGCCGATAACCTGCGCGTTTCCGCCGACATTCGATGCGACCGTGGCCAACCCCGTAGCCAACCCTTCATAGAGAGCCAGGGCACTCGGTTCGGCCCAGCGTGAAGAGACGACGTTGACCTGTGCTTGACGAAGGACTTCAGGTAGCCCGCCGCGGTCGATCCAGCCCGTCCGTTCCATGCGAACACCAAGGCGTTGCAGTTGCTCGCACAGACTCTCGACTTCCCGATCATAGTCGTCCGCCGGCGCTTGCCAATTAAATTTTCGACCGACCAATTTAACGGCGAAAACGTGATTGACCCTGGCTGTTTTTATCGCCGCGCGCAACAGCACATCCACACCTTTGTTCCTGTCAAGACGACTGTGAAAGTTAACGATGGGAACCGCTTCAGCTGTTTTTTCGGCGGGAAAGAACCGGCCAAGGTCCACTCCATTGAGAATCGTTTCCATCTCCCCGCGCGCAAAACCGTAGTATTGCTCGTTCCACACCCGAGTACAATCGCTTACCGCCGACGCGACTGTAACAGCCGGCTTGAATAGGCTGCGAAATCGTTCTTTTGTGCCATTCTCGTTGTGGGCATGATGGATGATCCTGGCATCCGGGAAGCTCTTGCGGAGCATGATCGCCAATTCGATATCGTTGCTCAAAATCAGCGGGTGATGTTCCAGCTTGTGGTATTTAATCGACCGGATAACGCGCGCAATCCACGCCGCCTGCCCGGGATGAACCCAACCAAACCGATGGCGAAACTGATTGTCGAGTTTTCGCCCTAGCCAGCTCGCCGGTTTGTATGGCTGCGAAATAAGGATGAGCTTTTTCCAGTCGTAGGATGACTGGAAAGAATCACTTGATATTACCCACGGCTCAGTACCCTCGCGCATAGCGCACTGGCACAACTCCCACACCCACGTCGCCGTTGAAAAACTATTCGTCGGCGTGAACGTATCGGTCATCGAATTGATAAACACCAGGCTCATGATCCGAAAAATATCAGAGGACCGGAGCACGCTGAACCGCGCTTGCCGTTCATATTTTTTCATGCACGCGAACCAGCGGGCACTTTTGGTTCCGGCCTCACCTGGCAAATCCAGACCGTTCCAATCGTGGAAACGAACGTGTGGCGTTGTGGTAGGTCTTGCGAGATTCGGCGTCGCCGATGAATTCTTTAAGTGTGTCCCATGTGCGCCCCCAGGAAAATAACTCGGCTCGTTCACGCGCAATTCGACCATATTTGCGACGAAGAGCTTCATCGCGGACGAGCGGCTCGAGCAAATCGGCGAGCTGTCGTTCGTTATCGTGGTCGAAAAGAAATCCCGCTTCCCCTATAACTTCAGGAGTGCCGCCGGTTCGGGCGCCGATCACGGCCAAACCGCATGCCATCGCTTCCAAGGTAGTCAGGCCGAAGGGCTCCTCCCATTGCGAAGGCGTCACGTGAATGTCAGCGTTAGCCAGCACTTCCGCCACATGCGCTCGATCGATCCAGCCTGTGAACTCGCAGGCGACCCCCATTTTTGATAGTTCCGCCGCGAGAGATTCCAATTCGACGATATAGTCATCCCTTTCGTCACGATCATAAAATCGCCGACCGATCAGTCGAACGCTGAACCGGTTCGTCCGTCCGGCAAGAATTTTCGCGGCCCTGAGAAGCGAATCGGGAGCTTTGTTGCGGTCCAGTTTTCCGATGTAGCTGATGCACGGTTGCGAGGATGAGCGACGCTGCCGCGGTCGGAATTCGTTCAGATTGACGCCGTTATAGAGTGTCTTGCACGCTCCGCGGGGCAGGCGATAGAATTTTTCATTCCATTTCCCGGCGAAATCGCTTACGGCGATCGCCGTGTCCACGCTTGACGCGAAGCGTTTTCGACAGCGACTGGTACTGCCGTTGTTGTTGTGGGCGATGTGAAGAATGGTCGCCTCAGGGAAACGCCGGCGAAGGCTTACGGCCAGTTCCATATCGTTGTGGAGCACCAACGACGAATATTCATCCGCGTTTCTTTTAATCGCTTCCGCGATGCGATCGCAATAAACCCCCTGCCGAGGACGGACCCATCCGGCAATATGTTTTTGCAGGCTGACTAGCTTTGACGCGATCGGACCTTCCGGAATGAACGGATAGTCAACAAATATCGTGTTCCTCCGACTAAATTGGGGATGATCGCTGCGGCGCGAAATCACAAGCGGCTCGATACCTTCGGTCGCGGCGGCCCGGCAGACTTCATAAATCCATGTACAGATCGCGCCACTATGGCCGGGCGTGAAGGTCTCATAGGTGCAGTTGATGAAAACTACCCGCATTCAGTCACTTCGCCTCAGTAGCTACCGGCTGACGGCGACTGACCGTCCTGTGATTCGCGCCGCCGAATTGCTCAGGTATCAGTCTGGCAAGAGCCTGCCTGGCACGATTTTCCCAAGTATTGCCCAAAGCGAACGCAATCAGCGAACGGCGCAAATTCTCATCGTCACGCAAAGCCACAGCCTCCGCTACTTTCTCGGCGAATTCTTCGGGCGAATGGCCAACGCGCGCCACCTCCGGACGCAGAATCAGTTCACGAATCGCCGTTCCGACGACTGGTTTGCCAAGCAGCGCATATGCATATAGTTTGACCGGGTTGATCGCATCATTCATTTCCCCGGCGGTAAATGGAATTAAGCCAATCGCGCAGCGCGACAGCAAATATCGGCCGTCTTCCAAAGAAATCCGCCCGGTGATTGTCACATTCGGCATCGAGCGAAGTTCAGCGACGTGCGCCTCCAACTCGCGCAGGAATCCGCCGGCCAGTATGAAATGAACGCCTGGATTCATCCGGCACGCCGTCCTCACGCAACGGAAGTCAAATCGCCAGTCAAGAGTTCCCAGATAAGCGGCGATGGGTTCCTCCGTTCGCGGCCACCATTGCGGTCGACGCGCTGAAGCTATTTTGTTTTCCGAATATTCGTTTGGATCGCACCCGTTGTTGAGGAGCGTGACATCGTGATGATGCCGGCGGCAATTGTCGACGAGAAGTTGGGCCGATGCGAAAACGACATCCGCCAAGCCGAGTAGTTCGAGTTCGCGCTGTTCGAATAGCCGCAAGTCACGCGGATCGGCGCTGAAGCACGGATCGATGCAATCATAAACCAGCACGTCATGCGCGATAAATCGATTAGGACGCAGCCAATTTTCCGAGTTCCAAAAAATCACTTTTCGATATCGACGTCTGATCCATCCCAGATGCCACCAGCACCAAAGCCACATCGCCACATTCCAATGGCGCCGTTGGAACTTCACCAACATCGTGGCCAATCCACGGACGATGGTGACTTGTCTGGTCCGCTTTTCAAAAGTAACGCGCCGCTTTCGCTCTTCGGTTTCCTCGATATAGATGACCGGCACATGGTGGGAGATCGCCTCCAACAGCAGGCGTTGCCGTCCCGGTATGCCGTCCCAGGCGGCCGGATGATAGAACACAATGCACACGTCAAGCACGGGATTCGTATGTGACGGCGGGCAATTGAAGTCGCGACGGTCGTCTTAATTCGGACTGTGGCGGAATAGACGCGGTCCTAACGGGATATCCGCGCAAAAATGGGTGCTCCAACAGCCGATAGGCCACTGAGCAAAGAGCGACCAACATGACTCCGATGATCGCGACTACGGACCAATACATGGCGCCTGACATACTGGCCACCGGGTGGACCCGATTGACGAGCCGAAAAACCAAGCCGAGAAAACCGAAATGGAGCAAATAAATACTATAGCTGATGGCGCCGAGCATGCGAGCCACGGAATTCGTAAGCGCGCCCAGCAGGCTTGCGCCGCTGGCGATTGAGACGAACGCGATAAATAACAAAACGTAAGCCCGCAAAGAATACGCGCCCTCGCGGCAGATGAGTGTGACGGCCACCAGCGTCGTGAGGGCGACGCCGGACAAAAACCTGTCGGACGTTCCGCTTGATCGTGGCCATCGCTGAACGATATGCGCCGTCGCCATGCCGAAAAGGAAGATGACCCACATATCACGCGAGCCTATCCATGCCTCCAGCTGTGGAGAATCGCCGACCAGCTTGTAAATGAAAGCTGCGGCCGCGCACAGCACAAGAAATCGGAGCGGTTTGGCAAAACCTGCGATCAGTGGCAATAGTAGATAGAAAAAACACTCATAGCGGAGCGTCCATGCCGGTGCTGTGATCAGGAAGACCGAAACCCCGTTTATGATGGGTGTGTCAAAAACTCCATGAAACATCGCGAGCCGCATTACCTGCCAAAGCAATCTTGCCAATGGCGTCCGAAGCAGAAAACCGGATTTTATTGCGACAACAGTCAGGGCGCAGACCAACAGAAATGAATAGAGAGGCATAATGCGCCAAAATCGCCGCGAGTAATGACTACGAAATCTGATCTTTCCGTTAATCGCCTTCGACCAGAACAGGAACCCGGTAATCATGAAAAATAGAACGACCGGCGCCTGAGCGGCATGAGCATAAAATCGTGATAGCGGAACGCTCCAGAACTCGATCGGACTAAAATTGCTGTAATACCTTGCGCCATGGCAAATAAAAACGCTGATCGCGAGGTATCCGCGCAGTCCATCCAGAGAGGAGACGCGGGACGAGTCGTCGGTCCTCAGCAATTGCCGATAGAACGGCGACCGAGCCGCAATGACCGCAGCCGTGCATAACATCGCCCCAAGAACGAACACAAATGGGCCCAGTTCCGTCACAACGCGCAAGCTTCACTCTCCAACAGTCAGTTTCTTAAACGTCATGATTTCGCGCTTTTCGCCCACCTTGGGATTCCCAGATGGGCAAAAGCAACCTGCGGCATACGCCGACGTCCAGACCGATATTCGAGTTGATCAGAATCATTTTTGGTTTGCTTGACGCAATCTGATCGGCAAAGTGATCTTCGATATTCTGAGCCTCGTGGGCCCACCAATAATAATGGGCAAGAGAGGGCTTTATTGGACAAACGCGAGATAGCTTATCGATGTGGCGGGCATAGACGCCGTAAGTCGTGTATTCCATGACACGATCGGCTTGGATAATCGCTTCCATCCAGGGTCGCCCGCGCTGTTCTTCGATGAACTGCTGCAACTCGACAAGAAGCTCGCGAAGCATGGGGACTGGCGCGTGCGTAAATCGCCGAAGCGGCGCGCTGGTGACTTTCTGGCTGAGAAATCGAAGGCTGTGAGCGTACCATTCCGCCATCTCCGCATCAATATCGTCGGTCGTCTCATAGAGATGCAATCGGCCGTCCGGTGCAATGAAATCCGACGCCGTCACCTGGTCGACAAAAAAAACGTCTGAGTCCAGGCAAATAATTCCGTCGGTTCGCACGACCGCCGGCGACGCAAGTTTTAGCAATTGCTGCAAGAGCCAGCCGTGAATGCCGCGGCCTGTGATCCAATATCGGTAGTCGCGCCGACTGATGCGCCAGACAGCGCGTCGGCGATCATAGGCTGGCGGAAGCACCTCCCGCGCAGAAAGAATGGTCAATCCGCGTTGGTGCGGCGTCCGTTTGAACAGAGCGACGTCTTCGTGGTTGACGACCGCCACATGCGGAATGTCGATTTCACACGTTTCGATCGACTCCCGCTGAAGACAGAAACGCTCGAAGTCGCTCGCGTGGGTCGGCGTAAACAGGGAAACGGAAAGCATCGGCGGGATTGCGTTCAACTCGAACAATCCATCACGACGCGGTTGGGATCCGAAAGACGCGCCGTCGAACGATCTCTTTCATCGCCCAAGGGTAATTCCATAGGGATCGGGCGCGCCATTTCAAGCTTTCCGCGAGCATCCCCTTCGCCATCGCCTCGCGTGCGCGCCCGACCGCCACGCCATAATAACCGCGCCGGACGTGACGCGCGGCCAGGCGTCTTGCTCGAATACAAAGACCGCAATGCGCGTGCAATTCTCGCGGCTTATTTACCAGGCGAAGCGAGTTTTTCAGTATCGAGTCGGCTTTGAGCGTCGCGTTGCTTTCGTGCATTCGATATTCAAGCAAAAGTTCCCGCACGCCGACAACACGGTAGTGGAAGGCGATCCGAATTCCCAAGTCCCAGTCGTCCGTTCCGCACAACGTTTCGTCGAAAATACCGACACGATCGAGTGCTTGACGTGAGAAGACGGCGGAGCTGAGGCCAAAGTGGCACCATTCCAGCATCTCGTGAAAATCAGTGTTTTCGCGCGGCCAACATTCGTACAACGTGCGACCATCTTTCGCGTCGAAGCAGCGCGAGCCGGAATGAACGAGCCCGACGCACGGGTCTTTCTGAAATTGCGGGATCTGGCGTTCTAATTTATGAGATACCCAGCGATCGTCGGAATCGCAGAAGGCGATCAGGTCGCCGCAAGCGTGCCTGATACCGACATTTCGCGCCGCGGCGCAGCCGGCGTTTTTCTGTCGTATCAAAGTGACCTTCGTCCCGAATTTGCCGATAACCTCAGCCGAGCGGTCTGTTGACCCATCATCTACGACGATTACTTCTACGCGCGGATAAGTTTGTTTAAGGACTGACTCAATCGTCTCTCCCACATAACGTTCGTAGTTGTATGAAGTGATCACCACAGTAACCAGCGGCTGTATGAGCGATGGTACCTCAATTTCCGTTTCAACTGAATTTTGGTGCGAAGTGGTCAAGTCAAATCGCCTCAAGGTTAGTTAGCATCTTGGATCGGCAGGTTTTCATGTCCC
Organism: Tepidisphaeraceae bacterium; assembly: GCA_035551995.1. Classification (GTDB taxonomy): domain Bacteria; phylum Planctomycetota; class Phycisphaerae; order Tepidisphaerales; family Tepidisphaeraceae; genus RYN-428. The sequence continues at coordinate 89,103 of DASZME010000061.1, forward strand.
GGGCGTTTCAACGGCGCCCTTTTGAACGATACGTCGCCAGTGAACACGCTTTGTGCTGGCGCGTACCAGTGTTTGAGCGCGAAAGACATAGGCGCGCCAAAGCCAGCGCAGGATTGGCCATCCTCTGATAGTCTTATTGGCGCCATTTTTTGCGAGTAATTCGCGAACCTTCGCCGAGACTGCTTGTGGGCTGCACAGCGACATCACCATTTTATAACCGGCGTGCCCCATCGATTCGGCCGCGATGGGATCGCGAAGTAGCTTAACCACCGCCCCCGCAAACGCCGTCGCTGAGTCCACAACCATTAGGTGCTGACCCGACTCCGCGCCAAACCCCTGGGCGCCAATGGAGGTCGCAATGACGGGAACGCCAGCCGCCAACGCCTCGGTAACCTTGCCTTTCATTCCGCCGCCATACCGCAGCGGCGCCACGGAAACCGCGGCTTGGTCCAGATAGATGCCTGTATCGGCAACGTAACCCAGTACCTTGACGCCGCAAATTTTTCCGAGCTCTTCTACCGCGGGAGGAGGGTCGCTTCCGATGACCAGGAGACGCGCGTCCGGCACAGCGGCATGCACGTCAGGCCAGATCGTCGTGGCGAACCACCTAATCCCATCGACATTTGGGATGTGAGCGAACCCGCCGACAAACAAAATGTCGTGGCCCCTCGGCTCCGCGGGCCGCATCCGCGGGTCGACGATGTTGGGAATCACGGTAACGCTCTTCACGCCATGCCTTTGCAACGCCTGCTGATCCTCCGCAGTGACGACCAAGACGACGTCAGCACGTCGATAAACCGCCAGTTCTCGAATCTTCCTTGACTGAACCGCGATACCGTCAGAAATTCCTAAGGCGAGTCCGGATTCCTCGCGTAGAAAATGGACGTCAACGGTATCAATGATCACTCTTGCCCATGGCTGCCACCGCACGATGGTGTCAAGAAACTGTTCGGCATGCTGCCAGAACTCGACAAATATAAGATCGTAACGTCGCCGAGCCAACACGGCTTCTATCGGGCGCCAGCTATCTTCGTAAACGAACACACCAACTTCACGAAGTTTCTTGGAATAATACATTGCCGTTTCTGGCGTATCCCATATTTGCGGGGCGTAAAAGTCAACCGCACATTGTCTGGCAAGCAATGTGAGAAGGGCACAGAGTCGTCGATCGCCGGACGCGCGATCGGCCTTCGGCAAGCGGCGGCTAAAGAACGCGATCCTCATCGTCACGTCGTAGGGCAATATCAAGGCAATACCGGGTGATTCAGCTGACCACCAAAGACAAAATGCCCAGACTCAATTGCCGCTACTGCTTGGGCGATGAGTCAAGACGTCGACAATCAACCGCAGGAGTCCGTCACGCACTGTCCGTCGAAATATCAATGACGGTCTGATCCAAATAGCCTGCGCCCAAGCTTTTCCCGCCTCCCACCATCGCAACTGCGAGGTGTATTTTAATGCCGCCTGAACAGCGTCATCTCCGCAAAATTTCTGAATAAATCTCCGACACGCCCATCGCCTTCGCAATGAAACACGCTCGGGAAACGGAGGAAAGTGTTTGCTCATCACCTTTCGTGCGTTCGCGTACATCCGCCAAAAGTCATTCGACGCATTCGACGAATGACAGCGGTAGATGAGTGCGAGCCGGGGAGCAAATATAAAAGGACCATATTTAGCGAGGCGGATATATAGATCCCAATCATCGGTTCCCCATATCTCGGGATCGAATCCGCCGATCAAATCGAGGGCCGTTCGACGAATAAGTGTCTGGCCCGGCGACCGAACCCATCCAGCGCCCGCGAAGGCATCCAGTACCCAGCCCGTGGGCGCATCCGCTCCAGGATACCGATGACCATTTCCGCTACCTGTCAACTCGACGATTCCATAAACCAATACAGCATCCGCCGAATCACGCATCGCCGCCACCTGCCATGCCAGCTTATCCGCGGGCCAAGCGTCATCATCATCAAGAAATGCAACAAATTCACCGCGGGCGGCTTGCAAACCACGATTGCGCGCCGCCGCCTGGCCTTGATTGCTCTGTTCGATGTATCGAATAGCGGTGGAAACCACAAGCGGCTGAAGTAGAACGGCGGTGTCATCTGGCGATCCATCATTGACAACGACAATCTCGAAATCACGGAACGTCTGCTTGAGAACCGATTCTATCGCCAGAAGTACGAATTTCCTGTGATTGTAAGTCGGAATGACGACGGTGACCGCGGGACAGTTGACTGGCAACGGCGTCGTTTCCAAGTTCATTTACCACCATTGTCCAAAATGCGCGCCATTGCCCGACTCTTGTCGACATTCCTTCGGCGATCGCAACCACAATTCGCTATGTCAGCCGGAAGCGGAAATCTCGTCCAGTGACTAACTGATGGCTCGCTTGATAGCTTCCAGATAGTCCCGGCCCCATCGCTGACAAGGCTCCAGGTGGTTTCCCTCAGCCCACTCGTTCCACGCGTTGACAAAGAGAATCGGCTTGCTTCCACCAGGATTATTTTCTTGTCGGGAAATCCGCCCAACAATCGCGGCAACCCATTTCTCAAAGAGATCGGGTGTGGACCCGTGAAAAATAACACCGCCCTTTTTGCGACGTGCCGTATTATCCCACGATGGGCAAACAGATCGAATCCATGGATACGCCGGCTCAGGAAGTTGACACGCCGCGTTTACCAATTCCGCATACGAATAGACACTGTGTTCATTGAATACAGCAGATCGAGTCCGCAATTTCTGTCGTTGCCACCATTTGAATCGATGCAATCGCGCCGCCGCCATTGCTCCACCGAACGGCTGAAATTCCAATCCCGCATCAAAGCCTCTCTCTTGGGGCTCCAATTGTTCTTCAAAACTTTCAACGCGAACGAGATACAGACCAGGCAGTCCCGCCCGTTCAGCCTCTCGCCGCCATCGATACGTAGTTGCCCGTGAATCGGGCATTTCTGTGCTGTGGTAGACGAGAAACAGTGGCTTGCCATCGACGCGAATATATCTTGCATCTTCGAAGGCGGGAATCAGCGAGCGGATGTGAGCGACATCATCCTCCGCGGCATATCGCTGCTCGAGCAGAATTTCCTGATTTCGCCCATCCCAGCGCCGAGTCCAGCTTTCATTTGCCCAACAAAGACAGAACGGAAAATCCGGTTCGCGCGACGCGAGCATCTCATTCACTGGACGTTCAAGTAACCGACGACCACTGAACCAGTAATGGTAATAGCAAAATCCATGAATCCCGTGTTCCCGCGCCAACTCGCACTGCGCAGCCCGCGCCTCCGCAAGCCGCAGGTCGTAAAAACCAAGATCGGCCGGCAGATGCGGTTGATAGTGGCCCGCAAATACCGGGCCTGCCTTAACGACATTGGTCCACTCGGTGAATCCCTTACCCCACCATGTATCGTTCTCCGGTATCGGATAGTACTGGGGAAGATAAAACGCGATTAGGCGAGGATTAGGACGCTCGGCACCGGCGAGGTTATTTTTGGTCAACATCGATGTCGCATCTCCTCGTGCATCGTCACACTTGCAAAATTGCTAGAATGCACATGATGAAACGATGCGGTAATCTCCAATTAAAATCGAGATGACGACCTGAACCTCCCACCGGTGTGAACTTCCCCCCGTATGGCGGGCGCGGGGAAGTGACTAATTGAAACTCGCCTCGAACGCTTCGGGGCTCATGTAGTTTAACGAACTGTGCAGCCGTTTGCGATTGTAAAACACCTCGATGTACTCAAAGA
>DASZME010000062.1:0-91635 GCA_035551995.1 Tepidisphaeraceae bacterium
CCAGCCCTCTCCCGGCGTACCGGGAGAGGGAGCAGGAGGAGCAGAAGGAGGAGCGGCGGATGTTCCGCCACCAGCTTGCTTCCCGCCGCGCGACATCACGCGATAATAGGTCTCGAGTGACGGCGTCGCGCTTCCCAGCAGCACGGGCACGCCTTCAATCTGTCCTCTTTTGATCGCCACGTCGCGGCCATGATATCTCGGAGCGGAGTCCTGCTTATAGCTGGCTTCGTGTTCTTCATCGACGACGATGATGCCCAGATCGGGAACCGGCGCGAAGACCGCCGAACGTGCGCCGACGACGACCTGGGCGTGGCCGAGCGAAATCTGCTGCCAGTAGCGATGGCGTTCGGTGGCCGTCAGTCCGCTGTGCAAGATGGCGACGCTCTGGAATCGCGCGGTAAAGCGCCGAACCGTTTGCGGCGTCAGCGCGATTTCCGGAACCATCACGATGGCGCGTCGGCCGCTCCTGACGACCTCGCGAATCAGTTGGAGATAAACTTCGGTTTTGCCGCTGCCGGTCACGCCCAGAAGAAGGTTGACGGAAAACCCCCCGGCGCTCACGCGCGGGAATAGAGCGTCATACACCTTTCTTTGATCCTCGTTCAGCGCGATCTCCGCCTCATCCCCCGCCGACGCGGGCATGTTCGCCGTTAGCTTCGGCAGATCGACTTGCGGCGTGATCGTGATCAAGCCGAGCCGGGCCAGTTTGCGAACCGTCGGCGGAGTCGCCCCCGATTCCCCCGCCAGTCGCACCAGATCGATCGCGTCGTCGGGCTCAAGTTGCAGGAGCCGGGCGAGAATGCTTCGGCGTTTTGGCGCGCGGGTTTTTTCCAAAATCTCCTGGACCCGCTCCCGCCCCACCGCCAGCCGAATCATCTGCGAATATCCGATGCCCGTCTTTTTCCGCACCGCCGACGGCAGCACCGTCTCCAGCACCGTCCCCAGCGGCGCGCAATAATACCGGCTCATCCACCGGCTGAGTTCCATCAACCTCGGCGTGATCAGAACGCGCTCGTCGTCGATGTTGAACAGCCGTTTGATGCGGGGGTAACCGCTCGTGGGATGAATCGAAATCACGTATCCATGCGCGGGGCGGTTGTTCTTCCCCAGCGGCACGCGCACGCGCTGGCCGACACGCACCGCGTTCACCAGTTTGGCGGGAATCGCATAATCAAGCGTGCGGTCGATGCTCTGTTCGATCGCCACCGCCGCGAATGGGCCGGGCATCGGCGCCTCCGCCGGTTCGGGCGCGGCAGGATCTATCTCTCCAAAAAGTGTCATCGTCGGCATTGTTCCAACTGTGTGGCGAAAGCAGGTCCAATCCACTACGATTCCGGCAAGTCGCATCCGAGGAATCGTTCATTATAGGGTAGACGGCGCCGTTCGGAAACAGTTAGGGAATTATCATGCCACGATTACGCTCCTATCTCAATCGACGTGTCAGTTCGGATAAAACGGACGTTGGAATTGGACAGATCGTATGCTTCGCGGCCGCGGTGGGAATTTTCGCCTGCGTCGCGAAGTTGACGCAGTTCGCGACGACCCGCTTCGAGGTGCTGGTCATCGTTTTAATGACGCTGACGCTTTCGGTCGCCTTCGTGATTCTCGGCCTCCTGTTGAACAGGCATCGGCCCCGATCGACTCTAGCGAATTGGACCGGTTGACGTCCGCACAGGCGTCCTACCCCGTCTCTTTTCCGCAATACTCTTTCAGAATGGCTTTCATGTCCGACGCCCCGCTATCCGCTTCGCCCGTCAACGACGCCGATCTTTCGATCTTCGGCCCGCGAAAGATGACGCAGGCGCTGCTGATCGTCTTGATCATTTTCTCCTGCGTTGTCTTCTCTTACGGCGCCCGTTTCGTTCACTGGCCAAGCGAACCCGGCGTTCAGGGTAGTCTGGCGCAGCCGCCAAGTTCACTCGGCGCGTTTCTCGTCGCGATTGTTCTCCTGGCGGTTTGCGCGACGGTGGGAACCGTGGCGCTGCATCGCCGGTGGTCGATGGCTGGGCTGATGACCGCGACGGCGGGACTTGCCGTCTGGTCGGTGCGCGGCGGTACGATGACCTACGTGCTGTTTCGCGCCGACGATTCCGGCGCCGGCGCCCGCGTGTTCTTCGAGTTGCTCGGCGAATTGATCGTCTTCTTCGGCGCCATCGGAGCGATCTGGAACCTCATCTGGAAGCGTCACGAGGAGCCGCGGCTCGGCGAAGATCCCACGGAGCCGGGCCGCTCGGCGTTGCTGGCGATCGTCGCGCAGGCGGTCCTGATGGCGATTTTTGTGTTGATCCTCGTCGTCACGCCGCAGAAAAAACAAGTGATGGCCGGCGTTTTCCTGGCGGGGCTGTTTTCGACGGCGGTCGCCGAGCAGTTTTTCGCCGACCGCACGGCCGGGCGATGGTATTGGATCGGGCCGTTGGCGGCCGGGGCGTTCGGGTACATCGTCAATTCATTTTCCGTCGCCGGAATGGAGACGGGCGACTTGAACGGCTCATTCGCGCCGCTGGCGCGCGTTCTGCCGTTGGATTATGCGAGCTTGGGATGCGCCGGGGCGCTCCTGGGCTACTGGTGGATGACGCCGGATGAAGAGGCCGGGGACGAGGACGAACCGGTGATTGAAAAAACGACGGGGGAATGAACTGGGAGAGAAAGAATGCGAACCGTCCCGCTGTCATTGATCGCTCTGCTCGCTTTCTGGGCTTCCGCGTTCGCGGCGGCCGATGCCCCGCTCCCGCCGAGCGAGGCGGCGTCGCACATGACGTTGCCGCCCGGATTCTCCGCCACGCTCTTCGCCGGCGAACCCGACGTCGTGCAACCCATCTGCATGACCTTCGACGATCGCGGACGCCTTTGGGTGGCCGAGTGCTTGACCTATCCCAACTGGCAGCAAAATCCCGCCGACGAGGGACAGGATCGCATTCTCATTTTTGAAGACGACGGCACGGGCCGATTCGCAAAACGCACGGTTTTTCTCGATCACATCCACAATCTCACCAGCATCGAGATTGGTTTCGGCGGCGTGTGGATGATCTCATTGCCGAATCTTGTTTTCATCCCGATGGCCGACGACAAGCCGTCCGGGTCGCCTCGCGTCCTGCTCGACGGTTTCGATTCCCTGCACGCCCGGCATAACGTCGCCAACCAGCTGAAGTGGGGTCCCGACGGATGGCTCTGGGGATGCCACGGCATCATGGCCACCTCCTCCGTCGCCAAGCCCGGCACGCCCGACGATCAGCGCACGAAGATCAACTGCGGGGTCTGGCGATTCCACCCCACAAAAAATACGTTTGAAGTCGTCGCCAGCGGAACCACCAACCCCTGGGGTCTGGATTTCGACGACTACGGCGAAGCCTTCATCACCAACTGCGTCATCAAGCACCTCTTTCATGTCATCCCCGGCGCCCATTACCACCGCATGGGCGGACACGACCTCGACCCCTACGCCTATACGCTTATGGAAAGCTGCGCCGACCATATCCACTGGGCCGGCGGCGACTGGACCACCTCCCGCGGCGGCGCCCAGCACAGCGAAGCCGGCGGCGGACACGCACACGTCGGCGCCATGGTCTACCTCGGCGACAACTGGCCCGACTCCTATCGCAATTCCATCTTCATGTGCAACCTGCATGGCAATCGTATCAATAACGACCTGCTCGAACGCAAAGGCTCCGGATACGTCGCCCACCACGGCCGCGATTTTCTCATGGCCAACGACACGTGGTTCCGCGGCATCAGCATCCTGTGCGGCCCCGACGGCGGCGTCTACGTCAGCGACTGGACCGATACCGGCGAGTGCCATAACTACAACGCCATCGACCGCACCAACGGCCGAATCTACAAAGTGACCTACGGCAAGCCCGCTCCATTCAACCCCAACCTCGCCGCCAGGTCCGACGCCGAGCTGGTCGAACTTCAACTACATAAAAACGACTGGTGGGTCCGTCACGCCCGGCGGCTTTTGCAGGAGCGCGCCCTCTCCGGCCAGCTTTCGGACACGACCCGCCCCGCGTTGCTTCATATTCTGCAAGAGAATCATGATGTCACCCGCCAGCTTCGCGCCCTCTGGGCCTTGCACGCCACCGGCGGCATCAACGATAAGCTCACGCTGGAATTACTCGTCAACCCGCAAGAGTCGATCCGCGCATGGGCGATACGCCTGGCGGTAGACGATCACGCGGTTTCCGCGCCGCTCCTCAAACAGTTCGAACGGCTGGCCAACGACGATCCCTCCCCCGTGGTGCGACTCGCGCTGGCGTCCGCCCTGCAGCGTCTGCGGATTGGCGATCGTTGGACGATCGCCGAGCGTTTGATGGCGCACGCCCAGGACGCGGCCGATCCGAATTTGCCATTGATGATTTGGTACGGTATCGAAGCGTTGGCCCCCGCCGATCCGCAGCGCGGCGCCGAGTTGGCGCTAAAGGCGAAGATTCCCCTCCTTCGCGAATATCTGGCCCGCCAGATCGCGGGCGCCGCCGAATAGCGGCAGTACGATTGGGTTGCGCGATCGATCCACGCCGCATCGCGAGCGGCATTAGACAGAGCGGGGAGCGTTTGCGACTCAGCCACTGCGCCGCCGTCCAGGCCGGCTTCGCAAAGATCGAGTGCCGTGGGGGCTGCAATTCGTAAGCGGAGATTCGACGGGCGAACACGGACTACGCGGTCCGCGAAATGATTCAAGCGAACAAATCGGCGTCCATCACGATCATAGGAGAATCGCGGGCTGAAACGAAGAAAAATACAGGCCGCGAAGCCGCCAGCGCGTCGCCGCATCTTCGGTCATTTCTTCTTGCGGCCAGCGAAGAACCGATTCGTCGAGCCGTTACCCGCCTGCGTTATTTCCGTCGATCAACTTAAAAACCTGCCAATACGGTTCGGCGTGGTGGAACCATCCGCCCGGAGGCTTGGTGGCCGATGAGTGGTGATATCGTTCCGGCAAATCCGCGTCCTGGTAAACCGCCAGAATATTGATTTGCTCCCCCGCCATCTTCCACGGGCCGGAGCCGTCGTGGCCCGATCGCGCTTTTTCCGCGGGGCGATCTGCAGGGTCGTCCGCCGTGCCTTGGGCGCGCCCAGTCCATACCACGGCACGCGAATCTCGGCGCTATAGCCGGTATCCACGTCCGACGGATCGTTCACCGTCGAAGGCTTACCGTCCGCCTTGGGCATCATCTTCACGGCCGTCGCCAGCTTGTACGGACCTTCGTCCTCGATGAAATCGTGCGACCCAAAAACGATGCCGTACGAAACATTGGCCTGTTTGGCCAGCTTTCAGGAGGGATCGGCGACGGTGATGTGCACGTCGTTAAACTGATTCAACTCATTGAGATGAATCTCCCAGAAAAATTCGGATCGTCGAACGAAACAGAAAACTCGGCGACGTCCACGTTCTTGTCGGTCAGCCAAATTTCCGCCCCCTCCCGCTCATTGCCCGGCGGCCCCTTCTTCTTCCCGGTTCCTTGCGCCTTGAGGTTCTTCGAGAAAAACTCATAGCCGATGTACAGGTAATGGTCGTCCCACAAATACCGCACGGTTTCGCGCGGCGTGTCGCTGAGCGTCCCCTTCTTCGACTGAATGTAATCGACCCGGATCGGCTCGACTTTTTTCCATTGCGGCTTATTGAGATCGCCGTCAATGACCAGCGGCGTATCGGTCTTCAACAACGGAATCGGCGCGGGCTGAGTCGCCGGTCCGGAAGCGGCAACGCCGTCCGCCCCCGCCCGCCACGTTCCCATCGACAAAACGCCCAGGAGAATACAGATGAACCGTCGCTGAAAATCGATATTGGCGCCGCCGGCGGCTTTGGCCGTCGCGGCAAGAGAAATCCTGGCGATCGCCGCCGGGAGAAACGCGTAAATTTTCCCCGGATAATCCCGCAGGTCCGCGTCGAGCGACATCCAGTCGCCGTCGGTCTTCACCGCGATCGGCTTCATTTCCAGCACGTCATAGACCGTTCCGGCCGTAGCCGGTCATTTCCAGATATCCTTCGCCGATCATCGAACCGGTCGAATTCAAAACATCCGCGCTTCCCTCGAAATAGTCCACTTTCGTCGAAGCCGTCGTGATCAATTCCTGGCCGGGGATTCGGGTGCGAACGGTCAACTGGCTCATTCCGCGAACCGACACGGCCCACTCCTGCGGATATGCCGACCCGCTGGCGGGGCTGACCCACGGCTTGGACGGCCGCAGCGAAATATCCCGCGCGGAAAGGTATCGCGGCGTGCCGTCCGGCTGAATGATCGTGCCGGAAAGAAAATCGGCGTCGCCCGCGCGATTGCGGAGGCGATAAATCATCAGATCATTCCCGTCCGCCAGGCTCAATCCAAACCAATCCCAGCCCGTCTGATCGGCGGAGAGCGCGTTGCTGGAAAACTCGTGATCCATCCAGGTATCCCCATGAACATGAAATTGTTTCCCGCCAAGGGTCAGCGTGCCCGTGGTCTTCAGGCGCGTCATTGAATAGTAGTACGACGCCTGCTCCGGTCTGCGGCCCTTGGCGTTGATGCCGCCGGGCCCTTGCAGCACCGGACCGCGACCGCCCGCGCAGGAAAGATCGATCGAGAACGAATCTTCGTTCGCCTGCAGACGAATGGCGCCGCGATCCAGAATGGCTTTCCAATCAAGCAGTCGAACGTCGAGCGTTGTGTCCGACGATTCGGCCAGTCCCGCTCGGCCGCGCGAGAGGCGATCCTTGAACACGAATGTTTGCCCGGCAACGTCGGTGATTGCCGCGTGGGCAAAGTAAAGATCGTGAAACGCCCATGGGCTGGGACGTCGAGGCGTTACGGGGGCGACGGCGGTTCGAAAGAATGTCAATTGGTAGCCGAACTCTCGCTTGGCGTCGTCGCGGAGGTTTCCGGTGAAATACCACCATTCGGTTTTGAACGAATCATGTCGGCCGTGGTCGCGCGGAAAGGCCCATTCGCGCGGCGCAACCGCCTGAGAAAATTCAGGCGCCGCCTCGGCAATCGGTTGCGTCGCCGGCGCCGCCACACTCGCCGCCGGCCACGCGAGCGCCAGCGCGACCGCCGGGCATAAGAAACATTTCATCGTCGATCTCCCTATTCGTGCCGCAGCGCTCCGGCCGGGGGCGCGCGGCGCAAACGGATGGCCGGATAAATCGTCGCCACGCCCGCGGCGGCCGTCGCAAGTAACAGGTTTTGCAGCCAAAATCGCGGCTGAACGCTCGTCGGAATGCTCCACCCAAACGATCGATACTGAACGACATACGCCAGCACGAACGCCAGCAGGGTTCCGGCCGCGGATGCGACGATCGCCGCCGTCCATGCGATGATCGCCCCTTGTCCAAGCACCCAGGCGATGGTCTGGCGGCCGGTCATTCCCACCGCCGCCAGCACGCTGTAATCGCGCTGCCGCGCCAAAGCCAGCGCCAGCAACGACCCGGCCAATCCGCAAAACGCCACGCCGCCCGCAAGCCAGGTCAGCACTTCCGTCACGGCGAATGTTCTGTCGAACATCGCCATCACGTCCGATCGCACATAGCGTGAGCTGTTGACGACGATCGGATAATCCGGGCGCAACGCCGACGACCACTGAGCGGCGATTTTGTCCGCATCGAGACCGGGGAAAAGCGTGACGTGCATCGAGTTGACTTGCCGGTCGTTCCACGCCGACGCGAGGGTGGCGCCGTCGAGCATGATCTGGCCGCGCTCGTTGCCGAAGTCGAAGAAAACGCCGAAAACGCGGAACCGTCGCTGGCCGCCGGGCGTTGGCAATGTCACGATATCTCCGGCGCGCAATCGCGTGCGCCCGGCAAGGGGCTCGCTGATGAGCAAATCGCCGGCCGGATCGAATCGCGCGCGCGATCCCAGGGCGGTCTTCATCGGCAAAGTGCGCATCACCTCGCGCACGTTTGTGCCGACGAGCGCGGTGGATCGGCCCTGGAGTTCGACCTTCCGCATGCGATAACGAATCACGCTTTTCACCTGCGGTTGGCTTGCCACCCACTGCACGGCGCGCGGATCGAGGGTGGCGTCGATCTTGTGTTTCACCAGAAGTTCAGGCGCCACGAAAATATCAGATGAAAATCGCTGTTCCATCCACGACGCCAGCGACGTGCGAAAGGAAAAAACCATCGTACGCACGCTGATGTTCATCGCCATCGCCAGCATGGTCGCGGCCACGGCGACTCCCGTGATTCCAAGTGACCGCCCCACTCCCGCCGCCGCCATCCGCGCCGGCAGCCATTGCATCGGCCGGGCCACGGCTTCCACCGCCGCGCACGCGGCTCGCGTCAGCCACGGACAGACAAGCGCGAATCCAAGCGCGATCAGCAGCGCCATCGCGAATCCCATTTTCGGCGAATCGCTCGGCAACAGCACGATCCCCCAACCCGCCGCAAGCACCGCCAGGCCCGCACCAAGCAATCGAAACGCCGCCGGCCCCGCGGCGCGATGCCGCTCGGTCGGCTGAAACGCGTTCACCGGCGGCATTCGCGCCGCCTGATAAAGGGGAACCATCGATCCGAGCAGGCAACTGCCAAACGAAATCGCAACTCCTTTGAAAATCGCCGCGCGATCGAGCGTCACCGGCGCCGGTCGAACCGAGGCGTACAGATCGTTGATCGTCGTGGCGATGTACCCGACCAGGCCGCGCGACAGCGCTCCGCCGGCAAGGACGCCGACGATCGATCCGACGGAGGCGAAGATGATTCCCTCCGCCAGATACAGTCCGCCCAATTGCCGCTGACTCGCGCCCAGACAGCGCAGGATCCCCAGGCTTTTTGCGCGCTGCCTGACCGAGATCAGCATGCTGTTGTAGACGATGAAGACCGCGACAAAGCTTGCCATCAGGGACAGGGCGCCGAGATTGAGCCGATAGGCGCCGATCAGGTCTTCGAGGGAGGTGGATTGTTGCTGCGTCGATCGCAGCTCGAGCCCCGGCGGGAGCGCCGCCTCAAGGAGCCGTTCTTGCGCCGGCGCGTCGAGCCTGGTGTCGATCCGATCGATGAAGCCGACCGAGTCGGTCAATTCCTGGGCGGTGGCCAGGTCGGCGATGATGAGGTCCGAAAGCTGAGTCCGCGCGACGCCGGCGATCGCGATCACGCCGCACACGTGAACATCGACGCGATGGGCGCCGACGGTCAGGTGAAGGATGTCGCCGGCCTTGGCGTTTAATCGCCGGGCGAGGGAATCGACGATGACGACTTGATTTGGTTCGGTCAGGAATTTTCGCCGGGCGGCATCGTCAAGCGTCGATTGAAATTGCGTAAACCCGCGAAGCGGTTTTTCCGCGAAAACGTCCACGCCGATCAACCGGGCGACGATCGGATCGCCCGCCCCCGCGCCCGCGAGCACGCCTCGATTGATCATCGGCGCCAACGCGATGGGCAGCTTGCGATTGAGCAGGTCAATATAGCGTTGATCGCGAATCACCCCGTCGACGGCGAAGATCGCATGGGTCGATCGCTCGGCCAGCGATTGGACGGCGCCGCGAAAACTGCCGACGCACGCCCCGACCGCCGCGTCGATGGCCACCGCGACGGCCACGCCCAGCGCGACGCCGAGCACGCAGAGCAGAAATTCCAGCCGATGACGGCGGAAATGCCCGAACGTCAGCGCGACGTAAAGACGAATCACGCGCCAACCTCCGGCGACGTGACGGCGGCCAGCGGTTCGGCCGTGCCGCTCCCGCGGAGATCGTCGGATGCGCTCGCGCCAGGAGCGGGCGGGGGCGTCGGCGTTCCCAAACGATTTTCTTTCACGCGGCCATCTTCGAGCGTAATCCGCTGTTCACATCGCTCGGCGGCTTGGGGCGAATGGGTCGCCATGACCACCGTCATTCCGAATTCGCGATGCAGTTCGCCGAGCAGATCGAGAATTTCCCGCCCGCTTTGCGCGTCCAGATTCCCCGTCGGCTCATCCGCCAGCAAAAGCTCCGGGCGATGCACGACGGCTCGCGCCAGCGCCACGCGCTGCTGCTGGCCTCCGGAGAGTTCGTCAGGATATCGGCGCCCCTTGTCGGCCAAGCCGAGGCGCGCCAGGAGATCGGCTACCTCTTTTTTGCGTTGAGCCGTCAGCGCTCGATCGAGCAGCCAGGGCGTGGCGACATTATCAAACGCGGTGAGGCTCGGCAGAAGATGAAACGACTGAAAGACAAACCCCAGCCGTCGGCGTCTGAAGAGCGCGAGTTGTTCCTGTGACAGTTTAGAAATATCCGTCCCGCCGATCATCACGGCGCCGGTGGTCGGCAGATCGACCGCGCCAAGCAAGTTAAGCAGCGTACTTTTTCCCGACCCGCTGCGGCCGAGCAGCGCCAGCATGCGTCCGCGTTGAATGGCAAGCGATAGCGGATGCAACGCGATAAACCGCCCGGCGCCAGCACCGTAAGTTTTACTGACATTTGTGAGGGAAATGATGTGCTGCGACGCGCGATCGATACCGGGGCGATCTATGGAGGCTGAAGAATCTCCGGGAATTGCAGCGTCGGCGTGTATGGTCACGGGGTCATCGTCTCCAAGTCAGGTTGATTGTAGGCCTATCAACCCTGAAGGGGTTGAAGCTATTAGCCGGTGGTTGAGCGAAGCGACACCACCGGTTACGATTTTTGAAAGATAATTTGACCCTGGAAGGGTCGCAGCGCCAGCCGTTGGGCTGATGGCTGTCCTTCATGAATTGTCGCGTCGCTTCGACCCCTCCGGGGTCGAAATTTCCATATCTGGTATCCGGGGGTACCGCTTCGCTCAACCCCCGGCTAATGGCTGTGATCCCTCCGGGATCGACACGCAACCTGACTTCCCCCCCGGCAAAGGCGGCCATGTCGTCCACATATCTCAGCCTTCACTACCATATCGTTTTTTGGCACGAAACATCGGGAGTCATTTATTGCCGACGAATGGCGCCCGCGCCTCCACGAATATCTCGGCGGCACAATTTCAGGACTCGGCGGATTTCCACAAGGCGTCGGAGGCGTCGACGATCATCTACATCTTCTCATTGGGCTCAAGGCGACACACAACCTGGCCGATACTTTGCGTGAATTGAAAAAGGCGTCCTCCGTCTGGGTCCACGATCAAATCGGGCTGCAGCCGTTCGCATGGCAAGAAGGCTACGCGGCATTTACCGTCAGCGCCACCTCACGGCAGGCGGTTCGAAGCTACATCGCAAATCAAGAAGAACATCATCGCGGAAAAACATTCGCGGAGGAACTCACTGAGATGCTGCAACGAGCCGGAATCGAATATGATTCGAAATATCTCGATTAAACGGTCTGGAATGATCTCCATACTGAATTGACGACGATCCTTAATCAATCGCGGAGCAAATATGAACCGATCCCGAGTTTTCCTTCAACTGGTATGCCTCTGCTTCGCAGCGTCGTGCGGCGCGGCCGCTGATGCGCCGCCGCAGCAGGCGGGAACTCCGACGTCCACCGATCCTTCGGTGAAAGTGACGCTCTTCGCCGCCGAACCCGACATCGTCACTCCGATCGGCGCCACCGTCGGGGCGCATGGACGGCTGTTCGTCATCGAATCCAACACCCACTTTCGGCAGAAGAATTATAAAGGGCCGGACGGCGACCGCATCCTCATCTTTCATGATTCAAAGGGCGCCGGCAAAGCCGATCGGATCACCACCTTTTTCGAGGGAATGAAGTATCTGATGAACATCGCCGCCGACCGCGACGGCTCGGTCGTGGTTTCGTCGCGAAACGAAATCTTTCGGCTTGCCGACGACGGCAAAGGGACCGCGGGGCCGAAAACATCCTTGGCTCATCTGGAATCCAAAGCCGACTATCCGCACAACGGGCTGCACGGCCTCACGCTCGACGCTGAAGGTAATATTTACTTCAGCATCGGCGAAAACAGCGGCATCGCCTGGCTACTCACGGGAGCCGACGGACGGAAATTAACCGGCGAAATCGGTTCCGGCGCCATCTTTCGGATGGATTCGCACGGCAACGGCCTGACCGAGCTGGCGCGCGGATTCTGGAATCCGTTTGGATTGGGAATCGATCCGCTGGGGGCGCTGTGGGCGGTGGACAACGATCCGGACGGACGTCCGCCGTGCCGGCTGATCGATGTGCTGACGGGCGGAGACTATGGATATGAATACCGGTTTGGCCGCACGGGAATGCATCCCCTTCAGGCGTGGGACGCCGAGCTTCCCGGCACGCTGGGCATGGTCACCGGCGTCGGCGAGGCGCCTTGCGCGGTGCAGTGGAACCGCGGAAAGTTTTTTGTCAGCAGTTGGCGCGATCATCAGGTCGAGGCGTATACGCTCGAGCCGCGCGGCGCCGGTTATAGCGCCACCATGCAACCGCTCCTGCACGGCGGCGAAAATTTCCGGCCGGTCGGATTGGCATTCGCGCCCGACGGAACGCTCTATGTCACCGACTGGGGATCGGCAAGCTACTCGGTAAACGGAAAGGGACGCATCTGGAAAGTGACGTTCGCGACGCCACCCTCGGTGCAGCCCGTGTTGAAGCAGACTCCCGCGCGCGAACATGCGGCCCATCTTCGCCAATCCGATAGCATTCCCGAGCTTATCGAAGCATTGGACGACGCCGACCCGGTCACCGCGCAAGCGGCGCAATATGGCCTTTCCCGCCTGGCCGGATCGGAAAAAATCGACTGGAATTCCCTCAAAACTCCCCGGCAGCACATCGGCCTGCTGGCTTCGTTGCTGTGGCGCGGCGCCAGTACCGCGGCGTATATCCCGGCCGCCTTGAAAGACGCCGACGATCGCGTGCGGCAGATGGCCGTTCGGGCGATCACCGAACAGGACGTCAAATCCGTTCGGGGTGATCTCGATCAGTTGCTTGAGTCGCAGGTGCTCTCGCCGCGGCTGCTCGGGATGACGATCGCCGCAATTAATTTTCTTGACGGCGATCGCACCGCCAAGATCGATTCGAGCAAGATTAACGCGGTGTTGCTGGCGCGAATGAATCTGCCGCAGGCGACCGATCAGAGCAAAGCGTCGGCGTTGCGCATGTTGCAAGCCGGGCATCCGCACATCGGACTGGATAAAATCGAAAGCTATCTGAAGGCGCCCGTCGCGGCGGCGTTGCAATTGGAGGCGGTTCGTTATCTGGACGCCGACGCCGATCCGTCGCGGTTCGCCATGCTCGCGCAAGTGGCCGCCGACGCCAAGGCCGATCCGGGAGTCCGAGCCGAGGCGGTGGTCGGATTGAGCGACGACGCGACGGCTCGTGTCGATTTGCTGCTCGAGCTGGCGGGCGACTCCGACGGCGTCATTCGCCACGAAGCGCTGCGATCGCTTCGGCCGGCGGGAACGTCGTTGACCGCGGGGCAGAAGGTCACGCTGACGCACATCGCCGTCCACTATCCCGGCGATAAGCAGCTTATCGATCGCGTGAACGGCCAGGTCGTTCAAAACCGACCGGCGGAGACGGACATCGCGGGTTATCAGAAAATCATCGATGCCGGTTCGGGGGATCCGCAGGCGGGCCTGCGGATTTTCTTTCACCCCGCCGGACCGGGTTGTTTTCACTGCCATGTGGTCGAAGGCCGCGGGCGCGCGATCGGGCCTGATCTGACGATGATCGGCCATTCACAAACGTCGCAGCATGTTTTGGAATCGATTCTCGACCCAAGCCGGGAGATCGCCCCGCTGTTCACGATGTGGTCGATCACGAAAAGGTCCGGCGACAGGATCGACGCCATGCTTCTGCGCCGCGACGGCCAGGCGACGGAGGTTTACGTCGACGCCAGCGGCGTGGAGATCAAAGTGAAGGAAAAAGAAATCGTCGATCGTAAGATCCGCAAGGAATCGCTGATGCCCAACGGGCTGGTGCAGGGGATGACCGATCAGGAACTCCGCGACGTAACGGCGATGCTGTTGCAAAAACGATGACTGTAACGAACGGGCTATCCGTTCCGAAGCGGTCGATAAAATCGGCACGGGCGAAGCGCGACTTGAGCGATTTTCATGTTGGTGTCGCGATACCGGGCCGCGAAAGACGCCCCGCGAGCGGGGCGCTAAACTTGGCCGCGAGACACGCCCCGCAAGCGGGTCCGCTAAACTTCGGAACGCTGCGGTGATCTGAGAAACGCTCTCATTGTTTAGAGGCCGTGCTTGCAGGGCGCGGTCGGCCGTTTCACAACGCTACAACCTGAAATTCTTCGCCAATTCGACGAACATTTTTATTCCCACGCCTAGCGCCCCGTCGGTGAAATCGTAGTGATCGTTGTGCAAGGGGGGATATGTGTGGCGATCGGCCGGCTCGACGCCGACCAGAAAGAAACAACCGGGAACTTTTTCCAGATAATACGCGAAATCTTCGCCGCCCATCGAATGGCGGGCGACGGGGATAAAACGGTCGCGGCCGAGCGATTCCCTGGCGACGTGAGCGACGTAATCGGCCACCCCGGGATCGTTGATCGTCGGCGGGTAGCCGGGAATCCAGTCGAAGGCGAACTTGCAGCGATTGGCGGCGGCGATGCCCGCGCAGCGCCGCTCGATGGCGGCGCGGATTTGCTTACGGCCGGCATCGTGGATCGTGCGCGCGGTGCCGGCGATGACCGCCGTGTCGGGGATGATGTTCGTGGCCGTGCCGGCATGGAACGTACCGATGGTGATGACCGTCGAATCCGTCGGATCAAACTCACGGCTGGCGAACTGCTGAAGATTCAACACCGCCTCGGCGGCCGTCACGATCGGATCGATCCCCATATGCGGAAAGGCGCCGTGGCATCCGCTTCCGGTGAAGGTTCCGCTGAACGTATCGGTGGCGGCCAGCAATGTGCCGGGTTTGGTGGCGACGGTTCCGACTTTTAATCCGGGCCAGCCATGCAGGCCAAAAATTGCGGCTACTTTTGGACCGAGCCGGCCATCGAGCACGCCCGCGTCGACTAAGCGCGCCGCCCCGCCGCCGCCTTCCTCGGCGGGTTGCCAGATCAGTTTGACGCAGACCGGGAGATCGGGCGCCATCGCGTTGAGAATGCCCGCCGCGCCCATCACCGTGGCCGAGTGTCCGTCGTGACCGCAGGCGTGCATCTTCCCGGCGTGCGTGCTGGCGTAGACGGCGCCGGTGCGCTCGGTGATCGGCAGCGCGTCAATGTCCGCCCGGATCGCCACGCAGGGTTTAGTCGTGTCGCCGATCCAGGCGATGGTGGCGGTGGGCGCTTCGGGAACGCCGTCAACGTGCGCGATGCCGAGCGAATCCAACTCCGCGCGCAATGTCGCGGCGGTTTTGAATTCTTCATAGCCAAGTTCGGGGATGCGGTGCAGCCGGTGGCGGAGTTCGATCGCCCCGGGGAGGGCGCGCTCTATAGCCGAAGTCAAATTCATGATCCATTTAAGCTACGAGGAGGCAGGAGATACATCAAGTCGTCAAACGAGCCGACCAGTTCCCGGGCTTGGGGGCCGCGTCATTGGTTGCGGTCAACGGAGCCCGGTTTGGTCATTCTGGGCTTGCTCATGGTGTTGAGCAAGAATCAAAAAAATGTAATAAATATTGTTTAGCGAAATTAAATGTTACCACCATCAAGATGCGAACGTCCCACTCCGATAAGCGTGCTTGCCGCCTATAACGACGCCGTGAGCAGAACCGTTACATCCCAGGTACTGCCGGGAAACCTGGGCGGGCTGACTTTTACGCCCGGCCTTTACACCAACTCGACGTCGGTTCTGATTCAGGGCGCCGGACCCAATAACGACGTTACGCTTGACGCCCAGGGTGATCCCAACGCCGTCTTCATCTTCAAGATGGGATCGACGCTTACCACCGGCCCCGGCGCCCAGGTGATCCTAACCGGCGGCGCCAAGGCCAGTAACATCTTCTGGCACGTGGGAACATCAGCGACGCTGAATACCACCACGATTTTCTACGGAAGCATTCTCGCCTCGGTGACAATCACCGTAAACGATGGCTCAGTTGTCGATGGCCGGCTCTTGGCCGGATCGAACTCGGACGGTTCGGTCACCGTGAACGGGAGCACCGTCACGGTTCCCGCTCCGTAAACCAGTAACCCGAGCAAAGTTAGATCGCCTCGTGGTTGCAGTTTCCACATACGACGGCTCTGGATTTCACCGAAAGGCGTTTATCCAGGGCCGTCTCGCGTTGGTGGTCCTTCAACGGCTTTCGGAATATCCAACGGCGAACGCATAAATCGGTTCCCACCCTGTCTCGTCCAATGATAGAAACTTGCGAATTTCATCGTCGTAGAAGGCGCCGATTCCGCAACATCCCAGACCCATCGCGGTCGCGGCAAGATAGGCGCGCTGGCCGACCAGACCCGCCTCCAGATGCGTCAGGCGGTAGATGTCCGGGCCGGCGTGCGCGGTCAGGGCGCGCAAGTCGGCGACAAGAAAACAGACGGCGGCGGCATGACTGCAAAGCGATTGCTCGACGCAAAGAAAAGCGGACTTGGAATGAAAATCGCCGGCGACAAGGCACGCCATCCGATCGCCGATCGGGTCGTAGTACCAGATTCCCGCGTCGAGACCGGCGACCAGGCTGCAAACCCAAAAGGGCCGCAACAGGGCCAGGTGCGGGCCGTCGGGCATCATCGGAAAAATGCTGCCGCCGCGAAACGCCAGCCGGTTGATCGCGAGAAATTGATGCAGCGACATCGAACGGTCTGAAAACGATCGGATGCTGCGGCGCGAAAGCAAGGCATGCCTGATCGTGGCGCCGGGGTCAGCGGCGCCGGCGCCGGCGGTGGCCGGGGCGGGCGATAGCCGATCGTCCGGCATGGGCGACAGTTCGGTGGACGGCGAACGAATATCGCGCAGCGCCATTCCCGGCGCGGCGCAATCGTCGTGCGTGGCCACGATCGACCCGTAAGGAATATACCGCGACGAAAGGGGAGCGCGCCGAATGCGCGGAAGCGACGCTCGCTTTCCGATGACGCCGGCGTCGGTGATCGGATTGGTCGCGATGTCGGCCCAGACGACCATCGCCTGCACGCATTCGATCAGCCCGAAGTCGGCGCGGCTTGGAATGCCGATCAGCTCGCGCATGTTTTTATCGTTCACCTGCAATCGCGGATTGGTGGCGATTCCCAGGCCGTTGGCGGCCGCGACGAGATTCTGCACCAGGTGCCCGGCGTCCAGCAGCGCCATCCGATAGCCGCGCTGCCGATATCGCCACGCGGATCGCCAGAATATCGTCGAGACCAGTATTGCCGCCGGGACGGATTTTAGAAAATTCAAATCGGGACGGCCGCGCTTGATCGTCGCGAGCGTTACCAATCCGTCGCGCAATTTACAGAGCGTGAAATCCTTGACGTTATAGTGATACAGCCCCGGCTCAAGCCCTTCGACGCCGAAGACGGCGACATAGATTTCGTACGGATAAAGCGCGCCGCTGCTGGGACAGGTTCGCACCTGCGCGGCCGACCCCCCGGCCGCCATGGCTGCGATGCCGTCGGCGAGAAAGAGCCAACTCGCCAGCGTTCGCAGATCCTGCGGCGGGCGCAACTGGCTTTCGGCCAGCGCCCCGACGCCGTCGCTCAACAGCGCGATCGCCGGGGCCGAGGCGTCAAGCAGCTTGGTCGGAAGCGGAATTGCCGCCAAGTCCGCGAAACATCGATGGGGCGCGGGCTTAGTCGCCGCATCGAGAACGGTCGGATTGGCGCGCACGGAATGCGGCGTGAGCTTCGTCGAACGATGATATTCCAAAACCCGTTCGACGCGTTCGAGAATATCTCGGGGAAGTTGACGCGCGTGCATGACTAAAACAATTGATCGAGCAGATTTTCCATCGGCATCTGCACGCAGGTGAAGATCGGCGTATCTCGTTGCGTATATTTGCTCCCCTGCGTTTCCCGCAATTCCTGAACCAGGTCCAAAAAGTCCTTGGGTTCGTCCGATTCGAAGGCAACCACGAAATCCTGATCGTCCAGCCCGAAACTGTACGTCGTATTCAGCTTCACGCTCGGATACTTGTTGCCCACGCGGATATGCTCGTCCATGATCGTTTGACGCTGCGCCTGCGGCAACAAATACCATTCCCGCGTTTTCACAAACGGATAGATGAACAGATATTTCCGCTTGCCGGGAATGATGTGCGTGCGGCTCTCCATCGTGTGAAACGGATCGAGCTTGTCGATGTACATGCTCCGCTTGGTCATCGAAAGAAACGACGTATGCATCTGAAGATAAGCCCCAAGCCGCGATTTGTTGATCGACTGGCTGTGCGTTTGGAATTCGTCGGTGGAGGTGGCGATCCGCCAGAGCAGGATATCGCTGTCGCCCTTGAGGCCGACGGTGCTATACGTCAGGCATTGCAGGCCCGGCCGCCTGTGTTGAAACAGGCAGAGAAATTCACTGCGGGCCTGGAGTTTTTCGTGGTCGCTTATGCGGCGGAATTCCGGAGCGAGCTTGTAAAACGCGAAGTTGACGAACTGCCTTTGAACCGCCGGCGCCGCCGGGGTTTGCGGCTCGGCGGTGGTCTGCGGGCGGCCGATTTCCGCGGGGGCGGCCGTCGGATCAATTGCGCTGGTCATAAGAGCCTCTCCATTCAATTTACGCCTTGCGGCAAATTTCCCCCCACGCTACAGCCTATGGCTTTTGTTCATGCCCGGCAACACCGCACGATCATCCGCGGCGACTCGGGCGCTAGTTCCGACCCGTCATAATTCCCCCACAGCCGCTCGATTTCCATTCCGTTGCGATCGAGCAGCAGCCGCAACTCGCGCGGAAAAATATAGGTCATGTCAAAGCGCGTTCGCTCGTGATGCGGCTGACCATGCGGGCCAAACCAGGTGTAATGAAACGTCACGTGCTGCAATTGCGGCGTCGAAGCGCGGCGCGTCTCCGTCGTCTTCAGAACTGTTCGGTCAAAACGCGGAACGAAGAAAACCGACGGATCAAGTTCATGCCGCCGAGGCTCGGACAACAGCCGCATGTCGGGCTGGAAAACGTCCAGCCAAAAGCGGCCTTTTGGCTTGAGATGCGCCAGCGCGCGTTGCAGAACGGCGTCTTGTTGTTCAAGCGTGGTGAACGCGAGAAACGTATTGAAGAAGACACAGACCCAATCGAACTTCCGCCCCAGATCGAGCGAAAGCGCGTCGGCTTCGATCAGGGCGAGTTCTTTTTCGCCGAGGCCGACCCCGTCTCGCTTGCGTCGTGCGATTTCGAGCATGTCGGCCGCGTAATCGACCCCCACGACGCGATGGCCCGCTTGCGCGAGAGGAATCGCCGCGCGAGCCGTGCCGACGGCCATCTCCAGGATATCGAGCCTCTTGTGAGGCAACTGCCCCAGAAAAAACGGCACGTCCTCTTCCAGCACCCGATGATGCGCATTCTCTGCATCGTAATATTCCGCGATGGCGCGATAGCTTCGTCTACTTCCCATGAAGCATGTTGTATCACAGGAACGGGGGGCAAATTAGAAATCCACCGACGATTTCGGAACCAACAATCCGCGTGCGAAGCACTCCGGATTCGTTAGCCGCTCTGCTTGCGGGGCGCGTCGAGCGGCGTTATGAGTCGACATATATCGCGACCCGATGAGCGACTCAGGGTGACTGCGAGCGGTCGGATCATATATCCCATCGCTTCCCGATTACGTCTGTTTACTCCGCCTTCCGGAGGTTCCATGCGCATGCGTCTCTCCCGGCAGATCCTCTCGCTAATGGTCGTAACCTGCTTCCATTCTTGCGCACGCGGCGAAACACCGGCCGAAACGTGGGAGAATATCTCCCCGTATTTTTCCGTCCCAAAGGAATACGCGGGAAAATTCGGGCCGTACCGATCCCCATTGATCTTTGACGACAATACGCCCGTGAAAACGCCTCTGGATTGGCGCCGCCGCCGGATGGAAATTTTAGCGGATTGGAATCGCGAGATGGGGGCATGGCCGCCGTTGATCGATCAGCCGAAGGTCGAATACCTTCAGACGACGCGGCGTGAAAATTTTACGCAACATAAAGTTCTCGTCGAAATCTCGCCGAGTCAGATGGACGGCGGTTACCTTTTGATTCCGGACGGCGCCGGGCCGTTTCCCGCGGTCGTCGTGCCGTTTTATGAGCCACAGACCAGCACGGGCCAGAACAAGCAGCCGCTTCGCGACTTCGGGTATCAACTCGCTCGCCGTGGTTTTGTAACGCTATCCATCGGCTCGCCCGGCGGCGACGCCCGCAAACCCGACCTCAACAGCCTGGAAATTCAGCCCCTCTCCTATCTCGCCTACGTCGGCGCCAACTGTTACAACGCGCTGGCCGCCCTGCCCCAGGTCGATCCAAAACGCATCGGCATCGTCGGGCATTCCTATGGCGGCAAGTGGGCGATGTTCGCCAGTTGCTTTTACGAAAAATTCGCCGCGGCGGCATGGTCGGATCCGGGCATCGTCTGGGATAACACGCGGGGAAATATCAACTATTGGGAGCCGTGGTATCTGGGTCTGGATGCCAGGCTGACGCGCAAGCCCGGCCTGATCACCGCCGACAATCCCGCCACCGGCGCCTACAAATCGCTCGTCGAAGCTGGCCGCGACTTGCAGGAAATTCACGCCCTGATGGCGCCGCGACCGTTCCTGGTTTCCGGCGGTTCGGAAGATGCGGCCGCGCGATGGGTGGTGCTTAACCATGCGATCGCCGTCAATAAATTGCTCGGTTATGACAATCGGGTCGCCATGACCAATCGACCCGCCCATCAGCCAACCGCCGAGTCGAACGAGGTGATTTACCGCTTTTTCGAATATTTCCTGAAAGACCTAAAATAAAGCCGAACCCGTACGACCCCGTGTCGGAACGAAGGGCTGGACGCTCGCCATCCGAGACAGCCGATCGCTCAAACCACCGCCTCTTGCATGCGCTCAACTGGACTCTACAATTCGCGGCCTTAACTATTTCTTAGCAATAGTCGATCTGTTGTATTGGCGGAGTCTCCCTGCATGTTTAACCTTCTACCGAGGGACACGATCTTCTTCGACTTGTTCGAAGGCCTGTCCGGGCACGGCGTCAAAGCCGCCAAGATCGTTCAACAACTCGCTCAAAATTTTCCCGACCTCATGCCATCCATCCAGCGAATCCGCGAGGAGGAGCATCAGGCCGACCAACTCGCTCATCAGGCTCTGGATCGGCTCGACCGCACGTTTATCACCCCTTTCGATCGCGAAGACATTCACACCCTCGTCGGCGAACTTGACGACATAATCGACGGCGTCGATGCCCTGGCCAAACGGTTTCCGCTGTTTCACGTCAAGAACATGGAAGAGACCTTCATCAAGCAGACCGGCGTGCTCGTCGCCGCCACGCAGATGGTCGATGAAGCGGTGAGGCGCCTTCGCCGCAGCCGAAAACTATCGGATCTCAGCGACGCCCTCATCGCCATTCACACCCAGGAAAGCATCGGCGACGACAACCATCACGCCGCGATGTCACGCCTGTTCGACGGCAGCGTCGAGACCCTCGAAGTGCTCAAGTGGAAGGAATTGTACGACCTGATCGAAAACGCAATCGACGATTGCGAAGACGTCGGCAACACCCTCGAGCGCATCGTTTTGAAAAACGGCTGAAACCAAACCCACGGACCGCATGACTCCCCCGTTCTGTCTTTCGTTCATCGCGACGGCAAGCCAACTAACCGCCCAGGTCTCCTCGGCGCCGGCGCCGTTGTGGGTTGTCATTTTCATTATCGCCGTCGCTCTTTTTTTTGATTTTCTCAACGGCTTTCACGACGCCGCCAACTCGATCGCGACTGTCGTTTCGACGCGAGTTTTGTCGCCGACCCAGGCGGTGATCTGGGCGGCGTTTTTCAATTTCGCGGCCGCTTTCTTATTCGGAACCGCCGTCGCCGGCACCATCGGGCAGGGCCTTATCCAGCAGGACAAGCAATTTCTTGACATCTATGTCGTCTTTGCAGGACTGATGGGCGCGATCGTTTGGAACATCATTACCTGGGTGCTGGCGCTGCCGACCAGTTCTTCCCACGCCCTGGTGAGCGCGGCGGCCGGGGCGGCGATCGCCAAGGGAGGGTTCGGCGCGATCATCATCGGCAAAGGGTGGGGAATGCTCCTTTTATTCCTGTTTCTTTCTCCGGTCATCGGCTTCGTCCTCGGCGCTTTCAACATGGTCGCCGTCGCATGGCTCTTCAGGCGCTCGACGCCCCACCGCGTCGATACGCTTTTTCGCCGCCTGCAACTGTTCTCCGCCGGCGCCTACAGCCTCGGTCACGGCGGCAACGACGCCCAGAAGACCATGGGAATTATCGTCTTATTGCTCACCGCCGCCGGGCGATCGAACTGGCACACCCCCAATCCGCACAATCCGCTCAACGCGTTGAATCTGCTGGGCCATCATCACACCATCGCCTGGTGGATTATCCTGACGTGCCAGTCGGCGATCGCGCTGGGCACGATGTTCGGCGGATGGCGCATCGTCAAAACGATGGGATCGGGTATCACCCGGCTCCAACCCGTCGGCGGGTTCTGCGCCGAAACCGCCGCCGCGACCACCATCTTTGCCGCCACCTTCGGCGGCATCCCCATCTCCACCACCCACGCCATCACCGGCTCCATCCTCGGCGTCGGAACCACCCGCGGCCTGCGATCGGTCCGCTGGATCTGGGGGCAGCGAATCCTGATCGCCTGGGTGCTGACGATCCCATGCTCAGCTTTCATCGCCGCGCTGGTTTACATCGTCACCCATCTCGTCGTGACGACCATTTTATGATGGCCGCGATTCGCGAAAGCGCGTCCGACGCCTCACAAGAACGTCGCCGAAGGTAGACTTATTCTTCCACCGGCAACGGAATTTTCAGACGAAATCGCGAACCGGCGCCGGGGGTGCTTGATACTTCCACGCTTCCCCCGTGAACCTGCGCGACGTGTTTTACGATCGAAAGGCCGAGGCCCGTGCCGCCCATCTCGCGCGAGCGCGAGCGATCGACGCGATAGAATCGCTCGAAGATGCGGTCGAGGTCGGCGGGCGGGATGCCGATGCCGTTGTCCTGAACTTCGATGGTCACCGATTCGTGGCTGTATCCCATAGTCACATTGACCACGCCGCCCTCGGGGCTGTACTTAATCGCGTTGTCGATCAGGTTGCTGACCGCGCGTTCGAGATAGTCGGGATTGCCGAGAATTCGAGGCACGCCGACCGGCAGTTCGACGTTCAGAGACTGCTTCTTGTTCTGAGCCGCCGGCTGGAGGAGATCGGCCACGCGCCGGGCGACCGCCGCCAGATCAACGCTCACCCGGCGTGGAATTTCCGGCGAGCTTTCCAGCGTGGACAACTCCAACAGATCCGACACCAGATTCTGCAACTGATCCACGTGCTTGCTGATTGTGGCCAGGAATTTCGGCGCCGCGACGGGATCGTAAAGCGCGCCGTCGCGAAGAGTTTCGGTAAAGCCGCGGATCACCGTCAACGGCGTTCGCAGCTCATGCGAAACGTTGGCCACGAATTCCTTGCGAAGCTCCTGATAACGGACCGATTTAGTCGTATCGTGGGCGACAAGGACAAGACCTTCGGCAGGCCCAGCCGACGGAAACGTGCAGGCCGCGATTTCGAGATAACGCCCGGCGATATGGCTCACCTGAAAAATGCGGCGCTCGCCGTCGGCCATCACTTCACCCGCCGCGCGGATGATCGGCTCGTTGCGTACCACTTCCCAAAGCGGCTTGCCCTGAGCCGAATCGCGCGGGAAGTCGAGCAGCTCGGCGGCCTTTTCATTGACCAGCACGATCCGTTGCCGCGTATCGGTGGCGATCACCCCCTCGTTCATGCTGGCGACGATCGCCAACAGCTCGCCGCGCTCCTTGGTCAACTGTGAGAGCAGGCTGCTGAGCGACCCGGCCATCGTATTCAGCGACGACGTCAGCGCCCCGATCTCCCCGGCGCCGCCGCTGGGAAGCTGGCGGCCCATGTCGCCCCGCGCGATGGCTTCGGCGAAACCGGCCAGTTCGCGCACCGGCGCCGCATGGCGCATGGCGAAGTAATAGCAGATGACGACGGACAGGCCCATCGCTCCAAGACCCACGCCGATCAGCGTCGCATAAAGCAGCCGCAGTTCACGCCCCAGTTTCGCCAGATGGACCGAGAGGCGAATGAAGTAGGTCTTGCCGTCGGCGCCCTGCGTTCGGCGGGCGAGATAAAGAAGGTCGGCGCCGACGGTGTCGCTGTAGCGAATGCTGTCTCCTTCGCCGCGCTCCGCCGCCTCGATGACTTCCGGTCGGGAAAGGTGATTGGCAAGTTGCGCGGCGTCGGCTTCGTTGTCGGCCAAAACCTTGCCGTCCGAGTCGATAACGGTAATCCGGCAGCCCAGCGCGCCCCCAAGTTCAGTCGCCTTTTTCGCAAGAGCGGCGGCGTGAGCCGGATCGAGATCATCCTGCAGGAGAAGGTTAACGACGCCCGCTTCGCCGACCAGCGCCTGCCGGGCGCTGTCGACGTACGCGGTGCGCAACCGGAAGCCGGCGAACAATCCGACTCCGCCAATCGCCGCGCAGATGAGCAGGAGGTAAGGAAAAAAGAGTCGTCGAAAAAAACGGCTGGAAAACAATGTGTGGCTCACTCCGAATAACGGATTCCAGAAAAAAGCCGTCGCGGCCCAAGGGTCGCCGCTTCGCTTTGACGTTGGCCCGGCCGTTATAACCGAAGCCCCCGACGGTGCGATATGGGAGCGAGAATGGCGGTCATTTCTCGTTTCGACCAGCCATTGGCGCGATGCCCGATCTGTCTTAGTCTATCGGCTGCGACAACCGGGCGTGGCGGAACGGCAGACGCTACGGACTTAAAATCCGTTGGGAGCAATCCCGTGTGGGTTCGATTCCCACCGTCCGGAATGAGAGACGAAAAAGAGGAGCCAGCAAGCGGGACGAGGAAAACCTAAATTGACGGGCCAAATCAAAGGAGACGGCGAATGACTAGCGCGGTCTCTGCTTTCTCCCTGCCGCCCCGCTCTCCCCTCTTCGATTCTTCATTTTCCCGTGGTGATCTTCCACAGATGATTTTGGGTGCGGATGTACACGGCGCCGTCGGTCACTGCGTAAGACGCCAGCGAGCGTTCACCGAGATCGTTTTCCGAAAGCTGCTGGAATTCCTCCCCGGCCTTGATGACATAGCCGACGCCGGCCTCACTTTGATAATAAATTCGCCCCTCGGCACAGACTGGCGAAGCGGAAAATCCGCCGTCGAAGCGGTGGGTCCAATGAACTTTACCGCTGACGGCGTCGGCGCAGGTGGCGATGCCCATGTCGGAGATGAAATAGACGTCGGGGCCGACGACCAGCATCGACGGCGTGTCCGGGGCGCCTTTGCGCTGGGTCCAGGCGATGTTCGTCTGAGTGGCGTCCCCCTTGGCGCCTTGCGGTTTGATGGCGTAGACGACCGGCGAATCGAAGCCGGAACTTAGGAAAAGCAGATCGTGGGCGAAGACCGGACGCGGAACGACGGAGTAGCCTTCGCCGTACCGCACACGCCACAACTCGCCGCCGGTGCCGGGGTCATAGCCGCCGACGAAGCCGCTGCCCGGCATGATGACCTGGGTGGCGCCGTCGATGTCGATCGCCAGCGGGGTGCAAAAAGAGAATGGTTTTTTCGCGGAGGTGTTCCGCGGCGTTTTCCATTTGACGGCGCCGGTGTTGGCGTCGAGCGCGGCGACGAAGGGATTTTGACCGCCGTCACAACTGAAGATCAGTGAGCCGTTCAGGAGGATTGGCGAACCGCCGTTGCCGTGAACGGGGGAATAGTTCAGCGACGTCTGACGCCAAACTACTTTTCCCGTCAGATCGAGGGCGGCGGAGCCAAGATGGCCGAAATGGACGTACAGCCGATTGTCGGTCACGATCGGCGTTGCGCTGGCGGGCGAGTTTTTCGGGTGCATTTTCCGCACGGCGTTGGGATCGGGACGGAATACTTCGGTTCCCCACAGCTTCTTTCCCGTCTTGCCATCGTAGCAGAATACGCCAAGCGCCGGAGGAGACGACGGGTCTACCAGCGCGGTGGTGAGATAGATTTTGTCGTCGGACAAGACGGGGGAAGACCATCCGCTGCCGGGAACGTCGATCTTCCAGGCGACGTTTTTGCTCGCGCTCCACTCGGTCGGAACGCCGGTGGCGGCGGAAATCCCCTGGCCCGTCGGCCCGCGGAACTGCGGCCACTCGCCCCCGGCGTACGCGTGCGACGCAAACAGCAGACAGGAAAGCGCGGCGGCCGCGAGTGATAATCGATTGCGCATATTTTTGCTTCTCGGTTGGGATAGGCCTTATAGTGCCCTACGCGGCGGATTGATGTTCGTTTATCCCTGGAAGCATCACGAACCCTCAGGTGACTTTCATCATATAGTACGGTTGCTCTTTGGGTCGCGCAGACCCACCGCGCACAAGCACGGCGGCTTTTAGGGTCGTTCCTCTGGGCATCGCAAGTTTTTAGTAACCCGATCGTTTCTCAAGCAAACTTAGAACATTTCCCTATTTCCGCGTCCCGGCTCGCGCGGCATGTTCCCCGACTCGCGCTCGAAGCGCCAGCGTGCGGAATGCGATTAAAGATCGGCCAGCGCTTGCGAGAGCCGGCGAACTTCGTGGAGCGCCATTCCGCCGAGCTTGGGGATCGGATTCCCGGCGTAGGGAACGACGGCGTGGCCCAGTCCTAATCTTGAGGCCTCACGAAGACGGTATTCAAGTTGGGGGACCATGCGGATTTCGCCGCCGAGGCCTAATTCTCCCACGGCCATGGAGCCGGTCGGGAGCGGGCGGTTCATGTGAGCCGACGCGATGGCCAGGGCGATGGCCAAATCGACGGCCGGCTCGGCGATTTTTACTCCGCCGGCAATGTTGACGAAAACATCCTCGGCAGCCAGGCGCATTTCGGCACGTTTTTCCAGCACGGCGATGATCATCGCGACGCGGTCGCCGCTGACGCCGCTCACTTTTCGCTTTGCGGCGCCGATTACGCTTGAAGCGGTCAGCGCCTGCACCTCGACCAGCAATACCCGGCTGCCCTGCATCGCGGCGGTGATGACCGATCCGCTGGGCTGGCCGCCCGGCCCATAATGTTCCAGAAAGAGGTTGCCGGGGTCGGTCACTTCACGGAGGCCTTCCCCGGTCATCTCGAACAGGCCGACTTCGTGCGTGGATCCAAAGCGGTTCTTGACGCAACGAACAATGCGATGCGAGTGAAAGCGATCACCCTCGAAATAGACGACCGTATCGACGATATGCTCGACGATCTTGGGGCCGGCGAGCGTGCCGGCCTTGGTGACGTGGCCCACGAGCATGACGGAGATGCCGCTGGCCTTGGCCAGGTAAACCAGATCCATGCAACAATCGCGAAGCTGAGTGACCGAACCGGGGGCGGCGGGCAGGTCGGGCTTGTAAATCATCTGAATCGAATCGACCACCACCACCGCCGGTTTCACTTTATGAATCTGGTTGATGATCCGTTCGAGATTTGTTTCCGCCAGCACGAGCAGGTTGTCGGAGGTGACGCCAAGCCGGCCGGCTCGCAGCTTGGTCTGGCGGGCGGATTCTTCGCTGGTCACATACAAGGTGCGGGCCGGCGTCTGATCGTCGCGGATGCGGGACAACTCGTGGGCGACTTGCAGCAGCAGCGTCGATTTTCCGATGCCCGGCTCGCCGCCGATGAGGACCGCGGAGCCGGGGACGACGCCGCCGCCGAGGATGCGGTCAAATTCGCCGATGCCGGTCGGGCGGCGCGGGGTATCGGTTTCGTCGATCTGATGGAGGGGTATCGCCTCGGCGCCGCGTGCGATATCGCCGGTCTGGGCGGCCCGGCTTTCGGCGCGGGCGTCGGGGGTGGGTGATTTGTATTCTTCGAGGCTGTCCCAGGCGCCGCAATCGGGGCATTTGCCCATCCATTTCGGGTGGACCGAACCGCAGGAATTGCAAAGAAACTGGGTGCGTGTTTTGGCCATGAGCGCGCGAGGAATGATACGGGAAGAAATGCGCCGCGGCGACATTCCGCCTTTTGAATTGTCGCAAGACCCGGCTGCATTCCGATCCGGACGCATCCGAATTCGTCAGCCCAAAATCATTGTCATCCGCGGTGGGTCGTTTGTCTTCAATTCGATTCAACATGGATGGACAGGATAGACAGGATGAAGAAGTTCACTTCATTTTCCTCGCTTATCCTGTACATCCTGGGCATCCATGTCTAAATTCCGCTTCGCTGACTCCCCTGGTGTCCGACCGCGCCACGCGAAATGTCAACCCGCGTCGGAAAGCGCCCGTTGGATCAAACGTCGTTGCGACTCCGGCAGCGTGCCGGCCAGTTCCATCGCGGTGACGTGCCCGCGATCGGACATCTTTCGCCAGGTTTTTCGGAGAATGTCGATGACTTTCTGATCCTCGTGGCGCCGGGCGAAATCGACGTAATCCAGTTCGAGGAACACCAGGCATGCCACATCTTCAAGCATTTGCGCTTCGGCGTCGGTCTTGAATCGCTCTTTGCGAATGAGGGATTGAACGCGGGCGACCGTCGCCGGGTCGTAGCCGACGGACCGGAGAATCGACGCGGCCTGCTCGGCGTGAAACTGGGCGAGGCGGGTGCGCCATTGATGATATCCCGGGCGGGTCATTGGATAGCTGGACCGGGGAATCTCCCAGCGGCGAAGATGCTGGCAGCGCACCGCCAGGCGAAGCGCTTCGGATGCCGCCGGTTCGATGCGGGCGAGCCAGGCGGTCATGCGGGCGGAGTAAATCAGCTCGGCGGGCTGATCCTTGCCATCAAAAAACACCACATTCGGGTCTTGGGAATTGGCGTCGTCGATCCGCTCGAATGCCTGCCGATAGTTTGATGAGTCGGCCATGGAAGTCACCGCTGGATTTTAAGGCCTCCGCCGGACAACTGCCAACTTATTCATTTCGCCCATCTACACTTCCGCCACTACTTCTCTATAATGCCAACCGCGATGGGACGGAGTGGAGAATGATGGAAGGAGCCGTTCGTGGCCAAGCGATCGCCGTTAGGTGAAAAACTCGATGAGATCAAGGACCGGATTGCCGGCGCGGCAGCCAAGGCCAAGCGTGAGCCGTCGGAGGTGACTCTGATGGCCGTGACCAAGACCGCGGCGCCCGAGCAGATTCGCGAGATTTTGACGCTGGGCGTGGCCGATCTTGGCGAAAGCCGGGTCCAGATTCTCACGCAGCGGGCGGGGCAGATCAATGAATTTTTCCAGCGGCGGCTCGTGCATGGCGACGCCAGGGAGGCGCCGGAAAAAGTCCGCTGGCACATGATCGGCCACCTTCAGCGCAACAAGGTGAAGGCGGTGTTGGCGGTTGTTCACACGATCCAGAGCGTGGACAGCCTGCGATTGGCCGAAGAACTCGATGTTCAGTGCGCCAAACAGGGAAAGAAATTGCCGGTGATGTTGCAGGTCAACGCGAGCGAGGAGCCGCAGAAATACGGCATTGCGATCGGGGCGGCGTTGCACCTGGCCGAGCAGATCGATTCGATGCCCAACCTCCAGCTCACCGGCTTGATGACGATGGGTCCGCTGGAAGACGATCAAGGCAAAATCCGCCAGGCCTTTTCCCGCACGCGCGAGCTTTTCGAAGAGCTTAAATGGCATAAGATCGGCGGTGCGAATCTGCGCCACTTGAGCATGGGCATGAGCCATGACTTTGAAGTCGCCATCGCGGAAGGCGCCACGATCGTCCGCATCGGCTCCCTCTTATTTGGAGGAAAAAGCGCGGATAATGCTGAAGAGGAATGAGTTGTTAGTTGTTAGTTGCCAGTTGTCAGTAAATGCGGAGTTTATTTGATTACGCGCAACGCCGATATCACTGACAACTAACAACTGGCAACTCATTCACCCCCCATGCCCCAGATCGATTTCTTCAACTTCTTCCGCTATGTGCTGGCGATCATCGTTGGGGTTTACGCCACGGTCGTTACGCTTCAGTCGCTGTGGGGGTGGTATGTGTGGCTGATGGGCAAGGAAAAGTATGTCGGCCTCGTTCGCCGATATGTCATCGTGCATGGCCTTCGGCTTCGATTCAAAACATTCTGGGGCGACGTACTGATCTGCATGTTGTTGTGCATCACATTCTTGATCATGTGCCATGCGCACATTGAAATCTATCACTTGTTCGACTGACGCGAAAAATGGCCGATAGCTCGTCCAACGAAACCGAGGTCAAGCTTCTTCCTGACGCTGCCGATACGCGCGTTCAACCCGCCCCGGCCATCGCTCGCCCCGCCGCCGGCGCGCCGGCCATTTCCGGCGTCTCGCCGCAACGGCAACTGTCGGAACTGCCCAAGGATGAACTGCGCCACCTCGCCGAGGAATTTGGCCTGGACTCGACGGCTTATGTCGAATTGGCCGATCTGGTCAGCGCCATTCACGACCGCCGTCAGATGATCGCGGCGCTTGATCGCGATGCCATGCTCGATGTGGTCCGGTGGGGACGGCGGCCGGTGACCGCCAACGCGACGCGAGAACAGATCGCGCAGGAAATCGCGCGAATACGCTCCATGCGCTTTGCCGGTCTTTCGCAACGGGGGCTGGTCGTATTGGCGCGCATGCGCGGCGTGGGCGCCTCGGAATCCGAACCGATTCCGAGCATCGTCAAACGGCTCAGACGGAAGGAGGGATTTTTTCAAAAATTCAACCGCAAGCGAAGAGCCTTCATCGGCTCGCTCGTCGCGGGCATGGTCGGCCATGCCGATTCGTCGGCCGACTACAAGTTTCTCCCCGACCAATCCGCCAATCCCGGCGTCGCGCCCGCCCGAACCAGCAGCCTGAAGGAAGACATCGAAGAGGCCGGCCTGATCGGCGGCATCACCGCACGTCTGAAAAAAAACGCCGACTCCTACCTGAATCAAAAGCTCGACGAAATTGAAACCCGCCTCGACCGCAAGCTCGACGAAATCGACCGACGCCTCGGCGATTGGCGCGACAAGGAGATCGCCAATCGCATCCGCATTCTGAAAATAACGCTGTGGGCGAGCGTGATTGTCGGAGCGGCGTCGCTGATTTACAGCTATGTGACGGTGGTGCTGTTTCCCGCGCATCCGCCTGGGAATGTGCCGGCGATGATTCAGCCGCGGGCGCCGGGGGACAAATGAAAATGTGCTGCGATCCGGGCACGCCGTGCATTTCTCGGGTCGGCATAGCGCGGTTGTCACGGATCGCGCCCCGCAAGCGGGGCCGCTAAACACAACATACGTTACAGCCGGTTTGGAAATGTTTTGGATACCGCGTTTTCGGCGTCGGGAGCCGAGACGGGCGACGCATGGTTATTTGCTCGCGGCGGTCTTTCCGCCGCGACGGGCGACGGCAAGGATGCTGGCCAGGCCGTCGAGGACGCGCTTGTCTTTCAGGTTGATCGAATTTTTACCGTCGGGGCCCGGGGCGGTCAGGTAGACGGTGATGCTTTCGTCATGCTCGTGTTTCATCCAGACCACCTGGCTGATATTGATGAACAAGCCCGGAGCGACGCCGAGAAATGTTGCGGTGGACGCTGTTGCCATGAGGTGTTTCCTTCCGAAAAGCATTATGCGTGGGTGAGGTGATTTGAACAAGAGGCATCCTATGATGCACGCAAGATGGACCAGTCTCCCGTGAACCCCCTGACGCTCGATGACGCCAAACCCGCTCCGGGCGAACCCACGCGCGCGGCCCTGATGCTTCGGGCGTTTTCGCATCGGAATTATCGCCTGTTCTTTGCCGGGCAGCTCGTTTCCCTGATCGGGACGTTTCTGACGCAGGTGGCCACGGTCTGGCTCGTGTATCATCTGACGCACAGCGCGATTCTGCTGGGCGTCGTCGGATTCGCCGGTCAGATTCCGATGTTTGCGCTGGCGCCGTTTGCGGGCGTCTGGGTCGACCGATGGAATCGCCAACGGCTGCTGGTCGCCACGCAATCCCTGTCGATGATCCAATCATTCGGATTGGCCGCGGTTACGCTGCTGGCAAACGTCGGGCATCAACGGGCGGAAGTGGCGGCCATCATCCTGCTGGCGCTGTGCCAGGGGCTTATCAACGCCTTTGATATCCCCGCCCGGCAGGCGTTTCTCGTGGAAATGGTCGATCGGCGGGAAGACCTCGCCAACGCCATCGCGCTCAATTCGACGATGGTGCATGGCGCCCGCCTGATTGGGCCGGCGATCGGGGGACTTTTAATTCATTACGTCGGCGCCTCGCTCTGTTTTTCACTGGACGGCATTAGCTATATCGGCGTCATCGCCGCCCTGGTCGCGATGCGCATCAAGCCGCGCCCGCCGCGAACGAACAAGAAAAGCGTTCTGCATGATTTGTGGGAAGGCCTGCGCTACATTTGGGGTTCGACGCCGATCCGCGCGATGCTGCTGTTGATGACGGTCCTAAGCCTGACCGGGATGCCCGCCTTCTCGATCCTGATGCCGATCTTCGCCGAGCATTTTGGCGGACCCAAAGGAAGCGACGAAATGCTTGGGATATTGATGGGCGCCTCTGGACTTGGCGCCCTGGTCGGGGCGCTTTATCTGGCGTCGCGCGCGAGCGTGGTGGGGCTGGGCCGGGTGATGACGATCGCGTCGTTTATCTTCGGCGGCGCGATTATCGGGTTTTCGATGTCGAACCATCTGTGGGTATCGCTGGTGATGGTGCCGATCGCGGGATTTGGAATGCTTATCAGCTTCGCCTCGGCCAATACGCTGATACAAACGCTCACCGACGATGAGATGCGCGGCCGGGTCATGAGTTTCTTTACGCTGGCGTTTATCGGGATGGCGCCGTGGGGAAATTTGATGGCTGGGGCGGCCACTAAAGCGCTGGGCGGCGGCGTGCCGGGCGCGCAGCGCACGCTGCTGGGCGCCGGTTCGATCGTGATGGCGGGAGCGGCGGTGTTTGCGTTCGCGCTGCCGGGTCTGCGCAGGGTGGTTCGGCCGATTTACGTTCGCAAGGGAATCATGTCTGAACCGGTGGCCGAGGGAATTCAGACGGCGACGGAAGTGGTGAGCGGGCCGGAACGTTGAGATCGGCGCCCGCGCGTCCGCCGTTTCGCGACGGAAATGCGCGACAAATATCCATATTCGGGGGAGCGCATAGGATTTCCGCGCGGTCCACTTTGGTTTTTCCACGCTTTGTCGCATGGCCCGAACAGCCAACCGTAAAATCCACCCCAAAGCTCGCCTTTGGGATGATACCAAGGTTGAGTTGACGAGGAAAACTTTTGCCGGGGGACTGGCGTGACGGATCGATTGCTTTTTACTGCTAAAGACTGCGGACTCCTTAGAATTTTCTCGTCGATTAGGAGTGATGCGCCTTCATCGACTGTCCTAAACTTCCGTCACAATCCGAAACGCCCGTGGTTCTCTGAGGCTAAATGACTTGCCATCTTTGACCAGCTCTCCGAGACAGAAGATGAGGTTGCGGTCGTTCAGAGCATTTTCGGGTATCCGCACCAACACAATAATGCGCGGCACATCCAGGAGACTTTCCGGCTTTCTCGCCCAATCGTAAAGACTGCGATCGACATCGAAACTGCATTCGCCAGATGCCAGTGGCAGGTCTGCAGTGCTTTTCACTTGTATGTCCAGCCGAGGATCACAGGTCGTATTCTCCGCCCCAGCGCCGGACACGGTCCAGTCGATCTTGTGTCCCGAATCTTGGCTGTAACGGGCAAGAACAAGTCCAGCCCCGCCTCGCGCGACAGGAATGCCTATCGTGCGAACTCATTGCGTGCGACATAAACCGAATCAGTCGTGATGACCATTCCCGCCGTTCGCATTATGTTTTTTCGGGAGGGAGCGGAGGATTCGTCCAGCCATCTTTGTTTTCCGGTTTCCGCGTCAAGAGCGAGAAGGTTTCCGCCAATTTGGGGCAGGACGATCGTATTGGCGTCGGCGGTCATGCCAGTGCCGTTGGTTTCAAGAGGCTTGGTTGACGCCCGCCATTTTTTTTCGCCCGTTTTCAGATCCAGCGCGAAGAGGTTTTCGTCGAGAACGCAATAGACCGTGTTCCCGGAGATCAGGGTGCGGGCGGCGGCGCCGAGGTGGTCGCCGAGGTTGGTTTTCCAAAGGGTCTTTCCGCTGCCGGCGTCGAGATTGAAAATGGACCAGTCGCGCGGATCGGTGCGCGAGCCGCGAAGCTGGCAAATCACCTCGCCGGCGGCGACGGCCGGGGAAGGAAGCGCGCCCGGCGCGCTGACCGAGCTGTCGGCGGCGCTTTGCCAGAGGGTCTTGCCGCTTTCGGTATCGATGACGTAGATCTCGTCCGGCTTCCAGACACAAAGCCGATGGTCGCTCAGGGCGGAACAGATGAAATAACCCCATTGGACATTAAGGCGCCAGCGGGTTTTTCCGGTGGCGGGATCCATGGCGATCGGGCCGTCGACGCTGTTGAAGGTAACCAGGCCATCCGCCGGGGCGGGATCGGTCAGGGCCATGTCATTATCAAAACTCCAGCGGACGGTTCCCGTCCGGGGATCGAGGGCAAGGAGGGTCGCCCCGGCGCCGACATAGACTTCCTTCGACGCCGTCAGCAGGCTGAAGACGGGATGATTTGTAGTATATTCCCAATTGATGTGCCCGGTCTTTGAGTCAATCGCCAACACTTTCTTGCCGGACGTCGCCACAAAGACGTTCCGGCCGGCAAACGCGGGCGCCGACAACGATTGGTCGTCGAGGGTGAAGAGTGTTTTTGCCTTTCCGCTGGAAATGTCGAATACTGAAAGGGTTGCGGAAACGGGCGTGGTTTGGGGTTGGTCGGCGCCGAACGACCCGCGCGCGTAGACCGTCGAAATCGCCGTCAAAAACGCGACAAGAAACAAAAACGGACGCATGGCGGCATCCTTTCGAAATAAATAAATCAATCTACCAATCTGAAGTTGACAAAGTTCGATGCTGTTGTAGATTAGTCTGAGAATCAGTCTCAACGAGATTGTATTAAAAGGGCGATCAGAGTCCTCGCAAAAGTCTTCTGACCGCCCGTATTTGCGATAACCGGTTGGGGTCATCGCGCCTTCCAGTATCCCTATTCGGGGTCAAGGCCGCAAGTCCGAACCCTTCCGGTGAGCAGTTTTTACACAGTGCCGGCACAGCCGGCTTGGCAAAATCCGCGCTCAGTCTTAGCAAAGGAAGGTCGAGATGCGTCCATGGATCAATTGGAGCCGAAAGGGTTCCATCGCGCTGGCGGCAGGGGTAATCGGAATTGTTATTGCCGGAATCGGGCGTCCGCGCCCAGTGGCGGCGGAGCCGGCGGACGAAGTGCTGCCGGCGTCGTCGCCCGCCTTTACCCTCGGCAAAGCCCTTTTTAATGATACGACTCTATCAAACCCCGCAGGCATGTCCTGCGCGAGTTGTCACTCGGAGTCGGCCGGATTCACCTTTCCCGATCAATCGGTGAATTTGAAGATGGGTCCGGTTCCGGGCATCGTGCCGGGGCGATTTGGATTTCGCGCGCCGCCGACGATCGGATACGCCGTCTTTCTGCCGAAAGGGCCGCCCAAATTTGACCCCGCATTGCAGGCGTACGCCGGCGGGTTGTTCTGGGACGGGCGGGCGACGGATCTGGCGAACCAGGCGACTTTTCCTTTCCAGAATCCGAATGAAATGAACAACCTCGTCCACGACCTCGGCGATCCCGAAAGCGTGGTCGAAGCAGTCGAGAAGGGAAAAAACGCCGCCCTGTTCAAGCAGGCGTACGGAAGCAATATTTTCAAGAAATCGACCGCGGAGGTGTTCCAGGATATTTGCGACGAGATCGCTGCGTTCGAGTCGTCCGAGGAAGTCTCTCCCTTCTCCTCGAAATACGACGCCTACCTGGCCGGCAAAGCGCAGCTATCCGAACATGAAATGATCGGGCTCCAGTTGGTGACCGGATCATACGC
Organism: Tepidisphaeraceae bacterium; assembly: GCA_035551995.1. Taxonomy (GTDB): domain Bacteria; phylum Planctomycetota; class Phycisphaerae; order Tepidisphaerales; family Tepidisphaeraceae; genus RYN-428. The sequence continues at coordinate 35,698 of DASZME010000062.1, forward strand.
GGGGCGGCCCGGCGTCGGTAAACCTCATAAATTCGCCCAATGCACTTTGTGCCACGGTATCCCAACGGATCCCAGCACCGGCCCCGACATCTGGAGCAACTCATGCTTCGCCAACATCGGCGTTCCGAAAAACTTATCGAATCCCTATTACAACATGACCGATTCCAAGTCGAATCCCGCCGGTTACAATGCCGCCGGGGCCGGGTACATCGACTTGGGATTGGGCGCGATTATTTACCCCCAGATGGGCTTGCCGCCGGGAAACATGGGTAAGGGAAGCAACGGGAAAGGCGATTTTCTGGCGATCAATGGAACCTTCAAAGCCCCCACGCTGCGCAACGTCGATCGGCGCCCGTCGCCGACGTTCGTGAAGTGCTACATGCACAACGGCGTGTTCAAGAGCCTGTACGATGTTGTCCATTTCTACAATAAAAGGAGTCTGACCAACCGTGACGAAGCAATTGATTTCACCAAGGCAAATCCGTATGCGGGGTTGAAAGGCGACGCGCTTTTCCACACGCCGGAGTTTCCGTCGCCGATCACATTGCAAAACGCCACCGGCGCCGTCGCGAGCCAGGACGCCCAGGTCGGACACCTTAACCTCACGCACGAAGAGGAAAATGAGATCGTGCTGTTCTTGCAAACGCTGACGGATGGATATTTTAAACCGTAGGCGATCGGTAAAATCTGAAATCTGAAATGAAATCTCAAATGTGAAATCGGAAATCGGAAATGATCTGAAATCATCTCAATTTGAACTTCTATTTTGGCTTTCGGTTTCCGATTTCTCTTTCCTTCTCTTCGCCGTCCGTTGAGGAAATCCCCTCCATCCCTATAATCTCCGCTTTGCTTGGTTTGCGGAACAGGTAGGAAGCATGGGATTGATCGTTCAGAAATTCGGCGGGTCCAGCGTGGCGGACGCCGAGCGCATTCACAAGGCCGCCGCGCGGGCCATCGCGGCCAAGGAAAAGGGGAATCACGTCGCCGTCGTCGTCAGCGCCATGGGCGACACCACCGATGACCTCATTCAACTCGCCCGGAAAATCTGCCCCAACCCGCCCAAGCGCGAGATGGATCAGCTTCTGGCCACCGGCGAGCAAGTCACCATAGCCTTGATGGCCATGGCCATCCATGCCCAGGGCCACGAAGCGATCAGCTTCACCGGCGGTCAGATCGGCCTCGTCACCGACAACGCCTTTTCCAAGGCGCGCATCCAATCGATCAATAAACAACGAATCCTCGATCAACTGTCGGCCGGAAAAATCGTCATCATCGCCGGCTTTCAGGGCGTCACCCTCGAAGGCGATCTAACCACCCTCGGCCGCGGCGGAAGCAACGCCACGCTGGTCGCGATCGGCGCCGTCTTGAACGCCGACGTCTGCGAGAATTACACCGACGTCGACGGCATCTATACCGCCGATCCCCGCGTCGTCAAAAATGCGAGAAAAATCGAACGGATCAGCTACGACGAAATGCTCGAGCTTTCCGGCCTCGGCGCCTCGGTATTGCAGACGCGGGCCGTCGAATTCGCCAAGAAATACAACGTTCCCCTGCACGTGCGCAACAGCCAGAATGAGAACGAAGGAACGTGGATCGTCGCGGAGACTGCCAACATGGAACACATCGTCGTATCCGGCGCCGCTTTGAAAAAGGATCTCACGCGGGTCACGATCAAGAGCGTGCCGGACCGGCCGGGCATCGCCGCCAAGATTTTCGGCGACATCGCCGGCGCCAACATCGTCGTGGACGACATCATTCAGATCATTTCCGACGACAACTCGGCCAACATCAGCTTCACCGTCGAGCACGGCGACTTGCAGGACATCAAGCCGGTCGTCGATCAACTCTGCCGGGAACTCGGCGCCAAGACCGCGCCGATCTACCGCGGAGACTTGGCGAAAGTGAGCGTGGTCGGCGTCGGCATGCGCGTCCACACCGGCGTCGCCCAGCGAATGTTCAAAGCGCTGGCCGACGCGAAAATCAACATTCAGAACATCACCACCAGCGAAATAAAAATCAGTTGCATCATCGACAAGGAACAGGGGGCGAAGGCGCTGCAGATCGTGCACGACGCGTTCGAGTTGGAGCGGGCACGATGATTCCGGAAGCGGCTGGCCACCAGCGAGCTAAAGGCTGCAATTCCAAACCATTTTTAGCCGCAGCGCCTTATGCCCCGGCGAGTATATGTTGCAATTCGATTATCAACACCGGAATATCATCAGTCACAATCTGCCAGATGTAGTCGTGATCGGTTTTAAAATATCCATGAATAAGGCGATCGCGGGTGCGCGCTATCACTGACAATGGCGCCTGAGGATTGAACTGACGTATGGCTGGCGAGACCGCTTTGGCGGCCTCGCCACAAATTTCAACCCGGCAATCGCCCCATCCTGCACGCCTGCCGATAAGTAGTTTCAAGATCGAGTGGCACGCAAACTTGCTTATCCAACGCCAGGGGCAACAAAGGCAATCGGTCGCCGATGGTCAACGGCGCCCGCCAGATATCGATCTGTTCGACATGAGGCCGGCGGATCGGGCGATATGCGACGGCATAGAGATCATCGGCCGGGAGCATGAACTCACCGCCGACGCCGAGTAAATTCACCAATTCATAATGGAGATTGGCGCGGCGATCCGTAACAATATCGACGATGACAAGACCGATCCCCTGTTGGAGATAATTTGAGCATTTGGGGGCGAAAGCGCGACGGTATTCCTGGCGATCTTTATTTCCGGGGCTGACAAGTTCCACCGCCGCCACAAGCGTCGGTCCCCCTTCGCTATTGAAAACAAATACCTCCAGGCTGTCGGGAAAGATCGCGGGCATCGAGAGATCAGGCGCCGGCGGCGCCCAGGCCCGAATGGGAGCGATCGCAATTCCGCCCTCATCCCGGCTGTCATTCCCGTCAAAGGCGCCGGGCGAACTGTCGAAAGTCGCGACGTCAATCTCCACGCGACTTCCACCATGGACATGGACCTCGGCAAAATAGGATTGCGGAAGCAATGTTTCGTTCAGCGCGTCGGCGATGGTCGTGGCCCACAGCGCATGAAACGATTCCCAATGCCGTTCGGCGCTTAAGGGCGGATGAAAATGATCGCGAAGCGGCATCGCTGAAACTATAAACGACGCAAACGGCGTTATCCATCGAAATCAATGGGCGCTGGCCGTATCCGTCCGGAACGGCCGCAACGGCAAACCTGAATTGTTCTCCACGCTGATCGTCGGATTATACGCCCACGCATATCGTACGTCGGTAGGCTTGGCGATCTGATCATTCCATACCAGGATATCCTGCCCGTCGATCTTCCCCTGAGCCCAGAGCCATTCGCCCTCGGCGCCGCGAATGGCGAAGCCTGCCAGGTCGCTGGCGCCGCGGATTCGTAGACCGTCGGCATATTCCAACTGAAGGCGGATTTTATTGCCCTCGATTTTGAAGCTCTTGAGGTGCGGACTGTGAACGAGGCCGGGTTGGCCATAGAGGTTGTTCAGCGCCAGACCGGCCAGACGCTTGCCGAGCGATTTTTTGTCGGGGAAGTGGGCCTCGTAGTTGGGGATTCGGATGCCGACGTCTACGCCGGTGGCCACGTCGGTATTGGGCAACTCAAGCGCCGCCTGCTGTTGCTCGCGAATTTCCGACAGCGCATTGGGCTCGATCGGCTTCTGTTGCGGTCTGGCGTAATTCTGCATTTCGACATAGTAGAAAGGCAGACTCGCGTCGTGGAAATGGCTGCGCCAGGCGTTGATCATCGTTTTGATCAACACGCCATAATCGGCCGGATGCGGGCAGTTGCCGTCGCCCTGAAACCAGATGACGCCTTTGAGGGTATAGGGTTCCAGGCCGCGAATCATGCCGTTGTAAAGACGCGCGGGGATGTTCGCGTTACCCGCCGCCGGCGCCGGCTTGGCCGCCAGGTTCTGCCGCTGCAAGTCGGCGGTGGGAAACTTCTTCGTCCACACGGCCATGGCGCTGTCGAATTTCGCTTTCTCGGCGGGAGCCAGGTGATCCAATCGCTCCTTGTAACGCTGCTCCAACGCCGGCCCGGCCGAAGAGGCGTCGAGTTCCGGTTTCGGCGTCCACGCTTCCACGACGGTACCGCCCACGGCCGAGTCGATCAGGCCAATCGGAGCGTGAATTCTGTCGTGCAGTTCGACGGCGAAATTCCATGACAGGGCGAAGCACCCGCCGACGGTTTCCGGCGTCGCGATGATCCACTTGCCCTCCACGTCGTCCATCGGCGTGTCGGTGTGAACGTTGCGCGTCGCGAAATAACGAAGCTGCCCCTTGGCGGCCGTGGCTTCGTTTTCTGCCCGCTCCAATAATTCCGGCGTGGTGCGTTCATTGACGTTTTTCGACGGCGTGTTGACGAGATAAGACATGTTCGATTGCCCGCCGCAGAGCCAGACTTCGCCGACGAGCACATCGTCCACTTGCAACGTTTCGCCCTTGTCGGTGCGGACTTTGAGTTGTCCCGCGACGCCGCTCTTGAGGGGCGCGAGCGACCCGGACCATCGGCCATCCGCCGCCGCGGTCATGTGAGCATCTTCGGCGGCACCGTCGGCGGCCGTGAAGGCGACAGTCACCGCGTCGCCCGGCGTCGCCCATCCCCACACCGCGATCGGCTTATCCGCCTGCACCACGGCATGGGCGCTGATGACGGCCGGCAGCCGCAGCGCCGCGGGCGCGGCAAGCGCCGACGCCGAGACAAAGGACAAAAAGAGGATGCAGAACGTAGATGAGTTGATTTTTATCATGTTTCGTATGGGTGGTGCTCATTTCCATATCGCGCGGCGGCGGCCGTGTTGAGCAAACCCACGTCGACAATTCATCGTTCGGTCAGGGCGGTCCGTCAACGCCTCTGTCGTTTCACGGCCGCGAAATGGCGGTAAGCCCGCCGGCAAACGAAAACGGGCACGGAACGCTGGTTCCGTGCCCGTCGCGAAATTCACTTTTTCAGACGGCGCCTATTACCCCGCTTTCGCGGGATAGAAAGGGCGCGCTGGCGGCGTTGCCCCCGCCGCCGGGTGCTGAAACGAATCGGACGTTCCTGATTCAGGCGGGCCGACCGGATGCGCCGCGCGGGGATGGGCCGCGTCGTACACCTCCTTCATTCGGCTCGTGCTCAGGTGCGTGTAGATTTGGGTCGTGCTCAGGCTCTGATGCCCAAGCAACTCCTGCACGCTGCGCAAGTCGGCGCCATTGTTCAGCAGGTGAGTGGCGAAACTGTGGCGAAGCGTGTGCGGGCTGATTCCCGGATCAAGACCCGCGGTGACAAGATACTTATCGAGCTTGCGGCGAACCGAGCGCGTGGAAAGATTTTCGCCGTGCTTGTTGAGGAAGACGCGGGCGGCGTCGGGGCCGTTACACTTGGGCTCCTGCGATCGCAACTCGAAATAGCGTTGCACGGCCTTGATCGCCTGGCTGCCGATGGGCGTCAGGCGGTCTTTGCGCCCCTTGCCGCGAACGCGCAGGATGCCTTCCTGAAGATCGATGTCTCCCATTTCCAATTCGACCAATTCGCTGACGCGAATGCCGCTGGAATAGAGGACTTCGAGCATCGCCTTGTCGCGGGCGGCCAGGAGGTCGGCGTCGCCGGGCGCTTCGAGAAGTTTTTGAACCTGTTCGAGGTCCAGGCACTTGGGCAGGCGTTTTTCCTGCTTGGGCGTGCGGATGGTGGCCAGCGGGCTGGCGCCGACGATTCCCCGGCGGATGAGGAACTTGTAAAAGCTCCGCAAGGTCGCCAGTTTCCGGGCCGTCGTGCTCTTGGTGTAATTCTGCCCGTAGAGATACGCGAGAAACTCGCGGACGGTCAGCGGTTCGCACCTGACGGCGCGCTGATCGACCTCGTCGGGAGATACCTTGGCCGGCGTTACGCCGGCCGGAACCGCCGCCGCGGCCGGACCGATCTCGCCGGCCAGGTACTGGTCGAACTGGATCAGGTCCGCTCCGTAGCTTTTGACGGTATAGTCACTGAAGTGTTTTTCCAGGCGCAGGTAGTCGAGGAACTGCCTGACCAGCGGCGTAAACGACTTCTCCGGGAATACCGGCTTGAGCGTAGACGGAGATTGTGAGGCGGGATCTGGAGCGGTTGCAATATTCATAGGCACCGGGCGCGGCGCATGCGGAGACAACTAGGTCTCCGGCGGAGGTTTCCGGCCTCCGTTCCTGAACCAGGAAAAAATGCCACCGGCCGGCGTTTCCGGATGGCCCACCTGTAAGACGATCCTCGTCTCACTTGGGAGAAGGATGGGAGGAATAAGTTGAGGAATAAGTTGCCAGTTGTTAGTTGCCGGTTGTCAGTAAATGCGAAGACGAAAAAGGCAATCTTCTTTACTGGCAACTAACAAGTAACAACTGGCAACTAGCAACTTATTTCGTGCAACTGTCAACTTATTCCGTCCCAATACATTCTCACGCAGCTTTCTTCGGCAAATATGCCTTCAACTCTTTTGCCAAATGCTGACCGAGCTGATGCGACAGCACAGCGGCGTCGAACCAATCGAAGCATGTCTGACGCCGATTGACCATGTCAACCAGCGCATCGAGCACCTTCGATTCGTCTCCGACTTCGTATCGAAAACAAAAATGATGCTCCCCTTTCATCAAACTCAAAACTTTCTTCTCCGGCATCTTTTCTCCCTGAAAACATCCACTCCGTCTCGGCGGTCTTCCATCGCCATCGCTCATTTTTTCCGAACCTTCGGAATTCGCGCGTCCAGTTGCTTCAATAAATCATCGACCAACCGGTAATACGCAAACCCGCAATAACGATCCATGCTCACTAAATATTCTTTAGCGCCCAACGGCCCGGCGGGATCGGCGCGGCCACGCGCATAATCCAGCACGGCGTCGCGAACCGTGCCGTTGGCGGCGTCAAGCATGGCCACCGCCTGCAGAAACGTCGTTTCCTTCGGGGCGGGCAGGGAATCATCCTCCGACGGCGCGGCCGCTCGAGACAATTCATGCACGTTGATATTCTTCCGCCGCACGAACGTGGCCGGCTTGGCGAAGACCTGGACCGATCCGCCGAATTTTGGCGGATCGTACGGATCGAACGCCGTTACCGTCGCCAGCGCCAATGCGTCACATCCCAGCAGATCGCACACGATGGCGGCCTGCTCGGACGACTGTACTTTTTCCATCTTCAGCCCCGCCATCACCTGCACGACGCGATCCACCGGCACCACCGTCAACCCATGCACCTGCTGAAGCTGCTGATAAAGCAAATCCGCCTGCAAAAGCGGATCGACGCCCTTCTGGCCGCTGAGGTTGACCGCGGGCGCAACCGCCCAGACTTGCCGTTTGGCGCCGGGCAGGAATAGCTGCAGCTCCGATCCGTAATGCGGCGTGGGCTCGCAACCGGTTGACAGCAGTGCCAGCGTCAACGCGAGGCACGAGAAAAATCGGGGCGCCATGTTATTCATCGCTTCTTCCTTGAAGCTACATTAGAGCATCTCAGGCCGCGTCGGCGCCTCTCCGTTTAGAGCAGTTGTCAGGTTGCTCGCGCGTGTCTGCGTTTAGCGGCCCCGCTTACGGGGCGTTTTTCGCGACGCAAGGTCGCTTCACCAACATGATAAATGCTCTAAGCCGGAGAGAGAACGAGTCTTCCACAAGGTGACGTTGATGTTCCTTAACGCGCCGTCGCGTCTCCCGCGTCGGTCGCTCCGACGGCCGTCTTTTCTTTTTTCGGCGCCTGTGCTTCGACTGAGGCGTTCTTGATCGGGTCGGCATGCACCGACCAGACGCTCTCCGCTCCGCCGCGATCACTAATGAAATAAACGCGATTGTCCGTCGCCCAGAACGGCATCAGATTGTTGCCATGGCCGTCGGTCAGACGCTGGCGATTTGTGCCGTCGGCATCGACCGTCCAAATGTCCGTCTGCCCGCGTGGGCGATACTCGCCCCCTTTTCCCGGCTGAAGCACCGTGGCAAACGCCAGACGCCGACCGTCGGGACTCCAGGTCGGCGAGAGAATGGCCGCGTTGGAACTAACGGCCACTTCCGTCGCCCGGCGGCCTTCGCCGTCCACAAGATCCAGCGTCCACAGGCTAAACCACCGCGACCCGCGCTGACGCGCCCGCTGAAAAGCGATCCGGTTTACCGCGGGATTGGGAGACCAGGTCGGAAACAACCCGTAGCCGATCGTTCGCTTCTCGCTGGTCTTCAGGTCCAGCGTCCACAATTCCCATTGCCCGCTTCGGCCCCCGACCGCGCAGTAGACGATTCGCGAGCCGTCGGGGCTGAAACTCGGATGAATCGCCTGCATCGGACCGTTGGTCAACTGCACGACATTGCGGCCATCGACGTCCATCACAAAAATTTGCCAATTCCCTGAACGGGTCGAACTGAACGCCATTTGTTTACCGTCGGGACTGAAGGCCGGGTATGCGTCGTCGGCGTTGCCGTCGCTGAGCTGCGTGACGGCGGTCCCGTCGACGCGCTGCATGAAAATCCCCGGATGCTCGCTGTCGCGTGTGCTCGAAAACGCGAGCCATTTTCCGGTCGGATCGACGGCGACATCGCTGTCGTATCCTTCGTCGGCGAAGGTGTGCTGCTGAAAGGCGATTTCGCCGCTCAGCGTCGCCGCGCGCGGGCTGGCGCCGTTCACTTCCCCGAATACGTTCACGACCTGCGGCGCAAGCTCCTGCGGGTCGGCGCCTGCCCCCGCATCCAGGAACGGCCCGTGCGGCCGATGAACGGCAAGCGGCGGCGGCGCCGCCTGGGCGGGCGTGCTTTGGGTCGATCGGTCGACGCCGGTCATGCAAAGGCGCGAACAACCGGCCGTCGTCATCAAAATCGAGATCACCAGTGCGACGATGATGATCCGGGTCGACCCGGCGCGGGCGCCACTCCGGAAAATATTGATCGCAAAATCCATCGGCAAATCCTCATAGCCGGGCCACAGACCCTGCGAGCGTATCGGCCGATTCCATCGTTGAGGTAATCAACCCGCGCCGACGGCAAACGCTCTATCGTGCCGATGTAACTGTTATCGGACCGGAAAGGGTTGGGGCTTGAGTGCGTTCGCGATTGCACCGCCATTCATTCGCGGCGCCCCGTTCTTTCGGAACAAATCGAAATGGAGCGATGAATTCACTTGACCGCGAGCGAAGCCGTCGCCAATGATCGGCAACTGTTTTTTTTACACCGAACCCGAAAAGGCAGATTATGACAGATACGCGATCGAAAGTTGCGTTGATCACCGGAGCAAACAAGGGGCTTGGCCTGGAGTCGGCACGTGGCCTTGGGAAGTTAGGGGCCACCGTCATCATTGGATGCCGCGATTTGGCGAAAGGAGAGGGCGCCGTCAAAGCGCTACTTGCCGATGGCGTCGCTGACGCGCGCGCGTTTCGCCTTGAGGTCACGTCGACGAAGGATCACCAGAGAGCGGCCGACTACTTGCAAAGCGAGTTCGGTAAGCTGGATATCCTGATCAATAACGCCGGCGTCATGCTCGACGAGATAGATTTCGGTCCCGGCGGCGCCAACAGCACGGTCACCGTATCTTCAAAAGTTTTACGAGATACGTTCGATACAAATTTCTTCGACGTTGTCGCCCTGACGCAAACATTGCTTCCGTTGATCAAGCAATCCCCCGCCGGGAGGATCGTTAATTTGTCGAGCATTCTTGGCTCCCTGACGTTGCATGCGGATAAGACTTCCGACATCTACAACATGAAGGGTTTTGCCTACGACGCGTCCAAGACAGCCCTCAATGCCTTCACCGTTCACCTGGCTCACGCCCTCCGCGATACGAAAATCAAGGTGAATTCCGCCCATCCCGGCTGGGTAAAAACGGACATGGGCGGTCCCAATGCGCCGATGGATCTCGCCGACGGCGGGAAGACAAGCGTGCAGTTAGCGACCTTACCCGACGATGGACCCACCGGCGGTTTTTTTCACATGGGTCAACCGCTGCCGTGGTAAGGAGCGCTTGTGCTTCTATTGAATTTTTAGGCGCGGTGGGTGAAAAACTCTTCCGGGGCATCGGCTCTTTTCGCGATCACCGGAATCACCGGACAAGTCGGCGGCGGCGTCGCGAGGTCGCTTTTGGCCGCTGGCCATCGCATACATGCAATAGTGCGTGGACGGAACACGGATGCGAATTTGCCGTGGCTGATACGAATGACGCGCGATACAGGCCGCCTTGGATCACTCGATTATCTTGTATCGTTTTCATCAGTGGAGTCCCGCGCCTGAGTGCGTGATCTTCTAGATGAAAGGCAGGCGTGTTATCCTGTCGGGATGATCACGCGTGTTGAGGCCCTTAATTACCGATGCCTGAAGTACATCTGCCGCACCGTGAATGGGTTAAATGTTCTGGTTGGTCCCAATGCAAGCGGGAAAACTACATTTATCGACGTCATCGCGTTTTTAGGCGACCTCGTCCGTGATGGCTTTGCTTATGCGGTGAAGTCGAGAACCCTGAATTGGAATGACTTATTATGGATGCGGAAAGGGGATGGTTTTCAACTCGCCGTTGAGGTCAAAATTCCGGAAGAAATACAAGCGAAACTTGGCGATGCGAAATACCAGTTTTTGGTGGAAGGGTCGGGGGCCGGAAAGAGGTACCGCAAAGGCGCGGAGGGAAGGGGTCTCGGCCGGCAAAACACGCTCGGCTTCGATATTTAAAACACTTGGTCAAAAAGTCGGCACGCGTCGATGTTCGGATCGTGCCTTCCTGAAACTTCGAGACACGCTTTGCAGTTGGTTTCCCGCTCGACCGTAGTTGACAATAACCTCGATTCATATGCCACGAATTCCCAATCCAACGTCCTCCGTCAAGAATCCTCAATCCCTCCGCAGCCATCGCTGGCTGGGTCCCGACGACCTTCGCTCCTTCGGCCATCGCTCGCGAATGAAACAGATGGGTTTCGCCGCCGAGGATTGGGAGGGAAAGCCGGTGATCGCGATTTTGAATACCTGGAGCGACATGGCCACCTGCCACACGCATTTCAAGCAGCGCGTGGAAGAAATCAAACGCGGCATATGGCAAGCCGGCGGATTCCCCGTCGAAATTCCCGTCATGTCGCTCAGCGAATCGTTCATGAAACCCAGCGCCATGTTCTATCGCAGCTTCCTGGCGATGGAGACCGAGGAAATGCTCCGCTGTCATCCGGTCGACGGCGCCGTCCTGATGGGCGGGTGCGACAAGACAACGCCCGCCATGCTGATGGGCGCGATCTCGATGAATCTGCCGAGCATCTATTTCCCGTGCGGCCCCATGCTCCGAGGCAACTGGAACGGCACGACCCTCGGCAGCGGAACCGACGCCTGGAAATATTGGGCCGAGCGCTGTGCCGGGAATTTGGGCGATTGCGAATGGCGCGGCATCGAAGACGGCATCGCCCGCTCCCCCGGCCATTGCATGACTATGGGCACGGCATCGACGATGACCGCCATCGCCGAAACCCTCGGCATGACCCTGGGCGGCGCGTCGAGTATTCCCGCCGTGCATTCGGGGCATAGCCGAATGGCCAGCGAATCGGGACGCCGGATCGTCGAGATGGTGTGGGAAGATCTCAAGCCCAGCGACGTTTTATCTGCGGGAAGTTTTGAAAATGCGATCACCGCCGACATGGCGATCGGCGGATCGACCAACGCGATTATTCATCTGATCGCGATGGCCGGCCGAGCCGGGATCACACTGCCGCTGACGACGTTCGACGCGATTTCCCAGCGTACGCCGGTGATCGCGAACATCCGCCCATCCGGCGAATTTCTAATGGAAGATTTCCACGACGCCGGCGGGCTCCGCGCGTTGCTCAACCGCATTCGCCATCTGCTTCACGTCGATTGCAAGACCATCTCCGGCGGCACGCTGGGCCAGCAAATCGACGACGCCAAGGTCTTCGACGACAAGGTCATTCTCCCGCTCGACCAGCCTCTTTCCAAGGCGGGCGCCACGTTCGTTCTTCACGGCAATCTCGCTCCGGACGGCTGCGTGATCAAACCGACCGCCGCCGAGCCGCGCCTTCTTCAGCACACCGGACCCGCGGTGGTTTTCAAGACCTACGCCGACCTCAAAGCGAGAATCGACAGCGAGGCGTTAAACGTGACGGCCGATTCGGTGATCGTCCTTCAAAGCGCCGGTCCCGTCGGCGCCCCGGGCATCCCGGAATGGGGTATGCTGCCGATCCCAAAAAAACTCCTCAAGCAGGGCATCCGCGACATGATCCGCATCTCCGACGCCAGAATGAGCGGCACAAGCTACGGCGCCTGCGTCCTGCATGTGTCGCCCGAATCGGCGATCGGAGGTCCAATCGCCCTTGTCCGTGACGGAGACATGATCGAGTTGGATGTGAAGGGCCGTCGAATTCATTTGCATGTCAGCGATTCCGAACTGGCACGCCGGCGCGCGGAGTGGAAGCCGCCGGAAGAGCGGTTCGGGCGGGGGTATGGAAAGTTGTTTTGCGCGGAGACAACGCAGGCGCACGAGGGATGCGATTTCAAATTCCTGCACGCGGGGAAGGCGACGCCGGAGCCGGATATATATTGAGGGTCGCCACATTGGGATCGGATAATCGAAGTTCAAATGGGCGCGCGGAGATACTCACCGCACGAACCTAAAGCAGATCATGACTTGGCGGTGGGGATACGATCATAACCATGAGCGCATCGGAGCTATTGAAAAAAGTCAATTCGCTGCCAGCCGGCGAAAGACGGAAATTTCTGCGGGCGGTACGTTCGATGCGGGAGCAAGCCCCTGCTCGGATAAGTTTCCGCTCCAATCGCGTCGATTGGCCGGATGTCGAAGATCGGGCTCTCCGCGTTTCCGGCGGCCGTATCCTTCGGAACCTCGTCCTTATGAACGCGATGAAGCGGCGTTCTAATGAACGCATTACGCCGACAGTAGCTTCCTTATGTCATGTTACATCGTAGCCGCCGTCGCTTCGCTCCGTCGTGCCGCGGGATACGAGTTGGAAACACCGCTGGCCGACCGGATGCAAGAATTATTGGAGCGCAAAGAGTTTCTCGGGGCGGCGGAGCACAGAGAACTATTGGCGCTTGCCGAATTTACGCAACGTCGAACGATCGAAAAACTTGAGGCGGAGCTTGCCCTCAAGCGCCTTGGAGAGTTTCTTCCAGACCTTCTCGCGAGGCAATGAGCGTCATCTGTCAGGTAAAGAACGCGCGAGCGGCAAAGCGAAATCCAACTCGCCCCGCGCGATTTGGAAGAACCGCATCGCTCGCGTAAACTGGAGGGAATCATGCTTACCTCACTCTCAACCGACGCACTTACCCGTTCCGTTCTCGCTGTTCCGCCGCTGGCGCGCAACGCGGATTTTTCGCTCAACGATGTCGAGAACACGAAGCTGATTCGCCACATCGAAGCCGGCGGCATTCGTACGCTGCTTTACGGCGGAAACGCCAACTTCTATCACATCGCGCTCAGCGAATACGACCGGGTTCTGGGTTATCTCAGCGAAGCGGCGGGCGCCGATACACTGGTCATTCCCGCGGCGGGGCCGGCGTATGGGATGATGATGGATCAGGCGAAGATCATTCGCCGATACAAATTCCCGACCGTCATGGTATTGCCGCACACCGGCGTCACCACGTCGGAGGGTGTCGAAGCGGGCATCCGCCAATTCGTGCAGGCGGCGGGATTGCCGGCGCTGCTTTACATCAAACATGACGGCTACATCGAGCCGGAAAACGTAAAGCGATTGGCCGACGACCGAATTATTTCCGGAATCAAATACGCCACCGTCCGCAATGATCCGGCGAAGGACGACTATCTCAACCGGCTCGTGCAGCAGGTCGATCGGCGCATCATCATCAGCGGCATCGGCGAGCAGCCGGCCATCATCCATATGAGAGATTTCGCGCTTGGCGGCTTTACGTCGGGATGCGTTTGCGTGGCGCCCAAATTATCCGTCGCGATGCTCGATCACATTCGCACGAAAAACTGGGAACAGGCCGACGCGATTCGCCACATATTCAGGCCGCTGGAAGACCTGCGCAACGCCATCAATCCGATCCGCGTTTTGCACGCAGCGGTTCGTCTTGCGGGGATCGCCAATACCGGGCCGCTCATCCCGCTCATGAGCAACCTGGGAGAAACGGAACAGGCGCCGGTCCGCGAAGCGGCCAGGCGATTGCTCGATGCCGACCGGATTTGAGGAGGCGCCGCTTGACGTCAGCAATCAACGCTCGGCTTAATCCCGTTTCGCCCGCCGCTCGGCGCCCCACCCGCGTTCGTTACGGCGTGATGGGGTTTCTTTGCGTTCTGTCCTTCCTGACTTATTTCGATCGCCTCTGCATCATGCGGGCGCAGCCGATGATCGAGACCGATCTGCATATCACCCACGCCCAGATGGGGGTGATTTTCGGCGTCTTCTGGCTGGCCTATGCGCTCTTCGAGCTTCCCGGCGGATGGATGGGCGACCGCTTCGGCGCCCGTAGCACGCTCACCCGCGTCGTGCTCGCCTGGTCGTTGTTCACCGCCCTTTCGGGTACCGCCACGGGGTTTTTCTCGCTGCTGACCCTTCGCTTTCTGTTCGGCGTGGGGGAAGCCGGGGCGTATCCGAATATCGCGCGCGTGCAGTCGCGCTGGTTGCCGGCCAGCGCCCAGGGACGGGCCAGCGGCATTCTCTGGCTTGTCGCGCGTTGGGGCGGAGCCCTTTCGCCGCTGCTGTTTGGAATGCTCATGCGGGAATTCGATTCCCCCGGATTCCGATCTCTCGCCAAGACCACCGCCATACTCCGCCCGTTGGTTACCCTCCAATCCTGGCGGCTGGGATTTTTCGCGTGCGGGTTCGCCGGGCTGGTTTGGGTAGCGTTCTTCTTCCCGTGGTTCCACGACAACCCCGCCGATCATCCCTCCGTCAACGAAGCTGAACTCAGCGTCATCGGCGGCGGAAAGCCGATCAAGCCTCATGCGACGCGCGACGGGAAAGTATGGCTTGCCCTGGTCAGCAGCCCAAGCCTCTGGGGATTGTCGATGGTCTATGTCTTCGGCAGCTTCGGCTGGTCGTTCTTTGTCAGTTGGATGCCGAAGTTTCTGTTGGACGTGCATCACATCAGTTTCAAGGATTCGGAGTGGATGTCCGCGATGCCCATGCTCTGTGGCGGCGTAACATGCCTGATCGGCGGATTTGTATCCGACGCGATCGTCAAGCGAACCGGCCGCAAGCGGTTCGGGCGCGCGGTTTTTCCCGTCGTGGGACATGTCATCGCCGCCGTCGCGATTTTTGGCTTGCGGTATGTTCACACGCCCTTGCAGGCGGTCGTGCTGATGAGCGTGACGATGGCCGCTTACGATCTTGGGCTCGGCGCCAAATGGGCGGCGATTATCGATATCGGCGGCGTCCATTCCGGCATCGCCGCCGGCTTCGTCAACATGCTCGGCAATCTCGGCGGCAATACTTTGCAGCCGATCATCGGCGCGATGATTTTTCACCGCTGGGGATGGGGGACACTATTCACCGTCTATTCCGCGATGTATCTCCTCGCGGCGGCGATGTACTTGTTCATCCATCCGGATCACGTCTTCTACGAAGAAGACGCCGACCGTGCGGCCTGAAAAATCCGAACGCTCACGATCAGAATTTTCTATTCATCTTCGACTCGAATTCCGGGCATTCAAATTTTCCGATTGACGTCGTGACTTTCACTTCGCCTCCCACTTGCTCACCTTGTCGGCGGTCGGAAAATTCTCCGGGACTTTCTGCGTCACCTTCCCCGTCGCCGCCCACTCGGCGCCGCGATCGAGGGTCACGACAAAACCAACGTCCTCCATCGATTCGACGCTATGGCCCAGGGTCGTATGAAAGACCCGGCCCTTGCCATATTTGATGACCATCAACATCGGCTCGTTTTCGCCGGTCTTGTCTGATTTTGCGGTGGCTAAAACAGTCGCGTCGTCCGCGGGACCGACCAGGGTGGCGTAAAGTTCATCCTTCGCGTGCAGCCATTTTTCAGGAAGGCCTTTCATGATCGGGTGCTCGGCGTCGCGGGTCTCGACGACGAAGGAAAAGAACTTTCCGTGCGTTCCGCCGCCCCCTTTGGCGTCATGTTCGACCTTTCCGTCGCGCCAGCGAAGCATCGTACCGGATTTGTCGTTGCGCCCGCCCCAGCCTCCGACGGCGATCATCCTGTTGTATTCCTCCCACTTGGGGAACGAATTGTCGGCGGCATGAACGCTGACAAATCCGCCGCCGTTGTTCACATAATCGTCAAACGCTTTTTTGGTCTCGGCGGGCCACTCCTCGCCGTTGTAGTTGGAGACCACTACGCCATACTTGGCGAAATCCGGCTTAAATCCCGCCATCGATTGCCCTTTTGCCGGACTGGTCGCGACATCGACATCGAACAGCCCGCAGCTTTCGAGCGCCGCCTTCAGCACGGGGGTCGTCTTTTTCCAATCGTGATTGTTCTGGCCGTCGATGATCAGCGCCTTGATCTTCGGCGCCTTCGCGTCCTGGGCGCGGGAAGAACAGACCGTGGAAAGCGATACCACCAACGACAATAAGAGAAGCGGTAAAACGCGGCGCATGAAAGTCCTCCGTCTGAGTTCCCAAGCCCCGGCACGGCGTGCCGGGGCATTTCAACCATTCAACTACATCTATAAATATAAACTACATCGTGCTCGACAACGCCCTACTTCGTGGCGGCGGGCTTTGTAGCGTCTCCTGTTTTTGCATCCGCCTGGGGGCTTTCGCCCGGCCCGAAGAATGCGTCGTCCAGTTGCGGCTTAGCCGACTTTTTCAGTTGTTCGATCAGGAGTTCCATCCGCCGCTGCGGGATGCGCTGCATCACGTCTTTGTAGGGCGGGATCGATCGTTCCAGGACCTGGATGATGTGATAGCCGTACTGGGTTTTAATCGGCTGGCTGATTTCTTTATCCTTCAACGAAAACGCGGCCTTTTCGAACGCCGGAACCATTTGACCGCGCGACATCATCCCAAGACTGCCGCCGGTCGGCGCCGAACCTTTGTCGCTGGATTCGTTTCGGGCCAATGTGGCGAAGTCCGCTCCCTTGTCCAATTGTTGCTTAATGCTCTCGGCCTTGGCCCTGGCCTGATCGTCGGTGAGGGTCGCGCCGCTCACGCCGGACCCGGCGACGCCGATGAGAATGTGCCGGGCTTGCAACTCGGCGAAATAATCTTTGTTTTCATTATAAAATTGCTTGTTGGCGTCGGTCT
Source organism: Tepidisphaeraceae bacterium (assembly GCA_035551995.1). Lineage (GTDB taxonomy): Bacteria > Planctomycetota > Phycisphaerae > Tepidisphaerales > Tepidisphaeraceae > RYN-428. The sequence goes on from DASZME010000062.1 coordinate 52,847, forward strand.
GTTCGCTGAGACTCATCATCAGCGCGTTGGCCAGGAGCTGCTCGTAAGTGGTTCTGACGCGGGGCGAGTCCTCAAGTTTTTGCCGTTTGGCTTCGGCGGCCATCAGCTTGAGGTCGACAAACTGTTCGCCGAGTTGTCGTCTGGCGGCGACGCTTGCCGCGACGCGAGCCTGAAGCGTCGGATCCAGCTCGGAAACAAATGCGTTAAACTCGCCGGCGGTCACTTTCAGATCGCCGACCGTCAAGACGACTTTGTCGGCGGGGACTGCGGGAAGCGTTGAAAGAGGGACGCCCTTGGGTTGCTCGGCCGGCGCGACGGGAATCGGGTCGGCGCCGCGCGTCTTTCGAACCTGGTTCAGCAATGGAACGGAAACAGTCGCGACGGCCGATGCGATGAGAGCCAGCCGCAGGAATCTATTGGTCAACTTCAAGAGGAACTCCAGAATAAGGTGCAATCGTTCAGACGCAATCCGCCGATCTAATCTAACGGAGCGGAGGCGGGCGCGTCCACTTTTTGTTCGCCCGCGATTGCATATTGATCCGCGAGGACAATAACTGTCCACGCGCGAGGAGCGACATCGTCTTTTTCACCAAGTCAAAGGCAAGAAAACGCAACTGAACCATTGAATTGCCGACGATATACGCCGATTGCTGCGCGATTTAAAATAAAAGATTTCTGGGCGTCATTAATTAAGGCTCGGCGTGCGGATTGCCGGTGCGAAAACATGCTGCATTTCTCATGGTTGTCTTCGGTTTGGGCGGCGACGCGAAGTCACGCCTACGCGGCGATCGCCGCGCCATGGTCGCCGCTGAAGAAGTTGCGCCGTTCGGTCTTGATGCCGCTTTTTGCGCTCCCCGATACCGGCATTTTTGGTTTGAAGCCGCTTCGGCTCCACATTCTGATTTGTGGTTTCCCGCGCGCGGGGACGACGCTTTTGCAGATGATGCTTGAAAATGCCCACCCCGAGGCGCGGCGGTTTGGCCGCGAGGTCGGCGGCTGGCGGGCGGCGACGTATTCGATTCGCAATCATGCCATCGTCATCTCCAAAGTTCCACACGATATCGCGCGTCTCGAAGGATTGCGGCATTATTACGAAGGCCGCAAGGCGCGGCTGAAAATCATCGTGATGATTCGCGATCCACGCGACGTGATGACCTCCCAGCGCACCCTCGACGGCGTATTTCAATACTGCGTTCCCCCCGATCGATGGCGGTTCCACTACCAGCACATCCTGGCTCAGCAGGGCAAGCCCGATGTGCTGCTCGTCCGCTATGAAGATCTCGTGCGCGACGTCGACGCTCAGCAGGCGAGAATCGAAGCGTTCACCGGCGAACCGGTCACCCATCCGTTCGGCATGTTTCATGAGATCGAGCGGAAGGACTTCGACACGTCCACGCTGAACGGCCTGCGTCCCGTCGAGCAATCGTTGTTGAATCGCTGGCGCGCGCCCAAACATAAAGCGCGCATCGAAGATCTTCTGCGCCAGATGCCTGAATTGCCGCAAGCGCTGATCGATCTCGGCTACGAAACGGACGATTCCTGGGTCAAATCATTGACCGCGGCGAGCGCCGACGCCTGATCCTCGCCGGCCGCTGGCATTGCGAGCGCCTTTCCATTCGAGTTATACTCGCGGTTTTCGGAAGCGAATGGAATTGCGCGATCTTAATTCTGTCTTTCCCGTCACTGTCGGCCAGCGGTTGGGCATGCCTTTCGCCTCACCCCAGCGTCTGCTGGACTGGGCCGACAGGCGCCGGGCATGGCTACTCGGCGGCGTCCTGATCCTTTACCTCCTCGGGTTCAATGGCCAATGGCGGGTGGAGCGGGACAGCGCGCTTTATCTGGTCATCGGGCGCAATCTCGCCGAAGGGCGCGGGTATACCTTTCAGGCGGCGCCGCAACGATTGGCGTTCCCCGGCTTGCCGCTGCTGTTCGCCGGCAATTTTAAGCTGTTCGACCACTGGGCCGTCCCCGCGGATTTGGTCGCCATGCTCATCATGGGCTTCGCGGCGCTGGGGCTGACCTACCGCTTGTTTCTCATTCATTCCGGCCGTCCCACCGCCGTCGTCATGACCGTCGGCGTCGCGGGAACGCGCCTCTTCTACCGCTACTGCTTTGAACTGCTCTCGGACATGCCCTTTCTTCTTGGGGTCATGGCGTTTTTCGTAGGGTACGAGGCGATTTTTCATCGCCGCAAGGCGTCACTTTCACGCGACGGCGACGGCGAGCCCGCCGGGCGGGTGGGCGGCGGCTTCGATTGGTTCTTGCTTATCGCGGGGTTCGTCGTGGCCGTCTCCACCCGGCCGGCGATGTGGGCGCTTCTTCTGGCGATCCTGCTGACGACCGGCTGGTCGATCATCCGCGGCGTAACCCACGGAATCGATTGGAAACGGCAACTGCTGTTCGGCGCGGCGATTCTGATCGCCACCGGGTTTTTTCTCTCCATCGATCCTCGCCGCGGCGGCGGAAACGCCGTCCCCGAATATGAGGACACCTTCTTTCAAGCCACCTTCTCCAACATCGGCCACACGCTGCACGAAATGGTCTTCCGAAATATCCCCGAGCTGTGCGGCACGAGTTCGGCGCTGGTCAAGGCTTTCTTCGGCTGCCCCATTCTCCCCGGCGTGAATACGCTTTGCTCGTTCATCATCATTTTTCTCAGTTTTGCGCTATTTCGATATCGCGTCTTATGGGGAATGTGGGCGCTGCTGACGCTGGGGATGCTTTTGTTTTTTAAGCCGCTTGACCGATACATGTTGCCGGTCATTCCATTTCTGGTTTACGCCTGGTGGCGATTTATGCTCTGGGTTCACCGCAGCGCGCCGGCGAAGTGGGCCGACGCGCTGTTCCTCGGCCTGCTCGCGTTTGGAATTTTCACCAACATGGCGCGCCTGTCACAAATGGTGGTCGAGCAGCGCCGCTGGCCGTTTCTCCTTCACTATCACGAAGGGCGTTATGTGTCGGTGTACAAGGTCGCGAATCTGATTCGTTCGCACACGCGGGAGCAGGACTGGATTCTTGTCGCGCCCATGGAAGGACGGGTCATCGCATTTCTGGCCCACCGCAACACCATCAAGCCGAGCAATCAAACCGCGGGAGATCCGCGGCTGAACGCGGAATATGCGTTGATCGGCCCAAATTGGGAAGACGCCGGACGCGCACGCGACGAACATGACGAATCCGTGGCCGGCTGGATTCAAACCCACGGCTACGTGCTGGGCCCCCGGCTGGGGCCGATCGTGAAATCGCCGCGAGAAGACGTCGGCTGGGAACTTCATCGCGTCGAAAAGAAGTGATTCCCGCTTATGAGAGCAGTTGTCATGTTGCTCGCGCCTTTCTGCGTTTAGCGGCCCCGCTCGCGGGGCGTTTTTCGCGACGCAAGGTCGCTTCATCAACATGAGAAATGCTCTAAGAAGACGCCGAAGTCGCTACCAGAAAAGACTTCAGGTCCCTCTCATTCACCTCCGGCTCCCCCGCCGCCACGTTATCCAGACGGCCGGCTTTCATCCACTTCTCCATCTCATGCACAAGGTCGAACAAATGCTCGAACGATTCGACGATAAACAACAACGGCTGGTAATGGTCGATCTCGAAGCCCTGATTGACGACCCATTCGAGCCGGATCGGATATCGCTGAACCATCGGCGAAATCAGGCTATGCTCGATCTCTCCGTACGAACTCAGCAGACCTGAGCCGTAGACTTTGATCTCATTCGACTCGCGCATCAGGCCGAACTCGATCGTGAACCAGAAGAATCGAGCCATCGCGCGAAGAATGCTCTCCAGCCGAAGGAGCCGTTGATGCTCATCGGATATATTCGCCACGTGCTCGGCGGCTTCCCTGGCGAACTCTCCAAAGCGAACCAGCACGTCGGCGAACGCCTTGTCCGTGTGCATCGGAACATGGCCGGCGATGTCGTGGAAAATGTCCGGCTCCGGCAGGTAATCCAGCTGGCGTCCGTCGCGAATCGTTACGGTGGTGGGAAAGGCGCGCGTGCGCAGACAGTCGAAAAAAACATAGGCCGGCACATAGCCGCTGACGGCTTTGGCGGAAAATCCACTGAGCGGGGCGAGAAACCGATTCACGTCCGCCAGCTTCGGCACCGCGCCGGGATTCAACGACAGATTCGTCACGCCTTGCAGAAATTTGCGATTCGCGTACTGCTCCCACCTGGGGCGGATGCGCGCGTAGAGGCGCCGCCAGGTCTCCTGATTTTCTTCGCTGTAAAGTTGATAGGGCTGGCGGATGAATACTTCGCCGTCCCGCTGCGCCTTTTCGATGAACGGCGCGTGCTTGGTGGTCAGCCCGACTGGGAAGGCGCCGACGGTCATTTTGGCCGCTCCAATTCAAATCGATCATGCGTTTTACAATACAGATTCCCGCCCATGCGCCCGACGGTGGCGAGTTTATCCGGGTCGATATGCCCGGCGGCGTCGAGCACGCTTTCGTCGGCGTGCATCAACACGATTCGGCCGATCACCACATTCGCCGCCAACGGACCGCTGCCGACGTGAACGACCTCGATCAACTCGCATTCCATCTGCACCATCGCCTCCTTCACCCGCGGGGGCCGCACCCGGACCGAAGCAATGGGCGTCAATCCGCACAACTCGAACTCGCTCACTTCATAATCAAGCTCGGCGGATGTTCCGTTCATCTGTCTCGCGCATGATTCGGAAACCACGTTGACGACGAACTGCCCGGATTTCTCGACATTGACCAGCGTATCTTTTGGCGCTCCGTCACGGCGATTGGTCGGCGAAAAAACCACGGCCGGCGGATTGGCCCCAATGCCGTTGAAGAAACTGAACGGCGCCAGGTTCGGCACGTTTCCCGGCGATATCGTGGAGACCCACGCGATCGGTCGCGGCGTGATGCAAGCGACCATGTGCCGGTAAAAATCGGGAAGCGACGTCGTGGCCGGGTCAAATATCATTGGAGTCCAAAAAAACTACGTTTCCATCCAAGTATAGGGATAGTTCGCGTCGTCGATCTTCATCGCCTCGGGCGTGATCGACAATGGCCGCTCGGTATCGAACATGACGGCCAATTCCTCGGTCCTCGCCTGGTTCATGCTCCCGGCGATCGTTCCCGGATGCGGCCCATGTGGGATGCCCGCCGGGTGATGTGAAAAAGAACCGGCGCCGACGCCCCGCCGGCTTCCGAACTGACCGCGAACATAGAACAGCACTTCATCCGCCTCGGTATTGCTATGCACGTAGGGAACCTTGATCGCCTCGGGATGATGATCCAGATACCGCGGCGCAAACGTACAGATCACAAACCCCGCGCACTCGAACGTCTGCTGAAACGGCGGCGGCAAATGCACCGTTCCCGTCAACGGCTCGAAATCCATCGCGTTAAGCGTGAAAGGATAAACCATCCCGTCCCACCCGATCACGTCAAAAGGATGATGGGCCATCACCGTTCTCGTAAGACGGGCGCCATCCTTGACGATCACTTCCGTTTCTTCGTCGCGGTCGATCGTCAGCGGGTCCATCGGGCCGTGCAGATCGCGCTCGCTATAGGGCGAGCCGAGTTTGATCTGGCCGTCGGGATTCAGATATTGCCGGGGAATCCGCACCGGGCCATTGGCTTCAAGAATCAGATGATCTTCTCGGCGAATGTCGTTGGCGACCAACCGGTAGGTGGTTCCGCGCGGGATCACGATGTAATCGTCGGGTCGATAGGGAAGCCGCCCGTAAGGGCTTTCGAGAACGCCGGCGCCGTCGAAAATAAAGATTACTTCATCCGCCCCGCCGTTGCGATACAGCGCCTTTTGCGCCTCGGCCGGGCGGCAGCGATAACAGATCATGTCCTCATTAAAGAGCATCGGCACGCGCCCAAAGACGGGACCGCCGGCGCGGGGAAGATCCTGACTCTTAAGATGTCGATGTCGCAACGGCTCACCGTCGACCGCCGTCGGCGCCAATCGCCCGATCAATTCGACTTTCTTAACGCGCGTCGGGGGCCGAAGGTGATAAGTGATGGAATACGCGCGATCGAAACCGGCGGTCGTCACCACGTGTTCATAGGCGATTCCTTCGCCGAGAAAGCTTGTCCGCGGGTCCTGCTTCAGGCGGATGTGCCGCTTGCGCGGTACCTGGCCGAGTTGGCGATAGATGGGCATAAGTTCCTCGCTTTGTCTTGCGGTCCACGTCGCATTATTCGACGGGGTCGGCGGCGCTCGGACCGGCGCCGGGGGCCGGGCTTCGGGAAGCGATGCGTGTGCGCAACACGCCGATCCGCTCGATTTCCAGGTCGACGACATCGCCGGGTTTGAGCCATCCGCCGGTTTTTTCCAGGCCAAGCTCAAGGATGCACCCCCCGCCCACCGTGCCGCTGCCGAGAAGGTCGCCGGGGAAAAGCTCGACGTCGCGCGATGCGTGCGCGATGATCCGCGGCCAGGTGAAATACATGTCGGCTGAATTGCCGCTCGACAACTCTCTGCCGTTCACTCGCGCGGCCATGTGAAGATGAATCCGATTTTTCAGGTCGATGCGGTCTTCGAATTCGTCGAGGGTAACCAGGTGCGGGCCGACCGCGGTGGCGAAATCTTTCCCCTTGGCCGGGCCAAGGCCGACGGACATTTCCTGGCGTTGCAGATCGCGCGCGCTCAGGTCATTGATGACCGTGAATCCCGCGACGTGCTTCCAGGCGTCCTCCATCGGAATATCGCGTCCGCCTTTCCCGATGACCAAACCCAATTCCAGCTCGTAATCCAGCTCGCATGAATCGGCCGGCGCGGCGACGGCCGATTCATTCCCGACGATCGATCCCGGATTGGAAAAATAAAAAACCGGCTGCTCATACCACGCGGGCGGCATCTCGAGCCCGCGATGCGCCCGGCATGTCTTGACGTGCCGCTCGAACGCGTAAAAATCGCGGAACGATCGCGGCGCGGGCACTTCAAGTTTCACAGCGAACCTCGCTTCATCTGCTCCCGTTCGATCGCCTCAAACAGCGCGCGGAAATTCCCTTCGCCAAATCCATCGGAATTTCCGCGCCGCTGAATCACCTCATAAAAAAGCGTCGGACGATCAAACACCGGCTTACTGAACAACTGCAACAAATAGCCGTCGGGATGATCCCGATCGACGAGTACGCCAAGCTTGCGCAGGCTCTGAATATTCTCCTTGATGTGCCCGACCCGCTCCGGCAGCATGTCGAAATACGATCCCGGCACATCCAGAAATTCCATCCCCCGCGCCCGCATTTCGCGCACCGTGGCGACGATGTCCGGCGTCAATAGCGCGATATGCTGCACGCCGGGACCTCGATACTCATCCAGAAACTCCTGAATCTGGGATTTTTCGCTCGACGGCTCATTGATCGGCAGCCGAATGTATCCGTCGGTGTCGCCCATCACCTTGCTCATCAGCGCGCTGCGGCCTGTATTGATGTCGAAATGCGCCGTCTGCTCGAACCCAAAAACGCGCGCGTAAAAGTCGCACCATTCGTCCATGTGCTCGACGTTGGCGACAATGTGATCGATCATCATCAATTGGATTTCTTCGTCTTCGATCCCGCCGGCCACGTTCACGTAGCCGGGGGCAAAATCGGCGTGGGACTTGCGCTGAATAAACGTATGCGTCGTATCGCCGTAAGCGGCAATCGATCCGCCGATGAATACCTCATGTTCATCGATCGCGCGAACGATATTGGCGCCGGCGCCGCGGGCGTGCTTCAGGGCGGCATTGACGTCCTTCACCCGAAACGCGACGTCCTTCACGCCGTTCCCATGCCTTTCCAGATGGGCGCGGATTGCCTCCGCCTGCGGCCCGGCGCCCTGCGGCTGGGCAAAAAGGAAGTTGATTCGTCCCTGCCCGACGACGATCGCCTTTCTCCCCGCCAACCCTGTGCTCGCGTCGCCCTGGCAGCGCCGGCGCATGCCGAGCATCCGTTCGTGATAATCCGCCCATCGCTCGGCGTCGTTCACCAGAAATTCGATGTGATCGATGCCCCGAATTCCCAACGGATTATCCCGCGAATATGAGGCGGGTAAGGCGATGGGAGACGTACTCGTGGTAACCATCCGCGTCCTCCAATCGAAGAGGCGGCAATGACTTGCATCCTCGCCCGATCGTTGTCCGCACGGGCCCAAGGATCCGCCTCGACCAATTGTAGGCCGTCGCTTGCATCCACGTCCTTCGTGGGGCAACATAGCGTCCATTGCCTCAGGAAGGCGAGGGATTGCCATGGACGGCATGCTTCTTCAATTCGCGAACCTGGATTCCACGACAAAATGGTTGTTGGCGGCCGCCGTCGCGTTGACCATCTTCTACGCGATCATGCGCCCGATGCGGCGGAAAAAAAAAGACCCGCTGGCTTACGGAGGCCAGCGCGTCGGCCTGGCCAGCCAGCGTGCCGTCGAACACGACATGACCCACCTGCTCGTGCAACTTTCCGACATGGCGCGCCAGGTGACCGCCCAACTGGACACACGAACGGCCAAGCTTGAAGTGCTCATCAAAGACGCCGATGAACGTCTGGCCGCGCTCAAAGAGGCGACCGCGCACGTCGCCGATTCGAACGTCGCCGGTCATGGCGACGGCAACGGGCGCGACGTCGCATCGCCGGCGTCCGAAAACTCCCCCGCCGCGCCGGTCGCGGCCGATTCGCGTCACGTCGATGTGTATGACCTGGCCGACCAGAAGCTGACGGCCCAGCAAATCGCGCAGAAACTCAATCGTCCCCAGGGTGAAATTGAGTTGATTCTGGCGCTTCGCGAGCGTGCGCCCGAGGCGCCGCTATCGGCCCTGGCCGACGCGATCAAGCCGCGCAAGAAGAAGAAAGTGCAATAAGCGTTGTCGATTGGCTCACATCCCGCCGGCGAACGCAGTTTGACGATATGGGTTTTTCCGGCCGGTTCAGCGATCACGGTTGGGCGCCGTTGAGATAAACCAGCTTGACTTCTTTGACCCCCGCCTGCGTACAGATGCGCGCCACGTCGGCGAAATATTCCACGAAACTGCGCTCGTCGGCTCGAATCACCACCGCCTGGTCCTTCCGTTTTGCGACCGCGTCGGTCACTCGCCGGGCCAGCGCCTCCTTGTCGTAATCCTTCCCGGCGATGATGATCTTCCCTTCCCGATCGATGTTGATGATCAGTAGTTCGGCGGAGGCTGGATTGGCCATTCCCTTTGTCGATCCGGTTCGGGGCAGCTCGAGCGACATCTCCTTCTCCACCTGCACGAACGTGGTCGCGCACATGAAGAAAATCAGAAGATTAAAGACCATGTCCGTCAGCGGAATGAGGTTATACGGCTCTTCGGCTTCGGCGACGGGATCGTGGATTCGCATGCAATGCCTTTGATTTTCAAATCGCCTTACCGCGCGGCGTCGGCGGAAAATTTCGCGTCGTCGTCGGCGTTAAAACCGAAGTCGTCGGAGAACTGCGCCAACTGGTCGTTCAAATCGGAAATCAGCCGTTCGATCCGTCCGACGAAGTAGTAATAAAAAATCGTGACCAGAATCGCGACCGCCAACCCGCCAAAGGTGTTGACCATCGCCTCATAGATGCCCGTGGAGAGCTTATGAACATCGCCGGCGCCGGAAGAAGCGGCGGATTGAAACGCCTTGATCATTCCCGAGATCGTGCCGATCAAGCCCAAAAGCGTCGCCACCGATCCGAGCGAATAGAGGAATCGCATGTTGCGGCGGAGCTTGAGCGTTTCGTTGGCGCCGGCGTCCTCGATGGCTTTCTCGGCCGCCGCCACGCCGCGCGGCAGGCGCTTGATCCCCGCCGCCAGCATGCGCGCCAGGGCCGAATCATGGGCCCGGCAATAATCCAGCGCCGCCTCGCGGTTCTCGCGCAAGTCCCGCGCGACCACGCGCAAGCCCGCCAGAAATCGGGATGGGATTACCAATCCCCGCCGAAGCGACAGAAATCGCTCGATGATCAGCGCCAGCGCCAAAACGCTGCACGCCGTCAGCGGATACATGAACCACCCGCCGGCCAGGTAAAGTTCCCACGCATTTAGCTTCGCCCCCTCGAGGTTTGCCGGTACATCGTTCGCCGTCGTCCGCGCGTCAGCCGGCGCCGTCGTTTGGCCCGGCAGCATCGCCGGCGCCATCAGCGACAATGTCATAACGAGCAAGGAGAATAGAAAAAAAGAAGGAATGCGAAACGTACGCTTCATAATGACTCTGACACGGGTCGCGCCCGAAAGGTGAAACAAATCGCTTTGCCCGCGTCGCGAAGCTACCAAAAAGCCGCGACGATTGCCCATGCTTATTCTTCGGCACATGCGGACGGCGGTCGCAGGCGCCCAGATTGAGAACATTTTTCAGTTTGCTTTAGCCACTTTGCGTTTAGGGGCCCCGCTTGCGGGGCATGTCTCGCGATCGAAGCTCGCGCCACCAACATGAAAAATGCTCTGGAGCGATGGAAATGATATGGTCGTGCGCCGCACCATGCGACATATCGGTGGCCATGTCGAATCGGAGCGGCGGTCTTTCACATCGGCCGGGTGACGACGAATTCCGTCATCGTATCGAGCGCTCTGCGCGCCTCGCCCTGCGGGAGGTCGGCGATCGCGGCGCGGGCGCGCTCGACCAGGTGAATCGCGCGGTCGCGCGCGTAGCCGATCGACTTGCTGGGCAGGATCAGGTTGCGGATTTTTTCCACCTTGTCCGAGTCGGGGCTGTTCAGCAGCGATCGCAGCAACACCCGATGCTCGGCCGGCGCCGTGCGCAGAAAATGAATCATCGGCAAGGTCATTTTCCCTTTTTCGATGTCGCTGCCGAGCGATTTGCCGACCGTGGAAATATCGCCGACCAAATCGAGAATATCGTCTTGAATCTGGAAGGCTTGACCCAAAGACATGCCATAAGTTTCCAGGCGTTTGACGCGATCGTCGTCGGCCCCGGCGAACTTCGCCCCCAGCCCGCAGCAGGTGGCCGTCAGAACGGCGGTCTTCAGCGTGATGATTCGTCCGTACGTCTCTTCGCTCAGATCCAGATTATTGCGGTTGTCGATCTGGAGCAGTTCCCCTTCGCAAACTTCGTTGGTCGTTCGGCCGATCGCCCGGCTGGCATACTGTGAATCGAGACTGGAGCAGAGGTGGTAGCTATGGCTGATCAGATAATCGCCAAGCAACACCGCCGCTTCGTTGCCGCGAAGGTGATTGATCGTGGCGCCCTTGCGGCGAAGTTCGGCCTCGTCCAGCACGTCGTCGTGAACAAGCGTCGCCATGTGAACCATTTCCACGACGGTGGCGATCACGTTATGCGCGGGGGTCAGCTCTCCGCAAGCTTTGCCGGCCAGGAGGACCAAACAGGGCCGAAGCATTTTTCCGCGGAATCGGCTGACGTGCTTGACCAACGTGTTAACGCAGGCGACCTTGCTGTTTAATTCCTGGAGAAACAACCGATCGACCGCCAACAATTGCGGTTGAATACATTCAGTCAAGCTGGCGAGTCCACTGGTCATACAACCTCCGGCAAGCCCTTGGCATCTTCTTGTTAGTGCCCCAATCGTTCGCGGGATTATAGAAATCGATTAAGACAACGCGAATTCCTATCGGAAGTTTCGAAAAATATGAAAATAGGGGGCGATGAGCCGTTAGTTGCCAGCTGCTCGTTGCCGGTCGTTAGTGCTTGCGCGGCGTGTTCCGTGACCACCTCGCGATGCCCGCTGGAAAATGCTCCGCTTGTTGGAGAATAGCCGGATCGACTCCAAGTCGTCGGAATGGTTTCGTGCGCGCGACCAAGAACCAGCGACCAGCAACTAACAACCGGCGCCTTACCCCGCTAGAATTGCCGTGATGAACCTGGTCTACCTCGACAACAACGCCACGACCCGGCCGGCGCCGGAGGTGGTGGAGGCGATGCTTCCTTACCTGACGGAGTGGTACGGAAATCCATCCAGCGTTCACCGCTTCGGACAGCGCGCCCGCCAGGCGATCGACGAATCACGCGGAAAAATCGCCGAGCTGCTTCATTGCGCCGAATCCGAACTGCTCTTCACCAGCGGCGGTACCGAATCGATCAACGCCGCCATTCGCGGATTGCTCGCGTCCCGCGCGCCGCGAAAACGCATTGTCGTTTCTTCGGTCGAACACTCGGCCACCCGCGAATTATGCGCTCAGCTGGCGCGCGAAGGAGCGGAGATCGTTACCGTTCCCGTCGATGTACGCGGCGCGCTCGACCTGGACGAGTTGACTGCCGCCGTCTCGGAAGATACCGCCCTGGTTTCCATCATGTGGGCGAACAACGAGACCGGCGTTTTGTTTCCGGCCGAGCGGATGGGCGAGATTTGCCGATCCGCTCGCGTTCCGTTTCACTGCGACGCGACACAGTGCGTCGGCAAGATTCCGATCGACGTGAAAAATGCGCCGTTCGACGCCATGAGTTTCGCCAGTCATAAATTTCACGGCCCCAAGGGAATCGGCGCATTGTTCATTCGTCGCGGCATCCGAATTCGCCCGCTGATCATCGGCGGTCCTCAGGAGCGCGATCGGCGCGGCGGCACGGAAAACGTGCCGGGCATCGTCGGCATGGGCGCGGCGGCGGAACTGGCGGCAAAGCGCCTGCCGCTGATGGCCGGCGTCGCCCGAATGCGCGATCGGCTCGAGGCCGGGATTCTCGATCGCGTCAAATCGGCGGCGGTCAACGGCCGAACGGACATGCGTCTGCCCAACACCACGAACATCGGATTCTCTCGTTTGGAAGCCGAGGCCATTTTGCTGTTGCTCAGCGAAAAAGGAATCTGCGCCAGCGCCGGCGCCGCGTGCAGCAGCGGAAGCCTTGAGCCGTCGCATGTGCTCAAGGCGATGGGCGTCGACGAAAAAATGGCGCATGGCGCCATTCGATTCAGCCTGTCCAGGTATACCGTCGATTCGGAGATCGACCGCGCGCTTGAAGTTTTGCCGGGCTTAATCGAGCATTTACAGGCTGTTCTGCCGGTCGGGAAGTAAAGACGAAATGACGATAAACCCGCGACGATCGCCGATCTGTTTGCCCTGGTGCCTTTTGCTGTTCACGTTGGCCGGCTGCGGAGATCATCGCGCCTGGACGTCGACCGATCCGTGGTTTCATCCCCCGGTGGCCGAGCCGCACGACAGCGAGCCGATCGGCGGAGGCCGAATCGATAATGTGGTTCCCGACAAGGAGCTTGAGGCGGAGGAAATGCTGGCCGCCGCGCCGTTCGTCGAGCTCACGCCGCAACAGGCTGACGCCTTCGCCGGGTATCCGCTCATCCCGCATCCGGGCGCGCGGCCTTACCTGATGCGCGGCGTTTATCTGAGGCGCCGCACCGGCGTGTTTCAAGTCTATTCGCTGGGACGAGGCGATTATCTTGTATATCACGAGTGCCTGGGAAGCGCCCCCGCCGCCATGAAACGCCAGGCGCTGGTCGTGCAGTTGGACAAGCCGCCGCGGCGCGTTTTTGCGTTCTGTCGAATGACCGATCAGGCGCCCGCGGCGGCCGATTGACGTCGCGGCAATTCCTGAGAGCAAGTGACGTCGGCAAGCGCGCTCTCGACCATCGAGCTTCTTCCACGACCGATACTTGATCGCAGGCGACGGAAACGCCGTTCATGATGAGACCGACACGTCCGACGACAAATTTATCGCCGAATAATCTCAATGCGACGCCCTCGTTGCGTCGCGACGTGGCGGCCGCTTACGTCGCCGCCGGGTCGCGCGTCGGCGCCTGGGCGATCGTGTCGGCCATCGTCTATCGCCTGGCCGGGCCGGATCATTTCGGCACCCTCGCCCTCATCCGCGGCGCCATCGGCATCCTCAATTACACGTCGGTCGGATTGGCGCCGGCCCTTATTCGATCGTTCGCGCGGACCGGTGAAGGCCCCGTCCCTCCCGAAGAGCGCGCCATCTATTCCACCGGCATCTTCATCGCCACGGTATCCGCGATCGCCGCACTGGCGCTGGCCGCGATCTACGCGCTGGCGTTCGATCGCCTTCACGTCGTTCCCGCCGCGTTGCTGCGCGAGGCGCCATGGGCGGTCATGCTGATCGGATCAGGCACGCTCTTTCGTTTGTTCAGCGACGTCTCAGGCGCGCTGCTGCAAACGCGCGGCGGAATCGCGCTGGACAATTACCTGCTGGCGGCAAGCGATGCGTCATGGGCCTTGATGACCATCCTGCTCTTTCGACGGCCGGGTCTCATCACCGCCTCGGCTACGTACGCGATCGCCGGATTATTCCTCGCAATCGCGCGCGGCGTCGCCGTCGCGCATCTGAACGCCACGCCGTTTCCGCCACGGCTCAAGTTGATCCGCGCGGCCATTCTCCGCCCGCTGATCGCCTTTGGATCGCTGGTGCTGCTGGCCCAGCTTGCCGAGTATTTTTATGCCCCGACGGATTACATTCTGATCAATCATTTTTTCGGACCCGCCGAGGTAGCCGCTTACGCGCCGGGCGTGCAGATCGACATGGGTCTGCTGATGCTCGTCACCGGACTGGCGGCGGTCCTGCTCCCCAAAGCCGCCCTCGCTCATGGCGCCGGCGACGTGTCGATCCTCCGCCGCTATTACATTCGCGGCACGCTCGCCAGCACGGCATTGCTGGCCGTCGCGGCTGTCGTGGTCTGGCTTTCATCGTCGATTCTTTTCCGCGTCTGGTTCGGCCCTCACCCTCCCGCCACGCGCCAGATCCTCGATCTGGTCCTGCTCGGCACCGTGTTCGGCGGCAGCGCCGCGGTGGGCCGTTCCATTCTCATCGGCATGGGAAAGATCAAGGCCTTCACCGCCGCCGCCCTGATCGCCGGGGTGGTCAATGTGATCGCGAGTTACTGTTTCGTAAAATACGCCCACCTCGGCCTGCGCGGAATTCTGTATGGAACGGTGGCGGCGGTCATCGGCCGATGCGCGATCTGGATGCCGTGGTTTGTGATGCGGGCGATGCGAATACCAAAATTCGAATCGCGGCTGAAGGTGGAATGACCGGCTTTATTTGGTACTGCGCTTGAGCAGTTGTCCCGGTTCGAGCGATACGGTCACGCCTGCTCTGGACTTGAGTCGAATTTCTGATCTGGGCTTTCGCGTTTTACAACGCGTTTTCCTGCTGAATAATCGCGTCGTACAGTTCTTGCGACGATTTCGCCGCCGCCAGGGCGACGCGGAATTTGTCGATCGTCATCAGTCGGCTGATACGGGCCAACGCGTGGATGTGCGGTCCCGTCTTGTCCGGCGGCGACGTCAACAGCCAAATCAGATTCACCGGGCGTCCGTCGATCGCCTGAAAATCGATCGGTACGCTGGGCCGTCCGATGGCCATCGAAAGATGGGTGGCGGCGGCGCATTTGCCGTGGGGGATGGCTAAGCCGTTGCCGATCCCGGTCGTGCGGGTTCCCTCGCGGTCCAGAACGGCGGTGAGGACCTGCCTGGCATCGCTGATTTCGCCGTTGGCGGCCAATAGATTGACAAGCTCGCCAATCGCGTCGGGCTTGGATTTGGCTTCCAAGGGAACCTTGATATTCTCCGGCTTCAGGATCTCGCTCAAACGCATACGATTTCTTCGCTCCCGTTCCAGACCCGCCGATGCGGATGGGGGTTGGTTTGGTGTAAGAGAAAATACTACCGCTTTGACGTTGGGTAGGCAAATGTATTTTCGATTTCGGTCGAAGTCATCCGACGGGCCGGACGGGATTGCAGTAGAGTCGTGGGTCGAATATTTTCGCCGCCGTCCAAAATGACTTTCCATGTGGAACGGATATGCGATAAGGTTTGGGAACAAGGATGATTCATGACAGAAACTTGCCTGGTTACTGGCGCCGCGGGATTCATCGGGAGCCGCTTGTCAAAGGCGCTTCTCGAGCGTGGCCAGCGGGTTATCGGGCTGGATAACCTGAACGATTACTACCCGCTCGTTCACAAGAAACGTCATCTGGCCGATCTGCTGCCGCAATCCAATTTCACGTTCGTGCAGGCGGATCTATGCGACGCCGATCGAATCGCGGCGTTGTTCGCCGAGCATCAGCCCGATTCGGTGGCCCACCTGGCGGCGATGGCGGCGGTGCGATACAGCGTGGAGCATCCGCTCATCTACGGCGCCGTCAATGTTCAGGGGACGATGAACCTGATGGACGGCGCCCGGAAGGTCGGGCGGCCGCGGATGGTGCTGGCCAGCACCGGCTCGCTCTACGGCGCGGACACGCCGACGCCGTTTAAGGAGACCGCCGCCGCCGATCGGCCTCTCGCGCCCTACCCGGCCAGCAAACGCGCGATGGAATTGATGGCCCATTCATATCACCACATCTGGAAATTGCCGATCACGGTCATGCGGTTTTTCAATGTTTACGGCCCCCACGGGCGGCCGGACATGATGCCCTGGCAATGGTCGAAGATGATCCTGGCCGGCCAAACCCTCACGCTCTATAACGGCGGACATTTGAAACGAGACTGGACGTACATCGATGATATCGTGGATGGCCTGCTCGCCGCGCTGGAAAAGGGATTGAGCTGGGAAATCATCAATCTCGGCTGCATGAATCCCGTGGAAAACATCGATTTTATTTCGACGTTGGAACGCCTCCTCGGGAAAGAAGCCAAACGAGAAAATGTGCCGACGCCCGCGAGCGAGCCGTTGATCACGTATGCCGACATCGCAAAGGCCCGGAAGTTTCTCGGCTACGATCCGAAGGTCAACGTCGCCGAGGGTCTGCGGCGATTCATCGAATGGGCTTTAGCCGAGAAGGTGCTGGAAGCGTAATCGTCGGCGGATCGGGTTCACCGCGGGAATCTCACGGCTCACTTTCCCAGCTTGCGATTATTGATTCGTCGCAAAAGGTGAATCGGCAAAAAAGGCCACGCGAACATCCGCCCCGCTTTTTGCACCAATCCCGATAGTCGCACGAGCGGCGAAGCGCTGTGCGACCGCCCGGCTGTATCTCCGCCGGCTTTTTGAACCACGATCGGATACCAGGTAAATTGTCCTCCGACCAGTCGCAGGCCGGCCTGCGCGTAAAGCTCGAGACTTCCGCTGAATCTGCGGTTGGCGCGGAGGTGGGTCGGATACCACGGCAAGATCATGTAAAACGGCGCGCTGACATAGAGCAGGCCGCCCGGCTTCAGCCACGACGCCAGCGTCTTAACCATCGCCAGAGGATCGGGAACGTGTTCGAGGACGTCAAAGCAGGTGATGGCGTCGAACTTTTCCGACGGCACGGCCGCCGGATCGGTCAGCATGTCGATGGCCAGGCCACTTCTGGCGAACAACGCGCGAGCGAATCGCTCGCTGACCCCGGCTAACTCAAAGTAGGTCACGTCATGTTTCTTGTGGGCCAGGTGCAGGCAGTCGAATCCCAACCCGTCGCCGACGCTCAGCACCCTCAGCGGCCTTTTTTGCGTCGCCATATGACGGGTGGTCCAGCGGCGCATCTGCGCTTTTAGGTAATTGCGATTCCAAATGACCAACTCGTAGATGAAGGCGTTCGTGGAATTATAAAATTCTTCGAGATGCTTGCCCCACAGGTAACGCGGCCCGCCATGCCTGGCGAAATCTTCGGCCACGGTTCGGCCGGGATGCAGCCGCTCCTGTTCGAGGCGATCGATGACGATGGCGGCCGGTTCACCGGTCACTTCACCGATCAGGTCGGCCATCTGATCGATATTGTGTAGAGGATCGAAATCGGTCCTGATTTTCATTTTCTCCGTGATGACAATTACACAATCGCCCCAGGCCCGCATTGGTGTTGCCGGGCCGTCGGCGTTATTCTCAATCGGATTGGAGCGGACGGGGGATAAATCGTCAAGCGGACGGCCGCGACGCCATGCGCTCTTATCGACTCATTAATTCCTCGATTTCCTGCGCCTCCACCGGGATGTTCGCCATGAGATCGACGGGGCCGTTTTCGGTGATGACGATGTCATTTTCCAGGCGAATGCCAAAACCTTCTTCCGGGATATAGATTCCAGGCTCGACGGTCAGCACCCAGCCGGGCGCGAAAAGTTCGGTGGTGAAGCCGACGTCGTGGACGTCCAGGCCCAGCGGATGGCCCAGGCCGTGCATGAAATACTTCCGGCACGCCGGCGCGTCGACGGTTTGTTTTTTGATGTCCGCTCGTGTCAGCAAACCCAGGGCAAGCAGTTCGTCGTTCATCATCGCCTGCGATTCCTTTTGCCATTCACGATGAAGTTTGCCGACCACCGCGCCCTTGATCGAAGCGCGCATCACCGCCAGCACGGAGTTGTAAACCTGCCGCTGGCGACGCGTAAAACGACCGCCGACCGGCAACGTCCGGGTGAGATCGGCATTGTAGTTGGCATAGGACGCCGCCACGTCCAACAGCAACAGGTCCCCTTTCCTGCACGGCTGATCATTGGAGACGTAGTGTAGAATGCAGGCGTTCTTGCCCGAAGCGATGATGGGCGGATAGGCGAACTCTCCGCGACGCCGAATGAATTCGTGCGAAAACTCCGCCTCGACCTCATACTCGGTCACGCCGGGTTTCACGAATCGGGCGGCACGTTCAAAGCCGGCTTTGGTGATGGCGATCGCCTGGCGCAAGATCGCAAGTTCCTGTTCGCTCTTGACGATCCGCAGTCGATTCATCAGCCGGGCCAGGCGGTGATATTGATGGAGGGGAAACTTCGCTCGGCACTCATTGACGAAACGCGCGTCGCGGGTCTGGACCTCGCTCGCCGCCCGGACATGTTCATTGCTGTTGAGATAGACATTCTCCGCGGCATTCATGAGTTGCCGAAAGATGCTCGCAAACTCCGAGAGCCACTTGATGTTTTTCACGCCCGAGACGGCCGTCGCCTCGTCCTTGGACAGCTTGTGCCCCTCCCATGTCTGAAGAAGCTCATTGGTTTCGCGAACGAATAGGATTTCGCGGGATCGCTCGTCAAAAGCATCGGGCGCCAGTAGCAGGATGCTTTCTTCCTGCTCGACGCCGCTCAGGTAGAAGAGGTCGGAATTCGGATGCATCAACAGTGTCCCGTCGGCGTTGGTCGGCAAAATGTCATTTGCGTTGACCACGACAACGGACTGAGGAAGGAGCAAATCTTTTAACCGCTGGCGGTTTTCGATAAAAAGCTCGCGAGGGATGGGCAAGTGCCGCATGAGGCTCCGTAATGAAATGACCAACAAAAAAGCCCACAACCACTGTTTTCAGCGATTTGCGGGCTTGAAGAAAGATGCGGCCGACAGGAGTTGAACCTGCACACCTTGTGAGTACTAGAACCTGAATCTAGCGCGTCTGCCAATTCCGCCACGGCCGCGGCGATTCGAGGCGTATCGTATGTCGGCAATGCGGTTATTTCAAGGCTGTGACCAAGCGAACTCCAACGTCAGGCGCCATGTCATCGGCCCGGCGCTTCCCATTTTTCGGCGCATCCGTATTATGGCCCGCTTCTATTAGGAGATGGCCGGATGAAGGGCGGTGTAGTTCTCATAATCGCGGCGATGATCACCTACCTCGTCGCCGTCGGGTGCGCGATCTGGCCGTCCGATTCGGCCGGCGCCAAGCAGACCGGCAGCGTGGTCGAGCTGGAAAACCCGAACACGCCTCCCGCGGCCAAATACGAAGGCCTGCCATATCGCGGCATTGTGCTTCAGGTTCAGCGGATCGATTCGCCGGAGGTGTATGAGCGGGCGATCGACCAGATCGCCGGGACCGGAGCGGATACGGTTGAAATCGTCGTCGATTCAAAGCAGGAAAATGGATCCAGTTCGGTCATCTTCATCGACGTGCGCATGTCGCCGACGCTCGAGAAGTTGATCGCCCTGATTCAATACGCCAAGAGTAAAAAGCTGCGGGTCGTTCTGATGCCGATCGTGCTGCTGGAACGTCCCAACGGCAACGAATGGCGCGGCACCATCAAGCCTGAAAGCTGGGACAACTGGTTCGAAAGCTACCGCGAGATGGTCACCCATTACGCGACCGCCGCCGAGGCGGCGCATGTTGACGTGTTTCTTGTCGGGTCGGAACTGGTCAGCACCGAGCGATACCGCGAAGAGTGGCTCCGCACCATTTCCGACGCCCGGCATATTTACCACGGCTTGCTCAGTTATTCGGCCAATTGGGACCATTATCAGAAAATCCCCTTCTGGGATCACCTCGATATCATCTCGACCAACAGCTACTACAAGCTCGGTGAAAATAAAGACGTAAGCGTCGACGAGATCGTATCGCGCTGGCGCGTCATTCAGAAAGATTTGCTCCCCTGGGTTCGCGGCCAGCACAAGCCATACATGTTTACGGAAGTCGGCTGGTGCAGCGTGGGTAACGCGGCGGACGAACCTTGGGACTACACCAAAGACGCGATTCCAATCGACCTGGATCTGCAGAAAAAACTATACGAGGGTTTTTTCCGATCGTGGTACGGCGTGCCCGAACTGGGCGGCTTTATGATCTGGCAGTGGACGCCAAACGCCGGCGGGCCGCGCGATCGCGGGTACACGCCGGAGGGAAAACCCGCCGAGCGCGTGCTCAGAGAATGGCTTGGCAAGCCGCGATGGAGAGTGAATTTTGCGCCGGCGCCATCCTAGAGCGTTTTTCAGTTTGGCAGCGCGTGCGACGTTTTGTTAACGATCGCGTGGCTGGGCGTTCGGTGGTGACGCCGGTTCTGAGGCCCACGCCGGTGTAGCGAGTGGGGTGCGCAACACGCCCCGCTAACGGGGCATGTTCCGTATCGTCGCTCGCTATGCGAATGTGAGTTATCCTCTCGCCGGACCAAAGGATTGGAAGAAGGCAGTCAGTGACAAACTCTATGGAAGCAATCGAAACCCGTTACCGCACTCACACCTGCGGGCAACTGATTCAGTCTGACGTCGGCAAGGAGATCAAGCTTGCCGGATGGGTCCATTCCTACCGCGATCATGGCGGCCTGGTCTTCATCGACCTGCGCGACCGCGATGGCCTCACTCAACTGGTTTTCGACGCCGATACCTGCGGCCAGGCCAATCACGACGAGTCTCGCAAGCTGCGCAGCGAATGGGTGATCGGCGTCAGCGGCGTGGTGGCCGCCCGAGCGGCCGGCGTCGTCAATCCAAAGCTCAAGACCGGCGAGATCGAAGTGCGCGTCAAGACGATGGAGGTGTTGACCTCGTCGCCGACGCCCCCTTTTACGCCGCACGAGCATGAGAGCATCAATGAAGAAAAGCGGCTCGAATACCGCTACATCGATCTCCGCCGTCATGAGATGCAGGAGACGCTGCGGACGCGATATCGCGTGACCAAGACGATGCGCGATTTTCTGGGCGACCTTGGCTTCTGGGAAATCGAGACGCCGTTCCTGACCAAATCGACGCCGGAAGGCGCGCGTGATTTTATCGTTCCTTCGCGGTTCGTGCCCGGAAGTTTTTATGCGCTGCCGCAGTCGCCTCAGCTTTTCAAGCAGCTATTGATGGTGGCCGGCTGCGATAAATACATGCAGATCGTCCGCTGTTTCCGCGACGAAGATCCGCGTGCGGATCGGCAGGCCGAGTTCACGCAGCTTGACGTGGAGATGTCGTTCATCGATCGCGAGAACATCATCTCCATCATGGAGGGCCTTCTCCGCCGACTCTGGAAGGAAAACCTGAACGTCGATATTCCCAATCCCATTCGCCACATGGAATACGACGAAGCGACGACCAAATACGGTTCGGATCGGCCGGACCTGCGTTTTGGCATGGAGCTTTACGACGTCACCGATCTTGGCCAGCGGACCGATTTCGGCGTTTTCAAAAACGCCGCCATGGTCAAGGCGATCGTCGTGCCCGGCGGCGCAAAGATGACCCGCAAGGAGACCGATGCCCTGGCCGAATGGTCCAAGGGTTTCGGCGCCAAGGGTCTTGCCGTGACGAAAGTGGCGGCGAGCGGATTGGATACCGGCGTCGCCAAGTTCCTGGCGCCGATCGCGGCTCAATTGATCGAGCGGACCGGCGCCAAAGACGGCGACCTGCTGGCTTTCGCGGCCGACAAACCCAAGATCGTCCACAAAGTTCTCGGCGAATTGCGCCTCAAGATGGCTCGCGATCTGAAACTGGCGCCGTCGATGGAATTCGCGTGGGTCTGGGTCGTCAACTTTCCGCTGTTTGAGTACGACGAGGAAGAAAGCCGTTACGTCAGCACGCACCATCCGTTCACGGCGCCGCTGGATGAAGACTTGCACAAGCTCGACAGCCGCGATCGAGCGGTGGTCGAATCGATCAAGAGCAAGGCGTACGACATCGTCGTCAACGGCAGCGAAATCGGCGGCGGTTCGATTCGTATCCATCGCATGGACACGCAGCAAAAACTTTTTTCGCTCCTGGGCATCGACGCGGCGGCGCAGAAGCTGAAATTCGGCTTCCTCCTCGACGCCCTCCAATACGGCGCCCCGCCCCACGGCGGAATCGCGCTGGGGCTCGATCGCCTGGTGATGATCCTGCGCGGCATCAACAATATCCGCGACGTCATCGCCTTCCCCAAGACCCAGAGCGGCGCCGATCTGATGTGCGGCTCGCCGTCGCCGATCGACGACAAGCAACTACGCGAAGTCCACATAAAAGTGGTCCAGCCTCCCGTAAAACAGACGTGATCGACGCGTTGCCGGGAAATTCTTGCGTGTCGGTACGGCGAGCGGGAGTCGCGAAGCACGTCCAGCAAGCCGGACCACTCAACGAAAAGAGACGCTGCGGCTGCTTGAGAAACGCTTTCGTGACGCGACGAAGAAGGATTTCATGAACGCCACTATTGCACGACGCCGAGAAATGATAGAGCGGCTCGAATCTCCCTTTTTTCCTTCCCTCTCTTTTTCCCTCGGCGTCTTCGCGTCCCGGCGTTCAATCAAATCTTGTTTCCGTCGACTTTGCGCGAGCGGGGCCGGGTTGCTCGTGTTGGCTTGTTTCTTCACGGCCGGCTGCGCGACTCAGCGGGCGGCGCCGTCACCCAAACTCGTGGCGACCAACATTGACGAAAAACTCGCCACCTCCGAATATTGGTTCAACCGGCCGGCGATCGATTGCGTCAAAGCCGCCGACTACGACACCCTTTGGAACATTTGCACGAAGGTCGCGATCGATGCGTTTTTTACCGTCGAGCGCACCGATTACCGCAACGGGTTCATCTCCACCAAGCCGATGGCGTCGAAACAGTTTTTTGAGTTCTGGAGATCGGATGTCGTCGATTTCCACAGCCAACTGGCGTGCGATCTGGCCACGCATCGGCGAGTGGTTCATTTTACGATTTTCCGGCAGCCCGATGGCTGTTATGTGTGTGAGCCGAAGGTCGTCGTCGAGCACTATTCGGAAATTGAGCGCCGAATCACCGCCGTCAATCAATACCAGGACGCCTTTTCGGTCAGTCGGCAAGTCGAGAACGAAACAACCGAAGAGGGAACGGCCGTCCGAATTTCGTATTGGTATGCCGAGCGCCGCGATGACGCCCTCGAGCGATCGTTGGCGAATAGAATACGCGGCTATCTGCGCTCGGCTTCCACAACGTCCAATTCCCGCGGAACGTGAGGGATGATCCCATGTTTGTGGGCCAGCCGATGAAACAACCGGATTGCCTCGAGATGTTGCGGCCCGATGTCGAACTTCAAATATTCGGTTAGATATTGACGCGCCACATGCGCCGGCCAGCCTCTCGGGACGGCATGAGCCTCGATGATCTCATCCACATGCCGCAGCCCAGATCGCCTGGCTCGTTCGAGCACGGCGGGAAGGGTTCCAAGGCCGACTCCATCCCGGGCCATCCACGCCGCGAACACAAATGGAAGCCCCGTCAATTCCTTCCACGCCTGCCCCAGGTCGATCTGATGCGGATAGCCATGGGGCTCCTGGCAAACGACCTTATCGCCGATGAGCAATTGAGCGACCTTCACTTCCGTCTGCTCCACGGGATTTCTTTCGCGATGAAAATCGAAATCGACGATCGTCGGCCGAATTCCAAATCGCTCCGCGAGCACCACCCGCGCCAAGGCGACAGAGGTATGACTATCGGTATCGCACGCAAGGGCGCGGATTTCATTCATCGGCTCACGACTGAAAATCCGCACCGTCAGTGTTGGGCCATCGCATCCGATCCCTCCGGCCGTCAGCAGGCGAAGGCCGCTCATGCGTTGATAGTCGATCACCGGCAGCAACGCCACGTCGAACCGCTTTTCGACGAGGCCGCCGAGCAATCGCGATGGCACGTCCAACGATAAATCGATCCAATCGAGCGATTCCAGCCCGTAGATCAACGGCTTGGCATTGAGAAAACTAACGCACCCGACGCGGATGCGGGATACAGGAGCGAAAGGCGTCGATTGGGATGATTTGAACTCCATCGCCGAACGATAGGAGCAAACGCCGGGAATTCAAAGATGCTTGTGGGAATTGAAAGATGTGAAACGCAAACAGCCGCGAAAACGGGACGGCGGCGGGCATCTTTGTTAACATCCGCCGATGCTTCTGGGAATCGAAATCGGCGGCACCAAACTGCAGCTTGTCACCGGCGAAAGCTCCGGCGTTATCTCCGGCCGATGGCGCGGGACGGTGCGCAAGAATCTTGGCGGTCGTGGAATCTGCGAACAAATCAGCCAGGCCGTCGGCGAATTGAGTCGGCGATCGGATCAAAAGTTCCGCGCCGTCGGCGTCGGGTTCGGCGGCCCGATCGATACGCGGACGGGAAAGGTTTGCAAATCGCACCAGATCGACGGATGGGAAAATTTCCCGCTGCGCGATTGGATCGCGGACTTGGTTCAGGCTCCGGTGGCGGTCGATAATGACGCGAATACCGCCGCGCTCGGCGAGGCGGCTCATGGCGCCGGGATGGGATTCGATCCCGTTTTTTTCACGACGCTTGGCAGCGGCGTCGGCGGCGGAGTGGCCGTCGGCGGGCGCGTCTACCACGGGCTGCCGCCGGGCGAAGTGGAGTTTGGCCATCTTCGATTGGATCGACCCGGCGCCACCGTCGAATCGCGCTGCTCGGGTTGGGCCGTCGATGCGCGAATCCGCCGATTATGCGCCGAAGAACCGGACTGTCCCCTTGCACGTTCAATAGGAATCGGCGCCGGCGGCGAAGCGAAATTTTTGGCCGCGGCGATACTGGCCGGCGACGCGGCGGCGCTACGCATCGTGCGGGAAGTCGCCGGCGATCTGGCGTTCGCGCTGTCGCACGTAACCCACCTGCTTCATCCCGAGGTGATCGTTTTGGGCGGAGGATTATCGCTGATCGGCGAGCCGCTTCGGGCGGCGGTCGCCGAGGCGCTGCCGAACTACGTGATGGAAGCTTTCCTGCCACCGCCCCATGTGCGCGTTCCGGGGCTGGGCGAGGATTCGGTGCCGATCGGCGCGTTGGAACTCGCGGCCCGGTTGTGATACTAAAGAATGACAGGCAAAAATAATTTCCGCATTTCCCGTCGCGGCTGAGTTAGAAATCGAGGAACCTATGTCCGCAGCACCGCAAACGAAAAACGCCTCCACCCCGCCCCTTGCCGACTGGATCGAAAAATACCGCGCCGATCATCTGGCGGCGATCAATTCCATCCCCGCCGACGGCGTTGCCCGGCTCATCGAACGCATGCGGGCGGCGCTCAAGGAAGACAGCCAGATCTTCGTCTTCGGCAACGGCGGCAGCGCCGCCAACTCATCGCATTTCGTCACCGACCTGGGCAAAGGCTCCAGCGACAAATGCGGGAGCCGATTTCGCGTGCTTTCCCTCAATGACAACGTCTCATGGATCACCGCGCTGGGCAACGATTATCATTACGACGACATCTACGCCCGCCAACTCCACAACTACGCCAAGCCCGGCGACGTGGTCCTGACGATGAGCGTGAGCGGCAGCTCGCCGAACCTGGTGAAGGCGTTGCAATGGGCGAAGGAGAACGGTCTGTTCACCGCCGCCCTTGTCGGCGCAAAGCGCGGGAAGCTGGCCGAGATCGCCGATGAAGTGCTGGTGATCGATTCGCAGCATTACGGCCGCGTGGAAGACGCGCAGATGACGATCTGCCACATGCTCTGCTACGCGTTTATGGAAATGCCGGAGCTGGGGAAATGGTGAACGCCGACAAGACCCTGATGAAGTGTCCGGTGTGCAAGACGGCCGTGCTGCTCGACGACGCGTTGCCGGGCGGACCGCCGTCGCATCGCTGTTCCGATTGCCGGGGGCATTGGGTCGAGGCGGATCGTTATTGGAAATGGCTGGAAACCCGCTCGGCGACGCAATCGCAAGCCGCTTCGGGCAACCCCGCGGCGCCGGTCGTCGAATCGGCGCCCAAAGCCAAGCTTTGCCCGGAGTGCGGGCGGCTGCTGACGCGCGCGAAGGTCGGCCGGGGCGCGGATTTCTTTCTCGAGCGATGCTCCCATTGCGGCGGCATCTGGTTCGACGCCGACGAGTGGGACACGCTGCTCGCCCTGGGCCTGCACGACGACGTGCATTTCGTCTTCTCCGACGCCTGGCAGGCGGAGATCGCCCGAATCGACCGCCAGCGCCAACACGATCGGCTGCTGCGGGAAAAGCTCGGGGATGTCGATTTCGATAAAATTCAACAGATCAAGACGTGGCTGGACGGGCATCCGCACCGCGTGGAGCTGTATGCGATTTTATTGGATGACAAAAATAAATAAAATTTGCGGACGAGAAATTCAAGGTTTGCTCAGATCGCTGTACGGCTTCTGCGCCCAACGGCCTCGCTTACGGGAAGCGCTTCGCGGCCAACCCTCGCTGCACCCACACGAGAAAAACGCCGTCATAACGGGTGATCGAGAAATAGCTGTCCGGACGAGAAGATCACGAAAGAGTTCTTACGCCATCTCCCCGCGTTCCGGATCCGCCTCGATCCGAGAACCGGCAGAGGCCGTGCGGGCTATCATCGCGGGCGTGTCGAGCAACTTGATCTTCAGTTCGTCCGGAACAGGCCCCCCCGCTTCCGTAAGTATCATTGCAGTTACATATTCCGCCACGGTTTTATACCCCAGCGACGAGGCCCGCTTGTGGGCGACGCGATAGACTTCCTGCGGCAGTGTTATTCGTAGCGCCGGCATCGTATTTCCTTGTTGCTGGCGGCGGTTCCTCACTTCTTAAACGCAAAGAGCTTTTCTCCCGATCGTATAATGATTTCCCCATCGGTCAAGGCGATCGATCCTCGGCTTGGCTTTTGGTCGAGGGACGTTTGCGAGAGAATCTTGAGCGAATCGGCGTCGATCACCCATACGTCGCCGTGCTCGTTCATGCAGTAGATCTTGCCGTCGCCGGCGGTGGGCGAGGCGCGAAAACTGGCTTTGCCGCCGAGGTCTACCGACGATTTCTTTTCGCCGGTCTTGGGATCAAGGCGGAAAAGGATTTTCTTGCCGTCGCCGTTGAGGACGTAGAGGTCACCCTTATACATCAGCGGCACGCAGCAGTCGCTGGTGATGCCGGTCGCCTTGGGGTCGCTTTTCCAGGCGAAGGCGGTCGCGGTTACGTCGCCGACGCCTCCCTTTGTGATGGCCATGACCGGGCCGTTCTTGGGGGCACAGGCGAAGACAAGGCCGTCCTTGGCGTCGCAGGTGATGGAGGGAACCAGCCGCCAATGGGCGATGTGGGTCGGATTCCAGCCGCCGGCGCGCCAGAGTTCCTTGCCGGTCTCGGCGTCATGGCAGGTGACGCAATCGCCGCCGACGAGCATGATTTCGCTCTTGCCGTCGTGCTCGAACGGGGTGGGGGTGGCGTACGATTCGCGCGATTCGGCGAAGGCGTCGCTGGGGCGCGTGACCAGCCAGATATCTTTACCGGTCGCGGGGTCGATCGCCAGCAGGTAAGAATCGACGCCGCCGGGGCCGCCCTTGAGTCCGTCGGATTTCACGTTGCGGTGGATCACCTGGACGTACAGTTTTCCCTTGTAGAGCAGCGGGCTCGAGGAATAGATCCACAGGACGTTAAACGTGCCGTGATCTTTCTGGATGTTGCGTTGCCAGAGCGGGTTGCCCTGAACGTCGAACGCGGCAAGGTCGCCGGTGGAGAAGAAAAAATAGACGCTCTTTCCGTCGGTGACGGCGGACGGGGAGGCGGCGTTGTTTCGGTCGCTTTTGGTGTAGCCGTCGCCGATTTGTTTTGACCAGAGGATATGGCCGTCGGTTCTGGAAACGCAGACGCCGAGCAACTTGGCGCTTTGCGGATCGACGCAACTGGCGAAGACGCGATCGCCGAAGACGACGGGAGAGCCGTTTCCGGCGCCGGGGAGTTGGGTGGTCCACGCGGGGTTTTTCACGTCGACGGTTTCAGGAAGATTGGCCGCTTCGGTCGAGCCGTCAAAATTCGGCCCGCGCCATTGCCCCCATTCGTGGCCGGCGTGAAGCGGGGAAGCCGCGCCGGCAAGTCCGGCGGCGGCGAGAATCCATGAACACAGTTTCATTTTTATCTTCATCGTGGTTTTCCTTGTGCGTTTCGCTGATCGCCTCGGGATTCAATACATTCGAGACGCGCGAATGATGAAGCGTCGCGCACGATAACCCCGCGCTTTATTCAAACGGCGTTTTATCTCCTCGCTTCGAGGTCTCCGCTCAATTTCTCGATGACCGCCGCCAGATTCCTCCGCCGGGCCGGCGACAGTACGGCTTGGCCGTAGCGAACCTTATAGAATAACGCCGTCAATCTTCCGATCGTTTCAAACGCGCCGGCCGGGAGAAAAATCAACGACTGGCTGAATTCCAAAGGCGTCTGGTGCGGACGGCGGGCGATGCGCCGCCGCGCGAGTAAACGCAGCAATTCGTCATAAAATTCAAGCTGGCGGGCAAGTCGCAACTGCTCTTGCTGGGGCAGCGTATCGATGCCGATTCGAGCCGCGCGCCGGGCGAGCCGGTATTTTTTCAATACGAAATGTCCGAAAAACCCCGCGCATATGATCGCGAGAAGCGCGAGGGCCGGCTTCAGCGCCGACGATGAAATGCGATTAAACCAGGTGGTTCCCAGCCACCGGATCAGCCCATATCGGCGAATGCGCTCGAATCGGCGCGTCGATCGAACCGTCGCGCGGATCATCGACGATTCGGCGCGCTGCACCAGGTTCGAGCGGTCGTCATTGGTGTAGGCGATGACCGATTTGCCATAACCGAATTCCAGGAAGTTGAAGAAATGTTTTACCTTCTGCCACACGCCCGCCTTGCGTGCCTGCTCGACGGCGTCGCTGTCGGCGGTCGGGTCGAAAGTCTTCCAGCCGTCTTTCGTGAAAACCTCCACCCAGACATGGGCATGCGATTGGCGAACGATGAAATAGTCGGCGCCGGGCGTCGAATTGTATTCGTCGCAGCGGAAGCCGGCGCACATGCGCGCTTTCATCCCGAGGCTCTGGCACATCAGGGTCATGGCGCCGGCGAAATACTCGCAATGGCCCTTCTTGAAGTCATAAAGGAAAGCGGCCAGCGGATCGCGCCCTTCGATTCGCTTGACGTCGGTCAGATCCAGCGTATAGCCGAAGTTGCTCTTGAGATGCCGCTCGATGTTGAAAGCGATTTGTTCGTCCAGATCATCGGCGGCGGCGGGCGTCGAATCGGCCTCGAAGCCGGGGAATTCCGGCTCGAAATCACCGGCAGGCTGAGCCGCGCGGGGATGACTTTGCTTGTAGCGCTCGTAGCGTTGAACGGCGAGCGATCCTCTTGCGTCAACGCCACTCACGTCCGCGCGCAGCGCGTAATCGCGAATCTCTTTTGGGATGGGGCCGTCGATCTCGCGCGGATTGGTTCCGCTGACGGCAAGGGGCGGATCGGCGCCGAGGCTGTCGCTGGAGAGCACTTGATACGCCATCGCGGTCGCCGGCCGATCGCGTTCCGGCGGCCCGTTGGTCCACATCCCGCCGTCGCGACTGGAATAGTTAAAGCTGATCGGTTGCTGCGACTGAACGCTATAAGGGCCGGCCATGGCGAACATCACGTCGGTGCCGGTCGGGAGCAGGGTAATATCCTGCGTCCACTTGTCGTCCGGCGGCGGCGCGTTGCGATGTCCGAGAACCGTGGAGCTGAATTCGCGCGTCAGCTCTCGGCGGAACAGCGTGGCCTTGGGTTCTTTGGCCGGCTCGTCCCCCATTCCCGGCAAAACCAGGTTGCGGTGGTCGTCGGCGACCGTTCCCCGAGGCCAACGGGTCCAGCGATAGCCGCCCCGCTCGCCCGTATAGGTATCGAGCGTCACCCCGCGGAGCAGCAGCGTGCCGCCGCGAACCGGCAAACCGTTGTGCGATAATTTCACGTACGCGACGATCGCCTGCTGCTGCTGAATCCGCGCAAAACTCTGAAACGACACTTCGTCGGTGAAGCCGACCAGCGACTGCGTCGGCTTAAACTGCACGGGCCCAAGCATATTGGCGCCGATGGAGCGGGGAAAAAGGATAAACACGGCGACGGCGAAGAAGATCGCGACGGCAGACACCACCGCCGTCAATCGCCACATCGACCGCGTGAAGTGGCGCTGATCCTGCCGAAGGATCGCCGGGCTGATCTTTCGGGCCGGGATGGCGATCGCTTCCTTGGCGATGTCGGCTTCCATCTTCAAGTGAAACAACATGCAGCAATAAAGAGACAGAAAAAGAAAGACCGCCATCAGCAGGCCGAAAATCAGGCTGGGCGTGCTGATCGCGGCGGCGACCATCAGCAAGAGGCTCAACACCAGGATGGTCGTGTAGTCGCGGTTGCCGCGCTGTTCCCACAGTTTCACGACTTGCAGCAGCATGAGAAACTCGCCGCTGGAAAGAACCAGCACCGGCGTGCCTACCGTCGTCAACACCTCGTGAATGACATAAAGCCCCGACGCGATTGTGATCATGTTCGAGATGAATCGCGGCAACGGCCGGAAGCGATCGCTCCAGACCAGCCATCCGTTCAACGTCACGGCCAAGGTTCCAACCGCCCATAAGATCGGCGTTTCCGCCGCCAGCGAAAAGCCCGCGATGGAGAGTAAAACCATCGCGTACAACGTCGGGATGAACTGGCGGATGTCGTACATTCAAAACGTACCGGGCGGCGTCGGAAAATAAAAAACGTCCCTGATGCGTCGCTCACCAATCGAAACGCGCATCGACGCGCATCGCAAGCGGCCACGCTATTAATAAACCATCCGGAGACCTTCGCACGACGGCGGATAACAGTTATAGCCCTGTCGGCATGAAAGTTCTTGTCGGTTTTTCAATATCATCTGACGTCAAATCGCACCCCCGGAAGGAACCGAAACCAGCTTCGGACATTTTCCGACGCCGCCGACAGCACGACGATCTGGCCGCGGGCGTGATCGGGAAGGGTGAGGTTCGGATCGGCGGCGGTCAGCAAAACCAGCGTCGCTCCGGCTTTCATGATCCCTTCGCCCTTGTCCAAGAGCTGGATGTTCGGAAAAGTCGAGTTCACCGGCAGCCGGGCCAGGAGCGTGAGAACGTCCTCGCGCTGCTGCTTGCCGCGCAACGGAGAAAGCCAGACCGCCTCGCCCGCCCAGGCCCAGACGCCCACGGCCAGTTCCTGGCCAAGCGCCGTGTTCACGATCGAAGCGGCCATCGCGATGACGCGCTCGACGGCGGCCTGTTTTTCGTCGGACGAATCGGGCATGTAGGTATCCACCAGCAGCATCAGGCGCGGCGGAGAGACGCGGGTCATGTCCTTGGAGACCAGCACGCCGGTGCGGGCGCTTCGGCGCCAATAGATGTGGCGGGGATTGTCGCCGGGGCGAAACTCCCGCACGCCGTAAAATTCATCCACGCCGCCGGCGCGGGGTCGGCTTGCTTCGCCGGTGTCGTCCGCCGAGCGGCACATCGCCAGAACGCATTGATCCACTTCGGCCAGCGGAGGAAAAATACAGATGACGTCCTTATGCCGCGACATCACCGCACGCTTGACGAACCCGAACGGGAAGCTCGTGACGAGCTGAAAACGGTCCAGCGCGTGCAAGCCCCGCCGCCCCCAAACCCATTCGACGGGAACGGTGGCGGTCATCCTCGGCGCCACGTGGAGCATGTAGCACTGCGGCTGGCCGACGAATTCCCGAGCGCCGTCCCATTCGACGACGCTGACGGAAACGCTCGGCCAAAACCGCTTCCCATTGCTGATTTTGTAAAAGAGGGTCATCGGCTCGCCGACGACGCCGTGCTTGGGAAAATCCCGTTTGACCGACAATTTCCGGAGCATGATTCGGCTGACGATTCCGCTGAGCAGCAGGATTCCCGTCATCAGCCCGAACACGCCAAACAGAAGATTCGCCTGCGTGTTCATGGCGGCGAATCCCATGAACATCGTCATGCCGCAGTAGATCAGGCCCGTGATCGAGAAATCGAGCGAGGGATGACGGCGGCCTTTGGAAGCGGCGGGATTGGAAGGGTCGCGCGGCATGGATCTGGAGAAACGCAAAGGGCGCGAGGGGATAACGAGCAAAAAGAGTTCCGGTTCACCTCGGTTCGGCTTTAATTTTGGTTGGCCACTTGCCCCAGCCGACGCTCACCCATAGGTTTTGCTGAGGAGGCCTTCTTGTTTCCAGAGCCTTTCACCGCCATCCACTGAATCATTGCCGCCACGAGTGTCATCACGGTAAATGCGCCCGCCTGAATGCGCGGATCAGCGGGGACCGCCGCGACCCAATCCGGCCGTGCGGCCTTGAGCGCAAGGGTTCCGCAGGCGACCGTCGTCATCATCCCGGCGAGGCTATAAAGCAACACCCGCCCCAGTCTCGGCCATAGGGTCACCACCAGCCATCCCCCCGCCACCCCAAGCGCCACGGCGGCGGGAAGCGCCTTGTTTAAGTTTTTGGGAATCGACTGATAAATTTTAAGGGTTGTATCCAAAGCCGTCCCCGACCAATCGACTGATGGCCACGTCCACGCGCTTCCCAGCGCATCGCACACCGCCGCGGCGGCGACGGCCGCGAGCAGGGCGCCGAGCGAAATCGCCTCCCACATCTGCGTAAGCGCGTATCCGCTAAGCCCCAGCACGATCGCCGCTGCGACCGCCGGTCCCATCGGATCGATATGCCATCCGAACCATTTGGGAACATGCAATCCGATGACCGTTCCAGCGGCCACCAGCGACAGCGTCAGGATCGTGCGGCTATAGCGGGCGCCGAAAAGTCCGAGGAGCAGTGCCGCACCGGCGATCCCCCCCGCCAATGCCGCGGGCGTTCGGGTCACTTCGTCCGGCAGCATTCCGATCATCTCTTGAAGCATGGTTGATTCTAGGCTCTGTCTGAAAAAGCAAAACTCGGTTCAGACCGGTCGGATCAATCGGTTGCGACGGTGACCCGTGGCCTGATGAGGCCGGCATGCTGCCCATGTTTCCAGACAAAGCCTAGTCCCTCGTGCGAGTTATCGGCACAAGGATTTAAGAAACATGAGATTCCCTTCGCGGCGTTGGCCCAAGCAGTAGCCTATAAAGTATGTAATTTTGCGGGTGCACAGCCATATTTTATTTCTTACTCGGTGCTGAATGCTGTAATGCTATCATAAAGCACTTCGGCCTTGGTTTGTTCGGACGAGGGTATGATTAATAATTTATTCGAATATCGTCTCGATAGGACAGCCTTTTCCATCGGCCGTCTCGAAGATGAACCTGACGAGCGTGCCTTCTGGTTCTCTAAAACGGCCGAGGAGCGGTTGCACGCCGCCGAGTTTCTTCGTCAAAGCATTTATGGCTACGACCCTGCTACATTCCGACTTCAAAGAATTTTTGAGGTTGTTAAATTGAAACCGCGTTGAATATCTCTTGATCGGCGGCTATGCCGTAATTTATCATGGGTATGTGCGCACTACCGGCGACATGAACGTCTGGATCGCTGTCGACCGCGCCAATGCGAAACGAATCGCGGCAGTACTCGATCAATTTGGCTTTGGCGATGGGATTACCGCCGAAATGTTTCTGAAGAAGGGAGAGATGTTTCGCATGGGACGGCCCCCGGTGAGAATTGAGCTGCTTACGGAAGTTTCCGGTATCGACTTTGCCACTGCTTACCGCAGCCGGGTAACCGCGAGGCTCGAAGGGGTGGATGTCGCGATTATTAGTCTGGAGGATTTGAAAGCCAATAAGAAGGCAACGGGGCGAGCGAAGGATCTGGCCGACCTGGAAAATCTTCCGTAAGCCGAGCGTCGACGATGATTATGACTGGAAGAGGCCGAGAATTTCGATCGCCGCCACGACTCGCAATACGAAGCCACGCTCATCATGGAAGCGCGTCAATCCAATCCAGCCCGAGTGCCGCGCATATATCTTTCAGCCATCGAATATTTCCATGCCAGTACCGCGTCGGGTTGGCCAAAAACGCTTCCAGTTCCCATCCCACCGCCTCTTCAAATTCAGGTAATGAAAGACCCGCCGAGACGATGTGCAGCCGAATTGCGCCAGCCAAGTCGTCCGGCAGAATTCGCTTCGCACCATCAAACTTCGTTCCATTCATTTTGCGGCATAGCTCGCGTGCGGAAGTCCCCAATGCCTTGCAAACTTTTTCCACGTCCTCGATAGAGATCGCATCTTCGAACTCATCGTCAATACTTTCAAGATCGCAGTAGTTCGCGATCTCCACACCCGCTTCGATCGCGATCTCATCAATACGCTTGCCCATCGCCTGCCTCAAACCGCGAAATTGCTCGGCGATACCCTCCATTTTCTCCTCACTACATCCACATCGCGGCGATTTTCTTGCGAATGTCCCCCGCGCCGACCGCGGCGCAACTCAGATCAACCGATTTCTTCGGCTCCATACTCACCCGCTCGAAATGATGCAGAACCTGATCCGGCAGAAATCGCGACGGCTGGGCATAGGTGTGCCGATCGCCCGTCGCATGCTTTTTCTGGTAGTAACGCAGCGGAACGCACACCTCCAAAAAATCCTTCGCGCGCGTCATCGCGACGTAAAATAATCGGCGTTCTTCTTCGATCTCTTCCTCCGATCCTGTCGCCATGTCCGATGGGATATTTCCGTCGGCGGCGTGGATCACATACACCGCGTCCCACTCGCAACCCTTGGCCGAGTGAATGGTCGAGAGAATCAAAAAATCCTCCTCGCGCAGCGGAGGACCCGCAAGATCCTGCGTCGCCGACGGCGGATCCAGCGCGAGGTCGGTTAACATCGCCGAACGCGAGCGAAAATTCGTCGATATTTGTTCCAACTGATCTAAATCGCGACGGCGGATCAGCGCCTGATCGTACCGCTTTTCAAGGATCGGCGCGTAAAACCGTTTCACTTCCGCCACCTGTTCCGGCAGCGGCAGATGATTCGGCGCCACCTTCACCAGCATCGCGACAAAATCCCCCCACTGCTGCTCGGCCGCCGCCGGCGGAGAAAAGGATTCCCACGATCGCAAGTCAAACCGGCGAGTCGCAAAATGCGCGATCGCCCGCCGGGCATGCGCGGGGCCGACGCCGTCCAATAACTGCAACACGCGAAACGCGCTAATCGAATCCCGCGGGTTTTCGGCGAGGCGGAGAATCGAGAGCACATCCTTCACATGACCCGCTTCCAGAAATTTCAATCCCCCGTATTTGACAAAAGGAATGTTTCGCCGGGCCAGCTCGACTTCCAGCGCGTCGCTGTGATGGGACGTGCGAAACAACACCGCCTGCCGGCTGAGCGGGATGCCGGCCTCCAGGTGCTCCAGACATTTTCGAATCACGTAATCGCTCTGCTGATCTTCGTCCACCAGCGTCACCAGCTTCGGCTTCTGCGCGCCGCGACGCCGCGAAAATAAATCCTTGTTATACCGATTCGGACACAGCGCGATGACGTTGTTCGTGGCATCGAGAATCGGCTGCACGCTCCGGTAATTCTCTTCCAGTTTCAGCACGGTGGCTCCGGGCCACATGCTCGGGAAATCCAGGATGTTATGCACGGTAGCCGCGCGGAATGAGTAGATGCTCTGAGCATCGTCGCCGACAACGCTCAGGCCTTTTCCTTCCGGCGAAAGCCGTTGAAGGATGCCGGCCTGAAGCCTGTTGGTGTCCTGATATTCATCCACCAGCACCGCGTCAAACCGCCCCCGCACGTCGGCGGCGAGGGCCGGGTCTTCCATCAGATGAAACCAGTAGAGAAGCAGGTCGTCATAGTCGAGAACCGCCTGTTCCTGCTTGCGCCGCGTGTAAGCTACGAACAACTTTTTCAATTGATCGGGATACGAAGCGCACCACGGGAAATGCGATTTAAGCACATGCTCCACCGGCTCACTCGCGTTGACGCATCGGCTATAGATAGCCAACGCCGTCCCTTTGCGGGGGAACCGCACGTCGCCGGCGTCGAGGCCGATTTCGCCGCGAACGTCGTTGAGTAAATCCTCGGCGTCCGACCGATCCGCCACGGTGAAATTTTCGCCGAGGCCGGCTTGGCGCCCGTAGATTCGCAGCAATCGGTTGGCGGTGGCGTGAAACGTCCCTCCCCAGACGCGTGCCGCCATCGCCGCCGGCGCGGCTTTCGTAGCTTCGACGGAGGCAAGGATCGATCCAACCCGCTTGAGCATTTCCGCCGACGCCCTACGTGTGAACGTGAGAAGAAGTATGCGAGACGGATTGACTCCGGTGGAAATTAGATGGGCGACGCGGTGGGCAAGGGTGTTGGTTTTGCCGGTACCGGCGCCGGCAATGATGAGCAAAGGTGAATCGCCAAAGGTTGCCGCGCCACGCTGCTGATCGTTGAGGTTTTTCAGGAAGCTCGCATCCATGCGCACTTTCGTTGCCTATCGTTCACCTACCTTTTACCTGACAATTTGGAAATGGCAACTTCTCGGAACAAAGACGATCCCGATTTTAAGCCGACCAAAAAGCAACGCGCTTTCGCGAAGGCGGCGACCCGACGTCGCGCTTGCACGCCAACGCCGTCGCCGGATGAATGTGAACGCAAGCCCGAATTTAGACGAACACATTCGAGAAAACCCTCGGCGGCTTGACGGATGGTGACGCGGCGGCGAAGCGCCTACCAATACGATAATGACAGCGATGCACCTGATGCACCTGTCCTTGCCTTTCGACTTGGATTGGGTAGAGTTAACAGCTTGGACGACAAGCAGTGTGTCCTTCCGCTCGGCGCCGGTTGCAGATGCTAAGGAGCTTTGAGTTTTCCACGCTTTTGTTCACAAACCGTTTTGTGGATGATCGCGTAGACTTGACTGCATGGTTCGCAAAATTAGCGATTGTGGACGGTTGCGGATAAATTTCGTGGAAAGTGTGGACAGAACAACGGTTTTGAAGCGAGAACAGAGAACCCGAAGAAAATAATGCAGTTCAAATTGTCCGGGGTTTAGCTCAGCTTGGTTAGAGCGCTAGACTGGGGGTCTAGAGGTCGCAGGTTCGAATCCTGTAACCCCGATTGTTCTTCAGAAACAGCCCTTCGGCCAGCAGGTCGAAGGGCTTTCTCATTGTAAACTCAATACTTACGTCTCGCAGCTTCAAGTTCAAACATAGAATATCCAGAATCCTGCGTTTTGCGGCACCACCTGCCGTAAGCCACTTCTGTTCAAGCCGTTGTGAAAGTTCAAACGCCTTGATTGCCAGATCGGATTTTTCATCCAATCGGCGGTCAGCGGCATCGACCAACAGTTTTAATGAGGCGATGCGATCACGCATTTCCGTGGATTTGGCGGTGAATGTCTCCCCATCGATTTCACCGATCAATCGCATGTTCAACAAACGATCCTGCTGCGTGCGCAGATGCGTAAGCTGCCGTTGCAGATCAGCAGTCCGAAATCGCTCCTCCTCCTGGCGGGCCTTCGTCCATGCCAGTAGCATGCGGTTGAGCCACCCTGCAAGGTCGTCTGCGAGTTTCATTCGCTGAAACAGTGCGATCATCTGGGCGTCCAACTTCGCCTCCGTCAGACGAACAGGCGGATGCCCTGCGGCCTTGTAACGCACGCAGCGATAATAGATGTAGACCTTGCCTGTGCTTTTCTTGATGACGGCCTCGCCGGTGATGGCAGCGCCGCAGTGAGCGCAGTGGATCAATTCCCCCGCATAGGCCAGTTCATGAGCCTTGTAGACGTTTTTGCCAAGGAGAACTTGAACCCTGTCCCACGTGATGCGATCAATCAATGGCTTCTGCTTCCCCGGATACCATTGGTTCTTGTATCTGACTTCACCGATGTACGCTCGGTCCCGCAGGATCGTGTGGATTTTGCTCGGCGACCATCGTGGAAGCGAAGGACAATAGCAGATGTTCTCAGCAGCAAGGCGATCTGCGATGGCTTCGATGGTCATGTTCTCGTAGGCATACCAGCGATAAACGATCTCAACCTTCCATGACTCATCAGGATTGATCTCGATCACGCCACGGCCGTTCACACGAATGTTGCGGTAGCCGTACGGTGCCGTGCTGACAAACCATCCATCTTTGATCCGTTTGGCATGGCCTTCCTTCACATCAATGGATTGCTGTTCGGTCTGATACGCCGCCAGCACCGCAAGTTGACGCCGCATCATGCGGCCGGCCGGCGTGTTGTCCGTTGGCTGAGTGATGGCGATGAACGGAACATTGAAATCCGCTTCTAGGTCTTCCAACTTCAGATAGTCTTTCAGATTCCGAGCGCTTCGATCAACTTTGTAGAAAAGGATGGCGTCGATTTCGGATGCGTGTTTCTTGGCCTCGGATATAATCTGTTTGAAGATTTCTCTTTCTTCGCTTTTGGATGCCGTTTCTGCAATAGACCACGATCTGGTGATGACACCATTGTTTCTCGTGACATATGCTTTGAATCCGTCGTCCTGAACGCCAAGTGAGAATCCTTCTCTTTCTTGCTCACGGCCGCTCACACGGGCGCAGGTCCAGTAGCGTTTGAGATCATCGCTCATGTTCCAGTTTCCAGAGCAGACAAGGCGGCACCCACATTCAGAAGGATTTCAGCCGCTTCGTCAGATGAGATGATCCGTCCATAATGGAGGCTGAGGATGCGCACGGTGTCATCGATCTCAGTCGCCGTGAACCATGCCGATTGACCGGCATTGGTATGCCGCCTCA
>DASZME010000063.1:0-5265 GCA_035551995.1 Tepidisphaeraceae bacterium
GCAGCTTTGCCGTCGGCGATTCAAGAGGGTAGGTCTCCACCACACTGGTTTGCGTGACTCGATCCGCGCTGGCGAGCGAGGATCGCCGAAAAGCGGGGGAAAAATTCTTGGCGGTTGCTGAAAGTGCGAAAGTCAGGCTAACTCCGTTCTGAACCTTCGCCTCTCCGTATTTTCGACGCTCTCCTTCCTACGTTTCTAGTTCTCGGCGTAGCCGTAACATTGCCATCGTTGGAAATCGCGCCACGCGACGGATGCATCGTCTGGCGACTCCGCCTGAGCGAACGCGCAGCGCGTCAAAAAACTCCCAAGTCTTTCACCGCGGCTTCGTGATGTCCTGCAGCGCCTGATTTATGCCCGCTCGCAAAAGAGGGCGGCGGTCCAACTCCGTCGGGCCGCGCGTTTCAGATGCACGTCCCCGAATCCGACACGCGCCCAAATTTTCGCGCCCGACAAAGTTACTGGCGAAAGGACATCAAACAAGTAGAAGTAAGATTTTAGCAGTATTATGTTCCATTGGAGTCTCGCGATATTAACCGATGGCGAACGCGAAGAAGAGTGGAACCTTTTTTTGCGTCAAGGGACAATCCAGTTATTTCGGAAAAGATCGAGCTCAAACTCACGGGAGACGAAAAGGAATGAGGCTATCTTCCTATCGGCGGCGGTGCGGTGCAGAACGATATTACTGCCACATCGAAACGCTGGAAAGGCGACAGCTGCTCACCGCCATCGTCGTCAATTCGCCTAGCGAGCCGCCCAACTCGGCCCATTAGCCGATAACGGCGGGCAAACAAAAACGTTGCTTCCACAACCCCAGAGCCCCGCCATCGGCCACGGCTCCGTCGCCTTGATTCCCGCCGGCGTCACCGAAGACCAGCGCGGCTTACCGCAAATCGTCGACGGTGGCGTTGACATCGGCGCTGTTGAAACGCAGACGGGAAAAAGGACCGCTTCCGTATCTCCCGGGTTTGCACGCGTCAGCCTCCCGTCCACGGTAATTGCGGGGGCGAAGTTAAACGCGAAGTTACGAGTCGTGGTCACGAATCAGGGCGGCGCCTTCGCGGGCAATGTCGCCGTCAATATCTATGCCGACTCCGGCACGAGCCTCGATGGCGGCCAATTGCTGCTGGCGTCATCGGAAAAAAACGTTTCGCTGAAGTCTGGCGGAAGCGCGGTCTTCAACGCCGATATCAAGTCCCTGGCCAAAACCGCGGCCGGCGGCGCGTATCATCTGCTGGCCGAGGCCGTCGATCCCGGAGGCGCAACCAGCGTCACCGCGACGACGCAGACCATTGAGGTTGTGGCGCCATTCGTCACGCCCAGCGTCTCATTCGTCCTGTTGCATCCCGCCGTCGTTTATAGAGGCTCCGTCATCCGGCCACCCGGTCCGGACATTCGGGTGACCGTCGGCAACAACGGCAACGTAACCGCGCGCGGGATCGATATCACCCTTAACCCGTCGGCGGACGGCGCAACGCCGGACGCGGCGATCGTCCTCGATCAATTGACGCTGAACGCCGTCACGATCAAGCCGGGAAAAAAAAAGTCTTTTCGGATGATATTCGACGTGCAAGCCGCCGCCGGCGGAAATTTCTTGTTCGTGTCGGCGTCCTTCCAAGGTCCAAACGCAACGAACGTGGCCACCGCTAC
Source organism: Tepidisphaeraceae bacterium (assembly GCA_035551995.1). GTDB lineage: Bacteria > Planctomycetota > Phycisphaerae > Tepidisphaerales > Tepidisphaeraceae > RYN-428. The sequence goes on from DASZME010000063.1 coordinate 1,648, forward strand.
ACTGTCAAACAATTCGTTCGTCCTTTGATCTAAAGCTTCGGCGGGCGTCGCGATGGCTTACCCTCTCGTCTCACTCGCTGACTTTAGCCTTCCCGCGGGAAATCCCACCGGCCGCCGCCAAAAAAGCATTCGGCGTTGGCGGTCGTAACCGCGTCAACCTGTTCCAGCGCCCATCCCTTCACCTTGCCGACGGTTTCCGCCACGTATTTGACCAGGCCCGGCTCGTTTACCTTCTGCTTGCGCATCGGCTCGGGCGTCAAGTAAGGCGAATCCGTTTCCACTAAAATTCGATCGGCCGGCGCCATCGCCACCACCTCGCGAAGCGCATCATTTTTTTTGTACGTGATCGGTCCGTCAAATCCCAATAAGTAACCGGCGTCCAGGATTCGCGAAGCTTCCGGGCGCGTTCCCGTAAAGCAATGAAACACAGCCCGCACCGCCGGAAAGTTGCGCAAATGGGCCAGAGTATCATCGATGGCCTCGCGGCTATGAATCACCACCGGCCGGCCAAGCTCAGTCGCCAGCCCCAGTTGAAATTCAAACACCTGATGCTGCTTGTCGCGCTGGGCATGTTGATGGAAATAATCCAACCCCATCTCGCCAAGCGCCACCACCGACGGATCATTCTGAATATCGCGAAGCTGGGGCAGATCGGCGATCTCGACGTTCTGCGAATAGTTCGGGTGAACGCCGACGACGCACCGGAGATTTGGCAATCGCCGGCATAACGCGATGGCGGCCCTCGCGTCGGAAAAATCCGTGCCGACGGTGATCATCCGCGCCACTCCATTGGCGGCGGCGCGCGTGAGAACGCCGGCAAGTTGCGATTGGAGCCGCGGATCGGTCAGATGACAATGCGTGTCGATCATAAGAAACCTGGCCGCAATACCTGCGTCGCGTCAGGACATCGACGCAAGCGCCTCGGCTTCGTCCGGCACATCTTCAATCTTTGCGCCCGTCTTCAGTTCGTCCACCAGGCGCTTCGCCCGTTCCTGCCGCTGGCCTTCGATATATTGCTGGCGAACCTCTTCGCGCACTGTTTCAAACGGCTTGGGCGCCGACGGCTTCCGTTCGGTCAGCTTGATCAGGTGAAAGCCGAAGCTCGAGGCGAAGACCGGACTGATTTCCCCCACTTCCATGGAGAAGGCGACCAACTCGAATTCTTCGGTGAGTTCGCCGCGTTTGAAAAAGCCAAGATCGATATGCTCGTCGGCTTTGTCGGAATGTTTTTTGGCGATCTCGTCAAAGCCGGCCCCTTTCAAAAGTTCCCCCCGCGCTTGACGGAGGGTGGCGTAAGCCGCCTCGCGCTCTTCGCCGCGCTTGGGCGATTTTAGGATGTGCGACGCCCGCACTTCCTCGGGGGTCATGAATCGGTCGATGTTTTTTTCATAATAGCCAAGAAGCTGGTCTTCGCTGACGGCAATGTCGGCGCACATCTCGTCCATCAGCCGTTTGACGCGCAAATCGACCTCGACGTCATGGCGGACAAGGTCCATGTGGCTTGGCGAGGCGCCGGTGGCGGCATAAAACTGAACCTCGCCGCCATAGCGCTCGATCAGTTCAGCGACGGCGGCGTCCACCTGAGGCTCGGGAGTGGGCTCAAGCCGGCGTTTAGATTCCTGGGCGAGCAAGACCCGCGCGATGATGTTCTCGCGGGCATAGCCGCGAAATTCGTCGTCGCGTTCGCAACAGGAGATGTTCCCCAATCGCTCGAAGTATGTTTTGATCTCGGCGAATTCGGATTGGAGAATGCCGTCGTCGATCCGCTGGTCGTTGATGAGAAGTGCCATTGAAAGCCTTGGGTTGATGGTGGCGACGCTGGATTATATCCGTCCGGGGGCGCGGGCGTTGCGATCGGCGCGTCCGGCCCGGGCCGAATTCCCGAATACCCGAATTTTCAAACAGATACCAATGCCCCATGACCGAAACGCGAAACGCCGATCGCGAGGCTCGGAATATCCGACGCTTGGCGGCCGGACGAGGCGGGAATTTTCCGACAAAAAATCGAAAATTCGCTGATTTTCTGATTGCAATCGTCGCCAGCGCTTGGTTAGATTCGGGTTCGTAAAGGTGGCGGGTATCGTCGGTCAGCCTCAGGAAATGTCTCGTGTTCCTCATTTCTTCCTCCGTCTGTTCGCACCTCCCCCGCGTCGGTTGGCGTTTCAACCTCTTTCGTTTGGGCCCGGAAAGAATCCCTTGCAATTAAGCGGGCCGCTCTACCCATTTTTCAGGAGATCCGATGGGTAAGAAGTTATATGTGGGAAACCTGAGCTACCAAGTCGACAGCTCAGAGCTCGAACAGATGTTCGGACAGTACGGCCAAGTCACCTCGGCGCAGATCATCAACGATCGCGATACCGGTCGCTCCAAGGGGTTCGGATTCGTCGAAATGTCCAGCGATACCGAAGCCCAGGCAGCCATCGAAGCCCTCAACGGCCAAGAACATGGAGGCCGAGCCCTCACCGTCAACGAAGCCCGCCCCCGCGAAGAACGTAGCGGCGGCGGTGGCGGCGGCGGCGGTCGTGGCGGCTACGGCGGCGGTGGGGGCGGTGGGGGCGGCGGCCGAGGTGGATTCGGCGGCGGCGGCGGCCGTGGTGGATTCGGCGGCGGTGGCGGTGGGGGCGGCGCCGGAAGCCGCGGCGACCGTGGCGGACGCGATCGCTACTAAACCGTAACCCTTCCCAAAAACACTCTGTTTCAACCGGGCATGGTCACTTCCAGTGACCATGCTTTTTTGCGTAATCCCGCCAGGCCGCCGGCTTCCAGCGGCCAGCCGTGAAAGACTTCCTCATCGTAGGCGATCCAGCGGACTTACGACGGCCACCGCCGGCCGATTCACCACGTGCGTGTAGAGTTGCGTCGTGCGCAGGTCCTTGTGGCCCAGCAATGTCTGGACCTGTCGCACGTCATAACCGGCTTCGAGCAGATGCGTGGCGAAGCTGTGCCGAAAGGTATGACACGTTACCCGTTTGTTCACGGCGGCACGTTCGGTCGCGCTGTGAATGAATCGGTCGAGCACCCCGGGCGAAGCGTGATAGCGTATGCCGCGTCCCTTCTCGTCCCGCCGCATCGTCAGGCTGGGAAATACAAACTGCCATCGCCAATCATCGTCGGCATACGGGACCTTGTTTTCAAGGACCGGCGGAAGCGGGACAAACCCGCCGCCCTTCGCCAAATCTCGATCATACCGCCTTCGAATCACGCGCAGATGCTCAACGACCCGCCCTTTCGCGCTGGCCGGCAGCATCACGATGCGATCCTGATCTCCCTTCCCGCCACGGACAACAATCTGCCCGCGATCGAGGTCCAGGTCGCGCACGCGCAGCGTGCAACACTCCATCACCCGCAGCCCCGTTCCATACAGCAATCGCACCATCAGCGTTCGCGTCGAATCGGCCGGCATTTCGTCGATGATCCGCCTGACTTGGTCTTCGCTCAACACCGTCGGCACGCGCTTGGGCCGCTTGCTCCGCTCCGCGGCAAACCGGCCCAGATGATCCGGCGGCAATTCATCGGCCAACACCTGCTTGTAAAGGAAGACGATCGCATTGACTGCCTGATTTTGCGAAGAAGCGCTTAACCGCCGATCGGTGGCCAGATACGTGAGAAACTCTCCCA
>DASZME010000064.1:0-119155 GCA_035551995.1 Tepidisphaeraceae bacterium
TCTCCTTTCAAAACACCTGACATCACCCTTAACACGTCCCGATCCCGTTGACTCATCTCGATTCGATCCTTCTCCATCCTCCTTCTACAATCCGGACATTCTTATCTGCCGAAGACCGGACATTACTATTTGCCGATGACATCGGCCGCCGCGATGGCCGCCGCGCCAAGGCGTTCCTATGCCGAGGCGTCTGTCGCGAGTTTCGTAACACTCGCGGAGAATGTCGTCAGGTCCATCATTACGGTTTGCAGCCCGGACATAAGCGCAGTTTTGGCCTTCGTGGCGTCATTGTTCATGCTGGGAATCGCCATGATCGCCACAAGATCTTTTTGAAGAAGCGTATTGGCGGCTTGAGCGTCCGTGCTGGTCGTGGCGGTCATGGTCGACGTATCGGTCGTAAGCCTGGCGATGTCGGCGGTGAGTTTCGACGCCAGAGCGGGAGTCGATTTTTTCAGAATCCGTTTAATGTCGGCGACGATCGCAACGGTCTCTTTCACGGTCACGCTCAGCAGTTTATGAATGTCGCCCGACACTTTGCGAAAACCCGCGATCTCGTCGGCGGAAAATACGCGGACATGGGATCTGGCGGATGTCCCGGATCCTTTGTGATGGAGGTCGGCGAATAGCGTTTGCGCCGCTGAATTGGCCTGTTTTTTCCAATTCGCCAGATCGGCGTGCGTGGTTTGGGAATTCGACTGTAGCACGGTGGCGTCCTGAGTGACCGCGCCGAGCGACGCCGAAAATAATTGCCGCGATTCCAACGATTCAACTAGTGACCGCATGACCTGTGACCCTCTCGGGGAAGTCTGTCGTTTGAGCGCGTGACGTGTTTGGCTCTGCGTGAACAGTCGCGAGAGGCCGGCGATCTCTTCCCCAACAAATTGCTATTTTCAAATCCCCGAGGCGAACGGCGTCAGGCGGATATTCCATCCTCTTTCAGGACGTCTAAAACGTCCAGGTAATATGGCGTAATATCGGTCACGCCGTCGAAGTCGATCGCCAGTCGCTTGTTGATCTCGCGTAGATGATCGACAGGCCAGATTCCCAGATGTTTGCCCCAAATCGAGCTGCGCACGGAAACGAGACAGTCGTTGTCCCCCTCGGCGTCGTGAATGACCTTCCAGGAATGAAGCGCAAATGGCGGAATTTTGTTCCAGGGGCGGGCGCCGCTCACCGAGTAATATCGGACCAGCGGCGAATCGGGGACCTCTTCGTTAAACCGGCCGCAGGCGGCGGTTGTCAAATCGCTCATCGATTGCACGTCCAGTCGCAGAAATCTCGCCAGGCTCAATCCGCCAAGACGCTGGCCAAGATGTTTAAGGCACCAATCGGCATACGCGCTGCCGCGGTGCGGGGTGGCGATGGTGACCAGCGCCCGTACGCGCGACGCCATGCCCAGGCGATGAATCATGTAACGGGCGTCGAGGCCGCCCATGGAATGCGCGAGCACGATAACAGGTTCGTCCTCGCGGCCGAGGATTTTCAGCTGGCGGAGAATGATCGCCTTTAATTCCCTCGCCCGCGTCGCGATGCCCGCCGTGGGATGAACGCGAGGCGTAATTAAGGGGTGTCCGCGCGCCGCGATGGCGGCTTCAATGCCGCCGCGAAAATAGGGGAAGCGCAATTTCCCGATCTGCACATTCGCCAGTCCGAACACGCCGTGGTGGAGAACGATTGGGAGCATGTAGTTTCAAACCGGAACGATCACCCGCGCCGCGGCGGCCGTGTTTACTCGGCAAGTCGACATTACGCAAACGTCGAATGAAACGGCGCCGGCGGCGCAAATCGACAACTTCATTTGCGGTTGCGCCTTGACGACCATCGGACCGAAGGCGACGATTCGACGCGAACGTTTTTTGTTTTCCAAGCGAGAATTTCCGTGAGCCAATTTCCGTCCCCATATTCCCCACCTCAACTTCCGTATTCAAGTGCGCCGATTTCGGGTGGCCCGGTTCCGCCGGGGGCGGCGCGAAAGGCCGCGATTTTATTGTTCGTGCTCGGCGGACTCGGCGTCGGTATGGGCTTGTGCATGGGATCGCTCATGTGGGCTATTCCCGGGCAGAGCCCGCTAATGCAGAAAACGATCGATCAAGTAATGGAGAATCGGCAAATTTCTTTGGGCGGAATGTCGGCCGAGCGATTCGTACGAATCTTTTACACGATCGCGAGTGTCTTTTCGCTAGTCATCGGCGGCGTACTCATTCTGCTCGGCGGATTTGTGCGGCGGGCAAGCAAGGCGAGCGTCGTTATCGCGACGATTATCTGCGGCTTGGCCAGCGTGTACTTTGTCCTCAGCGTTCTACAGGGCGCCAGATTGGGCCTCGGCGGCGACATGATGTCCCTATTCGGCGGATGCTTTCTGCTCGTGCCGCTCTCGCTGTTCGGACTGGCTACTTTATGGCTCGTGCAATTGCTGCGCGCGCTGCCCGGCATTCAGGCCGCCCGGCTGCAATTTCAATCGCAATTCCATCAAAGGCAGCAACAGCAGCACTTGTATAATCACTATGGAGGAGCGCAGGGATATGGAGGATTCCCCGTTCCGGGAAATCCCAGTCAGCCCACGATCGCGCCACCTGCCGGGCAAGGATATGCAATGCCTCCGCAGGCCGGGAGTACGGGCGCGGCCGCTGCGAATCCGACGCCCCAGTACCCGAAGTCCGAACCAAATCCCAATGACCCGAAGTCGGAATAATCACAATGTAGATTCGTACCTTTGACCATTCGGCTTTTATTCGGGTTTCCGAGCCGATCACATCGCCTTTGCCTTCTCCCGCACTTCGTCGATCGTGCCGACGTAGAGGAAAGCCTGTTCCGGCAGATCGTCCGCCCGGCCTTCGACAATGTCGCCGAAGCTTCGCAGCGTGTCGGCGATTTTCACGTACACGCCCTTTTTCCCGGTAAACTGCTCGGCCACGATGAACGGCTGACTAAAGAACCGCTCCAGTTTTCGCGCCCGGCCGACGATCAATTTATCCTCTTCGCTCAGTTCGTCGACGCCGAGAATGGCGATGATATCCTGCAAATCGCGGTAGCGCTGGAGCATCGATTGCACCTTGCGGGCGATGCGGAAATGCTCTTCGCCGACGATTTCGGCCGACAGCGCTCGGCTGGCCGACGCCAGCGGATCGACGGCGGGATAAATGCCCTTGCTGGCGATGCTGCGCTCAAGATAGATGAACGCGTCGAGGTGAGCGAACGCATTGGCCGGAGCGGGGTCGGTGGGGTCGTCCGCCGGGACGTACACGGCCTGCACCGACGTGATGGCGCCCTTTTTCGTGCTGGTGATCCGCTCCTGAAGCTCGCCCATTTCGGTGGCCAGCGTCGGCTGATAACCGACGGCGCTGGGCATGCGGCCGAGCAACGCCGACACTTCCGAACCGGCCTGCGTGAAGCGGAAAATATTGTCGATGAACAGCAGCGTATCGGCGCCGGTTTCATCGCGGAAAAATTCGGCCATCGTGAGGGCCGACAACGCCACGCGAAGACGCGCGCCCGGCGGCTCGTTCATCTGGCCGAAGACCATGACGGTTTGATCGATGACGTGTTTTCCGGTCTTGCCGATCTCGGCTTCCTGCATTTCCAGCCAGAGGTCGGTGCCTTCGCGGGTTCGTTCCCCGACCCCGGCGAAGACCGAATATCCGCCGTGCTGCTGAGCGATGCGGGCGATGAGTTCCTGGATGACGACGGTTTTGCCCAGACCCGCCCCGCCGAACAAACCGGCCTTGCCGCCGCGAAGGAATGGGGTAAGCAGATCGATGACCTTGATGCCGGTCTCGAAGACTTCGGCCTTGGGCGTCAGGTCCACGAATTCCGGCGGTTCGCGATGGATCGGACGGCGCTCCGTGGTGTTCACCGGACCACGATTATCGATTGGGTCGCCCAGCAGATTGAACACCCGGCCAAGCGTTCCGAGACCGACGGGAACGGTGAGCGAGGCGCCGGTATCGACGCAATCGACGCCGCGGCGCAGGCCGTCGGTCGATCCCAGCGCCACGGCTCGGACTTTTCCGCCGCCGAGATGCTGCTGCACTTCGCCGACGAGATTGATATTGATGCCGTTTTCGGAAGTATTGATTTTGACGGCGTTATAAATGCGCGGGAGCTGATCTTCGGGAAACTCGACGTCGAACGTCGAGCCGATCACCTGCGAGACTTTTCCGGTGGCGGGCATGCGTTAAATCCTTTTTTCTTCGTTTCACGGTCACGGCAGGCGATGCAGACCGGCTGCACGCCTTCAATCGAGGTGGGGATTGTACATTTCGTCACAATGTCGGCAAGTCCGGCGCGAATTCGATTCCGGCGTAAACGTCGGCCAGCGGGAGATCGATTCGCAACGATCGAAGGTTTGCGACAGCGTCGATTCCCTGAGCGGCCGCGAAGAGCCATAGACCTTCCGGTTGCCGCAGGAAAATTTCGATCGACGGCTTATCTTGTGATATCAGAACGTATTCGGCCAGAGGATCCAGATCACGATACGCCTTGAACTTGGCGCCGCGATCGTGGGCTTCTTCGGCTTCCGCGAGCAACTTGCCGTTGCTCAAGTCCGACCAGCCGAATTCGTGAGCGGTCGAACAATGATGATCACAGAGTTCCTTGCGGAGCGGCGCGGGCGTCCCTTGGTCAAAAAGAATCTTCATCGATTCGCCCCGCTCGATTTGGCAAACTGACGCTACTTCGTCAACAGACTCTGTTCGGCATAAACCAGAACCGCCTGAACCTGCGCACGAGTTATCCCCGGGAACCATTCGAGGAATTGGTCAATGGACGCACCGCTTTCGAGGTTCTCGAATAATGCCGCGACTGGAACGCGGGTACCCTTGAAAACCCACGCCCCGCTAACTTTGTCGGCACGGCGCTCCACAACGTCGCATTCGTTCCAATTAAACATGACTCAATTGTATCAATGAGCACGCCCAAGTTAAAAGAAGGGATCGATTCGCGTGATGGGATTCACCTGAACGGTCCAGATACCCTCGGGGGAAGTTCAGACCGCGTGATGGGCAAGTCGCACCCGCAGGCTGCTCTCGCGTACCCGACAGCCCGACCCCTTTAGCCGACTGACGAGGGCGGCGCCGAAATTGAGGGTTATGCCGCTGTGATCGAACGTGCCGCCGGACATCGCGAGAATTTCACCGGCGTGATATTCGTGTTTTATTTCCGCCTTCGTTTCGAGCGTGAAGGTACTCCTCGGGCGTGTAGCGTTTTGTGGTTGCCGTCCGCGTCATGATGGGAGATAGTATCACCCCGCGAATCGGCGGACTGCCTTTTGCGCCGCAAGTTCGACCCATGCGTTAATGTGAATAATCCGTCGAGGAGATTTTCATGTCCGAGTACGCGATGCCGCAAATCCCCAAGCCGCCGAAGCTTCGCAAGCGGCAGGTCCAGCTGATCGCCAACGGCGATCTCCGTTCGACGGCCAACGAGAAATGCTGGCCGGAACAGGTCAAGATGGAAGAATCGCTGCGTGCAGCTCTCCTGACGTGCGGCTTCGAAATGGTCCGCGCCCACCCTTTCAAAGAAGCGGAAAAACACGGATTCATCGGTTCACAAAAAGAAGGTATGCAGGTTTTCGCCGGGATCGACCCCGAGGCGCCGTTGATCGTGGCCGAGGCGGTTTGGCAATATTCGCACCACGTACTGCATGGACTGCTATCCCATCGCGGACCCATCCTGACCGTCGCCAACTGGTCGGGCACCTGGCCCGGCCTTGTCGGCATGCTCAATCTCAACGGCTCGCTTACCAAGGCCGGCGTCAAATACTCCACCATCTGGAGCGAAAATTTCGCCGACGATTTTTTCCTGGATTATCTTCGTAAATGGCTCGCCGACGGCTACGTCAAACACAAATCCAACCAGGTGACCAAGTGGCGCGAAGTGAAAGTCGGCGGAAAGGAACGCAAACTCGGGATCGCCCTTGCCGGTCAACTCCTGCGCCAGAAGGCGATCATGGGCGTCTTTGACGAAGGGTGCATGGGAATGTTCAACGCCATCATCCCCGACAATCTGCTCAATTCCGTCGGCGTGTTCAAGGAACGACTGAGCCAATCGGCTCTCTATTACGAAACGACGCAGGTAAGAGACGAGGAAGCGCAAAGCGTGCGCGCATGGATGGAAAATCGCGGCATGAAATTCAAGACCGGCCCGGTCGAAGAATCGCATCTGACGGATCAGCAAATCTTGCTGCAGTGCAAGATGTATATCGCGGCCCTGCGAATCGCCGACGACTATGGATGCTCGACGATCGGCATTCAATATCAGCAAGGCTTGAAAGATCTTCTTCCCGCGTCGGACCTCGTGGAGGGAATGTTGAACAACGCCGATCGCCCGCCGGTGCGGACGCGGGATGGCGGGCGGCTGATTTGCGACGGCGAGCCGCTGCCGCATTTTAATGAGGTGGACGAATGTGCCGGGCTCGATGCGCTAATGACGTATCGGGTGCATCAGGCGATGGGTCAGCCGGTCGAATCGACGTTGCACGATCTTCGCTGGGGCGATGTGGATCGTAGCGGCTCGGTCGCGGATTACGTCTGGGTTTTTCTGATCTCCGGCTCGGCCCCCCCTGCTCATTTCATCGATGGCTGGGCGGGCGCCAGCGGCGAACGTCAGCCGCCGATGTACTTCCGTCTCGGCGGCGCGACGCTTAAGGGAATCAGCCGGCCCGGAGAAGTGGTATGGAGTCGAATCTACGTCGATGACGGCAAATTGAAAATGGACCTGGGCCGGGCGGGTTGCGTTGAATTGCCGATCGAAGAAACACAGCGGCGGTGGGACGCGACAACGCCGCAATGGCCGATCATGCATGCCGTCACCTATGGCGTCAGCCGCGATCAGATGATGGGCCGGCACAAAGCGAATCATATTCAGGTTGCCTACGCCAACAACGAAGAAGAAGCCGACCGGGCGCTTTTGGCCAAGGCGGCGATGGCCGACGCGCTGGGGATTCATGTGGCGCTTTGCGGGACGAAGAAGAATGGCCAGGAATGGAGCTGACTCGGGCGCCGCCGGCCGGTCCGCAAATGCCGCGGTTTATACGTTCGATTCGACTCCGGTATGATGATAATTCGTTTGCGCGCGCAGGATTCAGAGCATCTTTCATATTGACGTAGCGAGTCTTGCCGGCGCAACACGTTTCGCAGGCGGGGCCGCTATTGTATATGCAGAAACGCTACGGCTATCTGACGGATTTCTCTCGGTTCGCGAAAAAGGAAAAACGATGTTCCACACTTCAGATTCCATTTCGGTTGGACGTTGGTTCGCCGTGGCTGTGATGATGGTCGCGGGGAGTCTCGCGGCGCCGTGCCGGGGCGCATTGCCGACGCGGCCGAATATTGTCTTGATTATCGCCGACGACCTCGGTTGCGAGGATTCGGGACCGTACGGGTGCAAGGGAGTGCGGACGCCAAACATCGATCGGCTGGCGCGCGAGGGGATGCGGTTCACGCAGGCTTTTAACACATGCAGTTCGTGCAGCCCAAGCCGCAGTTGCATCATCACCGGCCGCTATCCGCATAACACCGGGGCCGAACGGCTGCATATGCCGCTGCCGAAGGAGCAGATCACGTTTGTCGAGAAGCTCAAGGCGGCCGGGTACTGGACGGCGCAGGCGGGGAAATGGCATCTGGGGCCGTTTGTCAAAGACCGTTTCGACACGGTCAACGAGGCGCAAAAGGGTCCGCCGCGGCCGAGCGACGACGGAAGCGGATGTATGAAGTGGGTGTCGGTGCTGCGATCGCGGCCAAAGGATAAGCCGTTTTTCTTCTGGCTGGCGTCGATCGACCCGCATCGGCCCTACTTTGAGGGGACGCTGGCCGTGCCGCATAAGCCGCAGGACGTGTGGGTGCCCCCCTTTCTGCCGGATGTGGCGCCGACGCGCAAGGACCTGGCGATGTACTATGACGAGATCGGCCGGCTCGACATCTACATCGGCAAAGTCCTGGACGAGTTAACTCGTCAGGGCGTGCTTGATCAGACGCTCATTATTTTCATCACCGACAATGGCCGCCCCTTTCCACGCTGTAAGACGAGCGTTTACGATAGCGGAATTCAGTCGCCGTTCATCGTTCGCTGGCCTGTCGCCGTCAAAGGCGCAAGCCTATGCCCGGCCCTGATCAGTTCCGTCGATCTTGCTCCGACGATTCTTGAGCTGGCCGGACTTCCCCCGGCGCCTACGTTTCAAGGCAAATCGATGGCCACCCTGTTGAGCCATCCCGAAGCGCCTTTCCGCGACCATGTCTTCGCGGAGCATAACTGGCACGACTATTCGGCCTACGAGCGCGCGGTGCGGTCAACGCGTTTCAAGTACATTCGCAACGCGTGGCCCGATCTCCCCGGCACGCCGCCGGCCGACGCGGTGACCAGCATCACGTATCAGGAAATGCGCAAGATGCGCGACTTGGACGAACTGACGCCGGAACAGATGACCTGTTTTATCAAGCCAAGATGGTCGGAGGAATTGTATGACGTCGAAGCCGACCCCCAGGAATTGAAAAACCTGATCGGCGATTCGAAATACGCCGCCAACCTCGCGGAGCTGCGAAAGGCGCTGGATGGATGGCAGCGTGAGACCGCCGACAGTGTCCCCGAGGTTCGGCCGCCCGACAAATATGACCGGGAGACGGGCGCGCCGCTGGAGAAGAAGGATGGGCAACGCAAAAATTAATGCCCAGGCGCGTTTTTCCGCTCGATAGCCAAGCCGCAGCCAACGCCGTTCCTTTCGATTACGGGTCGCAACGTATGCCGAAAGAGGACTTTCACCCCTCTGACTTGGTATACTCTCGAATGCATTAGCGGCCCCGCTTGAGGGGTGTTTTTCGCGGCCACCGCTCGCGATGCCAAGATGAAAATTGATCTAATCGATAATATTAAAAGGCGGGAGCCGCGGTTTGCCGAAGACGATGCGCCCGGATGTGTATGAATGTCCTGCAATACGTCATCCTCCGCCACGAGAACATCGCCGAGCCGCATTATGACCTGATGTTCGAGACGCTTCCCGGTTCGCAATTGGCGACCTGGCGAGCGGATTCGTGGCCGATCGAACGCAAAATCGCGGTCACGCGATTGCGCGATCACCGCAGGGCTTACCTGGAATTTGAGGGCGAGATCGCCGGGCATCAGGGGCGGGTCTATCAGATTGCGCGCGGCACATGCGAAGTTGAAGTCGGCGAAAACGCCATTTGGTCGATAAGTATTCTTACCGGCGCCCCGCCGCAGGTTTTAGTCATTCGCCAAATCCATGCCGAGAACTGGGACGCGGCGCCGGGGGATTAAGCCGCGACGTCTTCATGGGAGCCCGGCGAATGAGATGTGACCGTCGGGCGTTCGTCGCTTTATTTTCTGAAGCGTTCAAGCAGGGCGCCGATCGCTCCCAGAGCTTTGTCAAGAATCTCGGCCTTGGGCATTGGGATTCGCAGATAGTTTTCTCCGGTGCGGTCATCCCTCCCCACAAACGACCCGGCTACCGTCGCGATCTTCTCTTTAGGTTGGGATCCGTCGCGCGACGCCGTGGCCAGTTGCTCGAGGAACGTCAGGCCTGTTTGGAGCAATGCCGACCAGACATCCTCGCCCGGCTTATTTCCCGCCGCGACAACGCCTGCACGTTGGGCTTCCCCTTCAGCCCTGGCGGTTTCGTGACCATCGCCGTTGCCGTTTCCCGACGGTTCGCCTGCGGCCGACGAGACAGATTGGGGCTGCGGCGCGTCGTCCACCGACGATGCGGGGATTGAACTTGTCGCCTTCTCCACGGTTTCGATGAATTTCGTCAGCCGGCTTCCGCCGAGAAAGACTTCCTTGTCTCCGCCGTCAAGGGCGCCGGCGAACAGCGACTTCTTGAACTTCAATACCGAGAGCATCCCCTCCTCGATCGTTCCCTTGGAGACGAAATTGACGACCTGCACCGGCCGTTTCTGGCCGAGCCGATGCACGCGCCCGATGCGCTGTTCCATCACCGCCGGATTCCATGGAATGTCCATGTTCACCACCACCGAAGCATGCTGAAGATTTAATCCGACTCCCCCGGCGTCCGTCGCCAAAAACGCCCGGCAGCCGGCGTCTTCCCGAAATCGATCCACCAGGGCCGGGCGCTGCGGTCCCGGCACGCCGCCATGAAAAAGAACGTGCGGCCACTTCCGCCGCCGCATCCGTCGAACGAGCAACTCATGCATGCGCAGCCACTGGCTGAATATCACCACCTTCGTATCCGGCTGTTCGTACATCTCGTCCAGCACCGTCGCCAACTCATCGGCCTTCACGCCAAAATCCGTTTCGTGATCGAGCAAGTACGTGCTATCGCAGCTCATCCGCACGCTTGCCGAGAAGAACCGAAGCATGACGTCTTGCACAAGATCGGCCGCATCGTCGCCGCGCACGCCCAGCCTGCGGCCAAACGCCGAGATGATTCCTGAATAGCGATCGAAGAATTCCTGCCATGCGACTTCTCGCTCAGGCGCATCCGGCTTTAGGCGAAGAAAAAGGCTTCGTCGCGTATGCGACGCGTTTTGCGTGGCGGGCAAGGTCATGGTCGGCTTTCCCCTTCAAAGTAGATTCTACTCGATCCCCGTCGTCTCGTCTCGATGCTTCTTCAAATATGGCATAAATGGCGTTCCTCCCGTCCCGACGTCGGTGGGGTTCGCAAGGCTTGCGCTTCCCTGCTTGTGGATGTAGCTGGCCGCAAATTCAAGATGCGTCGCCCGAAAACGATGGACCAGCGCGACGCCCTTGTTATAAACGTCGCGCAATTTCCCGGCGGATTCATGGCGCTCGACGAACTCGCGAACCGACGGTCCCGATTCCACCGCCTCCAGAAATCCGCGATGAGCCGGCGGCATGTAGTCGCGCATTTCCAGCAGATACGATCGAAGGGCGTCGTCGCCGTGACGAATGCCGAGCAGCGCGTCGAGGGTCGGGATGACGCCGCTTTGCGCGCCGGTTTCGCCGCGAAATTTTTGCGGGGTTTCGCCGTACGCGCCTTCGTAGATCATGCCGCCGGGCAACGCCGGCTGGTCCTTCCACCCGTACAAATAAGGCCGCACGCGATGAAAATAAATGTACGGATCGCATCGCTCCGGCATGCGATCCAGCGACGCGCACATCTGCTCGAGCGATTGCGCGATCGTCGTCAATTTTTTCGCCAGCTTATCGGCGTCGTCGTTGCGCACGGCATCAAGCGCCGGACCGAACGACGCCAACGCCGGCGCCGCTTTCGACTCGATATCGATATGAACGAGAATGAACCATTCCTCGTCGGCGCCGCCCAAAAAATTCTGTTGCAAAACGATGTTGCCCAGCGCCACCGGCCCGTTCGGATCGATTCGACGCCAATTGTTTAACGCATACGAAGCGTAAGACAGCACCGGGGGACGACCGAGATAATCCGACGCCCGAACCCACGGTATCGAAATGCTGGCCGGGAGGCGCGTCGCCACCTTGCCGCCGCCCCAGACGTAGGCGTGGCCGAAATAAGAAAGCAGCATCATCGCCCGCTCGCGCTCGGGCCGCGATTCCAACTGGCTGAAATCAAGAATGGGCATCGTTTCCAGGGCCGGCCGAAGATGATCGGTCGTCAATAATTTCGGCAACTCCCGCCCCATGTCGTCCCATGCCGAGAACCACGGCGGAAGCCGATCGATCGGATCCCAATGCGGCAGAAACCCGCGGTCCTCGCTCATCTCGAACGCGCGAAGATCGTGAACATGGGGAGTCATCACCGAATCACCTCGTCTCAAATGGTCGGCCGATATTTACCGACGGCTTCCTGCAAACGCTCCGTGATCTGGCCGAGCGAACAACGCTCGACCGTTTCGATCAGCTCGCCGAAAACATTGCCGCCGTTTTCGACGACTTCTGCCAATCGGTCCAGCGCCGCGGGACCGTCTTTGCGATGGCGGCGCTTGAAGTTCGCCACGCGATCGACCTGCAGCTTTCGATGGGCGATCGACGTGCGTACAAGGCTCACCTCCGGCGCCTGCGCTTGGTCGCGATAACAATTGAGGCCGACGACCGGACGCGTTTTATCGTAAATCTGCCGTTCGTAGTGATGGGCGGCTGTTTGGATCTGACTGCGCTGATATCGATGTTCGACGGCGGCGAGCACGCCGCCCAATTGGTCGATCTGCCGAAATTCTTCAAGAATCGCCGCCTCGACCGCGCGCTCGGCGGCCTTGATTCCCGGCGATGATCCGAGCGAATTCATCATGTGCTTAAAGACGCCCGATTCCTCCAGGATAATCGCCTGCGCGTTGGCGGCGAGCTTGACGTATTCCTCGCCGGGCGTGGTGAAAGGTTCATCGGCGCTGTTGCTGTGGCACGAATTGGTGGCGTTGATATACGACAGCATCAATTCAACGGCGGTTCGCGTGAGATTGTTTTTGAACGTATGGGCGACCAGCGATCGGCCGCTGGTTTGCGTGTGGAGCTTGAGAATCTGCGCCCTGGGCTCGGCGCCGAAAATATCGCGCATGCCGATGGCCCATAGTTTTCGACAGACGCGGGCGAGAGCCAGATATTCCACCTCGAGCCCGCAATCCAGAAAGAACGACAAGCGTGGGCCGAACCGATTCACGTCCATCCCGCGAGCGCGGAACAGCTCGGCATACGTGAACCCGTTGGAAAGCGTATACGCCGCCTGCTGCACCGGCGTGGCGCCGGCTTCGGCGATGTGATAGCCGCTGATCGAAATCGGATACCACCGCGGCATATTCCCCGTCGTCCACTCCACCATATCCGTCAGAAATCGCAGCGACGCCTCGATCGGAAAGAGCATCTCGTTTTGAGCCTGCACTTCCTTGAGAATGTCGGCCTGAATCGTTCCGCGAAGCCTGGCGACGACATCGTCCCCGAACCGGCGTTTGGCGGCGGCGACGAACATGGCAAGGATCGTCGGCGCCGGGCCGTTGATGGTCATCGAGACCGACGTCTGCTCGCTGGCCAGATCGAAGCCGTCGAACAGTCGGACCATGTCGTCGACGGTGTCGACAGCCACGCCTCCTTCGCCGATCTTCCCAAAAACGCCATCGGCGTCGCTGTCGATGCCATAGAGCGTCGGCCCGTCAAAAGCGGTGCTCAGGCGGGCGCTGCGCTGGTGCTTCGTGAGATAGTGGAAACGGGCGTTGGTGTCTTGGGGGATGCCAAGACCGGCGAAGAGGCGGGTGGGCTCTTCGGTTTTGTCTTTCGGCGTTTTTCCGTTCAGCGGAAGCGGTTCGAGATACATTTGCGGATAAGCCGCGCTGAGAAAGGGAAACTCGCCGGGAAGACCTTCGCCAAAGAGATAGCGGGCGATTTCTCCCGCGTCGTCGATGTCCGGCAACGCCAGCCGCGGAAGCTTTAATCCCGTCGGCGTGACAGTGATGGGAATGGCGGCTTTAATCGCGGTCCATCGGCTCAGCAATCGATCGCGCGATTTCGCGTTTGTGCGCGCTTCGCGGACCTGCGACTCGACGAACGTGTGATGTTTTTCCGCCGCCGCCGCGACTTGTGCGAGAATACCCATGGCGCTCCGCTCGTTTCCTGTTCGCGGCCGCTTCGGTCTTCCGATACGCCGGGAGATCGATATGTTCCCACCGATGAAATCGCTTGAACGCCAAGTCGCCGCGTCGCCGAAAAAAAAGGAGCAAGAGCCGAAAAAACTTCTATTTCCACAGATCGCCGACGTGATTCTCGTTTCTCCGCATTCCTCTTCTCGGCGCGCTCGCGTCTGGGCATTCAACCAATCACGCGGTGGTCGCAAAAAATCCTCCAGGCGGCCGCCAAACCACCGATTGACTTTAGCACCCCATTCGCGTCGCGTCTCGCGCCAGCGATGAGACGGCCAATGACAGGCATGCAAAATCGTTGTATAGTCGCCTTTGACATGCCGCCCATCAATCATCCGCCTCCTGATACCATCGGCGCCAGCGCGAAACTACATCAGGAACTCCGCGCAATCGTCGGCGAGTCAAACCTGCTGCTCGCGCCCGAAGAACTTCGCACCTACGAGTGCGACGGGCTCACGAATTTCCGCGTCGTTCCCGTCGCGGTGGTTTTGCCGTCGGATGCCGAGCAGGTACAGCGGATCGTGAGGGTATGTCATCGCGACCATATCCCGTTCGTCGCCCGCGGATCGGGCACGGGCCTCAGCGGCGGCGCGATGCCGGTGCAAGGCGGCATCGTCATCAGCCTCGCCCGGCTCACGCGCATCGTCGAAATCGACATACCCAACGAACGCGTCGTCGTCGAACCGGGCGTCATCAACGCCCACGTCACGCAGCGCGTGGCGCCATACGGATATTTCTACGCCCCCGATCCTTCTTCCCAATCCGTCTGCAGCATCGGCGGCAACGTCGCCGAAAATTCCGGCGGCGCCCATTGCCTCAAATACGGCTTCACCACCACGCATGTCCTGGCGATGGACGTTATCCTTCCCGACGGGGAACGGGTTACGCTCGGCGCCTCTACCTGCGACGCGCCCGGCTACGATCTTCGCGGCGTATTCGTCGGCTCGGAAGGCACGCTCGGCATCGCCGTGAAAATCACCCTGCGGATCATGCGAAGGCCCGAATGCGTGCAGACGCTTCTCGCGGCGTTTCATTCCACCGACGACGCCGGCGAAGCGGTCGGCCGCATCATCGCCGCCGGTATTCTCCCGGCTGCGGCCGAAATGATGGACCGCCTCAGCATCCTGGCCGCCGAGGCCGCGGTCCATGCCTGTTATCCCGACTGCGAAGCATTGCTGCTGATCGAACTGGATGGCGTCGCCGATGAAGTCGCCCTGCTCGTCGATCAGGTCGAACAAATCTGCGCCGAGACCGGCGCGTGGGAATTGCGCCTGGCCCGCGACGATTCGCAGCGCCAGGTTTTCTGGAAAGGCCGAAAGGCGGCGTTCGCTGCGATGGGCCGCATTTCGCCCAACTACATCGTGCAGGATGGCGTGATCCCTCGAACCGCCCTGCCGCAAACCTTGCGCGAGATTCGCCGCCTTGGCGCCGCCGCCGGTTTGCGCGTCGCCAACGTCTTTCACGCCGGCGACGGAAATCTCCATCCGCTGGTTCTCTACGACCGCGCCGTCCCCGGCCAGGAACAAGCCGCCGAAATTCTTTCGGCCGACATTCTCCGCCTCTGCATCCGCGCCGGCGGATCGATCACCGGCGAGCATGGCGTGGGATTTGAAAAACGAGAGTTCATGTCCGAAATGTACGCCGAGCCCGATCTACAGACGATGCAGCGCGTCCGCGTCGCGTTCGATCCGGCGGGAATCTGCAACCCGCTGAAGATTTTTCCGCGTCCCAGATTGTGCGGCGAAAAACCAGGCCCTTATGCCCCCCACCCGCTGGTAACGGCGGGATTGGCCGAATTGTTTTGATCGACAAGACGCCGGAACGTTAAGGCGCCGTCGGATGCCAGTGTCGAGGAGGCGGAATGGCCGCGGAGGGCTTCAGTCGGCGGAGGACGAATGATGGTCGATATTTCAAATTCGCGGGATTGCCGAAGCACGATTGAACGGCTCGTCGGGCAGGCTCACGTTCGCGACGCGGCGGCGAAGGATCTGGTCGAGGGCGTTCAACCACGATGGGTGGTCGAGGCGGGATCGGCGGCCGAGGTGGCCGGCGTCCTTGCCGTCGCCGACGCGGGCGCTTTGCGCGTCATTCCTCGCGGCGGAGGGACGAAACTGGGATGGGGAAACCCGCCGCGCGCCGCAGATATCATCCTTTCCACCAAACGGCTCGATCGCGTTCTGGAACATGCCTTCGGGGATATGACGGCGAGCGTACAGGCGGGATGCACCGTCGCGGCGTTCAACCGACATTTGTCCGCCCACGATCAGCGGCTGGCGATCGATCCACTGTGGCCCGCGAACGCCACCATAGGCGGGATTCTGGCGACAAACGACAGCGGCGCCCTTCGCGCGAACTTCGGCGCCTTGCGCGATCAACTCATCGGCGTCACCGTCGCGCTGGCCGACGGAACCATCGCTAAAAGCGGCGGGAAAGTCGTCAAGAACGTGGCGGGATTCGATCTTCCAAAATTGTTCACCGGATCGTTCGGCACGCTCGGCGTCATCGTCGAAGCGACGTTTCGGCTTTATGCGTGCCCGAAAGCAACGCGAGTCGCCAGATTCACCGTGCAGAACGACGATCAACTGGGCCGTGTTCTGACGGCGTTAAACGCCAGGTCATCGCTCACCGCCTCGGTTCAAATCGAAGCAAGCTCGGACGGCGTGGCGGCGATCGTCCTCGGAATCGAAGGATTGGCCGACGCCATTGAGGGCAAACTGCGGGAAATCGTCCGAGCCGCGCTTGACGCCCACGCCACTCGTGAAGATCGGCGGATCGATTCAGAGGCGAGCGCCGAGCGCCTGTTCGGCGCCGGCGACACATGCGTCTGCAAGGTGAGCCTGTCGCCGACGCAGTGGCCGGGTTTTCTAACCGCCGTGCGCGACGTCGCGACGTCGGCGGCGGTACGGTGGAAGGTCGTCGGGCAGGCGATGGGCGTTGGATTACTTTCACTTGGCGGCTCGGATTTGGAGCGCGTGTACGATTCGCTTCTTTTGCTACGAGCCTATCTGGAGAAATCTCAAGGATCGCTCGTTGTTCTTCAAGGCGCCGGCGACGTGGCACGCAGGATCGACGCGTGGCCACAGGCCCACGCCGCGCTACCTCTCATGCGGCGCGTCAAGGCGCAGTTCGATCCGAAGACGATCCTCTCGCCCGGCCGGTTCATCGGAGGGATTTGAACAATTGTTACTGCGTACGATGCGTCGTCGCGCGCTTCTTATGTTCGAGCCCGGCCAAAGCGCCGGCCGCGCCTCGCTACTCTCCGCGTACGTTGACGCTCGATATCGGCGACGAAATCGACATATTCATCAGCCAAGCCTCTTCTTCGAAGAAAGAGAGGTTAGAGCATTTTCGTGTTGGCGCGGTTTGATCGCGAAACATGCCCCGCAAGCGGGGCCGCTATTATGAACGCAAAGACGCTCCAGCGACGTGAAAAGGCGCTAGAGCATTTATCATGTTGGTGAAGCGACCTTGCGTCGCGAAAAACGCCCCTAAGCGGGGCCGCTAAACGCGGAAACGCGCGAGCAACCTGGCAACTGCTCTAAGTCAAAAGGAAATTAAGAATGCGTTGGAGCCAATCACTCATCCCGACTCAGAAGGAAAACCCGACCGATGCCCAGATCGTCAGCCATCAACTGATGATTCGCGCGGGGCTGATTCGTCAGTTGACCGCCGGGGCGTATGACTTTCTTCCGCTGGGATTGCGCAGCTTGCAAAAGGCGGCCAGGATCGTGCGCGAAGAGATGGACGCCATCGGATGCGCGGAGGTTTTGCTGCCGACGCTGCAGCCGTTGGAATTGTGGCAGAAGACCGGGCGCGACGTCGGCTACGGCGAAAACCTGATGAAGCTCAAAGACCGTCATGGGCGCATGATCATTTTGGGGCCGACGCATGAGGAAGTGGTGACGGAATTGATGTCGGCGTATGTCAACAGCTACAAGCAATTGCCGTTAAGCGTCTACCAGATTCAAACCAAGTTCCGCGACGAATTTCGGCCGCGGTTTGGGCTGTTGCGTTGCCGCGAGTTTCTCATGAAAGACGCCTATAGCTTTCACGCCACCGTGGAAAGCCTCAATGACGTGTACGACAAGTTCTACGGCGCTTACGAGAAAATTTTCGCGCGCTGCGGCGTTCCGTATGTCGTCGTGGAAGCGGAAAGCGGCCCGATCGGCGGGTCGGCGAGTCATGAATTCATGGCGGCCTGCGCGGCTGGCGAAGACACCCTGCTCGCCAGCGACAAAGGGAATTACGCGGCCAATGTGGAAAAGGCGGAAACCGGATCGCGGCCATGGACCTTCGGCGACGAACCCAAGGGCGCGCTCGAGAAGGTGCATACGCCAAACCTGCCGGGGATTGAAGACGTCGGCAAGTTCATGAAAGTCAAGCCGAAGAACATGCTCAAGACGCTGATCTTCCGCACCGACGCCAGCGGTCCGGCGCTGGCCAGCGGCGTGAATCCGAAATGGGTGGTGGCCGTCGTGCGCGGCGATCACGAAGTAAACGAAGCCAAGCTGAAAAAAACCGTTCGCGAGAATTTTCAGGTCGGCATCCTTCCCCTCGTCGATGACCCGGCGGTGCGCGAAACCTGGGCCATCGGTTTCGTCGGGCCCGACGCCGCCACAAAGGCGGCCGACGCGGTTTTGGTCGTCGACCCCGACGCGGCCCAGGGCGGCTTCTGGGCGGCCGGCGCCAACGAAACCGACTACCACGTCAAATATTTCAACTGGTTCCGCGAGTGCGGCGACAAGCTCGCCGACCCGAAAAAAACCCAGGTCGCCGACATCCGCAACGCCGTCGCCGGCGATCCCTCTCCCAAAAACGACGGCGGAAAACTGCAAGCGTCCAAGGGAATCGAAATGGGCCACGTCTTCAAACTTGGCACCAAATATTCCGACGCCCTCGGCGCCAACTACCTCGACGACGCCGGCAAGCAGCACGCGATCATCATGGGTTGCTACGGCATCGGCGTCGGGCGAATCCTGATCGCCGCCGTCGAAAACATGCATGACGACAAGGGCATCATCTGGCCCGCGGCCATCGCGCCCTATTCGGCGGTCATCACCCCGATCAAGTATGACGGCGAAGTAAAGGAAACCGCCGACAAGCTTTACGTCCAGCTCAACGCCGCCGGCATCGACACGATCCTCGACGACCGCGACGCCCGGCCCGGCTTCAAATTCGCCGACGCGGATTTGATCGGCTTCCCGGTGCGAATCACCATCGGCGATCGCGGCTTGAAGGAAGGGAAAGTCGAACTCAAACGGCGCAAAGCGCCCGAGGCGGAAATGGTGGCGATTGACGCCGTGATCGCGCGCGTGCGGGAATCGTTGGAATCGTAACGAGAATTTGGGTTCGCATAAACCAACCGCCATCATGACGGCGCCGAATCGATAGCGTCTTTTTCACCGGCGCACACCCGCGCTTCGACATTTTCGGATTCCTATTTTACCGATTTTCCATGACCATTGCCGACTAGGCCGCTTTCTCTTATAATAGTGGGTTCGCCCATGAACGGACGTTCCGCCGGGGCGAAATAGATGGAACGCCGGCGCAGCGTGGTCGTCGGCGATTTTCAAATCAATTACTCAACCGGCCACGCACAACAGAGGTTCGGGCGGCTCTCTCCGCCCCTAACGCACTCCTATGGTCGATTTCAATCTCATTCATTCACTCGGCAACATCGATGACGAAGTGGATAGCATGGTCATGACCGCGCTCCCGGAAGCCTCCAGCCGCAACGAAAAGGGCGTGTTGAATCTGGATCTTTCAACGCTCGTCAAGGGCGATGAAGTTCAGGACTTTACGCCAGGGGCGATTCTCAAAGGCAAGATTTCAAGCATCATCGGCGATGATTTCGTCGTCGAGCTCGGACTCAAAAGCGAAGGCGTTCTTGAAAAGGGCGAGTTCGACGAGCCGCAAAACGTCAAGATCGGCGATGAAGTCAAAGTGCTCCTCGAAGACGTCGAAGGCGATACCGGCCTGGTGAAAATCAGCAAGCGCAAAGCTGATCGAATCATCAACTGGGAAGCCATCATGAAATCCAAGAAGGAGGGCGACCCGGTCAAGGGTAAGGTCATGAAGAAGATCAAGGGCGGGCTGCTCGTTGACATCGGCGTGCCGGTGTTTCTGCCCGCCAGCCAGGTGGACATTCGCCGGCCGGGAGAAATTTCGGACTGGATCGGCCGCGACATCGACGCCCTGATTTTGAAAATCGACGAAGAGCGGCGGAATATCGTCATCTCCCGCCGCAAGATGATCGAAGTTCAGCGGACGATGCAGAAGGAAAATACGCTCAATGGCCTGACCATCGGCCAGGTGATCAAGGGAACGGTCAAAAACATCGCCGACTTCGGCGCGTTTATCGATCTTGGCGGCATCGATGGTTTGCTGCATATCACCGATATGTCGTGGGGCCGGATCAATCATCCCAGCGACGTATTGAAGATCGATCAGGAGATCGAGGTCAAGGTTCTTTCGATCGACAAGGAAAAGGAAAAGATCGCTCTGGGCATGAAGCAAAAAGAAGCTTCGCCGTGGGAAAATATCGAACTCAAGTACCCCGTCGGCGCCGTTCACGAAGCCGAGGTGGTCAACATCATGTCTTACGGCGCCTTCTGCAAACTCGAGGAAGGCGTTGAAGGACTGGTGCATATTTCCGAGATGTCGTGGACCAAGCGCATCAACCATCCTTCGGAAGTGGTGACGCAGAATCAGAAGGTGAAAGTCAAGGTTCTGGAGATCAACAAGGACAAGCAGGAAATTTCGCTCGGCATGAAACAGGTCGAGGAAAATCCGTGGGAACGGGTCGCCGAGAAATATCCGCCCGGCTCGGTCGTCGAAGGCAAGGTTCGCAACATCGCCAACTACGGCGCCTTTGTCGAGATCGAAGAAGGCATCGACGGGTTGCTCCATGTCAGCGACTTGTCGTGGACGAAGAAGATCGGCCATCCTTCGGAAGTGCTCAAAAAGGGCGAATCGGTGCGGGCGGTGGTGCTCAGCGTCGATCAGGAAAAACAGCGGATCGCGCTTGGCCTCAAGCAGATGCAGGAAGACCCGTGGCAGACGGTGATTCCCGCCAACTATCGGCCGGGCATGGTCGTTAAGGGCCATGTGACGAAGATCGCCAACTTCGGCGTCTTCGTGGAACTTGAGCCGGGATTGGAAGGCTTGCTGCATATTTCCGAGATCTCGGATCAGAAGGTCGAAAAGCCGGAAGATCTGGTCAAGGTGAATCAGGAGGTCGAGGTCAAGATTCTGCGCGTGGACAGCGACGAGCGGAAGATTGGCCTGTCGCTCAAGCGGGCGCAGTGGGCCCAGGAAGAGCAGGTCAAGGAAGAGAAGCGTTCGGAACGCTCCGAAAAGCGCGGCCTGCGCGGCGGGCTGGAAGGCGGCGAGCAATCGACCGGCCTTGGAGACATCAAGCTCTAACGCATTCGCGGGCTCCCGTGTTTAGCGGCCCCGCTCGCGGGGCGTCTTCCTAGACCAACCCGCGCGAAGACAGAATTATCCACGAAGGTCACGAAAGACACGAAGGAATACAATTCCTTCGCGTCAGTCGCGGCCTTCGTGGATTTTTGTTTTTGGCCCGGCGAAGGCCGCAAACCACACCCATGCGATCAGGACAAACTGCATCGGCAAGCGCGCCCACAGCGCCCAATGCGGAAATTTCATATCGGGGATCTTTTCGGGCGAGACGGCCATGTGGATGTTCGCCGGGAAAACGGCGATGAGGAGCGCGATCAGACCCCAGCCGGCGATTTTTCGCAGGGGAGTCAGTAGCAAACCCCCCCCGCCAAGAATTTCGCAGACGCCGCTGACGGCGACCAGCACCCGCGGCCGGGGAAAGCCGGGCGGGACGATCTTTCGGTAAAAGCCGGGGACGATGAAGTGATTGGCGCCGGCGGCGATGAAGACAACGGCCGCCGTCCAGCGGAGGATTCGTTTCGCGTCGATCATGGAGGGGCTTATCGCGGCTGCTGGCATAAGAGGAAGCTTAATGATCGCCATTGAAGTCGGCATCGCAGGAAACCTTTATTTGGAGGGCAACTCTGGTGGTTTCTTGCCTTCGATCGGGATCGGTCCTTCACCGGAATGGCGAGGGCTTTGCGCACGCGACGCATAAATCGCGTAAAAATTGAGAATTATGTTTTTTCCTGCGTGCAGAACGGTTAAACTAGCTTTATGACCAATGAAGCAGAGAAGATGCTGGAAGCGGCGCTAAAGCGGGTAAAACTTGGCGGCGGGTTTGACCCGGCACAGATGGGCGCCCGGATCGGCTTGAATCGAGCACAGTCGGAAACCGCCGCCCGGGCGCTGGCGAACGCCGGCGTTTTGGTTCTCGGTTTCGATTTTGCGGCTCATTTCAGCCCCGCTTACCGCAAATCTCACACGCCCGCGTCTACCGAATCGACAAAGGGGAAAAAGGCGCGTCGCGCCGCTGGCCGTGTCACCGCCAAGGCCGGGAAAGCATTAGCTAAATAATTGTGCGCGGTTCGCGCGCATTTGGATTTTGCAGGGTCCGAACTGAGGCCGCAAAATCCTCCTCGCGACACACGCGTCTCAACGCATGACAATGGAGCCGAAGGGGATCGAACCCATGACCTCCGAGTTGCAAACCCGGCGCTCTCCCAACTGAGCTACGGCCCCATGCCGGCGCATCTTATCCGAAAATCGGAAATGCGAAACCCCTTTTGAATCCTGGAAATCCAAAACACCCGGTCACGCTAAAATCCGGTTCTCGTAACGTCTGACTCTACTTAACAGCGGTTCCCGCGCGCGAGGCGTTTTGCCGCGACACCCCTACGCCAATTTCGAGAAGGTTCAAAACGAAAGTGGGGCCGGCGCAAACGTCCGTCGATAAACGCGTCTTGTCTGGCGATGTAATGACGGAGAATGCCGCGGATAAATCCTTCCCGCGGTCGCCTCAAAGCTATTTCTGATCTTGCACGCCTTTGGACATATCGCGCGACATTCACGGTCGCTTAATTACTGCCTGCCGCGATGGTATAATCTTGGTTCGTCAACCGCCGTTCCGACCGTTGTCTATTGTCAAGCAGGGACTTGCCGCATGTGGGAAGAAGAACAAGCGCCGCCGCCAGCCGCCGAGGAACCCATCGAGGTTTTTGAGGAGCGCGAGTCGGCGCCAAATGTCGCCTGGACCGACGGGCAGCTCGTGCGGCTGGAAAACGAATGGCGGCGGGCGCAGCGATCGTTCGCTTATCATCCGTCGGTCGGCATCGCGCCGCTGCGCGGAGATCCGCCTTACGAGTATCAGGTCGATTTTCGCGTGCGTACGCTCATGCTGAACGAAGCGGGCGACCTGCAATACGTCGATGAAGTTTCGATGCACGTGTGGCTCCCGCCCGGTTTTCCGAATCAGCCGCCGGTCGTGCGGCCGATGGCGGCGGTCTTTCATCCGAACATCGCCTGGGAGGGGGTTTATCTCACCCGGCCGTGGCAAACGTCCGATACGCTGGTCGACCACATCGCGCGCGTCGGCGATTTGCTGGCCTATCGCAGCTACGACCCGGAGAGCGTCGTCAATGCCGTGGCGATAGATTGGCTGGCGGAGAATCATGGCATGCTGCCGTTGGACGCGCGAGCGGATTTCTCGGCGTACGCCGGAGGCGACCCCCTTGGGCGCATTCAGCGGCATGGACAAGGGACGCTCGATCAGCTTCGCCGGGCGCTGGATGACATGGCCGCCGCGCTGATGAATCCCCAGAGCGCGCCGACCGCCCAGGAAACGGCGGATTTTGCCCGCCAAACGCGGACGGCGGCAAGTTTGTTTCTTGACGGCGACGTGCCCGAAAAACTTCGCGAACAGGCCGCCGCGATCGACGATTGGAGCCGCGAATTGCCCGACGCCTTGCCGCTTTGGGATTATCTGCGCCATCAGCGTGCGCGTTCCACCACGACCGATTCCACGGCGGTGTCGATTCGCAACACGTCGGCGGCGGTCGACGCCGCGCTGACGGACCTGGCGAAAATGGTGAAGGCGGAATTGATCAATTCGCCGGCGTCGGCGGTCAAGCTCATCCCGTCGTTGTCGAAACTGCAGCCGGTGCAATTGAGCTTGCCGCGGTTGGTGCGCGAGCTTGATCAGCGGGTGACCGAGATGCGGGGCCTGCTCGACGGAATGAAGAAATCGCCGCCGCACCTGAACCTTGCGCCTGACGGCTCGATGGGCCGACCTTTGGCGGCGCTGGGAGAATCGACGGCTCAATCCGTCGCCGCCGCGATCCGCCTGGCGCAAACGTCGCTCAACGACGTGGCGGCGATTCATCGGCGCGCCAAGGCCGATCTGATGGCGCTGGAGCAAGTGGTCGGCTGGCGCGAGTACATGGATATGTTCGCCAAAGTCCGGGCGATGGAAAAGCAGGTCATGGAATGGGGCAGCGGCGGGGTTCAGGCGTTCGATATTTCCAATTCGTCGGGTTCGTTTGGCCCCTTCCAATTTGAAGAGCCGCTCGATCTGGGCGGAACGCGAATCGTCGTTCGAAGCGTTCAAGGCGGCGTGCTCGACGTCATCGACGCGGTCGGGCAGGATGTGCTGGGACGCGCAAGCAACGGATCGGCCACCGTCGTTCTCGGACAAAGCGAGGCCGAGCCAGGATACCAAACGCAATTCCGACTCACCGGCCGTTGCGATGATCTGATCATCCAGTTCGACTTCATGCAAAAACAGACGGTCGAGGTGGTGGCCAAGCTGCAACGCCCGGTCTCCGGCGCCAAGGGATGGTGCGGCGTCATCAGCGCGATGCTGGCCGATCCTCACCAGCAAAACAAACTTCGCGACGCCCATCGCAAGGCGGCGCATCGCTGGAAGGCGCTGATGACCGACCTGGCTCATCTCGCGAAGTTTAAGGAAAGGCTGGCGACGTATCACCTCGTCGAGCGAATGGGCGAGGAGGCGCCGCGCGTGCGGGAACTGATCGCCGCTACACAGAACAAGCTGAAGGAATCGACGGATAAAGTCCAGGCGATCATGGGCAAGAGCAGCCGCGACGCCCAGACGGATCGGCTGGTCATTCCGCCAAAGTATCTGAAGCTGTATCAGGATGAGCTTCGGGCTCGCGACGTGCACAAGCACGAGATCGCCCGACTGGAGGGATTGCTCAAGCAGATCGGCACGGAGCTGATCGCAAGATTATCCGAGCCCCGATTATGCGGTCGCGCGGAGATTCCGCGATTCCGCGTCATGGCGCCGATCCCCGACGCCATGGCGTCTTTGCAGGAGGCGATGGGAGACGAGTCGCTGAAAAAGCTGGCGGCCGCGCTGGGCGAGCAGCTTGCGATACAGATTCCGGTGAATCTGCCGCCGCCGTCGTCATCGCACGTTTCGCGGTTTGCCCAGCCGGGTCTCGCCGCTCGGTCGGATGTCCCGGCGCACAAAGCGCCGCTCGCGCCGGTCCGGTCCGCAAGTCCGTCGGCGCAAGCCACCACGCCTGCGAACAAGAAAATGTCTGAAGGGGCGGGAAAAACGTCCACTCCGCCGCAACCATCGGCCGCCGCCCCGTCTCAACCCGCGAAGGCCCCCGTCGCCGCGCCGCCCGAACCGGCGCCGGTGGAGCCAGGCGCGGCGGAAAGCGATTCGTTGTATTCTGAAACCGCCGAAGAACAAGGTACGGAGCAGGCGTTGGAATACGCCGAATCCGAAGGTGGGGACGACATCATCGCCGATTTTTTCAGCGACGCGGCTTCGACGAATCACGAATCGAAGCCTAACGGTTAGAGACGCGGATGAACCCGCGTCTATTTCCGGTGCCCGCGCATAACCAATCCATCCGCCTGCGAAGCACTCCTGATTCGTTAGCCGCCCTGCTTGCAGGGCGCGTCAGAGAGCGCAAATCGGCGGGCGACGCGATCGTCTTCGAGCGCCGCTGGACGCGCCCCGCAAGTGCAAGCGGGGCGGCTAACGAATCCGGAACGCTTCGCACACGATAGGGACAAATTACATCGGTCTCTTGACGGCGCGGCCGCTACGTTTTCCGCCGGCTCCCCTTGGCCTCCGGCTTCGCGGTCAGCGGGTCATCCGGCCACGAATGCTTTGGATATCGAATTCGCAGATCCTTGCGGACGTGAAAATAAGTCGTCTTCCAGAAACTCGCCAGATCTTCAGTGATCTGCACGGGCCGATAGTTGGGGCCAAGCAGGTGAACGATCAAAGCGACGCGCCCATTGGCGATCCGCGGCGTCTGGGTCCAGCCGAATAACTCCTGAAGCCGCGCCGCCAATACGGGTTTGGGACCCGTGTAGTCAATGCGAATTTCGCTTCCGCTGGGAACCTGAATCGTCGATGGCGCCTGTTGCTCCATGAGACGGTCCAGAGGATAAACCAGCGAACTTTGCAACAACGGAACCAGCGGAATTTTGCCAAGCTCTTCCAAACTCCGGCGACCCTGGGCGGCGGAGGCCAGAAGATCCGCCAGATCATCGGCGGTCAGTTGCGGCCACGGATGCTCCGGCATCGCCTGGCGAAGCAGCGCGAGTCGCTTGAGCCAGGTGTTGGCCCCTTCGTCGGACGTAAAAAACTCGACCGCCCTGGGGCGAAGCGCCTCGCCCAGAACGCGCGCGGCTTGCTCGGGGTCGACGGCGGCGTTGCGGTCCTCGCGCAAGAGCAGATCGCGGTAGTAGACGGCGGTGAAACCGATCACTCGGCCCCGGCCCTCGTCAAAAACCACGCCGCGCTCACGCCGGATGGAAGCGGGGAAAAGTTCTTCGAGCCATTCGACGCGAATTTCGCTGGCCAGCCGCACGATCGCCTCGCGGCCGGCGCGGCGCTGGTCCTGAAACGCATCGAGGGCCAGAAAAAATTCCGCCTGCCGGACCGCTGATTCGGCGCCGAGGCGAACGCCGCCGCCGCCCACCATGATGCCGGCGCTCGGGTCGGCCCCGCGCCGTCGCGCGACGCGGTCCGGATACGCCAGCAGGGGAAGCTTGAGCAGCGTCTGTTCGTCAGGCGGCTCATGTGGACGCCGCGCGGGAACGGCCGGCGCGGGCGTTGCGATGCGCTGGCCGAGCCGAATCAGTTCATCGCGAGCGCGGGAGACCTGATGGACGGCGCCGGTATCCAGTTCGGCCGATCGCGAATCGGCGCCATGAGACATCACGTCGAGGCGGATGAGCAGATCCGACGACGCCTGTACCGCGGGGCGATACATGGCGGCGGGGTCGTACGCCGACGGCCGAAGAATGTCCTTTTCCGACAGAAGCGCGGCGATGGTCGCCCCTTCGCGCAGCAACCCTTGCTCGGAGGCGGCGATCATCAGGCGTCCGAGCCTTGGATGAATCGGCAGCGAGAGCAGGCGTCTGCCGATGGGGGTGATGCGGCCATCGTGTTCGTCGCCGAGGGCGCCGAGCATCGCCAGCAAGCGCTCCGCCGCGAGCAGCGTTTCCTCCGGGGGCGGCTCAAACCACCCGAAAGCGCGAAGGTCGGTCTTTCCCCATGCGTGGAGCGTCAGGACGGCGGCGCACAAATCGACCCGCCGTATTTCCGGAAGCTCGAAATCCGACATGGCGCGCTCTTCCTGCGGCGACCAAAGACGAACGCAGCGTCCAGGCGCCGTTCGGCCGGCGCGGCCGGCGCGCTGCGTCGCGGAAGCTTTGCTGATGCGGTTCAGATCGAGGCGATCGAGTCCCCGCTCCGGATCATAGCCGGCGACGCGCGCCAAGCCGGAATCGATGACCGTGCGAACGCCGTCGATGGTGAGCGACGTCTCGGCGATGTTGGTGGCGAGGATGACGCGCCGCTGCTCGGAGGGCCGGAGGGCGGCGATTTGTTCCTCGGCGGTGAGGCTGCCGTGCAGAGGAAGAAGCAGGAGATCATGCTCGCGCGCCATGCTCTCCAGCCGGCTCATCGTTCGGCGGATTTCGTCGACGCCGGGAAGGAAGACGAGGATGTCGCCGGGATCGCGCGCGGTTGGCGGCGAAGCGGTGGCGCGGCCGTCTTGTAAAACATCGCGCAGGGCGGCCGCGATCGCTTCGGGGATTTCACGGGTTCGACCGAAGGGGATGGCGTGCGCATGCGAGATGTCCACCGGAAACAGACGGCCTTCCGTGCGGATGATCGGACAATCGCCGAGGAACCTGGCGATCGGTTCGGCGGCGAGCGTGGCGGACATCACGATCAGGATCAGGTCGTCGCGAACCGTCTGGCGAATCTCGCGCAGCATCGCGATGGCCATGTCCGTGTGCAGGCTGCGCTCGTGAAATTCATCCAGCAGGACGGCGCCGACGCCTTCAAGAAACGGGTCGTCCAGGAGCTGGCGGGTAAGAATTCCCTCGGTGACGACGCGAAGGCGGGTGTCGGGCCCGATTCGTTTCTCGAAACGGATTTGATACCCGACCTCGCGGCCGACCTGCCAGCCGTTCTCGTCGGCGATGCGCTGGGCGCTCGCCCGCGCGGCGATGCGCCGCGGCTGAAGCATCAGCAGATTGGGATGATCGGCCGAAACAAGTCCCGCCCGCAGGATCGCCGGCGCGACGCGCGTCGTCTTTCCCGCGCCCGGCGGAGCGACCAGCACCAGCGACCGCGCCTCCCGCGCCGCGGCGACGATGTCCGGAAGATGCGCGTCGATGGGTAACCAAATCATGGGCTTTGAGACATTATTCACTATACGAACTTCGACCGAATGAGGTACTCTTGGCGAATCCAGGAGTTATTATGCTTCTAAATAAGAACGGAACATCGGCAAAACGACACATGATCGTGGCGTTTACGGCGGCGATCGCACTGGCGGCGTTTGTCGGCGTGCATCGACTGTCGGGGGCCGTCGAGAAGATTCCTCCCGATCCTCCCGCCGCGCACGTGGCCGCGAAAACGCCGGAAGAAGCCGGGCGATATATCGTGATGACCTCCGGATGTAATGATTGCCATACGCCGATGTATGACCAGAGACACGGGCAGGTTCCCGAGCTTGAATGGCTCAAGGGAAGCGCGCTGGGGTGGTACGGGCCGTGGGGGACGACGTATGCTTCGAATCTTCGGCTGATGGTCTCCCAGATGCCGATCGAGGCGTGGGTGAAGATGCTGCACGAGCGTCATGATCGTCCGCCGATGCCGTGGACATCGGTAAACGCGATGAGCGAAACCGACACTCGGGCGATGTACGCTTTTATCAAATCGCTGGGCAACGCCGGCGAAAAAATGCCCGAGCCGCTGGCGCCGGGCAAGGAGCCGCAGGGAACATATTTGCTGTTGTTTCCACAGTCGCCCAAGGAGAAGTAATCTCTTGACGGAGTATCGTCGATGCGCGCTTTATTCGGATTGGTGAGCCTCCTGGTTTGTGCGTTGATCGTCGCGTACGTCTGGTCGACGTACACGGTGAAAACCGCCGACGTGGGGACCGGGCTTCACGACCAGGCGGAGCAAATCAGCGGGCGCAGCGCCGACGGCATTCCGGTGGCCGATTCGATCAAGACCGAGGAGGCGTTGGATGGACGCGGGTTTTTTAAGGGGCTGCTGGTCACGGACGTAACACCCGGCGGCGGGATGCAGACGATGTACGGCCTGCAAAAAGACGATGTCATTATCACCGTCGAATCGCTGACGACCAACGAGCTGACCTCCGCCGACGCCATGCGCCCTTTCCTGGTCGAGGCGTATCGCAGAAGTGAGCCGCTGGGCGTGATCCGCAACGGCGAGCGCATTTCTCTGCCGCTACCGTCGCCGACGACGGCGCCGGCATCGTCGCCCGGCGGTTCGATTCAAAATCAACTCAACGGCATTCTCAAACAATCGCGGCGGTGATGCTTCATTTCAGCGTCGTAACGGTTCGCACGCCGGTGATATCCTTGATGCCGATCAGATCGATTTTGAGCTTGGCCGGCGTCGCGCCCGGCGGAAGCAGGAAGATCACGGCGACGCGAGACTCTTTTCCGACGGTCGGCACCGGATTAATGCTGTCGGCATCAATCGGATAGTTGGGGTTATAGCGCGCATAGAAATAATTTTGCGGACCGTTGTTGACCACGGCCCAGCAGCCAAAAGGCTTGACTTCGGCGCCGGCGGAATCGATCAGGGTCATGTTGGGCGTTCGGCGAAGCCAATCGAAGGGATCGGGAGGCGAGTCGCCGATGATCTGCCAAGCGACTTTTTTGGCCGGAACGAAAAATTGTTCGACGGAAAGATCGCCCTTGCCGCTCAGTTCCGCGAGCGTCGCCTGGGGATTGACGGTGAGTTCCTGAAACTGTCCGTTCTTGATCGTCGCTTCCAGCACGCGGGGAATGCTGATGATCGTTTTGTTTTTGTCGGCCGACGCAATGGAAATTTTTACCGGAAGCTCCGGCGTCTGCGCGATCAGAACGACATTCAAAGCCGGTCCGGTGGGACCGCCGGGGAAGCTGACGGCCGGCCCGGCGGGGATCGCCGGAAGTGGATTGGCCGCGACCGCGGCGGGCGGAACGGACGGAGTCGCCGGCGGCGCCGCCGAAGCGGGCAGCGCCGTTTGCGAGGCGCCGGGCGGCGGCGGGGTCATTCCTGAACCGGCGGCGGGAGCGATTTCGGGGGGAACGTATCCCTCGTCGCTGGAGTTCAATTCAACCGCCGGGGATTTGATCAAAACGCCCATCGCCAGCCCGGGCGCGTCCTTCACCCACGGCTCGGGCTCCTTCCCGGACAGGCTCACCCGCGACATGCGTTTGAATTCGACGAAGACGTCGGGATCGATCTTGCCGCCCGCGGAAAAACCTTTGGCGTCGACGGCATACAGCAGATCGACGGCCGGCGCGCCCTCGCGCGTGGGGTGCAGGGGAATCACGAGAAAATCGTCGAGCTTGTCCACGTAAAGAACCGGGCCGTCGCCGGTGCCTTCAACGGTTCCCAGCGGGTAATAATCGAAGGGATGCAGTTTGCCCGAAGCGTCCGCCTGGTTGGCCACCAAACGAACGGCGCCGGGGCTGAAGCGAATACGGGCGTCTTCGGTGTCGGCGGCGGCTTGTCCGAATTCAAGCCGCACCACGACGAGAATTTGCTTGTCGTGATTGATCGGGTCAACTCCGGGGCCGACGATCTGGATCTTGGTGGTCTTGAGGATTTTCTCGCTCTTGGGCAATCTTTCGACGTGACGAATTTCCCTGATCTTGACCAACGGCGGAGCGACCTTCGGCGGCGTTGGCCGCACGCCGATCAATTCCGGATCGCTCAGCCTCACCTGCGGCACGGTGAAGACGCCGGCCACCGTGACGGCGGGTTTGGCCGCAATGCTGAACGTCGAATGCTGCGCGCCGGCTTGGATGCCCAATCGTTGCGCGAACATTTCCTGGAGGAAATCGGGATGGACCTGGCTCAACGGTTGATCGCCGGCGAGCGATCCGCCCTGGCTCAGATGACTGACGGTGTTGACGACGGCATCGTCGACGCCACATATGATCCAGGGGAATGTGTTCTTCCGGTCGCTTTCGTCGAAGCGCCCGGCAAGGTCGGAATTCAATTCAT
The DNA here is from genome assembly GCA_035551995.1 of Tepidisphaeraceae bacterium. Classification (GTDB taxonomy): domain Bacteria; phylum Planctomycetota; class Phycisphaerae; order Tepidisphaerales; family Tepidisphaeraceae; genus RYN-428. The sequence goes on from DASZME010000064.1 coordinate 30,961, forward strand.
CGAAGTTGGTGGCGTCCTGCTGCTGGCTGCGCGTGCCGGGCGTGGTCGAAAGGATCTGGGCGGATTTGTCGGTGGTGGCGTAGCGGGTATAGCCGGCGAGCGACGGGCCGAACGGAAGCTCGGCGGCGGCGACGGCGAAAATCCCCAGCGCGAAGATCGCCGCGACGGCGCCCATCAACGCCCCCCCGATGTGGTCGATCAGGGCCGGCAAGCGAATCCCCGCGGGAATCACCTTGTCGAAGATGACGCGAACGACCGTGTAAATGATCGCGAATAGCGCGACGAGCACGATCGCGTCGCTGACATTCGAATACTTGTCCTGTAGAAATTTCTCGGCGATCGCCTCATGCCACGAGAACGCCAGCGCCGCCGACAAAACGGCGATGATCGCCGACAAGGCGGCGCTGAAAAATCCCTGCAAATAGTGAAAGAAAACGATGGCGACAAACAAAAGCGCGATGACGATTCCGAAGATCATGACGACCCTTTAACTGTTGCTGCACGCGAAAACTCTGCACGATCGGCCGACTCACTTGGCGCGATTTCGAACCGGCGCCGCCGCCGCCGCCGGAGCCGCGCGGGCGGCCGGCTTTGCCTCGCCTTCGGGCGCGGGCTTTAGCACGCGCAACACTTCCTGAACGCTGGTTTGCCCGTGCTCGACGCGCTCCAGCGCTTCTTCCTGAAGATATCGCCCCTTTTGCTTGCGAAACGCCTGGCTCAGCGACTTGCCGGCGTCCAGCGACGCTTTCACCTCACCGTCCACCGTCAGGATTTCGAAAACGCCGACCCGGCCCTTGTAGCGAAGGTCGTGGCAAAATTCGCAGGGCACGGGGTTTCCCTTGGCGTCCTTGATCGGCTGCTCGCGGGCCTTGTACAAAGTGGTGGCGCGCTCGGGGCTGAGGTTGAGCTTCTTCAGCATCGCCGGATCGGGCGCAAACCCCTCCTTGCACGCTTCGCACAACTGACGCATGACCCGACCGTTGATCACCATCCGAAGCGACTCAGTCGCCAGCCCGGTGTCGGCGACTAACTTCTTCCACGTCTCCAACGCTTCAAATGTGCTGTTGGCCCGCATGCAGACGTAGACGCGTTTTTTGGACTTGGCGAATTCGATCAGGTGAGCCGCCGTCTGCGCGCCGGCGACATTGCTCACCCCAAGCACGTCCGGCTCCTGGCTGATGACCCAATCCACCTGATGCGCCTCTTCGGCGGCCGAAGCCGACGACGCCAGCTTATTTTGCGTGATTCCTTCCAGGTCTTCTTCCTGATCGTGCTCCACCGTATGAGCGTGTTCGAGAAAAGCGTCATGCGAACGAAGGATCGAATAGAACAGGCTCGTCAGGCCATGACCTTTGGGCGCGCTTAAAATCACAAGGCCGCCCGGATTCTTGACCATTTCCTGCACGGCCGTCCGCTGCAATTCCGTGAATCCCAGGTCGGCGAGCTTAAACGTGTGGCGGCCCTTGGGATCGACCGCCATGCGCAGATATTCGCCCGCCGTCGTGCCGGCGGTCTGTACGCGCAGCTCGTGCCGCTGCTTGTCGAGAACCACTTTCATCACGGCCGTCTGCGGCTTGCGGCGATCCTCGATGTTCATCCCGCCCGCCCATTTCATGTAGGCGATGGCGGCCGTACCCGCGGCGCGGTCGATCGAGCCGCCCACATGAGAGACGTTATCGACCATGTATTTGATCGTCATCCCATCGCCGTCGGGGGCGATATCGATCCGCTGCGCGCTCTTGCGAATCGGATCGGTGAGCGCCTTCTGAACGGCTTCGTAGGCGGCGCGATCGGGCGAATCGGATTCAGGAACGGGCAGCGGCTTTCCGTCCTTGCCCATGATCGTGACTTGCCCCGCCGCCGCCGCTCCGCTGTCCTTCTTACTCTTAAACCCTTCCAGAAAAGATCTGAACTGCTTTTGCAAATCCCGCAGTCCGACATGCTTATTGCGAACGGCCAGATAAACGCCGGCCTCGGCGCCCAGAAGGATGGCAAGCACCAGGAAGCCGAGAATGAAAGTCGGGACGTAAAAGAAAAGGGCGAACGCCACGACCATTCCGCCGAGGTTGGCCAGATTAAACAGGGTTCGCGGCAGATGCGCCGCCGGGGCGTCCTTGTCAGCCCACGTCAGCAATCGCGCCCACAGCGCCAACACGACCAAAACCGTAACGACTTTGGGGGTACTGATGTACCCGCCGCCCTGCGCGGCCAACATCGGATCGAAAGCCAGCATCAAGTCTCCTTGGCCGATGCCGCGCGCCCAACGCGGGCGGGGCGGCTACCGGAAGATCAGTTATTGTACATCACCGCGGAAAGTCAATCGAGGGGTATGCTCGAATCCTGGCTTGCCCGCGGCGTTTTCCGCGGGATGGCGGCCGGTTCGCGAACGCGTTCTTTGGGCTGTTCGCCTTTGAGGGGAACGATCACCTCTTGTCGCTCTCCGCCGCGACGAACCATTTCGATTGTTTCGGTCATGTCGCCTTTCAGATCGCTCAGCGACCGTCCGCCGGTGCTCATGACCAGCAATAAAATCGCGGTCACCTGGAGCAGTCCATTGACGAAGTGAGTAAATCCCAAAAGGCCCGGACTTGCGACGGCCGCCCCGACCGAATTGATCAGGATAATCAGCAGCGCCAGTCCCAGGGCGGCGTTGAATTGCACCCGGCTCTTTACCAGATGGGGAAAAGCGATGCACGCGAAGATAAAGGCGACAATGACGGTGGTGATGCCTTCCATGCGCGATAGTATACGCAGCCATGGCCGAAGACGAAACCGACCAATTCCCGCCGCCCGACCGCGATTCCGCGGTCGGGCCTCAAGCCGCGTCGGCGCCGGGTTCCGGCGGAAAACCGCTCTGTCGCCGGGTCGATGCCCTTGCGGTTTTGACGCGGCTGCGCGACGCCGGGCATTCGGCTTTTTTCGCCGGCGGATGCGTGCGCGATTTACTCCTCGGGCACGAGCCAAAAGACTGGGATGTGGCCACCGACGCCCAGCCCAATCGCGTGCGCGGGATGTTCCCCAACACGCAGGCCGTCGGGGCGGCGTTCGGCGTGATTCTGGTTCGGCATCATGGAAGCAGCGTCGAGGTCGCCACCTTCCGCGCCGACGCCCAATATGCCGACGGGCGCCATCCCGATTCCGTGCGATTCACCACCGCCGAGGAAGACGCCAAGCGCCGCGATTTCACGATGAACGGGCTGTTTCTCGACCCGTTGCGTTCCGGCTCGCTCGACGAACAGGTGATCGATTACGTCGGCGGACGGGCGGATCTGCGTGCCGGGCGGATTCGCGCCATCGGCGATCCCGCCGCCCGCTTTGGCGAGGATCATCTGCGCATGCTCCGCGCGGTTCGATTCGCCGGGCGATTCGGGTTTGAAATCGAAACGGCTACCGCGGCGGCGATTCGTCGTCATTCGGCGCATCTTGTCCGAATCAGCCCCGAGCGGATCGCCGACGAACTGCGGATCATGCTGACCCCGCCGACCCGCGCCGCCGTCTACCGTCTCCTCGAAGAACTCGGCCTGCGGCAATCCATTTTCCGCTTTCTGGAAATCCCGCGCGGGCCCGGACGAATCGAATCGTCGCGATCGGTCTTCGCCGCCCTCGCGTCGGACGCGGCGATCCCGTTTAGTCTCGCCATCGCCGGCGCCAGCATCGATGAATATCTCTGGCACGGTCCGCCCAACGCCGACCCGCGCCGTTTTTTCGAGCGGCCGGTCGGACAGAAAATCGTCCGTGCCGTGCGACAATCGTTAAAGATCAGCAACGACGAGTCCGGCGACATTCTCGGCGCTCTTGAAGGCCTCGATCCCCTCGTCGGCGCCGACGCTCCGCGCGTCGCGACAATGAAGCGATTTCTCGCCCGTCCGACGGCGGACATGTCGCGGCGATTATTGAAAGCCGTGCAGTCGATCGGCCTGCTCGATACGCGGGAGATTCGATCGGTGCAGGAGCGGTTGTCGGCTCTGGAGAAAACCCAATTCGCTCCTCCGCCGCTGATTACCGGAGATGACTTGGCCAAAGCCGGCCTGACGCCGGGACCACAGTTCAAGCGCATTCTCGACGCGGTATACGACGCTCAACTCGAAGATCGCATCGTTACTCACCCGGCGGCGATGGAAATGGCGCTTTCGATGTTTCAGTCAAAAGCCTCCTGACGATTGTCATCGCCACCGCGAATATACGATCCGCAGTCGCCGGGAGCGGAAGGCGACGGCCTCTTTTGCCCGCGCCGCTACAACAGCTTTACTCCGACTCGTTAACGTTTCTTTATTTCTCGAATTTTATTCTTGCAGTTCAGCCGATGTTAGGTATCATAGAGCCCTAACACTTGCCTATCACCGCTCGATAGGTCAGGGAGATAAAACATCATGATGACGATTCGCCAAATTGAAAGACTTTGGACAAGCCGCAGTTATGCACGACTTTCCGCGGAACTTCTCGTCGCCCGTCAGGAGGCCTCATTCGGCTTGGACGGACTTGTGGCGCCCAGCGCGGTTGCGGCCCTGGCCCTCATTCGCATGGACGAACTCAGTCAGGCGTCTCATCCTCTCTATAGTGTCCTGCTGCGCGCCGTCCTCGGCTGGCAAGACAGCGACGGCGGATGGGGCGAACCCGCCGTGACGGCGCTATGCGTTCGAGCCCTTTTTTTGGGTCGCGGCCAAGGCCAGGCGATTGAAGCGGGTCTTGCCTATCTCGCAAATTTACAGAAAGAGCAAGGCGTCTGGCCCACCGTTCCCTTGCGTCGGATGCCGGAGGATCCTGCGGTCTCGCTCTTCATCCTTTACCAGCTTGGCGAAAACCCCCGCTTTCAGTCCGCCGTTCGTTTCAATGACGCGTTGGCCTGGTTTTCCCGCAACAACGCGGTGCTGAGCCGGGAGTGCCGCACGTTATACGAGCGCACGCTATTGCGCTGCCGGGCGGTCGCTCGACGTCCGAGCGTTCCGACGCTGTTCGCGGCGTAATCAGTCACGAAGTTCGGGTTCGGAACTGACGATTTTTCTTCTCCTCGCATGCACGGCGGCTCTGCATGTCTGCATGGTAGAGTCGTCTCGCTTTTCGTGGATGGGCGCGCCCACCGGAAAGCAGTACAGGCCCGCGGCTTCAGGGGGGAAGCCGCAGGCCTGCCTTTTGAACACATTCCGGCTCGCCGATCGGCGCTATCGCGTCGAACCTGTTTGTGTCGGCGGTTCGGGTAGCTTGAGGACCATATTCAACTTCAGCTTCGCCGGGTCCGGGCCGATCAGGGTCTTGTTGTATTGATAGATGAGATCGACCTTGTTCGGGGTGTGATAGAGCTTCATCGAAATTCGATACAGATTATCGTTGCTGGCGACACGATATTCCGTGCTGGAGTCAACAGGACTGGCGGCCTTCGGCGAGGCGTGCCGGGCCGGCGCCTTGGAGAGGGTGTCGGCGTCGGTTGTCGCCGATTCATGTGCCACCTGCGACCGGCCCGGAAGAACGATCGACACGCCGGCTCGCATCCGGTTCGGATTGATCTTCGGATTGGCGTCCATGATTTTTTTGTAGTAGCGGGCGTCGCCGTAGGTGGCGCGGGCGATCGACGATAGCGTGTCGCCGGACTTGACGATGTAATTTGTCGATGCCGCCGGCGCTGACGAGACGGCATTCGGCGTGGACGGTGTTTCGGTTGGAGTCGCACTGTCGCCGCTGGCGGGCGTCGATCGCCGGGGCGATGGTTGCGGAAGTTCGTTGACCGGCGGCCGGGCGCCGGGATTGGACGCGTCGGGCGTTTGCGTTTGGAGCGGCATCAGACTTTCGACATGTTCGGCGCTGAGCAGCGCGGCCCAGTTGGCGCCGGGCTTTGCCCCGCCGGTATCAGACGGCGGGGTGGCGGAATCGAAGCCGGGCGGCGTGGCGCTTGGCGCCCCGGAATTCGGAGCGGGCGTCGGCGCCGAGTCGGCTGGCCCGGCCGGCGCCGGATCGGTTGAAACCGGTGCGCCGTCGGGGCGGTCGGTCCCGCCGGGCGCGTCCGGCCCGGCGGGCGTGTTCTTATCCGTTCCTAAAGCGACGGGCTCGCCGCCTGGCTTTTTGCTGTGGCTTCGTGAAGCGACAACGCCGTAGAGAATCAAAACCGCGATGAGAAGTCCGCCAATAATGGCGCCGGTTCGCACATCCTTGCGCATTGTGGAATCCTTTCCCGAATCGGGGCCACGCGGTTGTAGCGTTGGCCGCCCCAAAAGTGTTTAGGCGCTTGCCGGCCGCAGTTGCCCGCGCGGCCGAGTCGCCTTCTGTTCTTCGTGTCGACCCACCAGCAAAATTGGAGCGGCGATCGCCACTGAAGAATAGGTGCCGACTAATATGCCAATCAGCAGCACGAAAGTAAAGCCATGAATGCCGGGACCGCCAACAAAATACATAATCGCCACCGTCATCACGTTGATTCCCGCCGTCAGCAACGTCCGCGACAGCGTCTGATTGATCGCGTCATTGATGACGGTTCGGCTCACCGTTCCGAATTTTCCGCGATTTTCGCGAATGCGGTCGAAGACCACGATCGTATCGATCATCGAATAGCCCATGATCGTCAAAATGCCCGCCACCACCGTCAGGTCGATTCGGAACGGCTCAAGCTGAAAGAATCTGCCGATGACGGGAACTTGCCATAAATAATGGGCAAATCCCAGGGCCGCGATCGTGAACAGCACGTCGTGAATCAGCGCGACCATCGTCGCGGTTCCGTATTTGAGATTGCCGAATCGGAACCAGATATAAGCCATGATTACCAGGATCGAGAAGGTAAGGGTCATGAGCGCGTCGCTGGTGGCGTCGCGCGCCACCTGCGCGTCGAAGTTTTTCACCTGCTGAAGCTGGGCCGGCCGATTGACCGAATCGTTGACCAATTGCCACAACGGCCCGGCCAGCGAATCCTGCCACTTGGTTTGATCCTTGGAAAACGGCAGCGCATCATTGCGGCACAGGACGACGGCAAGGCTGGTCGGAACATCGGTCTTGTGCTCGCGCGACTCCACCGCGATATCGAGCGCGCCCGCCGGGCTTCCCGGCGGAAGCTGAAGCTGCTGCTGGCGGATGCGGTCGAGAATCTGCCCCGCCGTCAACGGCGGATCGAGATTGCTCAACACCACCGCCACGCCCGGCTCATAATCCTTCACGTTGTCCGGCACAAACCCGCCCGGCCACGCCCCCTTGCCCGGCGTCTTTTTATCTTCCAGCGGAATCACCGTCTTATTCACCTGCCCCGCGAACGGCGAGCCCGCCCCTTCAAACTTGCTCGGCACATCCACCTTCAGCAGCGTCTGCCCGTTGTCGTCCACCAGCGCCCGAAGCACCGCGTCTCTCACCTTCACCGCGTCGGCGTCGGGCGTGACGATCTCGTACGTCCGCTCGTCGGTCCCGACCGTCACCACGCTGGGGCTTGGCAGCGTCACGGGGTCGGCCTTTTTCTCCACGATCTCCCGAAGCTTCGCCTGCGGCATCGCCTTGGCCAGTTCAAACTGCACCGACGTTCCCGACGCAAACTCGATTCCCATCATCTGTCCCTCGTGGACCTTCACGCCGAACAGAATGATGCCGATCGTGATGCCGACGACGCTAAACGCAATGAAAGCCCACGCCTTGCCCATCCAGTCGATGTTGGGCCGCAGCGCCTTGTCCCAGTTCGGGAACGACAACGGCACGCTGCCCAGTGTGGTGACGCCAAAGTGATCCATCAGCACGTTGAAGACCGTCCGCGTGACGAACAACGCCGTGAACAAGCTTGCGACAATGCCGATGATGAGGGTAACGCCGAACCCTTTCACTTCTTCCGTGCCGAACCAGATGAGGAACAGGGAGGTGATGACGGTCGTCATGTTGGAGTCAAGAATGGCGCTGAAGGCTTTTCCGTAAGCGTTGCGCAGGGCCATTCGCAGCGAGAGCCCGCGATGTTGTTCTTCGCGCAGCCGCTCGAAGATCAGCACGTTGGCGTCGACGGCGGTTCCCACGCTCAGCACGATGCCGGCGATGCTCGGCAAGGTGAACGTGGCGTTGATCGCCGACATGACCGCCAGCACCAGCAGCACGTTCATCATGACCGCGCACGTGGCGACGATTCCGGCCAGGAAGTAGTAGCCGACCAGGAAAACCGCCACCACGACCAAGCCCAGCGCGCACGCGATCAAGCCGGAGTTGAGATTATCTTGCCCAAGCTGCGGGCCGACGGTTCGCTCGCTGATCGGCTCATCGGAAAGCGTGGCCGGCAAGCTACCGGCCTTGAGGGTGCTGACGAGATAATCCAGTTCGGCCGGCTCAAAACCATTATGGCCTCCTTCGATAATTCCGCTCGCGCCGATCTTTCCGTTGATGTTGGGCGCGCTGATGACTTTGTTATCCAGCACGATCGCCATCGGCTTGCCGATATTGGCGCCGGTCAGATCGCCGAAGTATTGCGCTCCCTGCGGGTCGAAGGCAAACCCGACCACTTTTTCGCCGCTCATCTGCGATTCGATCCGGGCGTCGGTCAGATGCCAGGGCTTGTCGGCATGGGCGTCGAGCGATCGCGGCTTTCCGTCGGGGCCGGGCGTGATGTAACCCAGCACATATCGTTTCTTGTTGTAGACCTGCGTCGGAGCGCCGAGATTTTCCTGCCGATCGACCTCAAACCATTTGGCCTGGTCGCCCGCCTTGATGCGCGGGCCGTCGGATTGCAAACGCTCCACATATTGCTGATATTCCTGCGACGGCATATCTGTGGCAAGAATATGATACTCCAGCACGCCCGCCCCTTTGAGCAGTCGTTTTAGATCGGTGGCGTCGTCGATGGCGCCGGCCGAATTGGTCATTCGCGTCGCGGCGTCGACATACTTTTGAATGGCCGCGAGGCGCGACGGGAAATCGGCGAACTTTTTCCGCAGCGCGTCGAGTTCCTGCGTCCGCTGATCCTCGGCCTCTTTCTTGGCCTCCGGCGTCTGGTCTTCCTTGGTCTCGGTCGAGGAAAGTATTTCTTCCAGTTGATCGCGCGTCAGGTTCGTGTCTTCGATCGGCGAATGGGCTTCCACGCCCGCCGCCGTTTTCGGATGAATTTTCTGGTCGTATTCCACCCGCAGGCGGGCTTCGGTCTCGGCGTCTTGGCTCTGGTGAGCCTGCTGGATCTGATTCCACAAATCCTTGAGGCCATTGAAAAGCGCGATCCGCGCCTTGTCGTCGCCGGCGAGCTTTACGAGATCAGCCTGCGTCTTGCCGTTCTTATTTTCGATGGCGTCGATCACCGCGTCCGGCGCCACATTAGTGGCCTTGAGCGCGTCCTCGGCGGCGATCATCTTTTCGCGAAGGTCGCGGCGGGTTTCGGCGCTGTTCTTGGCGTCGGGCGACAACGGCATCTGAATTTCCAACCGGGTATCGCCTTGCGGGCGCCAGATCAGATTTCGCACGCCGTTGGGATCGACGCGGCGCTTCAGCGCCTCGGCAACGTCGCTGGCCAGGTGCCCGCTCAACAGCGCGCCCTCGGGTTTTTTGATCTCGTAGACCAGGCTGGTGCCGCCCACCATGTCAATGCCCGGCTTGAGATTGACGACCTGCGTCAATTTCTCGCCGGGATGGCGGATTTTCAAAAGGACAGGGGAAAATACGATCGCCAGCGCTCCGAGAAGCACTGCGGTAATGAAAGTTAAACGAAGGCCGTGATGCTCGTGCATGATGGGTTCCTGAAGATTCGATAGGTGTTCGAGCCGCCCGGATTTGGCAGGCGCGAAAGGGAAATCAAGACGTCAAATGAACAAACGACGGCCGCCATCGCCATCGCCGGAGATGCTAAATCAAACGTGCGGCGGTCCCGTCGGCTGAACCGCCGGCTGAATCCGCCGGGGCGTTTGGAGTGAATCCTCCGCCAGTGACGCCGCCCCGATGCAAGGCCGGTCATTCGCGATCGTGGCCTTAAAAGCGTCGTTAACCACGAAGGACACGAAGAAGAAAGAAATTTCCTGGCCTTTCTTCGTGTCCTTCGTGTCCTTCGTGGATATCTCGTCTTTTTCCGATGGAATGGCGGATGTGCCGGGGCCGGCTTTTCCGACTCCCGCCGTCGGCTTTCCGCGTTTTTGCTCGGCATCGGAAACTTCTTCGGGCCTGACATTCGACGCGTCAAACACGGCCGTGATCGTGACGCCGGAACCGCGCGGCGCCTGTTTCGGCGTCGTCGCGACAACCGTCCCATTCCATTGCTCGGCCGCCAGGATCGGCGCCGCCACAAGGCAGAACACAACCTGCGCCAAGAGCGCGATCGACAGTCTGCGTGTGGTGATTCCTTTCATGTCGAATCTCGAAACGTTGGTTCGCGTAGTCACCAAATCGCCGGTCGAATCAGATTCGCGCGCCGACCGCCGAATGATCGAGAGCGCTCGTCTTGCGTTAGCGGATTCGTCTATTTCGCGTCCGCTTTTTCCTCTTCGCCGATCACGCGATTGACGGCGCTTCGCGCGAATTTTATTTTCGTATTGTTGCTTTCGTCGACTTTCACGACCACTTCCGTTTCGCGGACTTCGACGATGGTGCCGAGGATTCCGCCGATGGTTTGGACGCGGTCGCCTCGCTTCATGCCATTGAGCAAATCCTGTTTTGCTTTTTCCTGCTTTCGCTTGGAATTAAACGAATAGAACATGAAGATCGCCATGACGGCGATCATGGGAACCAGGGGGCTGCTCAGGATTCCGCCGGCGCCTCCGGGGGCGGGCGCCGGCGCGGCGCCCAGGGTTGCGGCGTGGGCTAGAATCGTCGCGGCATTCATCACAATCGTGCTCAAGTCTGCTCCTTCACAAGGTCGTCGGCTTTGGACGGACCCATCGAACAACGCGGGTCTTTTTCCCGAAATTCCTCGAATGTTCCTTCCGCAAGCGCCTTGCGGATGTCTGCCATGAGGCGCTGGTAGAACCGCATATTATGCACGGAAACCAGCACAGGTCCAAGCATCTCGCCGGCGAAAAAAAAGTGCCGGATGGCGCCGCGCGTAAAAACCCGGCAGGCGTAACAGTCGCAACCGGGTTCCAGCGGGCCGTCATCGCGGATAAATTTGCTGTTTCGCAGCCGAATCGGGCCTTGGCCGGTAAAGGCATAGGCGTTTCGCCCGTTGCGCGTCGGCATGACGCAATCGAACTGATCGATCCCGGTTGCGACCGCCGCCACGATATCCCGCGGAAATCCGACTCCCATCAGATATCGCGGCCGATCCGCCGGCAGCATCGGCGTTACCGCCGCCAGCACGCGCCTCATCGCGTCAAACCCTTCCCCAACCGCCAACCCGCCGACCGCATAACCGGGAAAATTCATCTCAATCAACTTCTCGGCGCATCGCGCCCGAAGATCCAGATTCGTTCCACCCTGAACGATTCCAAATAGCGATTGATCGTTCGGCCGTGCATGCGCGTCCAGACAATCCGCCGCCCAGCGGATGGTGCGATCGACCGCCGCCCGATGATACTCGGCGGGCGCTTCCGCCGGCGGGCATTCATCAAACGCCATGATGATGTCGGCCCCCAGCTTATTTTGCACCTCGATGCTCCGCCGCGGCGTCAGATGCACGACCGCGCCGTCGATATGGCTCTTAAACGTGACGCCGGCGTCGTTCACCTTGTTCAGATCCGCGAGCGAGAAAACCTGAAAGCCGCCGCTGTCGGTGAGGATTGGTCCCGGCCATCCCATGAACCGGTGTAGATCGCCAAGCTCCGCCACGACCGCCTCGCCCGGCCGAAGCATGAGATGATACGTGTTGGCGAGAACGATCTGCGCTCCCGTCGCGGCGACATGATCGGGCAAGACGCCCTTGATCGATCCCTGTGTTCCCACCGGCATAAACGCCGGTGTATCGTAGACGCCATGCCGGGTAGTGACGCGGCCGAGCCGGGCGTGCGTAGAGGAATCTTTGGCGAGCCGCTCGTATCGAAGCGGCAAACCCTCGGGTTGGTTCATCGCGAATGATCTTGAGGGAGAATGCAGCTGAGTCAAGAGAGAACCTTGTTCCAAGGCGTTCCATACCAGGCGCCCGAATGATGTGAGGCGTTCATCGAGCGCGATGAAATGCACGCAATCAGGACACGTTGTATCCGTCTGCTTGTCGGGCGGCTGTTACGTCCTCCAGGTCAGAATGGCATCATCGCTGATTTTTTTTTCAGCGACGCGGCGTCGACGAATCACAAATTAATGCATAACGGTTAGAGACGTGTCCGAATTCGCTATCTCACTGAAAGAACACGGACCAATCCATCCGCGTGCGACACACTCCGGATTCGTTAGCCGCCCTGCTTGCGGGGCGCGTCGGTCGTCGCAACCCGTTGGAATCTTCGCGCAATGGATCACAAGCGCGGGGAACACGGGTCGAAACCTTGAACGGCGTCTTCTAGATTTGAAGCAACAGGTTCACCGCTTCGCGCGTCGGGAGCGCCGGTTGCGCCCCGAATCCCCCGCAGCATGCCGCCCCCGCGGCGTTGGCAAAACGCACTCCAGCGGGCGGCTCCATCCCTTCGGCGCGGGCGACCGCTAGGGCTGCCGTGAAGGCGTCGCCTGCGGCGGTTGTATCCACTACATTTACCTTGAACGGCTTAATCGTCTGGATCGTTCCGTCGCGGTCAATCAACACCGCCCCGCGACTGCCGCGTTTGAGCACCACGGAACGGGCGCCGCGAGAAAGAAGCTCGGTGCCGATCATCTTGGCGTCCTCGGCGCTTTTGCTGGTCGTGCCGCCGGAGGATTGCAGACCCAGCAGCGCCTCGGCCTCAAGCTGGTTCGGCGTGAGCACGTCAACGCCGTATAGCGCGCGGGGCAGGCCATTCGCCGGCACCGGCGTTGGATCGAGGATCGTATAGACCCCATGCCGCTGGCACATCGCGATCACATGTTCGACCGTCGCCGGAGGAATTTCACACTGGAGGACGACGACCGTCGCCTCGGTGATCAGCGTCTGGGCGAGATCGACGTCTTTCGGCGACAACAATCCGTTTGCGCCCGGCGCCACGACGATCATGTTTTCCCCTTTTCTGTCCACGAGAATGACCGCCACGCCGCTGGCGATCCCCTCGCTCACCGTCACATGTCGCGTGTCGACGTGATGGCGGGTCAGACCGTTGAGAAGGCGCTGCCCGAAATCATCGTCGCCGACGCGTCCGACCATATGAACCGTGATTCCCTCACGCGCCAGCTTCGCCGCCGCGACGGCTTGATTGGCGCCTTTGCCGCCGGGGATGGTGACGAAGCTATCGCCCAAAAGCGTTTCGCCGGGGCGGGGTATTCGCTCGGTCCGCGCGACCAGATCCATGTTGATGGACCCGACGACGACGATTTTTTTTGGCGCAGCCATGCGAAAAGAATACGACTATCGCGGCGATAAGGGAACGTAAAATAGGCCGTGAGACATATGTAATTGTGCCACAGACGCGTCAGCTGAGTCATGTCGAATCGAGCGCGGCGGGACGGGCGCCGTCAAAAAAAATTAAAATCAGTTCAGAGGCCGCAACTCCCCGCTACGCGCCGACGGTTTTTTTCGCGAACTCTTTTGCGGTCGTGAGCGCGTCGGAAATTTTGCTGGGATCGTTTCCGCTGCCTTGCGCCATCTGCGGCCGCCCTCCGCCTTTTCCGCCGACGACCTTTGCCGTTTCGCGGAGCCAATCACCGGCCTTCAGCCCCATTCCGACCAGATCGTCGCTCACGGCCGAGACGATATTCACTTTTCCCGCCGCCGCCGATATCAGGAGCAGCGCGTGACTCGCCGTTCGCTTCTTGAGCGAATCGACGACGGCGAGAATGTCCTCGGTGGCGGCCTCGGGCAATTCAGCGACCACGAGTTTTCCGCCCCCCACCACGGCGGCTTGATCGAGAAGCGAAGACGACAGCGCCGCCACGTCGATCTTGCCGCCGCCCTGGGCTTTGTTGGCTTTCTCGAACGCCCGCAGCCGGGTCTGCAATTCAAGCACGGCAGCCTGCGCCCGCCGCTTGGCGCGAAGGGGAACGATTCCCCCCGCCGCCTTATTCAGCGAGGCGATCGTCGCCGGCAGATTCTCGTTGGGCGCCTGCTTGCCCCGCTCGATCAGCGCGTCGATGGCGCGTGCGGCATCGACGGCTTCCCGCGCAGGCTTTCCGGTAAGCGCCACAATTCGCCGCACGCCTTTGCTGACCGACTCCTCGGCGGTGATGGCGAACGTCTCGGCGTCGCCGGCGCTTTGCAAATGTGTTCCGCCGCAGAATTCGATCGAGTACGTCCGCCATATCGGATTCGCCGGGTCGGCGAGCAATTCCTCCACCGGCGCCCCGACCGAAACCACCCGCACCAGCGGCGGATATTTTTCCCCGAACACCGCACGCAACCCATGAATCTTCAGCGCCAGTTCCTGCGGCGCCACCTTCGCGTAAACCAGCAGTTTCTTTCCGATCCCCTCGTTCACCAGCGACTCAACGCGGCTCAGTTCATCCTCGCTCAACGATTTCCCGTGTGAAAAATCGAAGCGCAGTTTTTCCGGATCGACCAACGATCCCTTTTGCTGAACGTCATCGCCAAGCACTTCGCGGAGGGCCCAGTTGGCCAGATGCGTGGTCGTGTGATTTTTCTCGGTCCGTTCGCGCCCGGCGCCGACGGCCGCCGTCACGGTATCGGTCACGCGGATTTTCCCGGCGCGAATCCGCCCGACGTGCAGCACATATCCGCCGACCGCGCGCGTCGATTCGACGTCAAACACCGCCCCGCCGGCGCCGAGTAGTTCACCGGCGTCGCCGACTTGTCCGCCCATTTCCGAATAAAAGTTGGTGCGATCGAGAATGATGGCCAGCTCATCATCTTCGGTGGCGTCCGCCGGCGACATGCCAAGGTCGTCGCCATTCCAGATCGCCATCACCCTGGCGGCGATCGGCTCGCGGGAATATTTAGGCTGATCGTCGGTCGGCTTGACGTTTTCATTCGCGAGTTCGGCCAGGGCATCGGGCGCCAGCGCGGTGAGCTGCGTGTTTTCCGTCTTGCCGCCGGCGCGGGCTTTTTCTTTGGCTTCTTCCATCAGCTTTTCGTAGCCGGGGATGTCCACCGCCATCCCCCGCTCTTCGGCCATGATGCGGGTCAGATCGATCGGAAAGCCGTAGGTGTCGTGGAGTTTGAAAGCGTCCGCCGCGGAAATGCTCCCGACTTCGGCGGCGTTCTCAAATAACTGAATGCCGCGATCGAGCGTCTTGCCGAACGACACTTCTTCGTCCTTCACCAACTCCACCACGCGCCCGGGATTTCTAGCCAATTCCGGAAACATCCTCCCCATCGTCTCGACGACCACCGGCACAAGCTTAAACAGAAACGGCTCTCCCAATCCAAGCTGCTGGCGCCCGAATCGCACCGCGCGCCGAAGGATTCGCCGAAGCACGTATCCGCGTCCTTCGTTGCTCGGAACGGCGCCATCCGTCAACGCGAACGTCAGGCAGCGAATGTGATCCGCCACCACGCGAAACGCGATGTCGTGGCGAAGCTGCGCGTTGGCCGCCTCGGCGACCGGATCGGCGGCGTTTGTTTTGGGGAATAAGCCGGTGTATTTCAAATTTGAAATTTGAGATATCCGATCAAACAACGGCGTCCACAAATCCGTGGCGAAATTGTCCTGCTTGTCCTGCAAAACCTGGCAGAGGCGCTCAAGTCCCATGCCGGTATCCACATGCTGGGCGGGGAGCGTGGTGAGTTTTCCCGAGGCGTCGCGGTTGTACTGGATGAAGACATTGTTCCAGATTTCCATCACGCGCGGGTCTTCGCCGTTGACCGGCGACGGCGTGTGCAGTTCCGCCAGCGGCCGCCGGTCGTAATATATTTCCGTGCAGGGTCCGCAGGGGCCGGTGTCGCCCATTTCCCAGAAATTGTCCTTGCCGAAATAATGAATGTGATCGTCGGGAAGATCGGCGACTTTCTTCCAGATGTCGGCGGCCTCGGTATCGCGCGGAATGCCGGCTTTTTCGTCTCCTTCGTAACAGCTCACATGAAGGCGGGCGGGATCGAGCTTGTAGACTTCGGTCAGAAGTTCCCAGGCCATCTCGATGGCGCCCTGCTTGAAATAATCGCCGAAGGACCAGTTGCCGAGCATCTCGAAAAAGGTGTGATGCCGGCGCGATCGGCCGACGTCGTCGAGATCATTGTGTTTCCCGCCGGCCCGGATGCATTTTTGGGTATTGGCCGCGCGCGTATACGCCCGCTTTTCCTGCCCAAGGAAGATCGGCTTGAACTGGTTCATGCCGGCGTTGGTAAAGAGCAGCGTCGGATCGTCCAGCGGCGCGACCGGCGAACTGGGAACAAAGGTGTGCCCGTGCTTGTGCACGAAGAAGTCGATGAACCGCTGGCGAATTTGGTCTGAAGTCATGTTTTTCAGCGAATAAATCAGGGTGCGGAATTATTGTCGAAATGAAAGCGGGTTGCCAGTGGCGGCTGACGTGCATGATGCAATGTTGTCAGGCGGGTACGGTTGCCGACTCGCGAACCCGGACGATGCCCGGCCGATGGCGTCGGGTTCGTTTACGAGGGCACACTACGATGTCCACATCGACTTCCAGCGCATTTAAAAGGGCGATCAGCCGATCGGTCGAATACCCGGTAAAGCGCGCGTTCATCAGCTTGGAGACATCGGGCTGTCCGATGCCAAGCCGCCGGGCGGCCTTGATCTGTGTCAGTCCCATCGCCTTAATGCGGGTGTAAATCTGCCGGGTTAATTCCGCTTTCACCTGGAGTTCGCCGGCGTCAACGGCAGAAAATCCAAGATCGACAAAGACGTTCCCACTACCGCGTCTGACGCGAACTTGGGTCTTTGGCTTACTCGCCTGGTTCGCCTTCATTGTTAACTGTCTCCTTTAGCCATTGCTCATAATCGGATTTTGCCCACTTCAAACGCGCCTCGATTAATTCGATCTCGTGCCTGGGCGTCTTAATGCCGCTCTTGCTCTTCTTCTGAAATACATGCAGAACGTAAATCGCCTTGGAAAATCGGTATAGACCGCGCGATAAGTTTCTCGCGCATGATTCTCTACAATCTCCAATACTCCGGCGCCTTTGAATCCCTTGAGCGGTTTGGCCGAAGGATGTTTGTCGCCAGTTTGCGCAAACCAAGCGCGAAGCCGATTTCCCGCGCTACCGCGGCGGGAAGCTTACGCAAATCATCATGGCGCGCGCCCACCCAATGGACCGGCTTGTGCTCCTGTGCCTTTTTCCTGCCCATTATGGTAAATATACTATAGGGCTGAAACAAGCGATAGGCATCCATTTGGCGCTGAGGTGATCTTCACATAAATTTTCGACTCAACGGTGGCCGCAAGCGCCTCACGCCGATATTCGCTCCCTCCACGGCCACGCAAGCCAGCAGGTGCGGCTCGGGGGCAAGCTCATGCAACGTCCAAACCGATCGCGGGAAATCATCGCAAGCGACGGCGCCGGTCATGTGTCCCAGCGTGGATGACGTATCGAAGCGGGAAAGCGGGTCGCTCAGGCCGCAGCCGATCGCTTTCATCCAGGCTTCTTTCCGCGTCCAGCAGGCGTAGAACGCGCGAGCCGAGTCGACGGCGCCGCGGATATGGGCGGCTTCGCCTTGCGACATGAAGCGGTCGGCCAGGTTCTGAAAATCCAGCCGTGTCAGCGAAGATTCTATATCCACGCCCACCTGGCTTGCGGGCGTGAAGGCAAGCAGCGCGGAATCACGGGCGTGCGAGACATTGAAGGCGATGCTTTTTCGCGCCGTCGCCCCCGCCAGGGCGGGCTTGCCATGGGGGCCGTACTCAAACGTCAGGCGTTCGGGCGCGTCGCCGGCGTACTGGCCGAGAAGGCGGCGTAGCTGCGCTCGGCAGGAGACGAAACGATTTCGGTGAACGTCGAAACGATATTGCCGAGCGCGGGCCTGTTCGTCGGAGGAGAGGATATCCCACGCGGCGAGCGGCGCGGCATCGAGACGGATATGCCAGACGTGTACCTCGGCGACGCCGAGCGCCGGGACAACCTCGGCCTCTTCCCATGGCGGCGCCGGGTCGCTCACGCGCCGGCCCTCAGTTTATTTTGAATTGACGGCGCGAGAACGATCGTCCGCTCCGCCGAGGGTTGCAAGAGGCTTGCGATTCGATCTGTCATCAGATCGAGGCTGGCGCCTTCAAAGAGCTTGAGGTGATGGCACGGCAAGACGAGCAGATCGACTTCATCCACGTGCGACCCCCAGCCATTACGCTCGTCGCAATGAGCGAACTGGGCGATCATCGGATCGGTGTCGGCGGCGCGAAAGAGGGAAATACGGCCGTCAAACCGGCCCGGCCGGTAGGCGCGCCACGCCTGCTGGTTGGCGAATGTCACCCGGCGCACGGCGTCTACGACGGCGCCGGTCGGTTTCCTGGCGCCGGGATGCTGTTGCTCTCCGGCCGCCGCCGCGCGCAAACGATCCCACAATCGGCCCATCCTGCGTTTCATATATTGCCGGCGATGGCTTGTGCCGTAGATCATCCGGGCATGGTTCACCAGCCGACGCGGCAACGATCGTTTGGAAAATGCGCCGGGGGCATAGGCATCTAAAAGCGTAAGCGTTTTCACCGTTTCGCCCAGGGCCCGAAGCTGACAGGCGATCTCAAACGCCACCGAGCCGCCGAAGGAATATCCGCCGAGGTGGTAAGGCCCTTTGGGCTGCGACGCGCGCATGTAGCCCAGAAAAACGCGGGCCATTTCCTCGATGCTCGTCAGCGCCACGGTATGAGGATCCAGACCGTGCGGATGCATGACGGATATCGGCTGGTCGGGACCGAGGCGCTGTGCGAACGTGCGCATCGCGAACGCGTGTCCGCCGAGGCCGGGAACAAAAAATAACGGCGGACGCCGGCCGGCTTCGTTGAGCGTGATGACCGGCTTCCAATGAATTTTTGTCTCGTCCATTTCGATCATCGACGCCAGATGCGCCGGAGTGGGCGACTCGTAGAAATGGATCAGGGGGATTGTCTTGCCGAAGGTGGATTCGACGTGGGAGAACAACTGAAGCACCTGCGCGGATTGGCCGCCGAGGGTAAAAAAGTTGTCCGCGAGGCCGACGGGAGAAACGCCGAGCACTTCTTCAAATAATGAAATGACTCTCGCGCCGACCGCGCTGGGAGCAACGCCCGCGGTATCTAAATGAGGGAGGGAATGCGATCCTTGAACGACTGGTGACCGAGCCGTCTGCGGATCGTGTGCGTCGTCCGCGGCCGCAGGTATGGCGCCTGCGCTTCGATCCCTGGAAGATTCGGATTTGGGTTCACCAAACACGATGGGCCGATCGGGCGGGACATCCACGATTCCGCGATCGGTCTCCCCCGTCGGCAGCCAATACCGTTCGCGTTGAAAACAATAGCCGGGAAGCCCGTGAACGCGACGGCCCTGCCGCGACGGCGGCGACTTTTCGCTCTCCCCGCCTTCGACAAACGCTCGCGCCTCGTTGAGTATCGCGTCGTCGGGCCGGGGCGTTTGGTTGTTGTCCGACGCGGCGGCCTTTGCCGCCGAAGAACCGTCAAAACATCCGGGCGCCGACTGACAACCCGAAAATAAACGCAGACGATCCGACAGTTCGCGGCGATCGTTCGCGACGATCGCCAGACGAGCGGCAAATCTCGTTCGGCGGTGATTGGCCGTGAAACAGACATCGGCGATATCGACGTCCGATTGATCGTCGAGCCAGTGTCCGACGCGGGCGGCGCTCTGACGGAGGGCGGGAGAGGTCTTGGCCGAGAGCGTGAACAGATGCGGCGCGGGCGGCGGTTCGCCCGTCGCCGTCGTGATGGGCGGCGCGTCGCCGAGAACAATGTGAACATTGACGCCGCCGTACCCCGCCGCGCTTAAACCGGCGACGCGCTCGCCGGCCGCGCCCGGCCACGGCGAAAGTTCGGTTTGAATCCCAAGCGCCAGTCGATCGAGCGGCACATGCGGATTGGCGAGCCGATAATTCAGCGTCGGCGCCAGTCGCTCGTGCTTCAGCATGAGAGCGGTTTTGATCAAACCAGCGATGCCCGCGGCCGCTTCCAGATGACCGATATTGGGTTTGACGGAACCGACGCGGCATATCTCGCCCGCCGCTCGACCCTCCTGATAGACCGCGCCCGCCGCGGCCAATTCGGTGGCGTCGCCGATGAGGCTCGCGGTGGAATGCGTCTCGAGATATTGAACCTTGCCGGGGCTGATGCCGGCCGATCGGTAGGCCTGACGGAGAAGCGCTTCCTGGGCGCGGCGGCTGGGCGCGCCCAGGCCGTTGCTTCGGCCGTTTTGATTGACCGAGGTGCCTCGAATGACCGCGTAAATCGGATCTCCGTCCGCCTGCGCCTGAGGCAATGATTTGAGCACCACCACGGCGGCGCCTTCGCCTCGGACCGATCCGTTGGCGCCGGCGTCAAAAATCCTGCTCACGCCGTCCGGGGAAAGCAGGCCTGATTTGGCCAGCCCTAATGTCGGCCCGGACAACAACGTGAGATTCACGCCGCCGGCAAGCGCCACGCCCGATTCGTTCGCCCAGATGCTCCGGCACGCCAGATGAACGGCCAGCAGCGAGGAAGCGCAGGCGCCGTCGACGCCAAAGCCGGGCCCTTGCAGATCGAGAAAGTAACTAATGCGATTGGCGGCGACCGATCCGCCGGTGCCGGTGTTGCTGAAGCGGTTGATGGCATCGGGATAGCGCTGAACGAGCGAGGCGTAATTGTGGGCCGAAATCCCCATGAATACGCCGGTGTTCGTCCCCGCGAGCGATCGGGGAATGACGGCGGCGTCTTCGAGGGCTTCCCATGCGGTTTCGAGCAGGAGGCGCTGCTGGGGATCCATGGCCTGCGCTTCGTCGGCGCAAATGCCGAAAAAACCGGCGTCAAATCGATCGACCTCCTGGAGAAAGCCGCCCCATGGGTCGTCCTGGCCGTCGGCGATCCAGCCCATCGCGTGACGTTCGGCCGGCATACGCGCGATGGCGCTTTTGCCTTCGCTCAATAGCTGCCAGAACGCGCGCGGCCCCGCCGCTCCGGGAAACCGGCAGCCGATACCGATGATGGCGATCGCGCTCTGCATGCTAAAGCGTGGCGACTGACCCGGACGACGCAAAATGCCCAACTGTCTTGGCTGTATCGTGTCCAAGGGCACTTTCGTGTTGGTGTAGCGAGTGGTCGCGATACACGCCCGGCAAGCGGGACCGCTAAACACAGGGACGCTACACCGACCCGACGGAGGCTCTCTCATTCCGTAACCGCAACGGAAGCGCCTTGATGCCGCGCAGCAGCATGCTCGGCTCGCGCTCGATCGTTTCGACGCCAAGCTCGATCGATTCAAATCGGCTCAACATCGATTGAATCGCCAGCTGCGCTTCCAGGCGCGCCAGAGGAGCTCCGGCGCAATAGTGGGCGCCGTATCCGAATGCCAGGTGGCGGTTGTCGGGGCGGGCGATGTCGAATCGATCCGGTTCGGGGAAACGCGCGGGATCGCGGCTGGCGGCCGTCAGGGAAATCATCACCATCTGTCCCTTGAGCACTTTTGCGCCGAACAGGTCGAAGTCTTCGGTAGCCGTTCGCGTGAGCATTTGCAGCGGCGCTTCGTAACGGAGCATCTCTTCGACGGCGCCGACGATCAACCCCGGCTCGCGGCGCAGGCGCGCCAACTGGTCCGGATGGCGAAGCAAGGCCAGCAAGCCGTTGGACAGCAATTGCACGGTGGTCATATGGCCGGCGACGGTGAGCAAAATCGCGGTGGAAATCAGTTCGTCGGTGCTGAGTTTATTTTCGCCGTCGCGGGCGTCGATCAGATCGGTCATGAGATTTTTCGCCGGCGATCGCCGGGCGATGATCGCCATGAAATATTCTCGGAACTCGCCGACCGCTTCGTTGACCTGTCGGAGCTGTTCGCGCGACATGACGCCGCCGAACCAGGGAAGCATGTTTTCGGACCAGATTTTAATGCGCGGGTAGTCCGCGCGATCCATTCCTAACATATCGCACATCACCAGGACCGGGAGCGGATAGGCCAGGTCGGCCACGACGTCCATCGCGCCGCGCTGGGCCGCCGGCGCGAGCAGTTCATCCACGAGCGATTGGATCTGGCCGCGCATGGCCTCGGCGACGCGCGGCGTAAAGGCCTTGTTCACGAGCGATCGCAGGCGGGTATGGTCGGGCGGATCGAGTTGAAGCATCCAGTTGCCGAAAATATCGGCCGGCGCCTCACCGGCGCTGCCGCGCAGGTAATAGGCGTCGTACTTGATCCATCGCCGGGCGTTTGAGCTGAGGCGCTTGTCCTGGAGGGCGGCGACACAATCGGCGTAACGTGTCAGGGCCCAAACTTGGAAAACGGAACTCCAGTGCACAGGATCGTTCTGCCGAAGCGCATGGAAATAGGGATGCGGATTATCACGAAACGCCGGCAGCAGCGGGTTGAAGTTGACCGCTGACGGACGCTGGGCGGTCGATTGCGTCATGCGGCGCCCTTTACAAGTTCAGGCCGAACTTGACAAAACAGATGTTCGGCAAGCGAGGCGGTTGTCGGAAAATCCCAAAAAAGGGTGGCCGGGGCTTCGATCTCGAATCGCTCGGCGATCTGCCCGGCCATCGCGACGCCTTTGGCCGAATCAAGACCGTAACGGGCGAACGGCTCATCGCGATCGATTTCGTCGGGAGACGTATTTAACGCGACCGCCAGCGTGACGCGAATCCACTGTTCGATCGCTTCGACGGACGCGGGCTTTTCGCCGCTACACACCATTGGCGGTTGAGATTCGCCGCACGACGACGGCTCGGGCGCCGACCACTCCGCGACAAGCTCGAAGCTTCTGGCGATGAAACCGTCGCGGCAGGCAAAGCGCTTGATCTTGCCGCTGGATGTCCTGGGCATTTGTCCCGGCCGCAAGAGTTGGATCGAGTGGACGCTCAAATCATGTTCGTCGCTGACGGCCTGACGAATCGCGGCGATGATCTGGCCGGCGTCGGCGTTGCGCTGCGATCGCTGGACTTCCTGGACGATGACCAGGCCTTCGGAAGACGCGACGGGAACCGAAAATGCCGCCCCGCCCGCCATTTGTAGAGCGGGATGGCTTTCCATCGCCGTGCGCTCGATGTCGTGCGGCGAATGCTTGATGCCTCTGATAATTACCAAATCTTTGATACGGCCGCTGATATACAGTTCGCCGTCGCGTAAACAGCCGACGTCTCCGGTGCGCAGAAAGGGTCCCTCACCGGTGTCGAGGCGGCCATCGAATGCGTCGGCGGTTTGTCGCGGTTTGTTCCAGTAACCCTGCGCGACACTGCCGCCGCTCACCCAGATTTCTCCGGTGGCGCCGGGCGAACATTCTTGCCGCGAGTGCGGATCGACAATCCGAATGTGTTGTCCGCGCACCGCCGAGCCGCAGCTAACCATCGCGCGAGACGGCGCCGCGTGATTTTCCTGCGTCCGGTCGGCAAAGACAGGCGGTCGTCCTTTGGGCGGCCCGGCGACGATCAATGTGGATTCGGCCAACCCGTAGCAGGGATAGAAAGCCTCACGGCGGAAACCGCAGGAAGCGAAGGCGTCGGCGAATCGATCGAGCGTGCGCGGATCGACTGGCTCAGCGCCGTTAAAGGCGACGTTCCAGCAACTGAGATCGAGCGTGGCGCGCTCGGCCGGCGAGATGGAATCGACGCACAGGTCATAGGCGAAATTTGGCCCGCCGCTCGTGGCCGCCCGGTATTTGCCGATGGCCGCCAGCCACCGCACCGGCCGCTGCAGAAACGCCGCCGGCGGCATCAAAACCACCGATGTTCCCGCATACAAGGCTTGTAGAATGCCGCCGATCAATCCCATGTCATGATACGGAGGAAGCCAGATGACTCCGCTCCAGGGCTTGTCGTGCCCGAACGCCGAATAAATCGCCGCCGAGTTATGCATGAGATTTGCATGAGTCAGCATGACGCCTTTTGGGGCGGCGGTCGATCCTGACGTGTATTGCAGGCAGGCCAGATCCGATGGGTTGCATTGCGGATCGCGCCAAGCGCCGGCACAGGCATCGTCGATTTGGTCGGTAGCCAGACAGGGCACTGTATGCGGCGCGAAGGCTCGAACGGTATTCAGCAGCTTTGCGGTCGTGAGAATGATGGCCGCCCCGCAGTCGTCGAGGATGCCCGACAGTCGGCCGTTCCCGCGTGCCGATCCGGCGCGCGGCGGATAAGCGGGAACCGCGACCACGCCGGAACACAGGCAGGCGATCATTCCGCAGACGAACTCCAGCCCCGACGGATACAATAACACCGCATGGCGACCTTGCATGCCACGTTCCTGCAAAGCGGCGGCGATCGCGCGAACGCGGCGAAGAAGTTGGGCGAAAGTGAGCGTCGCCTCTTCGTGAACGCCGTCGTTCAAAAATGTGTAGGCGGTTTGATCCGGCCGCGCGTCATTCCACGCCGCCAGCACGTCCGAGAACGTCGAACGATTGTTGGAATAAAGGGCGTTGCTCATCTCAACTGTAAATCGGTTATCCCTGGCTGACTCATAACAAAAGGAGCGAAAGCGGAAGCGGCCCGGGCTGGTCTTTTATAACATTGCGACGACGGTTTTCAAAATCGCGGCGATTTCGCGTAAACTGATGCACGCGTGCTCACCCTTTTGATTTTACAAGGTCCGGACAAAGGCCGACGATTCGAGTTGCCCGACGCGCCGGCGCTGGTCGGCCGCGACAGCCGACAGTTGCCGCTCACCGACAACACCGTCTCACGGCGACATTGCGAATTGTTGCCGCTCGACGGCAACTGGATCGTGCGCGACATGGGCAGCGCCAACGGCACTTACGTCAACGGCGCGCGGGTGGACGGCAAAATTCAATTAAAAATCGGCGATCAGGTCCGCGTCGGCCGTACGCTCATGGTCTTCGGCGCCCAACCGGGCATCTCGCGGACCAGCGGCAGCAACGTGGCGCTCTCCGGCGAAGAGAGCGGCATGGACAGTGCCATCATGGCGACCGTGCCGTCCAGCGAAGACTCCATGGTTCTTGCCGTTCCCGAACCCGCCGCCGCGGCGATGGGGAATCTCAAGATCCTGTATCAGCTCGGGGCGGCCCTGGGAAGCAGTTTTACGGTTGAGCAGGTGCTCGAAGTCGTGATGGATCTGAGCTTTGAACATGTCAAAGCGGATCGCGGCATCATTCTGCTTCTGGACTCGAAAAATAACGAACTGGTTCCGAAAGTGGTCCGCACGCGCGACGACGCGGAAGCCAAGCCGGTCGATGCGTTGGCGGCATCGGGCAAACCCGCCGCCGTGGAAAAAATCCATGCCTCGCGAACCATCATCAACCATGTGCTGAATACCGGCGAAGGCGTTCTCTCCAGCAACGCCATGACCGATCAGCGCTTCAGCAAGGGAAAGAGCGTTCATAATCTGGGCATTCGCTCGGCGTTGGCCGTACCGATCAAGGCGCGCAAATTAACCGATAAAGGGGGCGACGCGGTTATCGGCATCATCTATATCGATTCTTCGGTTCGCAACTACACCTACGCGCCCGAACAGCTGCGGCTTTTGACCGCGATCGGCCTGCAGGCGGGGATGGCGATTCAAAACGCCGAGCTGTATCAGGCCCAGTTGCAGGCCGAGCGCCTTTCCGCGGTCGGCGAAACCAGCGCGGCGCTATCTCACTCGATCAAGAACATCCTCCAGGCATTGCAGGGCGGCGCCGACGTCGTCGAGATGGGCCTGCGCGGCAACAACGTTTCGCAGGCGACCAAAGGATGGCGGATCGTCCATCGCAATCTCGACAAGATATATGGGCTGACGATGAATCTGCTCGCCTACAGCAAGCAGCGCGAGCCGGTGCTGGAGATGATGAATCCCCGGAAGCTGATCGACGAATGCCTGGAGCTTGTCGCGCCCGGCGCCAATGAAAAGGGCGTGATGGTGGTGGGCGACGTGGACTCCAACCATCCCGCCATACCAGTGGATCCGAGCGGGATTCACCAGGTATTGATGAATCTATTGAGCAACGCGCTGGACGCCGTTCGGGCCAAGGAAGGATTGATCCGGGTCGAGTGTCATTACGACGAGCCAAACCGCCAGACAATCCTGGAAGTGATCGACAACGGCGCCGGCATCGCGCCGTCGATGATGAAGCACATGTTCGAGCTTTTTCATTCCACCAAGGGCAATCGCGGGACGGGCCTTGGTCTTGCCGTGGCGAAGAAAATCGTGGAAGAGCACGAGGGGTCGATTTCGGTCCGAAGCACGCCGGGCGAGGGAACAACGTTTACGATTCGCCTGCCGGTGTATCATGCGAATTTGACCGATCCATCGCAGACGCACGGGCCGGGGGCGAGGTAAAACGATATCGTTATCGTTTGGGCGATGCGCCGAGTTGTAATACGAGCATGAGCAAAGCGATCGATGTCAGTGACCTCCCCGCGCCGTTCGCCGACGCAATCGAGTCGTCGGTGAAAACATATCGCGAGAAGACGCAGTCGGTCATCGACTCAAGCCAAATTGACCGGCCCATTGGCTGGCTCAAGGGCAAATGGGAGCTACGGGACTTTTACATCCGTGAAGCAGCCGGTTTTTGCGCTCTTTAACACGCTGTCGCAGACCGCCTGCGTTTCAAGCGCGTCTCGGAACGTCGGACTCGCCGGCTTGCCTGATGCCATGCCTTCGATAAAGTCGGCTATTTGGTGTACGAACGTGTGCTCGTACCCGATTTGCAGGCCCGGCACCCACCAATGCTTCATGTAGGGATGATCGCTATCGGTGATATGGATGCTGCGCCAGCCGCGAAGCTGGCTTTCGTCGCGGTAGTCGAAATACTGCAGGCGGTGCAGGTCGTGAAGATCCCACTTGATGCTTCCCTTTTCGCCGTTGATTTCAAACGTATAAAGCGCCTTGTGGCCGCGGGCGTAGCGCGTCGATTCGAAGAGGCCAAGGGAGCCGTTGGCGAAATGACAGAAGAAAAGACACGCGTCGTCGATCTTCACCGGCTCGACCTTTCCGGTAAGCGTGTGCTTGCGTTCCTTGACGAACGTTTCGGTCATGGCGTTGACGTCGGTGATGCTGCCGTTGAGCCACAGGGCGGTGTCGATGCAGTGGGCGAGAAGGTCGCCGGTCACCCCCGAGCCGGCGGCGGCGGCGTCGAGGCGCCATAGGCCGGTCCCGCCCTGGGGAAGGTCGGCGCTGATCGTCCAGTCCTGGAGAAAATTGGCGCGATAATGGAAAATCCGGCCGAGCTTTCCTTCATCGATCAATTTCTTCGCCAGCGCCACGGCGGGCACGCGGCGATAGTTGTACCAAACCATGTTCGGGACTTTGGCCGCCTCCACCGCGTTGACCATCTCCAACCCCTCGGCGGTGTCCATCGACAGCGGCTTCTCGCACAAAATCGCCTTGCCCGCCTTGGCGGCGGCGATGGCGATTTCATGGTGGCTGTTGTTGGGCGTGGCGATGTCGATCACGTCGATGTCTTTGCGGTCGATCATCTTCCGCCAGTCGGTTTCCGTCGATTCATAGCCCCACTTCTCGGCAAATCCTTTCACGTTTTTTTCATCGCGTCCGCACACCGCTTTCAGCGTGAGTTTATAAGGAAGATCAAAAAAATTGCCTACTTTGCGATAAGCGTTGGAGTGGGTTCGACCCATGAAGCCGTAACCGATCAGACCGATGTTCAAATCTTTCATTTGGTTCCTCGCGTAGACGAATGGCGCCGGCAAACGCGGCGGCGGAAGTGTTATAGCCGATGGACCAAACGAGGCAAGATCGCGCGGATGACCTGACGGGCGGCATATTTTTTTCGGCGGACCGCCGGGAAAATATCGGCCGGGGTAATCAAATCCGAATGATCGTCGATCAAGATGCCGACCATAGGAATGCCGACCGCGGCGGATTCAAATTGGCCTGAGACTTGGATACGATCCGCACGTCGATCGTCGGCAGTGTTTTTCGGCGTCGTCAATTTGCACCGGAGCAGCGGATGCCACTGGTTTTGATTCATACCCGCCGCGTTCGCCAGGCGCTGTCGGCGCCGAGCGGCCTGCTCGCAGACCTGGTTTTCCTTCTTTTTTGCGGGTCGGTGTTCGGATTGCTGATGATGATGGGCCGCCAGGCCTCCCTGAAGATGGACCTTTCTAAAGGGACGATCATCAGTCTGTCGTTCCTGTCCCTTCCCAAATACACGCTTTTGAGTTTGTGCAGAGGTTTTGCGGCTTACATCCTGTCGCTGGTCTTCACGTTGATCTACGGCACGATCGCCGCGCACAATCACCGCGCCGAGAAAGTGATGATCCCGGCGCTGGACGTGCTTCAGGCGATCCCCGTTCTCGGATTTCTGCCGGGCCTTGTGCTGGCGATGATACGGATCTTCCCGACCCGCGAAATCGGATTGGAGATCGCCTGCGTGGTTATGATCTTCACCGCGCAGGTGTGGAACATGACGTTCAGTTTTCACGGAAGCCTGCGCGGAATCCCCAAGCCGTTGCGCGAGGTGGCGGCGATTCAACGGCTCACCGGATGGCAGACGTTTCGGCTGCTGGAGGTTCCGGCCGCCATGATCGGGCTGGTCTGGAACTCGATGATGTCGATGGCGGGCGGATGGTTTTTTCTGACCGTCAACGAAGCCTTTACGCTCGGCGACAGGGACTATCGTCTGCCGGGCATCGGGTCTTACATGAACGAAGCGATCAACCAGGAAAACGTCCCGGCCATGATCGCGGCGATCGTCGCGATGATCGTGATGATCGTCGCCGTCGATCAGATTTTCTGGCGGCCGATCGTCGTGTGGGCGCAGCGATTTCGGATGGACGACATCGCCCAGACGGATGTTTCGCAGTCGTGGATGCTCGATCTTCTGCGCCGAAGCCGAATCTATGCGCGCCTGCAACAACCATTCGCCAAGAAGCAGACCGCCGAGATTGGTCTTAAAGCTTCGGCGCCGGCGGTGAGCGCCATCGTCGCCGATCCGGTGGCGGGATCGGGCAACCAGGGGATCGTGAAAGAAACTGAAACGGCCAACGGCCGGTCCGGCGCCATTTTTCTGCCGATGCTGAAGTGGTTTGTGCTGGCGTTACTGCTCGTCGGAGCCGTGTGGGGAAGCTGGGTGTTGATTAAGCTGCTGCTCGCTTTGCCGTTGTGGGATCAAGCGGCCGCCGGCGCGGGAAAATCGATCACCGAACACGAAGACTGGACGTCGGTCGTGCTGGCCCTGGCCGCGTCGCTGGTTCGCACGACGACCGCCGTTGCCCTTGGGGCGGCATGGGCGCTGCCGGTCGGCATTTGGATCGGGCTTTCGCCCAAGTGGTCAAGCCGGCTCCAGCCGATCATCCAGGTGGTGGCGAGTTTTCCGGCGCCGATGCTGTTTCCGCTGGTGACAATGGCGCTTGTTTTCCTGCACGTCCCGTTCACCGCCGGGTGCGTGGCGCTGATGCTGCTTGGCGCGCAGTGGTACATTTTGTTCAACGTGATCGCCGGCGCCAGCGCCATTCCGCAGGACCTTCAGGAAGTGGGAAACGTCTATCGCATGAGCACATGGGAACGCTGGAGACAACTCTACCTTCCATGCACGTTTCCTTACCTTCTGACCGGCCTGGTCACCGCCGCCGGCGGAGCGTGGAACGCGACGATCGTGTCTGAATTCGTCCAGATGAAAAATCGGACTTTCGTCGCTTTTGGCCTTGGCTCGACGATCAGCAAGGCCACCGCCAGCGGCAATTATTCGTTGCTCGCCGCCGGGGTGGTGACGATGGCCTTTTTTGTCGTGCTCATCAACCGATTTTTCTGGAAACGCCTCTATCGATTGGCCGAGAACAAATACAGCCTGAACGCCTGAAAATCTCATGACTCAATCCACGAGCACAACCTCAACCGACGCCATCTGCGAAGCGCGCAACATCGGCGTCGTTTTCAACGGCCGGCCGGCGATCGAAAACGTTTCGCTTTCGGTCAACCCCAACGAAGTGATCGCCATTCTCGGTCCCAGCGGATGCGGAAAAAGCACGCTCCTGCGCGTGCTGGTCGGGCTCATTCAACCCACCACCGGCCAGGTATTCGCCCACGGACAGACACTCTCGGGCATTCACTCGGGCATCTCCATCGTCTTCCAGAATTTCGCCCTTTATCCCTGGCTCACCGTCCGGGAGAATATCCAGGTCGCGCTGAACGGCTTGAATCTCGATCCGCAGACCGCGTCGCAGCGCGTCGCCAGGTGCATTGATATGGTCGGTCTCGACGGATCGGAAGAGGCTTACCCCAAGGAGCTTTCCGGCGGAATGAAACAGCGCGTGGGCATCGCCCGAGCGCTCGCCCGCGGCCCGGAACTGCTTTGCATGGACGAACCGTTCAGCGCCCTGGATGTTTTCACCGCCGAAAGTCTGCGAAGCGAAGTTTATCGGCTCTGGACCGTCAATGAGACCAAAGCGCCCATCAACGGTAACGGCGCCCCCGCCGCCCACGGCGGCACCGGGTTGCGCAGCATCATGATGATTACGCACATCATCGAGGAAGCCGTCTTCCTGGCCGACCGCATCGTGGTCATGGGCACCAAGCCCGGCCACATTCGCCAGATCATTCCCAATACCGTCGCCCATCCGCGCAATTATCAGTCGCCGCAGTTTCTGGCATTGGTGCAGCGCCTTCACGACATCATCGTTTCCGAGCATCTTCCCGAAGAACCGGCCGCCGCGGCGTCGGTTGTGGCGACGGACATTCTCGCCGTCGAGCCGGTGCCGTCGGTCAATTTGGGCGAGGTGTTCGGCCTCATGGAAATCCTTCGCGACAACGGCGGAGGAATGGATGTTTTCCGCCTCGACGGCCTGACCGACTACGATTTTGGCCACACGCTCTCGGTGGTGAAGACCGGCGAGATGCTCGATTTCCTGGACACGCCCAAAAACCGCGTCGTCCTCACTGCGCTTGGCGCGAAGTTTTTGGACGCCGACATCAATGGCCGCAAGGGATTGCTTAATCAGCAGCTTCAGACGCTGGGGATTTTCCGATACATCGTGACCATATTGAAGGAAGCGAAAAACCAGCGTCTGCCGGAAGAGGTTGTCCAGGAGGAACTGGTGATTCGCCTGCCGACGGAGGACGTAGATGCGATGACCCGCACGATTATCGCGTGGGGCCGGTTCGCGGAATTACTGGGATATTCGGCGGACACTGAGGAAATTTACCTCGATCAGCCGGTGGCGCTCCCAACCGGCGACGCGCCGTCTTGATCCCCGCGCCATCCTGCCTATCCTAAGCTGATGACCGCTACCTTCCGCCGATTTGGCTGCTGGACAATCTGCGCCGCCGTGATGCTTCTCGGCGGCTGTTCGAGTTTCGATCGCGACTGGAACGCCGCCGCCGGCGTCGCGCCGGCCAATCCCGTGGACATTACCGGGCGCTGGCAGGGAACGTGGGCGAGCAGCGTCGGCACGCATCACGGCGACCTGCGCTGCCTCATCACGCGCACCGACGCCGTCACCTATCACGCCCGATATGCCGCCACCTATGGGGGCATCTTCCACTTCGAATATGAGATTCCGCTGGTCGGCGAACGTGAAGGGGAGTGGATTCACTTTGAAGGAGACGCCGACCTCGGCGCCCTGGCCGGCGGGGTATATCACCACGAAGGCCATGCTAACTCCACCGATCTTTTCGCCACTTACCGATCGAGCGACGACAACGGCCGATACACGATGAAACGGCCGCGGGAATAGGGATATTTTTTCCGCCCAACAGAAAGGCAGCGGGTGCAAGTCACAAAAGACAAAGTCGTAGAAATCGATTACACGCTCACCGACGCCAAAGGCGCGGTCATCGACAGCTCAAAGGGCAGGCCGCTGGCGTACCTTCATGGGGCGGCGGGCATCATCCCCGGCCTTGAAAAGGAGCTGGAAGGAAAGTCCGCCGGCGATCATCTTCAGGTCACCGTGCCGCCGGAACAGGGTTACGGGATTCGGGACGAATCGCTGCTCATTTATGTTCCCCGCAAGGCGTTCGGGAAAACCAAAATTGAGCGTGGGATGCGGTTCGAGCTTTCGACCGGCCAAAACGCCCAACCCGTTACCGTCGTGAGTCTTCAGCGCGAGACCGTGCGCGTTGACGCCAACCATGCGCTTGCCGGCCAGACCCTCCATTTTGACGTCAAAATCGTCTCCGTTCGCGACGCCACGCCCCAAGAGCTTTCCCATGGCCATGCACATGGCGCCGGGGGACACCATCACTAACGGCGATCGGATGGCGATCCGCGCCGCCGGTGAGGAACGCGGCTAACTCAGCTCAAGAAAACGCGGAACTCACTTGGGACGCATCGCTTAACCTCCGGACTTGTCGCACGATCGATACATCGGGTCCGAAACAGCGGCCACTGAATTTCCATTTCAACGCCTACCTCTGTTCGGCCCCTGATCGGGAGGACCGTGGCCGAGACGGCTGGGCTGTCGGTCACTCAAGGCGGCAAAAACCGCATTTCCCCCGCATATCGCCAACTCTCATAATACGGGCATGGCGTGAAAAATGACTTGAGTTTACAACTAAGTCGTGGCATGACTCTCGAAACGTCACCGCATGATCGGTCGTGACGCCTGACCAACGGGTGTGAGAAAGTAATTTGGCCTTCGACCCGGAATGTTATATATAGTATTGTGCCGTATCATGCGCGTTTCCGCAGGATAAGGGAGAAAGTGCTCGGTTTTTTGGCTCTGAGCGCTTTCTGGCGGAAATATCGCCCCGGGGACCTTTGAATAATCCGTAGCACAGTTGTCGCGGACCGTGTTTTATCGGCCGGGGCGTCGGCGCCACGCCTGCGCCAGCGGTCAATGAAAGCCTTTACCGGGGAGCGTTATCACAACGTGGTTCTCCGTCGGCTGGACTGATAATTCCAGCTGTTCCAGCATTGCGGCTGACCCGGCAAAAATTGCGCATCCGGCCTAAAGCGTGCAGCCGCTATGTCGGATAGTAATAGTGTCAGGCGGCATTCGCCGGCTCGCTTGACGAGGAGAAATATGCAAATGAGCGCTACCACGAAGTTGAAAGACGTCCTCACGACCGGAGAGGTCGCTAAAATCTGCAACGTCGCCCCCCGAACCGTCAGCAAGTGGTTCGACACCGGCGCCCTCCACGGCTATCGCATCCCGGGTAGCAAGGACCGTCGCATCCCGCTTAATCAGCTCATCCGATTCATGAAGCAGCATGGCATGCCGCTCAACGGCCTCATGACCGGCTGCACCCGCGTCATGATCGTCGACGACGAACAGGATATCGTCGAAGTTCTGGAAAAGATTCTCGAAGACGAAGCCAAGTACGAAGTGGAAGTGGCCCGCGGCGGATTCGCCGCCGGGCTGATCGCCGAAAAATTCCGCCCCCACGTGATGCTCGTTGACATGCACCTCAAGGACATCGACGCACCGGAAGTCTGCAAACAAGTCAAGAAAAACCCCGACCTCCAACTAACGAAAGTGATCGCCATGAGCGGCAAGTTGAGCGATCAGGAATCGCAGGGCCTCGCGGCGCTCGGCTTCGACAGTTTCCTTCGCAAACCGTTTCATGTGCGACAGGTGATCGAAGCGGTCGAAGACGCGATGGCGGTGGTGTATTGATCGCAAATCCGCGCGGGAAAGTCGCCGGGAGGGCCGGCGCTCAGCTTCGCGGCCCCTACCCGGCGCCCTCTCCCGATATCGGGAGCGGCTCTGGCCATGTTCGTCGGTTGCCGTTGACGGCGGCGAACCCCGGCGAGTCGGCCGGCACGCCGCCGCCGTTCTCGATCACGACCATACGCACGCGCAGCCGCCTCGCGCGTTTTTGTTCACGGGGCGGCGTTCGTTCGTCCGATAACTCGTTCAGCCGACCGGTTGTTTTCACGGTCGTTCCATCAACTGAGCGAGAGGATCGTATGAAGTGTGCCGCCATCGTGTCTGCTGCGATTACCGTTTTGATGACCATCGGCTGCGCGGGCCGGCCGTCGTTGCTTCCCAACTCCGATCCAAGTCTGCGCCGCACCAGCGCGCAATTCGCCGCCGACGCCGCCAAGCGACATCCGTTCAAATCCAACGCCCCCAGCGGCGGAGAAGCCAAAGTAAGCGCGCAATACAACCTGACCTTCGCCACCGTCGAACTGCTCAACTACGGCAACGAAGACCTCGACGACGTCGAGGTCTGGGTCAACCGCAACTGGTGTTGCTGGATCCCTAAACTGGAAAAGGGGAAAGTCCGCGTAAAAACGCTCCCGTTCCAGATGCTCTACGACGACTCGGGTAATTATTTCTGGACCGACAACGGAAAAACCCCCATCACGACCATCGATCTCTTTTACGGCGGGAAGATGTTTACCGTGCCGTTCAAGATGGCCGATTGATCTTGTCCGGGACCTGACCGCCGGCCGGTCCGTGGCGGCTGCCCCGGTCGATGCGGACGCGTCGCGGCCGGAAAACGATGGCGTTCTTCCTTTGGCCCGGCGGACGTCGCGATCGACCAGCCATTGCCGCCGGTCGGATCGCGCATCGTGAAGGCCGTTAGACCCACCCCATTGCGCGCTCCACCGCCTTGCTCCAGCCCCCGAGCAAACCGCCGCGCGTTTCCGCGTTCATCCGCGGCGCCCACGTTCGGTCTTCCCGCCAGCACGATCGCAGGTGCTCGAAATCCTTCCAGAACCCCACGGCCAATCCCGCCGCGTAAGCCGCTCCCAGCGCCGTCGTTTCCGTCACCTTTGGCCTTACGACCGGCACATCTAAAATGTCGGCCTGAAACTGCATCAGCAGATTGTTGACGGCCATCCCGCCGTCCACGCGGAGGCTGGTGAGCGCGACGCCGGAGTCTTTGCGCATGGCGTTGAGCACGTCATGGGTTTGATAGGCGGTCGCTTCGAGAACTGCGCGGGCGATGTGGCCTCTGTTGGCGTAGCCGGTGAGACCTGCAAGCAGGCCGCGGGCGTCGGACCGCCAATAGGGAGCGAAGAGTCCGGAGAACGCGGGTACGAAGTAGACGCCGCCGTTGTCGCTGACGGTGGCCGCCAGCGGCTCGATGTCCGGCGACGCGGCGATCAATCCCAACGCGTCGCGGAGCCATTGCACCAGCGACCCGGCCATCGCGATCGAACCCTCCAGGGCATAATGGGCCGGCTGGTCGTTCACCTGATAGGCGACCGTGGTGAGTAAACCGAACTTGGAAGAAACGGCGACGGCGCCCGTATTGAGAAGCATGAAGCATCCGGTGCCGTAGGTGTTCTTGGATTGTCCGGGCGCGAAGCAGGTTTGGCCGACGAGGGCCGCCTGCTGGTCGCCCAGACATCCGCTGACGGGGATGGCGCTTCTGAACGGGCCGTCGCGGCGCGTGAGGCCGTAGGAGCGGCTGTCGATCGACGGGACGATTCGCGGAAGCATGCCGCGCGGAATATCGAAGGCGGCGATCAGATCGTCGGACCAATCGAGCGTCGCGAGGTCCATTAACATCGTTCGGCTTGCATTGGTGACGTCGGTGACGTGATTGCCGCCGTCGGGGCCGCCGGTGAGGTTCCAGATCAGCCACGAATCGACGGTGCCGAAAAGGGCATGGCCGGATTGGGCCTTGGCGCGCAGGCCGGGGACATGATGCAAAAGCCAGCGAAGCTTGGGCGCCGAAAAATACGTGGCCAGCGGAAGACCCGTCGCGGCGCGGAAGCGGTCCTGGCCTCCTTCTTGAGCATATTGGTCGCACAGTTGCCGGGTTCGGGTGTCGGACCAGACGATGGCATTGTGCAACGGCTGGCCGGTGTCGCGATCCCAGACGATCACCGTCTCGCGCTGGTTGGTGACCCCGACCGCTCCGATATCGGCGGCGCCGGCGCCGGCGCGGCCAACGGCGTCTTCTATCACTTCCTGCGCGCGGATCCAGATCTCCATCGGATCATGCTCGACCCAACCCGGCTGCGGATAATGCTGCGCGTGTTCCTTCTGCGAAGAAGCGACCGGGCCGGCTTCGTCGAACAAAATGCAGCGCGAGCTGGTCGTACCCTGATCGATGGCTGCGATGAATCGTGGCATCAAGACACCTCCGGCCGCGATTGTACACCAAGCTCATTCCATTCATTGCGCCGCTCCCGTATCATCGCCCCACCTAAAACCAGACAGGAAATTGCATGGACCCCACACGCGCCCAGCGGCGCTCGATCTCCGCGAAGTTCGCCCAAGCCAAGGCGGCCGGCCGTATCGGCCTGATCTCTTTTATTCCGGCCGGATTTCCCGACCTCCCGGCGACCGCGGCGCTGATTAAGGCGCTGGATCGAGCCGGATCAACCGTGATCGAGGTCGGCTTTCCTTTTTCGGATCCCATCGCCGACGGCCCAGTCATTCAAGAGGCGTTTGTCGACGCATTGGCGCGGAAGGTGAAGATCGCAGACGTCTTTGCGACCGTGGCCGGCGTTCGCGGCGATGTTTCGGCGCCGATCGTCGGGATGCTCAGCTACAGCATCGTCTTTCGATACGGAATCGAACGGTTTTTGAAGCAGGCGAAAGAAAGCGGCTTTGACGGGCTGATCTTACCGGACCTTCCGCCGCCGGAGATTCAAAACGTGTGCGGCATGATACGCTCGGCGGGCCTGGATACCATTCTTCTGGTAGCGCCGACGACGACGGCCGAGCGCCGGCGGGAAATCGTCCGCCTTTCCAGCGGGTTTGTTTATTATTTGTCCGTTTCCGGAATCACCGGCGAGCGCGATTCTCTGCCGAGCGACCTGTCGGAAAACGTCCGGCAAATCAAGAGCATGACCCAACTTCCAGTCTGCGTCGGTTTTGGAATTTCCCAGCCCCGCCATGTGGCCCAGCTCAAAAACGTAGCGGACGGAGCGATTGTCGGGACGGCCATCGTGCGCCGGATCAAATCGAACATCGCCGGGGGCACGGACGCAATCGCAAACGCCGTGGAGAGTTACGCACGCGAAATGATCGCTCACAGTTAAGGCGCCTCAAGGTCGCTATAATTCGGCGTCGGTGCTCTAACCCAGTCCTGCATCCAGTGTCTTAACTATGGAGCCGAAGGCGAGTGAGTCCTCAGGTGAATTACCGGGGGAGCGGCGTCCGGAAGTCGATTCCTCCGGTAACGTGTTGCCCTCTGACGGCGATCTCGTCGCGCAAGTTCTTGCCGGGAATCGAGATGCATATGATGTCTTGATTCGCCGCTATCAGCGTCAAGCCGTGGCGGTCTCATATCGCCTGCTTGGCAACAGTCATGATGCGATGGAAGTAACGCAAGACGCGTTTTTGAAATCATATAGCAGCCTTGCAACGCTGCAAAAACCGGAAGCGTTCGGCGGCTGGTTGATGCGGATCGTTTCCAACCTGTCGCTGAACTATCGGCGTGGTCGTCGATCCCGCGCCCAGTTGCCTTTGGATGATTTCCTCGGAACCGGCGGCGGAGCCAATGCCGAGGCGGCGGGCGGCGCAAGCGATTTTTCCGCGCAGGGCGGCGATCCGCTTCGGCGTCTGCAAAGCGAGGAAATGGGCCGAAAGCTGCAAGAAGCTTTGGCGAGTCTGCCTGAAAAGCAACGGCAGGCGATCATTCTCTTCACGATGGAGGAGATGCCGCAGAAAGAGGTCGCCGTGGCGCTGAACTGCAGCGTGGAAGCCGTCAAATGGCATGTGTTTCAGGGCCGAAAGAAACTGAGAGAGATGTTGAAAGACGTCATGTAATGTCGGTATTCGACCAAAAAAAAGAAGACGCAATGACCGATAATCAACTCGAATTTTCAATCAGTCAATATCTCGACGGCACGCTTGGCGATGACCAGCGATCGTCCCTCGAGCGGCGATTGAACGAGGACGCGGACGCGATGGCGATGCTGGAGACGTACCGCCGGCTCGATGTGCTGATTAAGAGCGACGCTGGATTGCCGGATATCGCGTGGGATTCGTTTGCGCGCACGATTTCGGCGGCGGTGGACGCCGCCGATGCCGCGCACGAAGAAAGCGTCGCTCAGCGATTTCGCATGCCGGGCTGGGTGAAGACGGTGATGCTTCCGACGGCCCTGGCGGCTTCGGTTCTGGTGGCGACAGGCGTGGGCTGGCACGCGGTTCAGATGCGATGGGAGTCCGGAAAAGGTCCTGTCGCGGCCGGCAAACCGGCTCCGCCGGCGTCGGCCTCTTTCGCCTCGGTCTCCGTTTTCGGCTCCGAATCCGAGCCAACCCACGGGCCTCGCGAGGTGCAGGTCGCGATCGGCCCCAGCGCCGACGCGAAAGATCAACCGATTCTGGTGCATTACAGCGGCGACGTCGTTTCGCGGGCATCGCGCGTCGCGGTTGCCAGCGGGGTGGCTCCGGTGCATGATACTGACGCATTATCGTTTGACATGCAGTGATTCCAGGAGCGATTCATGCGACCTGCCTTTCTCGCGGTGCTTTTCATTTCTCTGCTGTGCGCCTCCTCGCGGGCCGACGATAGCTCGGCGTTAATCAATGAAGCCCTGGATAAAATGGTAACTCTGGACGTGGACGGCGTTCTGCCATCAGTGATCAAGAAGATCACCGATCAGACTGCTGTGCCGATCGAAGTCCCGCCGCATGTATACGAGTTGCTTCCCTGGGGCGAGCAGACGAGCGTTAAGGCCACGATCAAGGGCCAGACGCTTCGCCAGGCGCTGACCGCCCTGACCCATAAACTTGGACTATCGTGGGAAGTCGGACCGCAGACCGTGCTGATCAAACCGCGTCCGCCGCTGGATCGGCTGGGGCGTCGCGCGACGATACAGGAGTTGACTGGACTTGATCTGCTTGACGTCACCCCGCTGGGGCAAAGCCCGCCGCCGGG
Organism: Tepidisphaeraceae bacterium; assembly: GCA_035551995.1. Lineage (GTDB taxonomy): Bacteria > Planctomycetota > Phycisphaerae > Tepidisphaerales > Tepidisphaeraceae > RYN-428. The sequence continues at coordinate 69,617 of DASZME010000064.1, forward strand.
AAAAGGGGCGACGGTCGAGTGGGTCGTGAACGCCGTCGATCAGAAATTAGCCGAGCTGAAGTCGAATTATGCCGTCGAGTTTCGTCCCGGCGATAAGGCCAAGGCCGACCAGCCCGTCAGTATTCCCAGAAACGCCATGCTGGGCGACGCTTTGAAGGAAATCTCCAAGCAAACGGATCTGACGTGGTATCCGTGGGGACTGAACATCGTCATCATTCCCAAACTGGACCAGATCGCCCGGCAACTGGATCGAACCGTCACCAAGCGTTACAGCGGGGTCGAAGTCGGGCAGGTGCTCGGGGATTTATCCAAGTCGGCCGGCGTGGCGTTCAGTCTTGAAGCGGGCGCCCTTCAGCGCGTTCCGCCGGAGTTTCGCCGGATCACGCTGATTCTTGACAACGCCCGAGTCCGCGAAGCCCTGGAAGAAATCCGCGGCGTCACCGGCCTCGATTATGTCGTGAAGCCGACCGGCATCTATCTTTGGAATCAAAACCCCCCCGCTCTCGCCCCTGTCATGCCCCCCGGCGGCCCGATCATCGCCACGCTTCAGCTCGACAACGGGATGTCCCTTTTCCTTCGCGCCGGCGATCTCCCCGCGGACATTCTCGATTACGCCGAGCATAAAAAATTGCAGGAATACAAGCGCCTTCGGCAGATGATGAAAGACGAACAATTCGTCCCGGCGACTCAACCCACCACCCACCCCGCGCCGTGATAAACCGCGGGCGATCCCGCGATAAAATCGCCGCGCCAAACCTTATCGCATAAGCCCGCTGCGCTTGCACGGCGCCTTTCCCGCGCGGCCGGACACAAAACTACGGTATAAAGCAAGACCTTACAGAGTTCCTCAAGTCCGATGCGTCATCGTCGTGCGGCGCAGTTCCCGGTCCATTTCCTTGCGTTTAATGGTATCGCGCTTGTCGTGCTGCTGCTTGCCCTTGGCCACTCCGATCTCGATCTTCGCTCGCCCCCCCTTGAAATAGATCGCCAGCGGGATCAATGTCGTCGCTTTCTCGGCGGTCTCGTTGGCCAGCCGCTTGATCTCCCGGCGGTGAGCCAGCAACTTGCGATCGCGCCGCGGCTCGTGGTTGTAAACGGAAGCCGCTTTTTCGTAAGGATCGATATGCGCCCCGTGCAGGATCAGTTGCCCATGCTCGACGGCCACCCACGCGTCCTGAAGCTGCGCGCGGCCGGCGCGCAATGACTTCACCTCGCTTCCGACCAGAACGATTCCGCACTCGATCTTGGCGCTGATGAAGTAATCGTGCAGCGCCTTTCGATTGGCGATCCTCGGTTCAAGATTTTCTTTTCTCTTTCCGGACATTATCCCTCATGCTGAAAACGGTTGTCTTGCCGAACGGACGTCGTGCTCTTACGGGATCGGAGAACGGCGGCGATCAATCGCGCCAGCCACACCGCCGGCGCCACCACGAACCACATCATCCATTCCGCGACGTTTTTACGATGCGGCATCACCGCGGGTCCGGGCGCAAATCGCCGAATCTGAAGATGTCGCTCGCTGGCCATCCACCTTAGTATACAGCATCGAATCGACCGACGAACGCTAATCACGCGGAGGCGGATTGTATGACCGATTTTTCAGCCCAGCCCCGGCCCGATTTCTCCCGATTGCGAATCGACTACATGCAGCGTTCGCTCGACGAAAAAGACGCCGATCAGGACCCGATCGTCCAATTCACCCTCTGGCTCAACCAAGCGATCGCGGCGGCGGCGCACGAACCCAACGCAATGACGCTGGCTACGTGCACCCGCGACGGCGTCCCCTCCGCCCGCATCGTGCTGCTGAAGGGCGTGGATGAGCGCGGATTGGTTTTCTTCACCAATTACCTGAGCCGAAAGGGCAGAGAGCTGGACGACAACGCGCGGGCGGCGACGGTCTTTTATTGGCCGGAATTGGAGCGGCAAGTTCGCGTCGAGGGGCAGGCGAGCAGAACGTCGGCGTCGGAATCGGCCGACTATTTCAACAGCCGACCTACCGATGCGCGATACGGTTCCGCGGTGTCTCCGCAGAGCCAGCCCATTGCGTCACGCCGGGAATTGGAACAGCGCGTGCAGGCGCTTCGAGACCGATATCCCGACGGCGACGTTCCATGTCCGCCGCACTGGGGAGGATACCGCTTGCGGCCGACCCGGATGGAATTCTGGCAGGGCCGGGCGAGCCGCGTTCACGATCGCATCGAATACCTACGCGGCGGCGAAGGCCAATGGACGCGCCGACGGCTTGCGCCATGAGGGCCGCGGTCGTGTTGAATTTTCAGCCGCGCAAAAGTTCGTAGAGTTTTTTCGGTCTGGTAGCGCGCGCGACGTTTTGTTCCGATCGCGTGGCTGAGCGTTTGGTGGTGACGCCTGTTCTGAGGTACCCCGAAGAGCCGGATTCCGCGACGCTTCGGTCCGACTTTTCGGAGTACCTCAGAACCGGCGTCGGGTGACGAAACTGGTTCCCACGACGTGTGACGCGCCAGCAATCCGAAAAATACTCTAGCATTGAGCGGGAAGACCGACGACGGCAATCCAGTCGGCCGGATGCGCCTCGATGAGCCGCGCGGTGGTCGCGTCAAATGCCTTGGCCATCGTTCGCGTTCCGTTATTACCAGCGCTCAGGCGAGCAACTTTTCCTGAACGGTCCAGTCGTCGGCCGGGCCGATCAATCGCTGCTTGAGCCCTTGGTATGGAAAATTAAACTTGAACGGGTCCATCCCCATCGCGTGAAGGATCGTCGCCTGAAGGTCATGGACGTGTACCTTATTTTTGACGACGTGGTAGCCGAGTTCGTCGGTTTCGCCGTAGACGATGCCCGGCTTGATCCCGCCGCCGGCCATCCAGACCGTGAAGGAATGCGGATGGTGATCGCGGCCCAGAAGCTTTGATCCGCCCCGCTCTTCATTCAACGGCGTGCGCCCGAATTCGCCGCCCCAGATCACCAGTGTTTCGTCGAGCAGGCCGCGCTGCTTCAGGTCTTTGAGCAACGCCCCGACCGGCCGATCCATCTCCCGGCACTTCTTGGGCAGATGCGAGATCAGATCGTCCTGCGGTCCGGTGCCGTGGCAGTCCCAGCCCCAGTCGAACAACTGAATGAACCGCACGCCCTGCTCAGCCAGCCGGCGCGCGAGCAGGCAATTATTCGCAAATCCGCCTTTGCCGGGTTCCGCGCCGTACATCGCCAGCGTGTTGGCCGGTTCGGTCGAGATATCCATCACTTGCGGTACCGCGATCTGCATGCGATACGCGAGTTCATATTGGCTGATACGCGTGAGCGTTTCGGGATCGCCGAATTCTTTCAGCTCGAGCTCGTTGAGGTCTTTGAGCGCGTCGAGACTTTGCCGGCGGACCTGCCGATCCATCCCATTTGGATTGGACGCATACAGGATCGGCTCCCCCTTGGATCGGCACTGCACCCCCTGAAAGACCGACGGCAAAAATCCGCTGCCCCACAGGCTTTTCCCGCCGGTGGGATCGGTGCCGCCGGAGACGAGAACGACGTAGCCGGGAAGATCGGCGCTTTCGGAGCCGAGGCCGTACGTGATCCACGATCCCATGGAGGCGAACCCGACCCGCTGGTTGCCGGTGAACAGCAGCATCTCGGCGGGCGCGTGGTTGAATTGGTCGGTGTACATCGAGTTGACGATGGCCATGTCATCGGCCGATTCGGCCAAGTGCGGCAGCAGTTCGCTCATCCAGGCGCCGCTTTGGCCGTGACGTTTGAATTTATAGGGAGACCCGAGCAGCTTCGGCGTTCCCTTGATAAACGCGAACCGCTCTCCCTGAAAAATTTCCGTTGGGCATGGCGTCCCGTTGAGCTGATTCAGCTTGGGTTTGTAATTGAACAGATCGTGCTGGGGCGGGGCGCCGGACATGTGAAGGTAGATGACGCGTTTGGCCTTGCCGGGCAGCATCGACGGTCGTGGAATCAGCGGGTTGTTCGAGGCGCCTGTACTCGCGGCGCCGGCGGATGTCCGATCCAGCAGGGCGCCGCCCATGAGCTGCGCGAGCGCCATGGTTCCCAGCCCCGCGTTGCAGCGACGGAAAAAATGCCGCCGGGTGATGAAGTGGGCCTGGTGTTGATTGGGGTTCATAGTTGGATACTCAATGGTTTGTCAGCACTCCGTCCAGATTCAACAAGACGTTCGCGCACACGGTCCATGCCGCCAGGTCAACGTCGCTCGTTCCGTCGGGCAAGGGCCCAATTGGCTCAGTCGCCATCTTTTTCGCGTCCGCGGGGTCGGCGCGATAATGGTCCGATTGTGATCGATACAACGATACCACGCGATCCACCTGCCCCGCCTCCGGCGGATGCCCAAGGCATAATCGCAGTCCGTAAGCCGCTTTCGCCTCCGGAGAATCGCCGCCTTCGCGCACGATCCGCCGGGCCAGCGCCTGCGAGCATTCGACATACACCGGGTCGTTGAGCGTGACGAACGCCTGCAGCGGCGTGCTGGTCGGGACACGGCGAAGCGTACAGACCTCCCGGCTTGGCGCGTCAAACGCGCTCATGGAGGGATACGGAACCGTCCGGCGCCAGAAGACGTAAATTCCGCGGCGGTATTTTTCCGATCCCACGCTCGCCGGCCACGTCCGCTCGCCGTTAAACGCGGCTTGCCACAACCCGTCCGGCTGCGGCGGGAAGATCGAGGGACCAAACATCTTGTCGCTCAACAATCCGCTCAACGTCAAGGCTTGATCGCGCACCAATTCAGCTTCCAGACGCCGGCGCGGCCCGCGGGAGATCAGCCGGTTGCGGGGATCCTTTTCAAGCAGCTCCGGCGTCACGCGCGACGTCTGCCGATAGGCGGCGGAGGTGACGATCAGCTTCACCAACCGTTTCATGTCCCACGCCTGCGTCGGCCGCGAGCCGGCCGTCGGCTCGCGGAATTCCACGGCCAGCCAATCCAAAAGCGCCTGGTCGCTTGGCGACTGACCCTGCGTTCCGAAATCCTCCTGGGTCTCCACGATGCCGACGCCGAACAACGCCGCCCAGAATCGATTGACGGCGACGCGCGCCGTCAACGGGTTATTCGGGTCCATAAACCACTCGGCCAGCCCCATGCGATCGGCCGGCGCGCCCGCCGGCAGCGGGTTAAACGCCGCCAGCACCGCCGGTTGAACGATCGGCCCTTTGACCAGAAAATTTCCCTTGATCAAAATATGATTTTCGCGGCGGCTTGCCTTGGGCAACTCGCGCATGATCGCCGTCGTGGACGGCTTAAACGCGGCAAGGTCCTTCTGCAATTTCGCGATCTCGTCGCGCTTGGCCGCGACCTCGGGGGCGGCCCGCTGGAAGTAGTCGAACACGCGGGCGTTTTGCTCGTCGGATCGGCTTTCCCTATCGATCGCTAGAATCTCCCCGACCGCCTCCGGCATCGCCAGCACCGGCTGTTTGGCGGTCGTCGCGGAGATACGGAATCGACTGATGGACGCGTTCTTCACGCTCTGCGAAAGCGCGAACGTCAGCTCCACGGGCCCGGAAACCGGAACGACGGTTTGGAAGACGGCGCTATGCTCGTGGGTGACATCCGGAAGAACGGCCCAGCCGGAGTTTCCCATGGAGGCGAACCCGATCGCCTGCGAAGCCGGTCGTCCGCCGTCAGTTGTCTGGTGGAAGCTATCGCTCGCTTCCTTCAATGCGATTGTTCGCGGCGCCGACAGATCAAGCTCCACGCTGGGGCTGGGCGGCGGGCCGACCTGCGTGTCCCAGACGGGCTTATGGCGGTCGTCGAAAACCGTCACGGTGAAGTTACTGAGTCGAGCGCCCACGCCGCCGTCGGTGCGATTCCATATGACGATTTTGTTCAGGTCGCCGGATTTGCCGAGGTCCGCTTCCCACCATGGATCGTCCCCCTTGGCAGTGTGCGACGTCAGGTGTTTCTTGAAATTTCCCTCGGTGTTGCCATCAATGGCATTGCCGGCCTTCCCGTCAAAATCGGTCGAAGACTGCTTGGCCGTCGCACGACGCGCCACGTTTTCGGCGCCGCTGAAAATCTGAACCTGCGCCAGGTGCAGCGTTTTATTTCGGCCCGGCAGATCGATGCGCACATACCGCCCGTGCGGCGCCCTGGCGTGCGCGGCGCCGGCAGTCACGCGGAAATCACTGAGAACAAATCCGCCGTCGTCAGCCCGTCCCACCGCGCGGCCCGGCTGGTTCGCGTCCGGCGACGCCGTAAGCCGAAACGCGGTGATTCCCTTTACATCCGTGTGTGTTGTAATCGTATAAGTATCAGTCAATGGCCGGATTCCCGACGCGACGATCGTGCCGTCGTCCTCTTTCGATAGCGTCGCCCCGCCGGCCGAGGTCAGCTCGCTGGCGTCCAGGTCGATCCATGTCATCGGATGCGCCGACAGCGATTTCTCCCATTTCGCCTCGGCATCCGCCCAAGCCGATCGATTTTTCAGCATTTTCTCGCCGACGGCGATGCGCTCCTTCATCTGCGCGATTTTTGATTCGTCGTCGGCGGTGGGCGTTGGAATCGTCGGCGATTCTTCTTTTCGGTTGGCGTCCTGCGTCTGATTGAATATCGCAAACAATTGGTAATATTCGCGGTTGGTGATCGGATCGTATTTGTGCGTATGGCACTGGGCGCATCCGACCGTCAGGCCCATCCAGACCTGCCCGGTCGTCTCGACCCGATCCTTAACGGCCGCCACGCGAAATTCCTCGGGGTCGGTGCCGCCTTCGGTGTTGGTCATCGTGTTGCGGTTGAAGCCGGTCGCGATGAGTTGATCCGTCGTGGGATTCGGCAGCAGGTCGCCGGCGAGTTGCTCGATGGTAAATCGGTCGTACGGCAAATTTCGGTTAAATGCGTTAATGACCCAATCGCGGTAGCGAAAGCACGTTTTCCGCAGCGGATCGGATCCGTATCCCGCCGAGTCCGCGTATCGAGCGCAGTCGAGCCAAATTCGCGCCCAGCGTTCGCCGTAATGCGGATTGGCTTGCAAGGCGTCCACCAGTTTTTCGTAGCCGTCGGTCGAGTGATCGCCGATGAACGCATCGACTTGGGCGGGCGAAGGAGGCAGCCCGATCAAGTCCAGATAAATCCGACGGCACAGCGTATAGCGATCCGCCTCGGGCGACGGAGAGAGGCCTTGCTCTTCCAACTTCGCCAGCACAAATCGATCGATGGGATTTTTTGGCCAGTTCTCAAGCTTCACCCGCGGCAGCGCCGGGCGCACTGGCTTCGTGAACGACCAATGCGTCAAAGCCGCCGCCGGCCGATCGACTCCAGCCGGCCATTCCGCCCCCTGCTTGATCCATTGAATCAGCGTTTGTATCTGGCGGGCGCCAAGACGATCTCCCTTGGGGGGCATGACCGACTTGGGATCGTCGCCGCGGACCAGGAAAATCATCTTGCTGTGGTCAGGATCGTACGGCACGATCGACGGATCACCGGAATCCCCCCCGACGAACGCCGTCATTTTGCTGTCGAGCCGAAGCCCGCCTTTGTGTTTGGCGCCGTCGTGGCATTTGTAGCAGGCGTTTTGAAAAATGGGCTGAATGTCGCGGACGAAATCGACCGGTGACGTGGATTGTTCGCTCGACGCCGATTCGGCTGCGCGGGCACGCGGCGACGTCCATGAAAGCATCAGAACAACGCCCAACGTCGTCTTGCTGATAGCGCTTCGGATAAATGAATGATGCTGGATTGGGTTCATCGACGAGCTTCCCTTTGTTGCTACTTAATTTACGGACGAACGGGGACGACGTTGCCCCAGCCGCAATCCGGTTGAACCGGTCTAATCCGCGACGACGTGCACGCTTGCGCTTATACTTCACTAATGCAAAGACGACCCTCCGGTTCGCGCGCGGTTCAGGATCGTCGGCAATCGCCCGCCGAACTCGACCTTACTATTTCAGCGGCGACGGGTAAGAATTACGTCCCGTTTCTTCGAAAACATCTCGTTGCCGCGCATCGCCTGCTGAACTCGGCGTTATCCGAGCTGTCGCTGGCGTTGGTGGGTGACGGGCAGATGTCTTTACTACATCAGCGGTTTATGGGGATAGAGGGTCCGACCGACGTGCTCACATTTCCGTTTGAGTTCGACGAGAAGGGTCGGGAGATTTCCGGCGAAGTGGTCATTTGCGTGCCCCAGGCCGTTCGGCAGGCCAAGTTGCGGGGAACGCGGACGGATTGCGAATTACTTTTATACGCGCTTCATGGCATATTGCACTTGAGCGGCTTCGACGATAGAACCGCCAAGGCTTTTCAACGGATGCACCGCAAAGAAGACGAGATTCTAATCCGGCTTGGACTCGGTTCGGTCTTCGCGACGGATTGCGATAAATCCGGCGCCGCGTTCGTCGAAAAGCCCCATGGGGAAGCCATCCGCGCCACTGGCAGATCAAAAACGAAGCGCATCGGCCGCGAGCAGTCCCGGCGCGCGTCGGCAGCCAAGAGTTTCGGAGCAAGATGATGCCGATGTTCTGGATGGTGGCGACGTTGTTCGTCGTGGCCTTTGGGTCGCTCATCTTTTCGGCCCTCACCTTTGCGCTGCGCGATTTGCCGAGCGTGCGGCTGGCCGAATTCCTGCATCGCCACGGAAAAAGCCGCTGGCTGGCCGTCACCGTCGATCATACCGAAGACCTGGTTTGGGTTACCGCGTTCTGGCGGATGCTGTTTAATACGGCCATCGTCGTATTCTCTTTGACGCTCGTCGAGCGCGGCATTGGCGACCGGGTCGTCGCTTATGCCCTGGCGGCGCTCCTGGCGGGCCTCATCACGCTCTTCTTCTCGATCGCCATCGCCCACTCGGTCGCGCAATACGCGACCGCCGAGATCGTCGGCGCCTTTGCCCCGACGCTCTACGTTTTGCGCATCGTCATGAAGCCGATCACGGCCGTCATGAACGAGATCGACGAATGGGTCCGAACCGCCGCCGGCGCTCCGGAAACGCCCGAGCCTGAGCATATCGAGCAGGAGATCATGTCGGTCATCGAGGAAGGGGAAAAGGAAGGCGTCGTCGATGAGCAGGAACGGAACATGATCGAATCGGTCATCGAATTCCGAGACACCACCGCCGGCCAGATCATGACGCCGCGAACCCAGGTCGTGGCGATCGAACTCGATTCGACCGTCGATCACGTCCGCGAGACGATCGAAGAGAGCGGCCATTCCCGCATTCCCGTCTACACGGGCAGAATCGATCACATCGTCGGCGTTTTATACGCGCGCGACCTGCTCCGTTTCCTCGGTCAATCGATCAAAAAATTCGACATGAAGTCGGTGATGCGGCCGCCCCTGTACGTCCCCGAAAGCAAACCCTCGCGCGAGTTGCTCAAAGATTTCCGCCTCCAGAAAATCCACATCGCCATCGTGCTCGACGAATACGGCGGCACCGCCGGCCTGGTTACCATCGAAGATATTCTTGAACAAATCGTCGGCGACATCAGCGACGAACATGAGCCGCATGAACCGGCGATGTTCAAGCGGGTCAACGACACGACGATCGACGCCGACGCGAAAATCGAGATCGAAGAATTCAATCGCCTGGCCGGCTTCAACCTGCCCGACGACGCCGGTTATACGACGCTGGGCGGATACCTCTCCACCACGCTCGGCCGGATTCCGCAGGTCGGAACGGTTTTCGATCAGGGGGGCGCGACCTTTACGATCACCGAGGCCGAGCCATCGGTCATCAAGCGCGTGAGGATCGAACAAATTCTCGAGCCGGCGGCGGAGAAAAGCATGTGAATTTCAAGCAGGCCGATCAGAACTACAAGCGAGCCCGGCACTTGCCGCAATCCGGTTTTTTTCTTTCCTTTTGTCGATCGCTTCACGCTAAGATGACGTCTGAGATGAGGCCGTCGATCCGGTCGCCCCGCGAACAAATCGATGGCTTCGGGGATGACCAATTTGAGCGAGGTAAGGATGACCGCGCGCAATCCGCCGAGCCGACCGCACCCCTTGTACACCGTCAGCGCCCCGTTTCTCGGGTATGGCGCCCGCAAGATGGCGGGCTTCGGCCTCGCCGCCCAGGCGGATCGAGAGAACCTGGCGGCGGGAGATCAGGAGCCGGTGCTGCATACCGGCAACTCCCATCTGCTCGGCATCGGCGCCACCGGATCGGGGAAAACCAATCTGCTGATCGCCAATCTGCTTCTGTATGAAGGCTCGGCCATCGTGATCGACATCCGCGGCGACGCCGTTCGCGCCACCGAGCGATTTCGCCGCAAGGTGCTGAAGCAGGACACCTACGTGCTCGATCCCTTCAAAGTGACCACGCGAAAGAGCGACCGCCTCGATCCGCTGGACATCGCCACGTTGCCCAATACCGAAATCGAGTCCGAGGCGCAGTCCATCGGCTCAACCCTCACCACCGATCATCGCTCATCCAAGGATCCTTATTGGCATACCCAGGGCGGCAACCTCGTAGCCAGCCTGGTCGCCCATTTATTGACCCAAAAGGACCTTGAAAAGCGCTCGATGAATTACCTGATGGACATTCTCTTTTCCGAGGATGCCGTCCTCGAACTGGCGAAGCTGCTCGATACCGAGGTGCCGAAAAATTCGTTCGCCTACCTGGGCATCGCTTCGTTCCTTCAACTGCCGGAGAACACCGCCAACACGCGGTTTTGCGTATTGTCCACGGCTCATTCGATGCTGCACGCTTTTCGCAGCAGCGCCATTCGCGCCACGATGGGCCCGTCAACGGTTAACTTGAAAGACCTCATGAAGGGGCGGCCCGTCACGATCTACCTCGTGCTCCCGATCGAACGTCTTTCGTCGCATGGCGTGGTGTTGAAGCTCTGGCTCGAGCTCCTTTTGCAAGTTTTGCTGCGGCGCACGGCCATTCCCGCCGTCCCGACGATGGTCCTCGTCGACGAAGCCGGCCAGCTTGGCAATAGCCCGGCCATGCGAACCGTCGCCACGTTCTTGCGCGCCTCGGGCGTGCGCCTCTGGAGCATGTGGCAGGATCTGTCGCAGATTCAAGCGCTGTATCCGATCGATTGGCCGACGCTAATCAACAACACCAGCGCGCTGACCTTCCTGCCGGGCACGGGCCTGGCCGCGCGCGAGTTGGCGGCGCTGGCCGCCGTCCCGATGGCGGCGATTTCCAACCTGGCCGTCGATGAGCAGCTTGTGTGCGAAACCGGCCATGAGCCGGCGGTGGTCAAGATGGCGCAATATTGGAAAGACCCGAGATTCGCCGGGCGGTTTGATTTGCTCCCCCGCTATGCGAGGACGTCCCCCGCCGCCCCGGGACGATAAGAATCCGCTAAAGGCCGCTCTGCGCGGCGGGCGAATACCATTGGCGCGCTCACCGCAGCTTTGCCGCCTCGGCTTCATCGATCGGCCCCGCCAGCGTGCCCGGCGGGTGTTGATACCAGCCGGGATCTTCCTTGTAATTTTTCAGATCGGCGCGAATCTTCACCACCGTGAACATTCCCCCCATGCCGACGGCGCCGAACTGACCCTCGCCGGTCATCATCGGCAGCGTATTTTTCGGGCCGCCCATGTGCATCTCGGTCATATCGCCCATGCCTTCGCGGCCCATCGGCATATAGCCGGGGAGGATCCCGCGGATTTTCTCGTCCAGGTCGCGCGGACTGACGCCAAGAAGATTGGGTATATCATGGCTCATGGCGTTCATCGCATGATGCGTCTTGTGGCAATGCAGCGGCCAATCGCCCGGATTGTCGGCCACGAATTCGGCGTCGCGCGTCGTACCGACGGGAATGTTTACCGTGTTTTCAAACCAGCGGGCGCTGGCGGGAATCGGTCCGCCGTCGGTCGCCATCATCGTGAAATGATGGCCATGAAAATGGATCGGATGGCTGTCCATGCTGAGATTGCCCAGGCGGATGCGGACGCGATCGCCGAGTTTGCAGATCAACGGCGCCGTGCCGGGCCAGACGCGCGAGTTGAACGTGAACAGGTTGAAATCGACCATGATATTGGGGTTGGGCGTAAATGTACCCGGATCGACGCGCCATTCGTTGAGCATGATACAAAAATCGCGATCGATCTTCGGCCCGGTCGGCCGGCGCGGATGAACGATAAAAAAACCGCTCATGCCCATCGCCATCTGCACCATTTCGTCAAAATGCGGATGATACATGTAGGTTGCCGGATCGCGCAGAGCGAACTCATACTTAAACGTCTGCCCCGGCTCGATGGCCTTCTGCGTAACGCCCGCGACGCCGTCCATCCCGTTTGGGACGATCATCCCGTGCCAGTGAACGGTCGTCGGTTCCGGCAGCTTATTGGTGACGTAGATGCGCACCTTATCCCCTTCGACCGCCTCGATCGTCGGCCCCGGCGATTGCCCGTTGTAGCCCCAGCAGTTCACGACCATTCCGGGGGCGAACTCCCGTTTCACCGGCTCGGCGATGAGATGAAAAACCTTCCAGTCTCCATCGCGCGTGTAAGGCAATGTGACGCCGTTGGGGGTTGTAACCGGGGTATAGCCGTCAACCTGTTGAGTCGCCGGCGCCGTGGAGTCCGCGGCGTGCAGTTTCTGAAGAATGGACCCGCCCGCCGCCGCCGTCGCGGCGCCGGACAGAAGTATAGTTCGGCGAGAAATCATATTTTTGCTCTACCTTGTGTTTTTGCCGCGAAAATCCTATTTCGTTTCAAAACACTATAGAACGCCAAACGCGAATCGTCTCGCACGTGCGGCGCGGGCAAAACCCCGCGACAACTTTCCACTCCAGACACGTCGCAAGCCGTCATCGCCGACGCCAAATTCTTTCGTATATAGTTTCGAGCGGTTTTCGTCCGGGAAAAAAACGACGCTGGTGATATGCAATCGCCGCACATGATAATATTTTTTCTCCTGATTCCGTTTCCGTTCCAGCATGGCGTCTCCTTTGCTTTCGGGCTCCGCATGTCGGCGACAAATGACGAGATAGTCTCGTCGCGGCCGGCAAGGGACGGATCGCGGAGGAACGTGGGACAATTCCCATCAAATCGCGAGCGCTCCACAAAAAAAATGTTACCGAGCCCCGGCGGTTACCGGAGCGGAAAATGGAGTTGATCATGAATCGTCGAACTCATGGCCTTTTGGCGGTCGCCGTCGCGTCGCTGATTGGCGCCAACGTCGTGCTGGCGGATAAAGAAGATGCACAAAACAACAAAACCCCGCTCGCCGGAACGGCCGCGCAGGAACGCCGCGAAGCGGAGCAAGGTCAACAGGCCGATCAGTCGGCGCTTCAGCAAGTGAAGCAATGGGCGCAGGATCCGCAGACGGCTTGCGATAAGCTCTTCCTGTTGCATGCCGCCGTCGACAGCATGTGGGAAGTGCAATTGAGTCAGCAGGCCGAACAGAAGTCGCAAGATCCGAAAATCAAGGCACTGGCGCAGCGTCTGATACAGGACCACCAACAATTGAACCAGAAACTCGAGCAGGTGGCCCAACGCCTTAATGTGCGGGTGCCGCAATCGCTGCCGGCGATGAAACAGGAAGAACTGCAAATTTTCGCCGCGCTTCCCGCCCAGGAGTACGACAAGGCATACATCAACCAGCTGCACATCGGCCATCACATGGATGTGGCCGCTTTTCATGGCGCCAGCGAAACGGCAAAAAACGAACAAGTGAAAGAGTTTGCCGCCGCCAATCTGCCGACGCTGAAAGAGCACCTTCAGATGGTAAAGCAAGAGGCCGTGGCGCTTGGTTTAGCGAGTGACGCGGACGAGGCTCAACCGGCGGGCGCTCATATTCCCGCGAATGGCGCACAAAACGCCAATTCGAATACGCCGACCGAACAGACACCGAAAGCCGGCGGCGGTAATACGACACCAAACCGTTAATTACTTGTTGCCGAAATGGGTCGAATCGGGGACGGCTGCAAAAGCCGTCCCCGCGGCGGCTGATGTAGTTCAATCTTGCGATACAAAAAATTTTGCAGCCTCAGTTCGGCCGCCTGCAAAAATGCAAACCGCGCGTGATGGCGCAAGGGAATTTTAGATCGTCACCGAATCCGGAATCTCCGCGTTATGACTGACGCTTTGGACGTCGTCGTTGTCTTCCAGCGTATCGACCAGTTTGAGTAAGCGCTGCGCCGCTTCCCCATCCAACGCCACCGTGCTTCCGGGAACATTGCTGACGTCCGAGGCCTCGACCGCGATATTCGCCGCCGCCAAAGCGTCCTTCACTTTGTGCAGCATGACCGGCGAGGTGATGACGATGAAAACTTCCCCTTCGTTTTTCACGTCTTCGGCGCCGGCTTCCAGGGCCAGTTCCATCAGGCTATCCTCGTCCACCCCTTCGGCCTTAATCGTGATGATTCCCTGCTTGGTGAACTGAAACGCGACGGCGCCGCTGGTGGCGAGGTTGCCGCCGGCTTTTTCGAGGATGGTGCGGATTTCCGGGGCGGTGCGGGCGCGGTTATTCGTCAGACCTTCGATCATCAGCGCGACGCCGCCCGGCGCATAGGCTTCATAGACCACCGGCTCATAGTTTTCGCCGCCCAGTTCACCGGTTCCCTTTTTGATCGCGTTCTCGATCGTGTTCTTGGGCATGTTCACGCCCTTGGCTTCTTCGATCACGTAGCGGAGCGAGAGGTTGTCGCGCGGATCGCCCCCGTTCTTGGCGGCGATGATGATCTTGCGCGCCACTTTGCTCCAAAGCTTGCCGCGCTTGGCGTCGGTCGCGCCCTTGGCTCGCTTGATTTTCGACCAGTGACTATGTCCAGCCATTTACCGTCCTCGCCAATTGCCGCAATCGTTGTCCGTCGTGCGCAGGCGATTGCGCCTGTGTCTTGAGAAGCGAATCACACGCAAAGCGCCCGCGCCGCCTTCGATCATGGCGCCGCGATCGGCGCCGTCACAACATCCTCGCCCGCTTTGAGCCGGCGGATTTTTTCCATCAGCTTCTCGCGAAGATTTTTCGTCTCCGCGCCGGCGTCGTCTTCTTTCAGCGCCGCCAGGCGATCGGCCGCCCCTTCCCAATCCGCGGCGGCGGCGTCTTTGGCGCCGATGCGATACAGCGTATCGCCGCGATGGTCCAGCAATGCCGGGTCGGATTTCGTTCGCGCCGAATTGGTCGTGCCGATCGCCCGATCGAGATACTTTCGCGCCTCGACGAAGTTGCCTTGTTTGTACAAGACCCACCCCATGCTGTCGAGAAACGAAACATTATGCGGCTCGGCCGCCACCGCCTGCTCGATCAGCGTCTGCGCCTCGGCAAGTTTCCGCCCGTCTTCCGTCCACAAATATCCAAGATCATTGGCGGCGCCGGGAAATTTCGGATCCAGCTTCAACGCTTCCTCAAGCGTTATCTCGCTGGATTGTCTATTTCCGATCTTCGCGTACAGCGCGGAAACCGCGTACAAAAGTTCCGCGTCGTCCCCAGCCCCCGCGTGCAGGCCGTCCGCGATCTTCATCGCATCCGCCGGTCGATCGGCGCCGACGAGCGACTCGGCCAATATCGAGCCGATCGCATAATTTGTCGGGAACCGCGCATGCAGCCCGGTGAACAATTCGATCACGCGATCGGCTGGATAGCGAATTTTGTAAAATGTATCAAGCGCGTCGATGACTTCGGGTTCGTCGCCGTGTTCGTTAAGCAGCCGCGTCAAAATCGCCTCGGCCGCTTGATCGCGCTTCGCCCGCTGGTAGGCGATCGACTGAAAACGCCACGCCATGACGTCTTGCGGATCGGCGGCAAGCCAGATGGTCAACGCCCGCTCGGCCTGTTGATCCAATCCCCGGCGCCAGGACGAAAGACAAAGATTTTGATACGCCTCTCGCGTTTCCGGATGATCGCTGACGAGCTTCCACAAAAGCGAGTCGGCGGCGTCGTCTTCCCCCGCGGCTCGCAACGCCTGGGCGCGCTCCAGCGACAGATCGATGGAACGGACGCCGGACGAGATCACGCGGGCGAAAATAGTTGCCGCCTGCGCTGCGTCCCCTTTGCGGAAAAGCCAGAGTCCGCGAAGCTCATCGGCCAAAGACGCGCCGGCGGGTCCTTTCAAAGAGCCAATTATTTTCGCGACGTCGGCTTCTTTTTCGTCGCCGTCCAGATCGCCTCGGCCGGCGACATCATCGACAAGATCGCGAAAAGCCGGGGCAAACGCGGGAGTTGATCCGGCGGAGCGTTCGAGGGCGGATTGACTGACATCATCGCGACGCGCCGCCGACGCCAGCCGGGCGACCCAAAACCATTTTGCCGCGTCTTGAGACTCGGGCACGTCCAGTTTAACGAGATCGGAATACCGGAACCGGCCCGTTCGTATCGGCGCCGACAACCGAGCCCAAAGGGGCGCAATCAATGTCGCAAGGTCTTGCCGTTTGGAATTCGCTTCGATCAGAAGCCGGGCGGCTGTCGCGTTATCTTGCCGATCCATCGCCAATTCAAATCGCCGCCGCACGATGCCGAGATCGCCGGGATCATCGACGGCCGATGTCGCCAAAACGCGCTCGGCATCGGCGCCTTTTTTATCGGCGCGAAGCGTATCGGCCAGTGCGAAAAGGATCGAACGATCCGCGGGGTGATCCTTATGCAGCGACGTCAAGACGCCAACCGCCCCGCCGGCATGACCGGCGGCCACGCACGCTTCGTTCAGCAGCGCGATCGATTCGGCGCTGGCCCGAAAGCGAACGACGGCTTTTTGAGCCGCGATGACCGCGTCGTCATTTCGTTTCAGCGCCACCAGCAAATGGACCTGTGTCGATCGCAGATCGAATGTGCCGGGATTCCGCTCGATCTGCGTCTGAAAGGCCGCGAGCGCCTCGGGAAATTTCCCGCATCGGGCGAGCATCTCGGCGATTTCCATGTCGATCACGTCGGCCTGGTTCAGCAGGAGCGCTACTTCCCGCGATGGCTCCGCCGCGATCTGCGGGGATTTGAGATGGACCGAAAGACGCTGATACAACTCCAGCGCCGCCCGGTCATACCCCTGGGTCCGAAGCAGATTCCCGAGAAAGAACTCGGCCACCGCCGCCGACGCCGGATCGGCGCGATAGGCGCGGGTGAGCAGCGCCATCCGGAGATGTTTGATGGCGCCGGGAATGTCTCCCTTGGCTTCCAGCTGCCGGCCGAGATCCATCTGCAAATCCAAATGGTCCGGCTCCAGCGCCGCGGCTTTTTCCAGCGCCCGGATCGATGGGTCCGAAAACTCGACGCCCGGATTTCGATACATCCGGCCGAGCGTCGAATGCAGATAGAAGCTATGCGGATCGAGCGCCGCCGCCTGCTCGAGCAAGCCAATGGCGCCAGATCGATCCCGATCCATCCAGGCGATGCGGGCCTGTGCATAAAGATGCAGCGATTCCAAAGGCGGTTCATCGTCGATGCGGCTCGGCTGATTCGGGAAGGAAACGGCGGGCTGAATTTCATCGAGCGAAAGCGTGGCCTGGGCCGAGGCGCTCGCGGGGGCGGCGGCGGTAGCCGGGCTTGGCTCCGGACGCGGCTGGGCGCCGCACCGCGCCGTCGCCACGCCGAACAAGCAGAGCGTCACGATGA
This sequence comes from Tepidisphaeraceae bacterium, assembly GCA_035551995.1. Classification (GTDB taxonomy): domain Bacteria; phylum Planctomycetota; class Phycisphaerae; order Tepidisphaerales; family Tepidisphaeraceae; genus RYN-428. The sequence continues at coordinate 87,032 of DASZME010000064.1, forward strand.
TAATTTGATTGGCGGGTTTCACGCGCGATTCTCAACTGTAGCGAAGCGCATTGGGTTGGTCCGTCTTTCTTGCGGTTTCCTCGTCCGGTGCGCCGGAAGAAAAAGGGAACCGCAAACGCGTTGGGCGTCGCTACGCGATGACCTTGTTCAACGGATACGTGATGATCCCCGACGCCCCGGCGCGCTTGAGCGCCGGCACCAGTTCCCGTTCCTGTTTTTCTTCGAGTATCACCTCGGCGGCGACCCACGCCGAGTCGGCAAGTCGGCTGATCGTGGGGCTCTTTTCCGCCGGCAGCAACGCCAAAACCTCGGCCAGCCGCGACTCGGGAATATTCATCTTCAATCCGACTTTCGCGCGGGCTTCGATCGCTCCCTTGAGCAGCATGGCGATGTTTTCCATCTTCTCGCGCTTCCACGGCGCCGCCCACGCCCGCTTGTTGGCGATCAGCCGCGGCGTGCTGGTCAAAAGCGTATCGACGATGCGCAGATTATTGGCGCGAAGCGACGATCCGGTTTCGGTAAGTTCGACGATTCCGTCCAGCAGGCGCGCTTTGATCTCCGTCGTTCCCCAGGAAAACTCGACCGTGACGTTTACGCCGCGCTGAGCGAAATATCTTCGCGTGGTGTTGACCAATTCCGTGGCCAGGATCTTCCCCTCGAAATCCGCCGGCTTGCGCAATGCGCTTTCGTCCGGAACCGCCAGAACCCAGCGGGCGGGATTGGACGACCCGCGCGAATAGACCAGTTCGCAGATTTCCACGACGTCGTTTTCGCTGCCGTTTTCGACGATCCAGTCGTAGCCGGTCAAGCCGAAATCGACGATGCCGTCGACGACATACCGGCTGATTTCCTGCGCGCGAAACAGCACGGCGGAAATCTTCTCGTCGTCGATTCGCGGGAAGACGCTGCGCTCGGGGATGGAGATGCGATAGCCGGCCCGGCCAAACAATTCGACCGTCGAGCTTTGCAAACTGCCGCTGGGCAGGCCAAGACGCAATGAAGACTCTGGGAGACGATCAGTCATGGGAATCCGTCAGCGAATCGTTGAGGGTTTTGAGGCACAGGCTTCCCGCCCGTGTGCCGTCGAAAGAACGCCGCCGAGACGATTATCAAAACGCAGCCGAGACGGCTGCGCTACAAATACTCAACGCGGCATCATTTTTTCTTCCTGGCCTTATCCGACAAATAATTCCGCAATGCAACAAAAAAGTCGTGGCAATCCTCGGGCTTGATATGCGATTCGACGAATTTCTGGGCCTCGTCGATCGTCGCTTTTTCACCCACCACGTTGTGATCGCGAAGGATCACCAGCATCTCCTCGTCCAGCGGGACGGCATGCCCGTCAAATGCGTACAGCATCACATACGCCTCGACAAACGGATGAATCTCCGGCAATTCGCGAAGGAACTGGCGGGCCTCTTTTTTGTTCAGCGTCTTGAGCCGATCGAGGCTCAGCGTGTGTTCTCGCTCGAAGATATTGTTCAGCGCCTGCGTGATCATCGCGACGCGGCGTTCGATGCCGGGGTAGCGCTGGCCGAGCATTTCCTGCACTTCAAGCTCGGTGGCGACGCGGAGTTCGTTGAGATCGACGAATTCCTTGTTGATTAGCCGCATCGCTTCGTCCGCCCGCGCGTCGGTCACGTCGAAACTCATCGCGGCCCGGACCAGCGCCTTGAGGGCGTCCACCGGCTCTCGAGCCGGGGACTTGTGGTCTTTCATCAGCCGTTTGTGAAGCGACTTGAGTTCGTCGGCGTGTTTGGTTGCGTTCTTCATGTCTGGTTTTTTAAATCGAAACGGTCATTCAAGGAGTTTCGGTCCCCTCGCCCGGTACTCCGGGAGCGGGATAGGTTGATGGCTCTTCGCGGTGGTGTTCGGGCGCGTCAGGCCACCGAAGACCCTCACCCGGACCCGCTCCCGGAGTACCGGAAGAAGGAGAAAGATTAGCGACGTTCCCCGCGGGAGTAGTTTCGCCGGCCTCACCTTCCGTCTCGGCGCGACGTCGGTCCGCCTCCGCCGTCTCCTCGGCGGCCTTGCGGATCAATTCCAATATCTCGATTTCTTTCTTGGCGCCTTCGTCGATGTGAAATTTCAAAAACGGCGCCTGCCGAAGCGAAACCGCCCGCGTCAGCCGCGACCGCATCAACCCCGCTGAATGTTGCAGCGCGTTAAGGGCGGCGGTCTGCTGCCCTTTCGATCCCATGATGGTGACGAAGACGTCGGCCACGCCAAGATCGGGGCTGACTTTCACGCGGGTGATGCTCGGGAAACCCTGCAAGCGCGGATCGGCCAGCTCGTGCAGGATGATCTGCGCCAATTCCTGTTGAATGATGCTGGCTAATCGTTCGGTTCTTCTGGACATTCCTATAGCAGTTCTATTTGATAGTCGATTAAGTTGACCTGGGGGACGATCTTGACGAAATCCACCAGTTTGCTCAGCGCCCCTTCGACGTAGCGCGCGTCGTTGGAAACCATCGCGATTCCAAGAATCGCCCGCCGATGTTCATCGAGCGCGCCGACTTCCGCGATCGAAACGTTATGGCCATGGGCGATGCGGTCTTTGAGGCTCAGCACGGCCCGCCGTTTGTCTTTCAGCGACATGGCGTCGGCGATTCCGATCTCCAATTGAAGGACTCCAATGGTCATGGGGGAAAATTAGTTGCCCGTTATTCGTTGCCAGTTGCCAGTGCAGACGGAAATTCTCGTCGTTGCCATGCTTGGGTGATAATGTTCCGATTCTCAAATTCCGACGCCTTTACTTCCTAACAACTGGCAACTAACAACTGGCAACTTATTCCTCCTACAACGTTCGTTGTATCGTCTCCCGAATATACGCTTCGAGAATATCGCCGATTTTGATATCATCGTAGTTGGCGAGTTTGATGCCGCATTCCAGGCCGCTCTTGACTTCCTTGACGTCGTCCTTGAGGCGCTTGAGCGATTCGATGGCCAGGTCTTCGGTGATGATCGTCCCGCCGCGGGTGAGGCGGATTCGGCTGCCGCGCTGGATGTGGCCGTCGGTGACCAGACAGCCGCAGATGTTTCCGACCTTGCTGACTTTGATGACCTGGCGAATCTCGGCGTGGCCGTGCAGCTTTTCGCGGATTTCCGGCGTAAGCATGCCGGACAACGCCTTTTTCAGATCGTCGAAAATCTCGTAAATGACGCGGTAGACCTTCACCGAGATATGGTTCTGCTCGGCCAGCGCCCGGGCCGACTCGTCGGGAACCACGTTGAAGCCGATGATGGCCACTTCGTTGGGGTGGTCCTTGTCGTCGATATTGATTCGGGTGGCCATCGCCAACTCGACGTCGCTTTCGCTGATTCCCCCGGCCCCGCTGTGAATGACCTTTACGCGCACCTCGGCGGTGTTCATGTCGGTCACGCTCTTGGCCAACGTCTCGACCGAACCTTGCACGTCCGCCTTGATGATCAGGTGGATGGTCTTAGTTTCGCCGGCCTTGACGACCGCGCTCAGATTGTCGCGGGTGACGGCGGTTCGATTGCCAAGGGCCGCCATGCGCGTTCGCATCTCGCGGTCCTCGGCGATGGCGCGGGCGCGTTCCAGGTCGTCAACCTGGTAGACGCGATCGCCCGCCTGCGGCAACTCGTTGAAGCCGCTGATGACGACAGGCATCGAAGCCGTCGCCTCTTTCACCGGCTTGCCCAGGTCGTTGAGCATCATCCTGACGCGCCCGTAACCGGGACCGCCAAGGATGACGTCCCCGTCATGCAGCGTGCCGTCTTGAATCAGCACGGTGGCGACAGGGCCAAGACCCGGGTCCATCCGCGCTTCGATCACCGTTCCGCGAGCGGCGAGGCTTGGGTCGGTCTTGAGATCGAGAAGCTGCGATTGGTAATCGAGAATTTCGATCAGCTCCTGAATACCCTGGCCCGTCGTAGCGCTGGTGCGAATGACTTCGATGTCGCCGCCCCATTCCACGGGATTCAAGCCCTGGCCGGCCAATTGCCCAAGCACCTGTGCCTCGTTGGCGTCGGGGCGGTCGATCTTGTTCATCGCCACCACGATCACCTTGCCGGCCGCTTTGGCGTGATTGATCGACTCGATGGTCTGCGGCTGAACGCCCTCCGCCGCCGACACCACCAGCACCACCACGTCGGTCATGTCCGCGCCGCGGGCACGCATCGACGTAAAGGCCTGGTGGCCCGGCGTATCGATGAACGTCACCCGTTTGGCGTCGGCGCCTTCGCCAAGCTGCACCATCCACGCGGCCGTATGCTGCGTGATGCCCCCCGCTTCGCCCGCCGCCACGTTGGCCTTGCGGATGCGGTCCAGCAACGAGGTTTTGCCGTGATCGACGTGGCCGAGGATCGTCACCACCGGCGGCCGCGTGACCATGTTTTCAGGAATACGCTCGTAAGCGGCAAACTCCGCGACAAGCTGTTCTTCAAGCGTCGATTCCACGGCGATCTGCAGCTCCGCGCCATACTCCAACGCCATCGACTCGGCCACTTCGCGGTCCAGAGTCTGGTTGATGTTGGCGAAGACGCCCTGCTTGAGCAGCTTGCCGAGAATGTCGTTGCCCTTGACGCCCAGCGCGGCCGACAGGGATTTTACGGTGATCGGCTCTTCGATCAGGATCGGCTCGCCTTTTTGCAGGCCGGTCAGGGCGATGGCGTGCTTGCCGCGGGCCTGGCTCTTGTCCAGGTGACGATCGACGCCGGCGCGATGCCCGGCGGCGTGAGCGAGGCGGATTTTGCGTTCTTCGAGGTCGGCGTCGGTGAATTCACGAAGCTTTTCCATCGCTTCGCCGCGCCGGCCGTCGATGCCGCCGCGACGGCGCTGGGAATTGGTGCGGCCGGCCTTGGCGGCGGCGGCTTTTTTCTTTGCCTCTTCTTCTTCCTCGTCGGTCACCTTCACGCCGCGACCGGTCGCCGGCCGGGCCTGGGTGAACGCCGGGGCATCGCCGGGACGCTGCTGGCGCGGGCCATTGCGGCCACCGCTTCCGCCGCCTCCAGGCACCGGAACCGATTCCGGCGCCTCGACGCGCACCACGCGCGGACCTTGAATCGCCGCCGGCGCCAGCTTGCTGCGATCGAGTTGCGGCGCCACGTTGACGGCTTTGCGCTCGACGGTCGCCGGGCCCTGGCCCTGGCCGCTCTTGAGGCTGACGGTTGGGCGGGCGGTGGGCGGATGGCCATGTCCGCCCGGACCTCCGCCGGGCCGGGGAATGCCCGGACGCACGGGGGCGCCTGCCGGGCGAGCGGGCGCAACGGGTCCGGCCGTCGCGGCCGGAGCGTGAACGGCAACATCGTGCGCCGGCTCGGCATGGGCCGCCGGCGCAATCGGCGCGGCCACCTCGGGATGGACCGGCGCCGCGGGATGGGCCGCCGGCGCTTCGTTGACGGCAGGCGCGGGCGCCACGGATGGCGCGATTGTCTCGGTGGCGCCGGCGGCGGGCTTGTGAGATTCCGACTCGACGTGCGGCGCATGCGGCATCTTCGCCGCCGGCTCGGGATGAACGTGAACCGGCTCGGGCTCGGGCTTAACGGCCGGTAGCGGCGGAGCCTCCGCAACGGGCGCGCGGTGTTCTTCGGCGGGCGGCGCCGGATGCGCCTCGTCATGCTCGGCTTCCTCGCCGTGCGCGGTTTCATCCTCGCCATGCTCTTCGCCGTCCACGCGCTTCTTGGTCTTCGATCGCTTGGGCTTCACCTCGACCGGCGGAGCCACTTCGACGGCGGTGCCTCCCCCGCTGCCGCTGAACCATTCGCGCACCGTCTCCGACAGCCCGACGCTAAGCACGCTCATGTGATTGGGCACCTTCTCGCCCAATCCCTCCTCGCGGCATTTCGCGAGGATCGCTTTGCTTTCGACACCAAGCTCTTTAGCAAGCTGGTTGACTCGGATACCTTTAGCCAAAATCGATCTCCTAACAAGGCAAAACGCGCCGCCAAAATCCGCTTGTCGCGGGACGGCGCCAAAAAATCAGTCGTGGATCGCGTGAAGATTGCATCACGTCGATCGCCACAATATTTTACGTTTCCCACGCGAGCCGGATCATTCCAACCCCGACGCTCCGCGCCAACCCAGCGATCGGCTTTGCGTCGCGACGAACCTAAAGCGCCACACCAATGGAATCGCTTTTTTCCCGCTTGCGATTCGCGCGTTCGCCGCAGCACGTTCGACCACGGGGGCCGGGCCGAACTTTCTTACGTTATCGCCTCACTCCTGCCCCGACCGATGCGGCGGCTGGGCGCGGCCCTCGGCCAGCGCGGCCGTTTCGCCGTCTTCATCGATCGAATCTTTACGCTGTTGGCCCGCGTCGGACGCCTCGCCAAAACCCTGAATCGCCTCGATCTCCGGCGACAGGTCAACGATTTCTTCCGCTCGTTCCTTATGCGTAACGACTTCCGGCGCACCGCCTTCGGCCGACTCCATGGCGCCGGGCATTGTCGCGCCGGCGGCTTCCGCCTCGACCGGCGCCAATTCCTCGGCGCCGTTGCCGGCGGCGCTTTCCTTCGCGGCCGCGGCCAATGCCGCCCCGAACGGATTGACCGACGCCTCGGCCGACGCCGAACGGGAAGCCCCGAGCATTGCCGCCCGATCCGTCGCTTTCGCCCGGGCATCGGTGGCCTTCTTCGCTTCCTGTTCGACGGCGACGATCTTTGCCTCCTGCCCGCAGCGCTCGACGGCCAGCAGAGCCGACGCCTCATCAAGCCCCAACTCTTCCTGAAGCGGGCCGGCGCCGACTTCGTCGATGTCGCGCACGTCGATCAGGCCCAACGCGATAATTTTATCGACGTGCTCCTGTGTCACGCCGGGGATTTGCTTGAGCGTCTGATCGAGCCGGGTGATGCCGTTCTGGAATTCCGGCGGGGTGAGAATATCCACGTCCCAGCCGGTCAATCGAGCGGCAAGCCGCACGTTCTGGCCGCGCTTGCCGATGGCAAGACTCAACTGATCATCGTTCACCACCACCGTCGCCCGGCCCAACTCGAAACAGAGCGAGACTTCCGTTACTTCCGCCGGCTTGAGCGCGTTGGCGATCAGGATCTGGCTCGACTCGTTCCACCGCACGATGTCGATCTTTTCGCCGCCCAGCTCGTCGACGATGTTTTTGATTCGGCTTCCGCGCACGCCCACGCAGGCTCCGACCGCATCGACCTTCGAGTCGATCGAACTGACGGCGATCTTCGTCCGATGTCCCGGCTCGCGGGCCAGCGCCTTGATCTCGATCGTTCGCTCTCCCACTTCAGGCACTTCGCGCTCAAACAGCCGCCGAATCAACTCCGGGTGGCTTCGGCTCAAAATAATCTTGATGGCGTTGAGCGTATCCCGCACTTCCATGATAAGCGCCTGAATCCGCTCGCCGATCGCGTGTTGCTCGCCGGGAATCTGCTCGCTGCGCGGCATGATTCCCTCGGCCCGGCCCAGGTTGACGATCATCGTTCCGCCTTCAAATCGTGCGATGGTGCCGGTGATGATGGTGCCGACGCGGTCCTTGTATTCTTCGTAGATGCTGCCGCGTTCGTCCTGGCGAATCAATTGGATCATCACCTGCTTCACCGTCTGCGCGCCGATTCGGCCGACGATTTTCAAATCCAGCGGCGTTCCCGCGCGGGTCGCGGAAATATCGCCGTTGGCGCGGTCCAGCGTGACGACAAATTCGCTGGCGTCTTCGGTGTTGAACTGCTTGCGCATGCCCGATGCGATGGCCTGTTCGATATCCGTGTAGATCTGCTCCCGCTCGATGTTTTTGTCGCGGGCGATGCTGTCGACGATGCGGATCAGTTCTTGATTCATGATTCCTCGTTTGAAGAAGTTGTCGGTTTTCAGTTGCCAGTTGTCAGTAAGAAAAGAATCCTTACCCACGCCCAGCCGACTGATTTCTTCCACCTTCTTGTTTTTTACTGACAACTGACAACTGACAACTGACAACTGGCAACTCTTTTCCGACACCAACGAAAATGGCCACCTGCACGGCGGCCACACCTCTCGCAAACCTGTTTCGACGGCTAAGCGGTCATCCGGTAAACCTCCGGATGCCCGCCGCGGCGGTCGAAAACGGGCGAACTTGTCCATGCTGCTTATTATGCAAGTGCATGGGCCGGCTCGCTCGTTTTGCTCAGGTTCGTCCCGGTCGCTCCGGGGGCGAAAAAGTGGATCTTGCGCAAATCCGCGTGTAACGCGATTTGCGTGTCGATCTGAAGGCCCTCTTGCGCCTCCACCCGCGCGACCACCTGGTCATGCAGGACTGTGCTTGCGTAAACGTCCATATTATTACCCAATGGCTCGATCACGTTAAGCTTCATCTGAATCGGCGTCGCCGACTCCGATGGCCGAATGTGCAAATGTTCGGGACGAATTCCCAGAACCACATGCCGGCCGACTGACGTTTCCAGCCGCTCCCGAAGGTACGGCGGAATGACAATGGTAAACCCATTCTTGCTTAGCGTCAACTCGCCGTCCCCCACAATCGGCATGCCGTCTTCGTCCGGCGCCGCCGACGCATGGTCGATCGGGCGACTGTTTTGCAGCTTTCCTTCCTGAAAAACCATCACGTCGCCCTGCATCCAAATCGCGCCATCGAAAAAATTCATCGGCGGCATCCCAATAAATCCCGCTACAAAACGATTAGCCGGGACATTATAGGTGACGAGGGGCGTATCCGCCTGCTGAATCACGCCGTCTTTCATCACCACGATCCGATCGCCCAGCGTCATCGCTTCTTCCTGATCGTGGGTGACATAAATCGTCGTGGTCTTGAGACGGCGATGCAGGCGCTTGAGCTCCGCGCGCGTTGTCACGCGTAACTTGGCGTCAAGGTTGCTGAGCGGCTCATCGAACAAAAACGCCGCCGGCTCGCGTACGATCGCCCGCCCTACCGCCACCCGCTGGCGTTGCCCGCCCGAAAGCTGGCGGGGCTTGCGATCCATCAAGTGTTCGATCTCCAAAATTCTCGCGGCTTGCGTGACGCGAGAATTGATCTCCCCTCTGATCCGTCTGGACTCCGTCGGATGCGACATCCGCCAGATCGGCCCCGGCAACATCCGCAGCCGCAGCCCGAACGACATATTTTTCCGCACGGTCATGTGTGGATAAAGGGCATAGTTTTGAAACACCATCGCGATATCCCGATCCTTCGGCGGCACGCCGTTGACGACACGATCGCCGATGCGAATCTCACCGGCGGTTATTTCCTCCAGCCCCGCGATCATGCGCAAGGTGGTCGTCTTCCCGCACCCGGAAGGGCCGACGAGAACGACGAACTCCTGATCGGCGATAACCAAATCAATCGCGTCGACGGCTTTGACGCCGCCGGGATAAACCTTGGTGATTTTATCGAGTTGAACACGTGCCATAGGGAATGCCGCAATGCGAGAAAATAGCCGCCGGATTGCAGCGGCTACAATAGAGGGGCGATCGTCAAGACGTCAAGCGAACGGATTTTTGCGCGGCTGATCTGCCTGGCGATTTTTGCGATGATTGGGAGGCGGCTCGATTTGCGCAATGAGATATTGACCGGGAAAATCAGTCGAGGTGGACCTGTGGTTCGGCTATAATATGTTCGGAGCGATTGAGATCGGGGTCAATCGACTTGATGAGCTTAAGTGAACTTTCGAGAATCTGTTTCCGCGAAGAATTAAATTGCGCCTGTTCCAATCGATTGTTATTGAGGTGTGGATATGAGTGAACTGCCAGTTCCGCAATTCGGAGACGAGCCTGTTCGCGACTGGAGAAAGCACTCTCCCATTCCGACTGCGGAGGATGAGGAAAACGATAGCGAAGACGGGTCTGATGAAGACGCCCGATTCGCCGAAGCCACGCTCGGATTTTCTTTAAGCGAGGAGTTCGAAGCGGAATCCGAAGATGATGAATCCGATGACGAAGCGGTTCAGGCGACGCCCGCCGCCTTGGACCAACCCCAAACGCACGATCTAAACCCGGCGGATCTTAATGCAATCGATCGATCCGAAGATCAAATTGAGCGCGGCGAAGTTCATCACGGGAACGATATCCGCGAGCAGGTGAGAAAGGCTTTCCTCGGCAAATCAGAATAATCGTGATGGCCGAGATCTACCGTGTTATCCTCACTGCCGGGGCGCTGTCCGACCTTCGAGAATTGCGGATTACATCCGCAAGGATTCGTTCCAAAACGCGGCGGAAGTGGAGCAAACGATCCTGGCGGCCATCGATGCGTTGGCGACGCTGCCGGCACGCTTCTAGCGAGTCGGCGCCAGCAGAAAGCGGGGAACACCCATCCATGCGCGGGTGGTCAGGCCGTTCGTCATCTATTACCGCACGGACCATCAGTCGGCTTCGGTGCACGTACTGCACATTGTCCACGGCAAACGACGGCAGCCTGTCGATTTCAAATGAAAACCTTTGGCTTTCGGACCCGCACTCTTTCACTTCCAGGCGATTTGTTGGACGATGTGACGAACTTTGCAATGTCCACGATCATCCGCCCTATTCTTGATCCCCCATCCGCATCGCCGGCGACCCGACGCGCGCCGGCGCCGGACCATGTGTTGGGCAGGCTGCTGGCCAGCGGGCGCGTCGTCATCGGCGGCGGAATACTCGCGTTGATCGTCGTGGCCTGCGTGGCGGCATTGCCGTTCACGCTGAAGGATAAATCCGCCGACGGCGATAAAAACCCGTTCTACTATGACCAGCAACAATCCGAACTGACCCGGCATCCGCCGCGGATGTGGCCGATCTCGCAATGGTTTGGCTCCGATACGCTGGGCCGGAGCCTCCTGTCGCGATGCCTCCTGGGCGGCACGATCAGCCTGGGCATCGGCGTGGCCGCGGCGTCCATCTCCGTCGTTCTCGGCGTCAGCGTCGGACTCCTGGCCGGTTATCGCGGCGGATGGATCGACGCCCTGCTCATGCGAACGGTCGACGTGCTTTATGGGCTTCCCTACGTTTTGCTGATCATCCTCATGAAGATCGCGCTGGAGCCGGCCCTGGGCAAGATCGGTTTCAAACCCGCGGCGGCAAATCTGGTCGTCTTATTTCTGGCAATCGGATTGGTCAGTTGGCTGACGATGGCTCGCGTCGTACGGGGGCAGGTATTGAGTCTTCGCGCCCAGCCGTTCATCGAAGCGTGTCAGGCGTGCGGATTGACCGAATGGCGAATCTTCACGCGCCATCTGTTGCCGAATTTGATCGGGCCGATCAGCGTCTATGCGACGCTCACCGTTCCGCAGGCGATTTTGCAGGAGTCGTTCTTGAGCTTTCTGGGGATCGGGATTCAGCCGCCGATGCCGACGTGGGGCTTGTTGGCCAGCGACGGGTTGATGCCGGCGCTGAATCCGATTCATCATTACTGGTACATGCTGCTGACGCCATGTCTGTTGTTGAGCGTGACGCTGTTGAGTTTGAACTTTCTGGGGGATGGATTGCGAGACGTCTTCGATCCGAAACGCGACGCGGCGAAGGTGTAAGATTCGCTCGCATCGGGGAACAGCCGCGGATGTCAAACATGGATAGACAGGATGGACAGGATAAAGGCGAAAAATGCTGCCTCTTGCCGTCATCCTGTCCATATTGTTCGTCCATATCGAGAATTCGGCGCATCGGCGAGGCGCTTCGCGGTGGTCGCAGTCCAGATCCTGCATTTTGATTTCCCATTGTAAGAAATCTTGACGGCGCAGCGACCAACCCACGCCGCATCCAATGCACGCGCGAAAACGGATATCCGTTCCGGCAGTAGTGCAATTGCTTCGATTATCACAGGAGATTTCCAAAGTGTTTTATCGCCGATTATCCGCCATCGCCGTCCTTTCCGTCGCTACGTTCGCGAGTTCGGTTGCATTTGCCGCTCCGAAACCCAAGGCCAAACCCGATCCCAACGCGCCGACGCCGTGGGACAATCTCGATTACGGCCCTTTCCTGTCCGCCACCGTCCTTGCCAAACAACCCGTCAACAACATGACCTACAAAGGCGTGGCCGTGAAGCTCGGGAAAGTGAAAGTAGACGGCAAGGAAACCGACGCGGCGATCTGTTTCGACACGCAGTTGATGCGCGTCAGCGCAGGATGGACCGGCGATTTTCTCCGGTTGCGAAACGTCGGATTCACCGGTGAACACGGCCCGTGCCCCACCGTCGCCGGAGACGTTAAATTCGGCACGCGCAACGCCCCCGCCTGGGCACAAAAAGACGGATCGTTTATCGATCCGCGCATCGCGCTCCATGGCGAAGCCTTCGGAGGAATGCCGCGAGAATATCTGCACTACAAGGGATTGTATCGCCATGGCGATCAGGTCGTGTTCTCTTATAGCGTGAATGGAATGGACGTACTGGAAACGCCGGGAGTGCAGGAAATCTACGACCATTATCTCGCCTTTACCCGCACGTTCGAAGTGGGTCCGTCTCCACTGACGCAAACGTTCATCGCGAGGGTCGTGGAGGACGCCGAAAAAGTCGGTGACTGGGGCTCGGTTATCACCGGACCCGCGGCCACGGCAGTTACAGCCGATTTTTTCCCAACCGAAGACCACAAGGGGAAAGAACTTCGCGTTTCTATCAAGCCGCATGCGCAAAAAGAAGTATTTCGGATCGCCACTTACAATGGGCTCAAACCAATGGCGCCTTTCCTTGGTCCGTTGGACCCGGCCAGCGTTCCCCTGGCCGATTTCTCCGCTCTCACCAAAGGCGGCCCCGCCCACTGGTCTCAGGAAATTCCCGGCGACGGAACCAAACTCCAAGCCGAGCCGAAAAAAGACGCCGATAAAGCCGCTTACGTCCTCGACGAAATCGGCCTTCCCTCCATCCCCTCCAACTGGCCGCGCCTGCGATTCGGCGGATTTGATTTCTTCCCCGATGGTCACAGCGCGGCGCTGTGCACCTGGAATGGCGACGTCTATATCGTCAAAGGAATCGACGACAAGCTCGATCATGTCACCTGGCGGCGAATCGCCGGCGGCATGTTCCAAACGCTCGGCCTTAAAATCATCGACGGCAATGTTTACGTTCATGGCCGCGATCAGATCACCATTCTCCACGATCTGGACGGCGACGGCGAAGCCGATTTCTACGAATGCTTCAATAACGACGTCGCCATGACCGATCATTTCCACGAATTCGCCTTTGACCTCCAACAAGACGCGGCGGGCAACCTTTACATTATCAAAGGCGGCGGCGTGAACCCCGGCGGCCGAGGTTTCCAACTTCCCATCACCCGCAATCACGGGTCGCTGATGAAAATTTCCAAGGATGGAAGCAAACTCGAAGTGCTCGCCACCGGCTTCCGCGCCCCCAACGGCATGTGCGTCCGCGAAGACGGGCAAGCCGTTACCGGCGACAATCAAGGCTCCTGGACCCCGGTCGATCGTCTCAACTGGATCAAGCCGGGTATGTTCTGCGGCGTGCCCGAACTCTCCCACATCACGCCCGCGCCGACCATCACCGACAACCCTCTCTGCTGGTTCATCTACCCAAGCTGGGACAACTCCTGCGGCGATCCCGTCTTCGTCACCGGCGACAAATGGGGCCAACCCAAGGGCGAACTTTTCTACCTCTCCTACGGCCAAACCTCCCTGCTCCATATCCTCCACGAAGAAGTAGACGGCCAAATTCAGGGCGGCGCCACCCGTTTCCCCTGGCATTTCCAAACCGGCGGTATGCGCGCGCGATTCAATCCCGCCGACGGCCAACTGTACGTCTGCGGATTCCAGGGCTGGCAGACCAACGCCAAGCGCGGGACCGCTTTCGAGCGCGTCCGCTACACCGGGCGCAAGATTTACACGCCGACCGCGCTTCACGTGAAAGATACAGGCATCGAGGTTACCTTCGCAGAGCCATTGAAAAAGGAATCGGCCGAAGACGCCGGCGCCTGGGCGATCGAGCAGTGGAACTATCGCTGGACCGACAACTACGGCTCCCCGGAAGTGAAAGTTTCCGATCCGAAAAAGAACGGCCACGATCAACTCGACGTCAAGTCGGTCAAGCTGTCGAGCGACGGCAAAACGGTTTTCCTCGAAGTGGCCGATTTGCAACCGGTGATGCAAATGCTCATCCGCGGCAACGGGATTGAGACCGCCGACGGAACGCCGATCACGGTGGAAATCGCCAACACGATCAATGCGGTGAAGGGAAAGAAACTCGTGGTGGAAGTGGGAAAAGTGGAGGCAAAATAGAACGACGCGGAGGCGATCGTTCGAAGAAGTCGTTAGTTGTTAGTTGCTATTTGTCAGTGAATGCAAGAAATTGCAGAGACCGGCAATTGACGGCGAAGTGACGAACGACGAATTCAAACCAACGATGGGCCAATTGTTCGATCAAACCCGCCGTGATCGCACCGTGCTGGCGCCGTGCTTGTACGGCGGGGAGAGCGGCGCGACAGGATAAGAGGCTGGCATGTGACCGCAAATCAACCGGTGGGATTCGTTGCGCATCAACAGGTTTTCATTCTATGAACGACGCAGGCTCGTCCGCGATGATCGAGAAAAAGACAGCGACCAATTCTTCGCGGCGCCATTTCATTGTATTCACATCGATTGCGTTTTTAGCCGCAGGCGTCGCATTGTTTTTGCGGGGTCGCACAAGTGCCGGCGGCGCGGAGGCGCCGGGCGCCCAAGCCGCCGCGCAAGGCCAAACGCCGGACGTTCCGCCGCTTTCTGATATGAAACCGGCCGATGAGGCGGGATTGACGCTGACGATCGCGCCGGCTGATTCCGCCGCGGCTTCGCCGGCGTTTAAGGACGTACGGGTGACGCGTCTGCTGGCGCTGTATGCCGACCCGGGCGTGGCGCCGTCCTCGTTCGCGGCCGCGGGACCGTACGCCGCCACCTTCGAAGGCGACATCAATATGCGCCTGCGCGATTTCATGATTTTCTCCGCGGCTGGTCACGGCAAATTAACTCTCACGATCAACGCCAAACCGGTTCTCGATCTGGACGGCGATCTATCGCAAAAGGCAAGCGAGCCGGTGCGGCTTGGGAAAGGGAAGAATCACGTTGTCGCCGTCTACCGGCCGTTTGACTCCAAACCCGCCGACCTCCGTCTATTCTGGGCCACCAGGACGACTCTCCCCGAGCCGTTGGCGCCGATGGTCTTTTCCCACCCGGCGGCGGATAAGGCCCTGCGCGAGAGCCTGCGAAGCCGTGACGGGAAATTCTTGCTGAACGAGTTGCGATGTGGCGCCTGCCATGGAGCAAAACGCGCCGCGCCGAATAAAGCCGGCGACATGGCGGAAGGGGTTTTAGACGCTCCCTCGCTGGCGGACGCCGGGGCGAGATTTAACGCAGATTGGCTTGCCGCGTGGATTAATCATCCGCGAGCGATCTGGCCCGGCGCGCACATGCCGCGATTGTTCATCGCGAAAAATCCGGGGGAAATCGCGCAGGAGGCAAAGGACATCGCCGCGTACCTGGTGACGCGAAAGACAAAGGAGCCCGCTCCACTCGCCGCCGACGCGGCCAAAACAAATTCCGGTGGGTTGCTATTTACGAATTTGAATTGCGTGGCGTGTCACGTCTCGCCGGAAAGAAAAGGCGCCGGGGCGGAGGGGGTTGACGATGGCCGAATGTCTCTCGCCTATGTGAAGGCCAAATTTAAGCCAGCGGCTCTGAAGGAATTTCTGCTCAATCCCTCCGCCCGCTACGCATCGAATCCGATGCCTGATTTCCGTTTGTCGGACGAAGAAGCTTCAAATCTGTCGGCCTACCTTCTGGCCTCCGATTCAACGCCGCTTCCCGCCGCCGGCGCCGGGGACGCACAACGCGGCGAAAAACGCTTCGTCTCCTCCGGCTGCGCCAACTGCCATGAACCCATCGCCCTTCGCGAGAAAGCCGCGCCGCCGCTGGCCAAGGGATGGGAACAGCTTCAGAAAAACGACTTTCGCCATGGATGTCTCGCCGAGACCGACGCCGACCGTCATGGCGCCCCCGATTTCAGTCTGACTCCCGACCGTCGCGCCGCGATGATGTCCTTCATCGCATCCGCTCCCACGTGGCCGGATCACGTCGTCCCCTCCGAGTTCGCCGAGCGGCAGGTCGTCGCCATGCGCTGCACCGCATGTCACGCCCGCGACGGCCACGAATCCTTATTAGCCACCGATCTCGACGCCGAGAACCAGGAACTGCGCAACAAGTTCCCGAGTCCTCAAATCGGCAACGGCGAAGGGATCGCCCCCGACCAGCGCGCCCCCATTCTCACCTGGGCCGGTGAGAAGCTTCGCCCCCGGTGGATGGCCGACTTCATCGCCGGAAAAATCTCGTACAAGCCGCGCTATTACCTCAGAGCCCGCATGCCCGGCTTCGGCGCCCGCGCCGAAATAATCGCACAAGGTTTGATACAAGAACACGGCTGCGCCACGACCTACCCCGACCCCGGCGCCCCAGACCAAAAACTGGCGGAAATCGGCCAAAGCCTCGTCGGCAAAACCCCCAACCAAAGCTTCGGCTGCGTCCAGTGCCACGCGATCAACCAGCAAGCGGCCCTCGCCCCCTTCGAGGCGCCGGCCATTAACTTCATGAACGTGGCCGAGCGTTTGCGGGAAGATTACTACTACCGCTGGATCCACAATCCGCTTGGCGTCGATCCCGAAACGAAGATGCCGCGATTTGACGACGCGGACGGCAAGACTGGAATTACGACCGTTTTCGACGGCGACGCGCGAAAGCAGTATGAAGCGATTTGGAATTACCTTTTGCGGGGGAAGGACATTAAGCCGCCGGTGCAGTGATGTATGTGTTCCCATGCCGATTTCGGCGGATCTGAACTGATGAAACGCGCCGGTGATGCTACGCGTTATATCGAGGTGGAGGGCCCGACCTTTCGAATGCGATGCCGGCCCGGTCCAACAACAAGGAATGACACCGCCAATTCCTGCTCGCCGTATAACGTCAACACGCGCTCCCACTCAACATGCACGGCCTGTTGCGTTGACGGCAATATGCGCAAATAAATCATGCGCCGACCCTTTCGACCGATTGGCCATCGCTCTGCGTCTTTTTCCATCATGTAAGACCGTCGTGCAAACCGAGAAGTTTATGAATTTTCGCGAAATGGTCGAGGTCGAGATGATGAGCCTTTAAGGCCGATTCGTACGAGGCCCGTGTCTTGGTGCAAACCAATGTATGCGGACTGCCGCGGCGTTCGGTCTCGTGCTTAACATCGAGTTTGTTCTGACTGATGATCTGCTGCAAATGCTGACGCCGGGCCTCGGCCATCGCGAATCGGCCTTTTTCCGCGGCAGGATCGTCCAGAAACTTTCTGAGCTCGGCGCAGTCGCCGCATTTGCAGGAAATCTTCGAGTTCCGGCGCCAATCGGCGGGCGCTTGCGGGGGATGAGCGACGCGCGATTCCAACTCTTCGCGAATTGTCGTCAGCCAGCGGCGCAGCGGCAAACAGCGATGTTTGATGTTTTTCGCAAGCCAGGTTTCCAGGCTGAGCAGCGCGGGAATTTGGGCGGTCGTGAAGTCGAATTCCTTCGGCGCCGCCAGAACGTAAGTGACCAGCCGGTCGAGCAGATCGGCTTGTTCCGATATCATGAACGACTGCACCAGCGGCGGAAGCAATTTTACGGGATTGACCAAGCTGCTGTTGTAGTCGCGATTTGATCGGCCGGGGCTCCACTTTTCCACGGCCGACATCATCGCTTTCGCCAGTTCGGCGCATAGATTTTTACGGTCGGGGTCTTTGTCCTTGCGAAGCGAACAGTCGGCCAGAACCGCCGCGTTGCGCTCGATCGTCTCGTTGGCGGTCTTGTCGAACAGATCATGAAGTTCGCGTTGAAAGGTGAGCCAGCCGAATCGTTTACAAACGTCGCCGAGCGTGGGGCCGGGGTTGATGGAGACGTCCCTGGCCATCACCCCGCTAATCCAGGCGGCGATCAGCGACGTATCGCCCAGCGTTTCCAATTGCGGAAGCAGGGGCTCGGCCGCGGGCTCGTCTTTCCCCCACCGGTAATGGCCTTTCGGTCTTTCCGGCCAGTTGGCCATGATCCGGCGGGCGAACTCGATGCCAGGTTCCCTGAGCGCCGGCTGCTCGCTTTTTTTTGCTTTCGTCCACTGGCGGACCATCAATTCGAGTCCGCCGATGGCGCTTTTCATGCCGGCCTCGCATAGCACGTCAAAACGTGATCCGATCGGCCAGACCATCACCGCGGCGCGATGGTACCACCGCTCCAGCGTCATTCCCGCGTTGCCGGTGTATCCTTCGAATTCCTCTTCGTCCGGCTCGCCTTCGCTGAGCGGAACTTGCGAGACGATCTGCGACTCGTCAAGCGGAATCTCGCCAAACGCCAGCGGCTTGCCATCGGCGTCGCTGAAATTTTTCGCCGTCAGGCTTCTGTCATACACCTCGCCCATTTCGTGATCGCCCTCTTCGTCGTATTCGTCTCCATAACGGCCATATCCACGGCGGCGATATCCTCTCGACGACTCGGCCGAGCCGGTTTCCCAGTAGGTGACCAACGCCAGGGAAGCGTCACACCCGGCCACGCGGGCCGCCTCGAACAGCGCGTCGGCTTTGGCGCGATCGACTCCTTTGAGCGCATCGGAGGTAAGTCCTGCCTCGGTGTATTCGTGATCGAGGAGAATCGCCAGTTTGGACGGAACTGACTTTTCTTCGCGAGCCTTCGTCTGAGGGCTGTCGTCTTTCCATTGCTGGAGAATGTGGGCGATCGCGGAGATATGCCCGCCGCTGGTGGGCGCGGCGATTTTTCGTTTTGATGCCGCGAGGGTCAGGTTGTAGACAAGCGCGAGCCGAAATCCGCTTTTTACCGGTCGTATTTCATGTTCGCAATCGGCGTAGAACGCGGCGAACTGCGCGTGGAATCTGCTCTGGGGGGCGAAGTCGACCGTCTGTTCCCGCCCCTCATGACGGACGATGAGTTGACCGCCGGTATGAGCCGACGGCAGCGCGATCACGAGCGTGGCCACCATGCGATCCAGTTTTTCCCCGTCCTGGTGGGGCAGAAAAAAGCTTTCCGGTTCGTAGAGCAGCAATTTATAAAGGTGCGCGTCGAGTTTCTGTTTCTCAAGCCCTAAGTCCGTCTGCACGGTCTCGATCGCCTGCCGCAGCACGTCAAGCCATTCCGGATTGGTCAGCGTAATTTGGTCGGCGTCGATCTCCCATACCCGCCGCACGTCGGTATCGACGAGCGTGAGCGTTCCCTTGCCGTACGGCGCCTGGCGCGCTTTTTTTTTAATCGCCTCGGCCGAATTTGCCTCCAGCGGCAATGCGATCGATCCGACGCCGGCTACCTCCAATCCCGGAAACGTCGCCGGCAAGCGACCGCTCGTGCAAAATGTTCCTGGACGATCGATTTTCTCGATGGCTTTGAGAAGACTTTCCTGAAGTTCGGCGCCCATGAATGATGCCCTTCCGTGTCGTCTCCTCCGGGATAGGCTTCTCACCGAATCCGCGACGCCTTCCATCCGATGCGAAGTTTGGAGAAAATCGACAAACTGACCCGTTCATGCAAAACCCGCTCCGGCTCATCCGCGATCTTCGCGAGCAAGCCGCGATAAATATCCGTCATCGCGATCAGCGTTGGCCGACATTCCGCGGAGATATGTCCTTCCAACGCCGCCGACTTTTCATAATACGCCTCGGCGCGCTGGATTTGAAAGCGCATCATCCGAAGAAATTTTTTCCCGCCGCGCGCCGAACGGATGTCCTCTTCGTCCACCCCTGCGGCCATGAGTTCATCCTGCGGAAGATAGATCCGCCCCCGCCCGGCATCCTCACGAAGATCGCGCAGAATATTGGTGAGTTGAAACGCGACGCCACGTTCGATCGCAAGCTGCTCGGAGGCGTCGCTTCCGTCGAAGCCCCATACGTAGATGCTGGCCAAACCCACCACGCCGGCCACCCGATAGCAATAGTCGTGAAGCGGCGCAAACGTCCCAAACGGCGCCGGCTCCAAATCCTGACGCTGGCCGGCGATCACCTCGTCAAACAGACGGGCGGGAAGCTTGTATCGCTGAACCATATCCGCGAACGCGGGCCAGAGTTCGTGGCTGGCGTCGGGGAGACGGCCATCGAGGACCGCATGGGTTCGAACGCGCCAGGATTCCAAGTCGTCCAGTCGCTGGGAAATCGATCGGCCATCCTCGTCGTCGGCGATGTCGTCGACCAACCGCATGTAGGCGTAAAGAGCGAACATGGCCGAGCGCTTCGGCTCGGGAAGCAGCTTTAGGCCATAATAAAAGTTCCGGGCCTGGGCGCGGGTGAGTTGTTCGCAATACGCGCCGGATCGGTGTAACGCCGAGATGTCGGGAGTGGTCAGGGCTAAAGTCATAATTTCCCGCTCCTCGTGAATTTCCCGGCGAGATAGCCGGCCATCGCCGACATCACCAAACGCCCCTTCTGCAATTTGGACAGCGAAGGCCGTCGCGTTAGCGTATCGTAATCTTGCCGACGAATCGCGTCCAACACCGCCCTGCCCCCTTTGCCGAACAGCGCGATCTGCCCGCGCACGGAGCGATCGAGCGTCGGCAGCAGTTTTTCCCCCTCGGCAAATAACGCTTCGGCGCGATCCACTTCAAATCGGATGAGATCGCGATAATCGTCGTCGCATCGGCCTTCGCGAAGCTGCGTCTCGCTCACGTGAAAACGCTTAAGGGAATCGGCAGGAAGATAAATTCGGTCGCGCTCAAGCAGATCTCGGCGCACGTCCTGCCAGAAATTCGCCAATTGCAGCGCGGTGCAGGTGGCGTCGGAAAGGCGCTGGCGCTGGGCGTCGCGATAGCCGCTCATATAGAGAACGAGCCGTCCGACGGGGTTGGCGCTACGCCGGCAATAATCGACCACCTGCTCGAACGTTTCATAGCGGTCCACCCGCTGGTCCTGCTCAAAGGCGTCGATCAGATCGAGAAATGGATCGATCGGGATATCGTGGCGATCGATCGTTCCCTTCAAAGCGACAAATACCGCCGTGGCGGACTCACCTTTGTAGCAGTCGCGTGTCTGGCTTTTAAAATCAGCTAGGTATTCCAATGCCTTTTGACGATCGCCAACCTCATCTCCCAAGTCATCGGCAATCCGACAAAATGCGTAGACATTGCAAAAATCCTGACGAAGCCGCTTGGGAAGCAGCACGGAGACCACCGAGAAATTTTCGTAATGCGTGTGAGCCAGCCGGCGGGTATACGCCTCGGCGTCAGCCAGAGTGGCTACCGGCGCAAACGCGGCCGCAACGGTCGCCGGCATCTCGCCCGCCCGCCGCGCGCATGCCGTCCCGGCTGCATCGTTGGAAATGAAGGCGTGCTTCATGAACTCCAGTTCCGCGTGAAATCCTTTCTTACGTCCGTTCCGATTACAAACTCGGGATGCCGCCCGCCCCATTGCGGCGCGAATGCGAGACAGTCTCGACAGTACAAACAACGGCCGAATTTGGCAACGTAAAGGCCGTCACGTCCGATAATCATATTTGCATATCGGCATAGTGACCGCGTAATCTTGTGTGGGAATCTTACAGAACTCCTTGGAGCAAGGGGAAAACCCCCGCGCAGACCGTGCGCGCGATGCTGCGGAGACATATGGGGGTTTTCAACGACGTGGAGAAGGTTGTTACGCTCTTAAGTAGATGTTCGGTCAATGTGAGTCCACGTCGAAACGAGTAGCGCGTGTATCAGTTTGCGCGCTTTGCAATTAACTTGCGAAACCGAGCACAAGTTCGATGGGACCTTGCATCGTTGTTGTCTTGACGGCGTTATAGGCTGCGTCCGCTTCGGCAATGGCTTTGTCATCGGTCTGGTTTTCGTAATATTCGATCAGTGCCTCCGTACGCTTGCGGTTGCGTCCTGCTGGGTATGGACTCGGATCTTCCGTCGGCTTTTGGATGTGTCGCTTGTGCGTGGTCTTTTTCATGACTGTCTCCGTCGCTTCTGACGGCGTTTGAGGGCGCGTCGTTGCTTTTTAGGAGTATCGTAGCTGGCACTGGAAGCCGCGTCACTCGGTCTATAAGATTCGCCCACCATGATTCCGATTCTCCGGCTCGACAATGCGCAAGACCGCCAACGCGTCGAATCCCTCCTCGCCCGGCTGCGCCTCGCCCCCGCCGACGTGGCGCTCGGACGCGGCCCCGAGGTTCTGGCGGTGAACGAAATTCTCGCCGACGTCGCCAAACGCGGCGACGACGCCATCGTTGATTCGTCCCGGAAATTCGACGATCCGCGATTCACGATCGATCAAATTCACGTCAAACCAGCGGAGATGGCCGAGGCGGCCAACCGGATTCCTATCGCGCAGATGTCGGCGATTCGCCAGGCGATCATGCAGGTTCGCGCTTATCAAGAGGCGATGATGCCCCCGGCGCCGCCGCAATTCCAGCGGCCGGGCGTGACGCTCGGCATGCGCTTTACGCCGGTCGATAGCGCGGGACTTTATTTCCCCGGCGGCAAAGCGTCGTATCCTTCGTCGCTGATTCATTTGGCCGTCCCGGCACAAGTCGCGGGCGTGAAACGAATCGCCGTCGCGACGCCACCGAGCAAGTACGGGCGGAGCGATCTGGTCCTCGCGGCGGCACACGAGTTGGGCTTGACCGACGTGTTTCGCGCCGGCGGCGCCGCGGCCGTCGCGGCGCTGGCGTTCGGCACGAAAACGATCGCCGCCGTCGATAAAATCGTGGGGCCGGGAAATACATTTGTCCAGTTGGCCAAGCGCGCGCTGGCCGGTTGCGTGGGAATCGATGGCTTTCTTGGGCCCAGCGAAATTCTCGTGCTCGCCGACGAGTCGGCGAATCCCGCGTTCATCGCCGCCGATCTGATTGCGCAGGCCGAGCATGATCCGGGAAGTTGTTTCCTGCTGACCACGTCGCAAAAGCTCGCAAGCCAAGTGGTCGTCGAGATTGAAATACAGGGACGATCGCTCAGCCGGCTTGGCGCGCTCGAAAAGGCGCTGCGCGATTGGAGCGCGGCGATCGTCGGCGATTCGATGGATGATCTGATCGCGCTGGCGGATCAATTCGCCGCCGAGCATGTGAATTTACAGACACGCGACGACGAGGGCGTTCTCGCGAAACTCAAGCATGCCGGCGCGGTGTTCGTCGGGCCATACAGTCCGGTGGCGGCGGGTGATTATGTGGCGGGGCCGAGTCACTGCCTGCCGACCAATACGACGGCTCGCTTCACCAGCGGCATCAGCGTCTATGAATTTCTCAGGCGCAGCAGCGTGGTGCGGTATGACGCGAAGGGTCTGGAATCGGACGCCGGGGCGGTGGAAATGCTAGCCAAGGCGGAAGGGTTGGACGGGCATGCAGCCAGTGTGCGGATTCGGTCGGAACCAAAAATCTAAAATGTCGTGAGCGTTTATCACGCGGGAGCCATCATTCGGGCCTTGGAGCCAACCCGGCGAGCATGCCGGCGACTTCATCTACAATTTTCTGTGGCTCACTCAATCGCCCAGCCCCGACATTCCGGCACGCGAGCCATCCGGCTTCTGGACCTACGAATCGATATCCCAGCTTTGTCAGTTTCGCTATATTTTCCTGGGTAACCGGATGATCCCACATCCGGTTGTTCATCGCGGGCGCGAACATGACAGGACATGCCGCGGCACAAACCATCAGGCTCACCAGATCGTCGCACAACCCATGTGCGACTTTTGCAATGATGTTGTTGGTCGCCGGCGCCACGAGCATCAGGTCGGCTCGTTCGGTCAGCGCGATGTGTTGCGGGTCGGCGCTTTCAACGAGATTGAATGTATCGGTATGTACCCGCCGGCCGGACAGGGCTTCGAAGGTTAATGGGGCGATGAATTTCTGAGCCTCTGCCGTCATGCAGACGGTAACGCCGGCGCCGAGTTGGACTAATTTGCTGACGACATCGGCGACTTTATACGCGGCGATCCCGCCACAGACCGCGACGATAATCGCCCGTCGTTCGAGCGAGCGCATTGGCAATTCCGGAGAGGACATCTTGAAATCGCCTTCCTCAATTTCCGCCGCTTGTCAGTCGTTGGGAGCAATTAAGGGTTCCCGCCACCTTTTCCAGTTCTTGCCCGAACCATCGCAGGCTGCGTTCGAAGCATACGCGTGTGATGCTCGTAGGGCCGGGAACAAGCGATGCCGTGAGGTCCGATAGTCCACCAATCTCTTCGACCGATTGGGCGATCTGTTCGTATGCGTCAACCAGTCGGCGGTAATTGGCTCGCACCGCGGCGGGCCTCATTGTGCGAGTGTGGAGCAATTTCAGAAACGCATCGCGCAGACCGTCCGCTGCATCGAAAAGAGAGTCGAGTGGAGCCCTGGCGCTCTCAAGCAACGTCGATCTTAACATTTCCCGCGCAACGCCCAGGTATGAATGCCATACATCATGGCGAGCTGTTACTATCGCGTCCGCGTCCGGTGCGCTCAATTGTCCAACCCAATAAAGTGGTATCGTCGCCAAGGTGCCGTATGCGTTTGCGACCATCCGCTTGAGCGATGTTTCCGCGACGGCCCGGTTGCTGGACGACAACATCAGCGTCTGTGGCACAAATCACTCCGTCGGGCAGCGGCCCAGTAATGGCGTCAGTATCGCGTCCAATCCGTCGAAACTCCGGCTCCATTTTGTTATCCAAAGGATTCAGGCCGGAACTATTGCCAATTTGCCAGCGTCCTTTGTCGATTACCTACGACGAAGCCGCGAAGATGCAGCGCCTTATCAATGTCATAGACCCGAAAAATGTCTTTGACGAGGATCGCGTGATCAGCTCCGTCAACATCGCATGCGGCCCAATGGTAAACTCGACCGGTTTGCGTACCAATGATTCCGAGCGCCGGAATCATTGAAGTTACCTTTTTCAGGACAGCTCGAAGTTCACGGAGCCGCGGCAGGGTAAGCGATTGCATCCGTGAATCCGGTCAAAATGGATGCCGCCTCGTCTGGCGTTACCTCACATCTTCCGGCCGCGCCAATCCGCTCGCCTCGTAATCGATGGCGATCTTATCCTGCAACACTTCCTGGATCACCACTTCCAGATCGGTCATCGATCCGCGCTCGACCAACGGGCGGGCGCCGTCCATGAGTTCGAGCATGCGTTTTTGGATCAGGGCGGTCAGTTTGAAACGGCCGCCGACTTTGTTCACGACTTCGTCGCTCTTCAGGGCTTCAATCATATTATTTCTAAATGCCTCCAGGGGATTTTTTCTGTCGGATCAGCCGCGCGATCTCCAAAACCGCGCGGTCAATGTCATCGTTAATTACCATGTCGTCGAACGCACGGCTTCCTTTGGCCATCCAGATTTCGCGCTTGGCGCCGCGAAATCGCTTTTCGATCGCTTCTTCGGTATCGCGTCCGCGCTCGCGCAGCCTTGATAATAGCGACGCTTCGTCGGGCGGCATGATGAAAATCATCAATGCGTTCGGGTACTGAAACCGAACCTGCAATGCCCCCTGCACGTCAATTTCCAACAGCACGTCTTCGCCATTGGCCAGATGATCGAGCAGCGGATGTTTAGGCGTTCCGTAATATTCGTCGAACACCTTCGCGTATTCGAGAAACTGGCCATGTTCGAGCCGATGGAAAAAATCCTCGGCCGTCAGATGCTCGTAAATCTTCCCGGCATCGTCCTGCGGCGTGCGAACGCGCGTCGTGGCGCTCACGATATAGTTCAGGTGCATCTTCTCGGCCAGCTTGCGCGAGATCGTGCTCTTCCCGACGCCGCTGGGGCCGACCAGCACGATGAGCGTTCCTGTTTTTTGAACGGGCGAGGACATAATCAGTTGCCAGTTGTCAGTTGCCAGCGAAGACGAAGAAGTAATCAGTGCCAGTTATTAGTTGTCAGCTGCCAGCGAAGACGAAGAAGTAATCAGTTGCCAGTTGTTAGTCTCCAGCGAAGAACAGGAAGACCTGTTCCTCGATTTTACTGGCAACTGGCAACTAACAACTGGCAACTTATCCTTCTTCTTCCTTCACTCGACATTCTGCACTTGTTCCTTCACGCGATCGATGGCGCCTTTGATCTCGACGATGTGCCGGGCGATCTGGGCGTCGTTGGCCTTGCTGGCGATCGTATTGGCCTCCCGCAACATCTCCTGGGAAATAAAATCGAGCTTTCGTCCCGCGTGCTCGCCGCTCCGGCAGGATTGCTCAAACGCGTCCAGGTGCGTCGTCAACCGCTGAATTTCCTCGGCGATGTCGGCCCGCTCGGCAAAAACCGCCACTTCCTTGACGACGTCGCCCTCGTTGATCTTCAACTCGGCGCCATTCAGAATCTGATTGATCCGCGCCAGCAACCGACGATGATAATCTTCGACCACCGAAGGCGCCCGCTTGGCGATTTCGCGTAAATTGTCGCCGATGAGCCGAATGTGTTTCATCAACTCGTTGAAAAGCGACGCGCCTTCCCGCCGCCGCATTTCGTTGAGCTTATCGATCGCCTTGGCCGCCAGCGCGCGGATGGTATCGCCGTGCTTGGCGATCTCGTCGGTGTCGTCCCGCGGCTCCTGGCATACGCCGGGAAGTTGCACCAGGCCCGCCAGGTCGATTTGCACCCATCGGCCCAATCCTTCCACCGTTTTAAGCTGCTCCATATACGACTGAAGCGCCGGGATATTCAGATGATAGGCGGCTTCGGCGCTCTCCGATCGCATCTTCAAAATAAACGTGATCGATCCACGCCCCAGCTTCTCCCGGAGCATGCTCTCCATCTCCGGCTCAAGGCCGCTGACATGATCGGGAAGTTTGATGACCGGCTTAAAAAAGCGGTTGTTCAGCGAACGGATCTCCACGGCGTAGTGCGTGCCGTCGCGCTCGATACTTGCGTCGCCAAAGCCAGTCATGCTTACGATCATGCAAACAATCCAAAAAGCCGAAAGGACGCGATAACGCGTCCGAGTTAATCCATGCCTAATTGCGCAACACCCGCTTACGCCAAATTTCGCGGGGCGGCATCGACCGGCATCACGCGCGATTGCAGGATCTTGATCTTCTCGTCAACCGGCTTGTTATGCGCGTTGGAGATCAGATTTAACACGATGGCCAGCAGAATAAAAATTCCAAAGACGATGCTGGTGGTCCAGGTTAGAACGTCGCCGGTCTTGGTGCCGAACGGCGTATGTCCGCCTCCGCCGCCGAAGGCCGATGCCAATCCGCCGCCGCGACCCTTCTGGACCAATACCAGAAGCATCAGGAACAGGCAGATGAAGATGAACAGACACATGACGATGTAAAATGCGATACCCATTGGATTCCAAATAAGTGGTCAGTCGCTAGTTGCCAGTCGCCAGTAAAGGCATGTCGATTATCACTCGTCGCTGGCAAGAAAGGCGGCAAACGTCTTTCTTCACTGGCAACTGGCAACTAACAACTGGCAACTTATTCCTAAGCTTTCACGATCGCCAGAAAACTATCCGCTTTTAGTGCCGCGCCGCCGATCAACCCGCCGTCGACGTCGGGCTGGCTCAAAAGGCCCTTGGCGTTATCGGGCTTCATGCTGCCGCCGTATTGAATGCGTACGCGGTCGGCAAAGTCGTTGTTCCACATTTTACCCAGCGTCCGGCGAATATACGCATGAACTTCCTGAGCTTGCGCATCGCTGGCATTGCGGCCGGTGCCGATCGCCCAGACCGGCTCATACGCGATCACCAGCCGATCGGCGTCGGACATCATGGCCGGCGTCAGCTCTTTTAGCTGCGTCTCGACGACGTTCAGCGTTTGATTGGCGTCGCGCTCTTCCAGTTTTTCGCCGACGCAGTGAACGAGGATCAATCCGCCGCCGTACACCGCTGCGGCCTTCTTCGCGACAAGTTCCGACGATTCTTTTAAGACATGGCGCCGTTCGCTGTGACCCGTCAGGACAAACTTGACGGCGATGTCCTTGAGCATGTCAACCGAGATTTCGCCGGTGAAGGCGCCGATCTTTTCGAAATAGACGTCCTGGGCGCCCACCAGTACCGTCGAGCCGGATACCGCCTGGCCGACCGCGTCAAGATAGACAAATGGCGGAGCGACGCCGACCTGCACGCCAGCCGGCGCGCCGGCGGCGATGGCCTTGGCCAGATCGATGGCCGAGGCCTTGGTGGTGTTCATCTTCCAGTTTCCGGCGATAAAACGGATACGAGACATCTTCTTTTCTTGCCTTACTCCCTCATCGAGGGAATGGGAAATCCGGTTGGCTTAGAGCATTTCTCATGTTGATGAAGCGACCTTGCGCCGCGAAAAGCGCCCCGAAAGCGGGGCCGCTAAACGCAGAAACGCGCGAGCAACCTGACAACTCCTCTAAATCTAATTCGAAGCCAGCGCCAAATCCGCGGGAACCGAAAATTCTTTTTCGGTAATCGCCGCGATCTGCCTGAGCTGCTCCATCAGTGCCTTAAACGTCTCCGGCAGCAGCGCCTGCGGCCCGTCGCACTGGGCCTCGGCGGGATTGTAATGCACTTCGACGATTACGCCATGCGCCCCCGCCGCCATGCCGGCAAGCGCCAGGCTTCCGACCCAATCGCGCTTCCCCGCCGCATGGCTGGGATCGACGATCATCGGCAGATGCGACCACTGTTTGGCCACCGGAATCGAAGTGATATCCAGGGAATAGCGGATGCTGTCTTCGAATGTCTTGATGCCGCGTTCACAGAGAATCACGCCGCGATTTCCCTGGCTCAGCACATATTCGGCCGACATCAGCCATTCCTTCACGCTGGCCGACAGGCCGCGCTTGAGCAGCACGGGTTTGGTGGTTTTGCCCACCTCGCGAAGCAGATCGAAATTCTGCATGTTTCGGGCGCCGATCTGGAAGCAATCGACGAATTTTTCCATCTGCTCGACCTGCCGGGTGTCCATCACCTCGACGCAGATCGGCATGCCCAGTTCATCGCCGCACGCCCGCATCCATCGCAGCGCCTCGCCGCCAAGTCCCTGAAACGAATATGGGCTGGTTCGCGGCTTATAGACGCCCCCGCGAAGGATCGTCGCCCCGCCGTCGCGCACATGGCGGGCGATGCGGTTGAGTATCGCCTCGCTCTCCACCGCGCACGGCCCGGCGATGCAAGCCGCATGCGACCCGCCGATCTTCACTGTCGGCGTGCTCCCCCCGCCCACTTCTATGACACTGTCATCCTCATGAAACTCCCGGCTGGCGAGCTTATAAGGCTTCATGATCGGCACGACTTTTTCTACGCCGTCGAGAGCCGCCAGATGAGTCTGATCGACAAAGCCTTCCTCGCCCACGGCGCCGATGACGGTGCGAAATTGCCCGCGAGAAAGATGCGCCTTGCTCCCCATGCGTTCGATTTCCGCGACCACGCGATCGATCGACGCCTGGGCGGCGTTTGAATTCATGACAATGATCACCGACTCTGCTCCTGCAATGAAGAGAATTCACCCGTTGCGAGAGGCAAAACCTACCGCTTGTGATGAGATTAGCCCGGCCATTCTAAGTGGAAAAGGCAAACGAAGCAAGTGAAACGGCAACTGAACGGCGGTTTGCCGATCGTCCATGATCATACGCGTCGCCCCGGCGGCAAAGTCCGTTTTTCACTTCGCCGATGCCGTTTCGGTTGCCGTCATGACCGGCGCTCTGTTTCTTGCGTGATGGGTTCTTGGATTTACCGCCCATGAGTCGTTACAGAATCAGGAAACGCAATAGAGTGAAGGCGGCCCGTTTGGCGTTTGCTTCCACCGTGCCGCCGCCAACCCGGTTGACGTTCGTTATATGTAGCGATTGCGGTGTCGATCATGGATTTCGCCCTAATTACCGAATCACTTTCCCCTCAATCCCAAGAACTTCCGACGCCGCCGTGGAGTTGCCGAGGTTTTTGAAATCCTTCAGCGTCCAGACCACCTTTTTATCGCGCGTTACCTCGATTAACTGCGGGTTGGATTCGCCGGCGTGGCAATTGCCGATGATGATGTTGCCGTTGGGCAGCACTTCCAGCATGGTGACCCAGGCGAGGGTGATGCCGGGGAGTTCGGTGTGGTCGATGCTCCAGACGATTTTGCCTTCGGGATTAACTTCGATGACGCGGTTGTTGTTGCCGCCGCCGATGAGGGTGTTGCCGCTGGGGAGGCGGTAGGCGCTGTAGCAGTGATCGCCGTGGCCTTCGGGACCGTGGCCGCCGGAGGGTTTGCGGTCGGCCATGTCGAGCTTGTAGCTCCAAACGACTTTGCCGGCTTCGTCGTATTCGCGGACCGTTCCGTCGGATTCGTGGGCGACGAGGTAGTGGCCGTCGTCGAGCTTGCGGACGAGCCGCGTGTCGCTGTGGGTGCTGTGATGCTCGACGGTCAGGGGAAATTCCTTGACGATCTTGTCGTCCTTATCGACTTCGATAATTCGGCAATTGCCGGATTCGCTGACCATGGTGTTACCGTTGGCAAGGCGCTGAAACGCGTGAATCTGAACGCCGCGCTTGGCGTCGGTGGCGACGGAGGTGTGCTTCCACACGACTTTCTTGTCCGGCGTCACCTCTTCGATTGTGGTGTCGCCGGTATGGAGCAGGAAATTTCCGTTGGGAAGCAGCGCGATGTCGTGCGAGGTTGGGCCGAGCTTGTACTCCCATTCGACGCCGCCCTTGGCGTTAAGAATGACGACATGGCCTTTGTCCTGCGCGAGGACCTTCCAGTCGGGATGAGCGGCTGTGCCGGGAAGATCGTCGGCGAATGCGGGAATACAGAGCGTAGAAGCGATGAGAGCGACGGTGCGGAGGAGACGAATGGGTTGCATGAGGTTCCTTGGAAAAAGAGAGAAAAGTTATCCACGAAGGACACGAAGGGACACGAAGAAGAAAGAAGAACAATTCGCTTTTTTGTCTGCCATCGCACCCTTGGCGCTTTAATGTTTTACTGCGAATTAGAAGCGGTCGTTTATGGGCGAACTACGCGGCGCGGACGATTCTCGCCGATCCAATTAAGATCTTTAACCACGGATTACGCGGATAAGCACCGATAAAAAATTCAATTCCGTCGTCTTTTGCATTATCCGTGCCCATCCGCGAAATCCGTGGTTAAAATCGTATCAACATGCAAGAAAACTCATGGATGAGCGATCAGGATGAGCAAGCATAAGACAAATAATCATTACTCGCCTCGCATTTATCCGCGTCATCCGCGGTTCGAACTATCGCTTCGCCGTTTCTGGCCATTTCGGAGGTAGCATGCCGTCCATGACACACTTCGCGGGCAACTGCCTCCTCCCGCTAA
Organism: Tepidisphaeraceae bacterium; assembly: GCA_035551995.1. Classification (GTDB taxonomy): domain Bacteria; phylum Planctomycetota; class Phycisphaerae; order Tepidisphaerales; family Tepidisphaeraceae; genus RYN-428. The sequence continues at coordinate 118,066 of DASZME010000064.1, forward strand.
TAACCATCGTCTTCGTTTGGAGCATCTTCGTCATTTGTGTGCTATTGCCGATCGATTTCTGGCAGTCATTGCGTTCAGGATCGATCGGGTTCCAGGACAAAACGGTTCGACGGTCGCGCCAACCGATCCGTTACTGGCTGGCGATGTTGACGATCATCGCATTTTTTCTCTGGAAGGGTATTCAATAGTATATCGATCTCGTCGCTAAACCCCTGTGGCATTTCGCAACGAACCGATGACTCATTCCAGTGAGTTCCCCCCATTCACTGAAACCTTCTGCCCGGTAATAAAATTCGCTTCGTCCGACGCCAGAAACGTCACCGCCGCGCCGATATCCGCAGCCACGCCCATGCGTTTCATCGGCACCTTGGCGGCGTAATCGTCCTTCATCTCCTGCGAATCTCCGGCATGGCGTTCGGTCGGAATCCAGCCCGGCGCCACAAGATTCACCGTGATCTGCCAGGGCGCCAGTTCCATCGCCCAGGATCGGGTTAAGCCAAGTTGCGCCCCCTTGGCCGACACATAATTGGAAAACTCCGCCACGCCCTTTTCAAAAACTTCCGAGCCGATGTTGATGATGCGCCCGTATCGTTTTTTCTTCATCGATCCCACCACCGCCTTGGCCAGCAACATCGGGCTCTTCACGAAAAATTCGAGCTGATCGAGATGGATCCGCCAAGTCAGATCTTCGATCTTCACGAGCGGCTGCGGGCCAGTGGCGTTGGGGACAAGAATGTCGATGGCGCCATATTGATCTTCGATCGCCGCGACGAGGCGGCCGACTTCCGTTTCGTCGCGAATATCCGCCTTAAACGCCTCGGCCTCTCCGCCGGCTTCGTGGATGTGCCGAACCACGGCGTTTGCGCCGTCGGCGTTCCCGAAATAATTGACCGCCACCTTCGCCCCGGCGGCGCCGAGCGATTTGGCGATCGCGGCGCCCAGCCCGCGAGAGGCGCCGGTGACGAGTGCGACGCGATTGGAGAGGTTCAGTGCCATCTTGAGTGTTGTAGTGCGGCGACGGGAATTATCCTAGTCCGGCGAGAGACGTCGGAGGCGGAGTTTAATAACGCCCGCGGTGCGTGCACGGGGG
>DASZME010000065.1:0-78680 GCA_035551995.1 Tepidisphaeraceae bacterium
CAGCGAGGTTCCAGTGGCAGTGCCTCCTGCGTAGTAGACCAAGGCTGGAGAAACTCCTTCCAATGAAGAACCAAACATCGCGCCCGCCTCAACGCCTTTCACCTGCGACCCGGCGGTAAACGCCGAGCCGGTATAGATGCCGCCGGCGTCGCTGACGCTGATCATCGGCGTGGCTTGCCCGATGGTGAATGTCGTGAAACCACTGCCGGATGTATAGTCGGTCGATCCCGCGAACGACGCGGTTACTTTATAATTTCCCGACGTGGCGGGGGCGGTTGAGCCAAGATCGGCGCTGGTGTCGGTGTCGATGTAGTCGAGGGTGAGGCCGATGGATTCCAGAGTGGTTCCGCCATTCACAGTCGCGGTGGCTGTATAAGGCGAACCGTTATATGTTCCGCCGGCGTCGCCCACGCTGATCATCGGCATGGCTTGCCCGATGGTGAATGTCGTGAAATTGCTACCCGATGCGTAGTCTGTCGAGCCGGGGAACGACGCGGTTACCTTATAGTTTCCCGCCGTGGTGGGGGCGGTCGAGCCAAGATCGGCGCTGGTGTCGGCGTTGATGTAGTCAAGGGTGAGGCCGACGGATTCAAGAGTGGTTCCGCCATTCACGGTCGCGGTGGCTGGATAGGCGGAGTCATCGAAGGCGCCGCCGTTGTCGGTAACGCTGATCGTTGGCATCGCCTGGGCGATAGTGACATTTGTCGATCCGTTGCTGGCGGTGAAGAAGGAAGTTGGGGTGAACACCGCCTCGACGCCATGCTCGATGGCGCTGAGACTACTGAGGCCGATGCTGGTAGCCTGACCGTTACCGTCGACGGTCTCTGTATCGAACGCGGTTGTGCTGCCGTCGAGGAAAAAGGCAACGCTGCCGATAGGCGTCAGGCCGTCGGTATTGGTGACGTCGGCGGTAAATGAAACGGATTGCCCGAAAGTGGGAGACAAGGGCGAGGGATCCACCGTCGTGGCGGTGGTCGTCTGCAACTCAAATGCGCCGATGTCGACGGCGCCGTCGGCGATTCTGGAATATCCTGTTCCGCGTTGATCGGTCGCAAGCGTGGCGCCGGTGGAATCGATTGCCGAGGCGTTGGAGCCGGCGTCGATCGCGGGACTGCCGTTCTGCAGCGCCAACGTCTGGGTGGGGCCGCCGTTATTGGCGAGCGAGCCAAGCATAGGATCGACCTGGGTGGCCCAACCCTGAAAATTGGTGCTGGCGGGCGGGAGCTGAGGAGGGGTTTGGATGATGTTGTTGGAGCCGGACACTTCGATCAGGTGGCCCAACCCGCTCCCTCCGTTGGCCGACGATTCTTCGAAATCGCTGACCAGCGCGGGGGTGGTGGCTCCGTTGTTTGAGCCGGACAGGATGGTGTTGTTGAGTATGACCGCAGCGGCGGTATTAGGCAGCGTGGGTCCGGCCTGCGTGGCGACGAGCGCGTCGGCGAGATTGTAGATCGCCCCGGCGCCCTGGGCGGCAATGTTGTCGGCGAGGGTGGCGTTGGTGGCCGTGACTGAGCCGTTGAGGTTGAAGATGGCGCCGCCGAGGCCGCTGCCGTTGCCGGCGCCGGCGCTGCCGGAGCCGCCCACGGCGGCATTGTTGGCCAATGTGGAGTTCGCGATGGCAACAGTGCCGCCGTAGTTGAAGATGGCTCCCCCAAAGCCGGCGCCGCCGCCGCCCTTATTCAATCCGCCGCCACCGCCGAAGCCGCCGCCGGCCTGGCTTCCGCCGCCGCCTCCGAAGCCGCCGCTGCCGGAGTTGAAACCGCCGCCGCCGCCGCCGCCAAAGCCCCCCGGCCCGCTTGCGCCGCCATGGATGCCGCCGCCTCCGCCGAAGCCGCCGCCACTGTTGGGGCTGCCGCCATTGGGACCGCCACCGTAGGAACTTCCGAAGGCGCCGGTGGCATCGCCGCCGAGCCCGCCGCCGCCAAATTCATCCGACTCATTCCCGCCGCTGCCGCCTTGGGCGAGGTTGTTGGAGAGCGTCGAGTCGAGAAGGTTGAGAATACCCGCGTTGACGATCGCACCCCCCAGCCCCGCTCCGCCGCCGCCGGCATCCGAACTTCCACCCGCGGCCAAGCCCCCGCTGACCGTCAGGTTTGTCAGCGTCAGATCGCCTGCGCCGGCAACGTAGAAGAGGCGCAGGCGCGTGGGATCGGCGGTCGCGTCGCGGGTAATGGTGATGCCGTTGCTCCCCGTCGGCCCGTCGATCGTAATATCGCTGACGATTGCCAGTGCCGACGGTCCGAACGTATCGTCGCCGTCAATCGAAAGTTCTATGCTCCCCGGGACGCTGGCGGTAAGGCCTGGGTCGAACGTGATGGTCTGGCTCCCGCCGAGAAATTGCGCGTAGGCAACTGCCTGGCGCAGGCTTACGGGGCCGGCGCTGCTAAAGCCGTCGACGGTGGTGGTCACCACCAGGCTGTTGGCGAGATCGATCGCGCCGTATTCGTAGGCGCCAATGTCCACGGTTGCGTTGGCGACGCGCGTGTAGCCGCGCTGATCGGTCATCACGCCGGTGGGAATCAAGGCGTTGCTGGCGGCGTTGATGGCGGGACTGTCCGCCGCCGGAGCGAAGGTGTCGGTCGGGCCGCCATTGTTTGCGAGGGCGCCAAGGTCTGGATTGGCGACCGAGGCGGCGATGGTGTAGACGGATCCGGTCTGAACGATGTCATTGGCGCCGCTACTGGCGACGGTTCCGGCCGCATGGCCGGTAATTTGCCCCGAGTCGTTGGTATTTTGAACAAAGTCGCTGACGAGATTTTCCGCGCCGTCGTTGGAGCCAGAGAGAATGCTGTTGTTGAGGATGATGTTTGCCGTGATGCTGGGGAGGACTGGGCCGGCCTGCGTGGCGATTCCATTGTCGCCGAGGCTGTAGATCGCGCCGCCGCCCTGGGGAGCGATGTTGTTGGCGATTGTGGAGTCGTTGGTGGTGACAACGCCGTTGAGATTAAAGATGGCGCCGCCAAGACCCTGCCCGGCCTGGCCGCCGCCTCCACCGTAGGCGGAGTTATTGGCGAAGGTGGAATTGGTGATAGTGAGTGCGCCGCCGTAGTTAAATACCGCTCCGCCGAGGCCCGCCCCGCCCCCGGCGCGATAGGCGCCGTTGTAGCCGCCGACGCCGCCTCCGAAGCCGCCAGTGCCGTTGGTGGTGAGGTAACCCCAACCGCCTCCGCCGCCAAACCCTGCATTGCCCGCTGGGCCGGTCATAGAATTCCCGCCGCCCCCGCCGCCGCCGAAGCCGCCCGTGGAGTGGGCCACGCCGCCGCCGCCGAAGCTACCCGAACTAGCGCTTCCGCTAAGACCGCCCCCGTTGCCGATGCTTCCCCCGCCGCCCCCGCCTTCCCCGCCGACTGCTTCATTTCCGGTGAATGTGTCGCCCGTGAGTTGAAGCGATCCAGCGCTCACGATCGCGCCGCCCAGACCCGCCCCTCCGCCTCCGGCAGTTTGTCCGTCGCCGCCGAGCGCCGATCCGCCTGAAACGGTCAGGTTCTCCAACGTGAGGTTACCGGCGCCAGTGACGTAAAACTGCCGCAGGGGGCCTCCGGTGTCTTGGAAAATCGTGATGCCGCCGTCGCCACCATCGATGGTGATGTCGCTGTTGATCGCCAGGGCTGAAGGACCGAAGGTATCGTCGCCGTCGATTTCCAGGTTAATCGTCTGTCCGGCAATCGCCGGCGCAAACAGAATCGTGCCCCCGCCGTTGGCGTTTTCGTAGTTCACCGCCTCCCGCAACGTGGTGGTCGTGCCGATGGTCATGTCATTGACTGAGTCGCCAATGCTGTTGACGACGATTGCCGTCAGCAGTTGCCGTGTTTCCAAAGCCTCGATAGCCGCGCGCAGCGCTTGGCGGCGACGGACCGCGTGGCCCGATCGGCGCCGATGGGTCGGTCGATCCGAGGATACAAAATTGGAAAGCCGCGTGCCATCCAGCAAAATTGGATTCATTGACGATGCCTGTTTTTTTGAATGAGTGAGAAGCCTTCGGGCCGATCCCGAATGGCTCACAATAAAATATAAACCATTCGACGTTGAAACGTAACAGAGACGGAAATATTTTCTAGCGATTCACCTCAAAAACAAAGGGAAGGCACGGCAACGTGGGGAATATGCGCTTGCCAGTGGGCCACACATGACGCACAAAATAGGAAGGTGAAAAGGTGACATCCAGGAAGGTGGAAAGATGACATCCATCAATTTGATTTTCCGCGGCGAGAAATTATACGTTTTCCCCATGCCTCGTACCTCTCGAGCGGCCGTTGGCGGTGCGGCGTATCGTGTGCTCACTCGTCGCAATGGCCGCATGGGACTCTTTCGCAAACGGGGTATTACCAAGCGTTTGCTCAACTGCTCGTTGACGGCAAGGAGAAGGCTCACGTCCGGATCTTCGGATTCTGCCTGATGCCGAATCATTGGCATCTGGTGCTGCGACCCAACGCCGACACCGATCTGGCCGCCTACGTGTCGTGGGTGAGCAACACCCACGTCAAACGGTATCGCGCCCATTACCGGCAAACCAGCGGGCATCTTTACCAGGGCCGCTACAAGGGCTTTCCCGTGGAGGAAAACGCCTATTTTCTGGCGTTGCTGCGATATGTGGAAGCCAACCCGCTGCGGGCTGAACTGGTGGCGCGTGCGGAGCAATGGAGGTGGTCGAGTCTCGGCTGCGACGAGACGCTTTCCGAGCGGTTGCTGGATGCATGGCCAGTCGAGCGGCCACGGGATGGGACGGAGCTGGTGAATCAGCCGTTGCGCGAGGTGAAGCGAGATCCGGGTCAAGACCAGCCTGGAGCGCGGCCGTCCGCTTGCAGCCGACCCGTGGACCGGGCAGATCGCACGGTGCAATTCACGCTGAATTGGCGCGGCGGGGCGCGAAGATCGCCGGTGGAAAAGGAGAAAATGAGGGATGTCACCTTTCCAGATTGATGATTCGTCCCGCGTCCAGCGACTGGCCGGTTGAGATTCGACGGCACTGACGCGAAAATAAAAATTGACATGCGATTTTCTGAAACCATCAGAACACTTCCGGCGCTCGGACGCATCATTAAAACGTCGCCTCAAACGCGTGCGGCGTATGGCGAATCAGCGGCTCTCGCCCGTTTGGCCAGATGACCGCCACCACGTCAAAGCGGGCCGGCGGCTGAGGCGTGCCATAGCGGCTCAGATAGGCTTTTGCCACCTTCGTGAGTTGATGCTGCTTGTGTTCATGAACCTGATCTTCGGGGGCCGGGTCGTCGTAGGCGCGCGTTTTCACCTCCACGAAAACCAGCGTCCGGCCATCGCGGGCGATGATGTCGATTTCCCCGATCTCACAACGAAAATTGCGTACGATAATCCGGTAGCCAAGATTGCGCAGATGCTTGGCCGCCAGATTTTCACCCCGATCGCCCATGGCATTCATCGGCGGCTGAGATTTGAACAACGACTGAAACCAGTGACCTATCATGTGGCGTAGAGAGTATCTCACCCGGCGCCGCGGTTCAACGCCCCATGAAAATAGCACAGGCATCCGCCAACCGCGGTTCGCAAATGCCTGTGCCAATTCGATTGTCCGACACGTACCGAATATCTTCAGGTCGCGCTGCCGGCGAGTTCCGCCTGCGGGGCTTCGGCGACCGGCTTTTCGACCTTCTCTTTGCGCTTTTCGGTCAGGCGAACCGCCTTGCCGACGCGATCGCGCAGATAGAACAGCTTGGCCCGGCGGGCTTCGCCGCTGCGCTTCACCACCAGCTTGGCGATGAACGGCGAATGCTTCGGATAAATACGCTCCACGCCCTCGTTATTCACGATTCGCCGAACGGTAAAGGTCTCGTTGATCCCGCGGCCGCGGCGCATGATGACGGTGCCGGAAAAAACCTGAATGCGTTCTTTTTCCCCTTCGATGATGCGCGTGTGCACATCGACCGTATCGCCGATCTCGAAGGCGGGAATGTTTTCCTTCTTGAGGTGGTCTTTTTCGACAATGTCAATGAATCGATTAATCATGGGTCGTCCTCGATCCGAAACCGAACAGCGTTTGCATTCGCTCGGCCGGGTAAAAAACAAAAACAAAAATGTTCCAATCACTCCACGGTTCCAGGTTCGGCTCCGCCAACTCCCGGCTTGCGTTTCTTTCTATTCAACTTCCGTTCCGCTCCGGCACGCTCCGCTTTCAAAAGCTCGGCGTTCTTTTCCACATACGCCGCCCACAAATCCGGCCGGCGTTCTTTGGTCCGCAACCGACGCTGTTCCAGCCGCCATTGGGCAATTTTCCCATGGTCGCCGCTCAGCAATACCTCCGGGACACGCATTCCGCCGAATTCCCGCGGACGCGTGTACTGCGGATATTCGAGCAATCCGCCGGCAAACGTCTCGTCGATCGCACTCTGCTCGGCGCCCAGCGCTCCAGGCAGCAATCGCACGACCGCATCGACAATCACCATCGCGGCCACTTCTCCGCCGCTGAGCACAAAATCGCCGACGCTCACTTCTATCGGCTCAAGGGTCTGAACAATTCGTTCATCAAACCCTTCATAATGCCCGGCGATAATCAGCAAACGCTCTTGCCGGGCAAAATCGTCGGCCATCGCCTGATCAAAGGTGCGGCCCTGTGGCCCCAGCATGATACGAACGGCAGGCCGAGGATCCATTTTTTCCGCCGCCCAGACCGCGTCCAGCGTCGTCCGGCACATCATCAGCATACCCGGGCCGCCGCCGAAAGGCTTATCATCGACGGACTTGTGGGCGTCGGTCGCAAAATCGCGAAAGTTGGTGAGATGGTACTCAACCAACCCCTTCTCCGCCGCCCGTTTGGGGATGCTTGCCCCCAGCAGGGGCCCAAACATTTCCGGAAACAGCGTCAGAATATCAATTCGCAACGGCATATCGCGATCATTAAACGAAACGACGCGGGCATGCTAGGCAGCCCGCGTCAATTCAGTTTACGATGCCTTCGCTTCTTCCTTCTTCGCCCCCGCCGCCGGGGCGGCGACCTTGGGCTTACCCGGCTTGGGCAACCGGAGCATCTTGTGCTCGACGCCGCTCTTTTTCAGCAGCGAAGACGCGGTCTCCGACGGAATCGCGCCGTGATCGAGCCATTCCCGGCATCGATCGAGCTTGGCGGTAAATTGTTTGGCCTTATCCTTTTCCCGAGGATTATAAAAGCCAAGTTCCTCGATGACGCGTCCATCGCGCGGCGACCGAGAATCCACGGCATTGAGCCGATAAACCGGAGCGTTTTTCCGCCCGATCCGCATGAAACGAAGCTTCACTGACATTGATTCACTCTCCAAAGGCCTCAGAAAATAGTCGAATCGAAGATTATAACCAACGCTGCCATATATACAAGGGGCGGATTGAAAACCGAGAACCGAAGGTCGGGATTTATTTGTTTTGCGGCAAAGACGCCCGACTTCCGTATCCCGTTGAACTTGTTGTGGATTCTTCATTGTCGGTTCGGGACGCGGAACCGCAATCGACTCGCCGTCGAGTATTCGTTTCATCCCTCCGCTCCTTTCGCGTTATGGTTACCAACGCAATGCCCTCCCTTCCGCACAAGCTTCCCAGCTGCGCCAACCTTGCATCGTGATCCAACAATCCATATCGTCGCAAAGGTCGCCCACATCTGGATAGGCGGATCAATGCCTCAGTTTTTTGGTAAGGGGTCCACTACCTGGGCATCGTAATGCCCGGCTAAGGGACAGCTTTTCATGAGATTGCATGGCTTACCATCTCGTTCAAGAATGAGAGTTCGGGAACAGTTCGGCCTATGCGAGATTGCAGAGTTGGAAGAAAGCCCGAAAACGGAAATTCAAACTCGAAACATGACTTTGCCGGAAGACAGGAGGATAGGGGCATCTTTTCAGAGAGGAGCGACGATGGGCTTTTCACAAACGCATGACGACGAGCTTTCGGCGGAGGAGGTTGAGCAGCTTTATCACGAGGCGCCCTATGCGGCCTCGACCTCAACGAACTCCTTGCCGGCCTCCGTGGGAACCGGATCGCCGGCATCACGGCAATCCTGAACGTAAAGCGCGATGGCTTCGCGGATGTTGGCCAGCGCCGTGACGCGGTCGTCCCCCTGGCTGACGCATCCGGGAAGCGCCGGCACGCTGGCGACGTAGCCACCATCGTCTTCCTGCTCCAAAACGACCGTGTAACGCATGGTGGTTCTCCTGGCCGATCTCGCCCCTTCTTGATCCGTTACTCATCACGCCTTAGACGCGTACTGGTTCCTCTACGTCTCGTCGAACTCGACGATGCGGTTCTGCCGGTCGCGCGGATCTGATCAGCCTAGTTGGTGGCCGGCCGCAACCTGCCGGTAGATCCCTTCTGGACCGGCCGCTTAGCATCGGGATGACCGAGCACGGATCGGAAAAGGAGGATCGGAAACGGCCAAAGCGGCGGAAGAGAAAGAATTTCTGTTTCGTGTTAGCCGGTCAAGCCCGGCAGGCGTCCGGTGCTGTCGCCGAGGATGTCGACGCCGGCTTTTACGCGGTCGAGCATCGAGAGCCACAGGTTGTTGACGGGCGTTTCGGCTTCCTTGGGGAATGTCAGATGGCGGCCTTGCTGGATGGTGCCGCAGCCGTGGCCGGCGAGAAGAATGGGGAGGTCGTCGTGGTTGTGGCGGTTGCCGTCGGAGTTGCCCGAGCCGTAGGCGATCATGCAGTGGTCGAGGAGGTTGCCGTCGCCTTCGGGGATCGACTTAAGCTTCTTGAGCAGGTAGGCGAGTTGCGTCGTGTGGAACTTGTTGATCTCGCGGATTTTTGATTTTTTGACCATGTCGCCGCCATGATGGGAAAGGTCGTGATGGCCTTCCTTGACGTTGACGAAGGGATAGGGTTTGTTGCTTCCCTCGTTTGCGAAAACAAAAGTGCTGACGCGGGTGATGTCGGCCTGGAAGGCGACCACCAGCAGATCGCACATCAATTGCAGATGGGTGGAATATTCGGCGGGAATGCCGGTCGGCGCGGCGAAACCGTCGGGAATTTTCGGCTCCGGCAGCGATTCCGCACGCTGCATTCGCAATTCAATATCGCGAACGGCGCTGAAATATTCGTCGAGTTTGCGCTTGTCGGCCATGCCGACCTTTTTCGTCAGATCGCCGGCGTCCTGACGGACAAAATCGAGCAGGCTCTTTCGGCGGGCGTTGCGGGCGGCGCGTTCGTCGGCGGCGCCGGAACCGAACAGACGCTCGAACACCAGCTTGGGGTTGGTCTCCTTGGGCATTGGCGTGGTGGCCGAGCGCCAGGAGAGAGTGGAGGAGTAAACGCAGCTATAGCCCGAATCGCAGTTCCCGGCCATCGCGCCGGCTTCGCAGCCGATCTCGAGAGACGAGAGGCGGGTTTGATCGGCCAGGCGCGCCGCGGCGACTTGATCGACGGAAACGCCGACGCGGATGTCGGCGCCGTCGGTTTTGTGGGGCTGGGCGCCGGTGAGGAAGGCGGCCATGGCGCGGGCGTGATCGCCGCCGCCGTCGCCGTGGGGGAACGCCTTGTCGGCGGCGAGGCCGGTGAGAATCGAAAAATCATCGCGCACGTCGCGGAGGGGTTCAAGAATCGCCGGGAGCTCGAAACCGGCGCCTTCGGTGGTCGGCGTCCAGTCGGCCATGTTTTTGCCGTTGGGAACGTAGAGGAACGCCATGCGGTTGGGCGCGGGCTTGGAGGTGACGGCGCCCATCGACCAGTTGTTCATCGGGCCCATCGCTTCAAGCCAGGGGAGGGCCATCGCGCAACCAATGCCGCGTAAGACAGTGCGGCGGGAAATCGCGTTTCGAGTCATCATGGGTTCTGCTCCTTGCCCCGACACAGCCGAAACGGATCGCTCTTGGCGATCTCGATCACCAGCGTCGAGAACTTATAGTCATTGCGTTCGAGAGCCGACACGATCTTTTCCACGGCGCGTTGGTCGTAATATTCTACGCCGCGGCCCAGGGCGTATGTCAGCAATTTCTTACTAAGACATCGGCTGAACAAATCTTTCTTCATCGCAAGCATCGACTTCAATTCGACGACGCCTTTGAAGGAAGATCCGTCCGGCATCGTTCCCGACGGATCGATATCAAACCCGCCGTCCTTCCATCGATACTCACCGACCGCATTAAAGTTTTCAAAAGCGAAGCCAATTCCGTCCATATGTTCATGGCAGTTGGCGCAGGCGGGGTTGGCGCGATGCTCTTCCATGCGATGCCGAAGCGATCCGGACGACACGGCTTTGGAGTCCGACGGCAGCTGCGGCACATTGGGCGGCGGCGGGGGCGGGGGAACGCCGAGGATCTGTTCCAGCACGAATTTGCCGCGCTTGACCGGAGACGTTCGCGTCGGGTTTGACGTGACGCATAGTACGCTTGCTTCGGTCAACACGCCGCCGCGTCGATGATCGGCCAGATGAACGCGAACAAACGCGCTCCCCTTGATACGCGCGCCCGGCGTGGTGATCGGTTTGATCCACGCGGGATTGCCGTTGGTGTCGCCGATGCCGTAGTGCTGGGCGAGGCGTTCGTTAAGGAAAGTATAATCGGCGTCGATCAAATCGATAATGCTTCGGTCTTCACGGATGATCGAGCCAAAGAACAACGATGTTTCGGTCAGCATCGCGGCCCGCAGGCGTTCGTCGAAGTGCGGGAAATCGGTGGGATCGGGCGAGAAGTTTTTCAGCCGTCGCAATTGAAGCCATTGCATCGCGAAGTTATCGACCAGCGCCTGCGATTTGGGGTCGAGCAGCATTCGCCGAACCTGCTGTTCGAGATTGGCCGACAGTTGTTTTTTCGCGGCCAGGTCGAATAATTCCTGGTCGGGCATCGTGCTCCACAGGAAGTAAGAGAGCCGGGAGGCAAGCTGATAGTCGTCGATCGGATGCGGGCCGGGCGAAATGGGGCGATCGTCGAGTTCGACGCGGAAGAGAAATTTGGGCGAAATCAGCACGCCCTGCATCGCCAGTTGGATGGCCGCCTTCCATTTGGCGCCGCCGGCTTCGGCCTGCTCGGCTAAATTGGTCAGTCGATCCGTTTCGTCGTCGGTGACCGGGCGGCGATAGGCTCGGGACGCAAATCGCTTGAGAATTTGCCGGGTTTGTTCGTGGTGCGGAACGCTCGGGTCGCATTCGAGCAGCACGCGCTCGCTGTGGGGCCGGGTATCGGGCGGGCCATCCCATTCCAGATTCCGCACCCGCAAAATCCAGTTTGGATCGTTCTCCCACGAACTGACCATCTTAATGCCAAACCGATGCTCGCCGGGCGACAGGGCCACTTTGGTTTCGAGGATCGTGCGTTTCCTGTTGTCTCCATCCCTCACTTCAAACGTCTGAACCGCGTTGCCGTCGACGGTCAACGCGACCACCGCCGCCTGACCTTCGTCGTCCGGATGGTCCGGATAGACGCGCGCGCGAAAAGTGAACACGCCGTCGTCCGCCACATGATATGTCGTGAAAAGCTCGTCATTCGCCTTGATGGGGCGATGCGTATTCTTCGGCAACGCGCTCTTGCGAATCGACGGCTCCAGAAACACGCCGTCCATGTAATGGTGAACGGGCGGCAGCGGCAAAATAGGAATCGCCCGCTCCATCACCATCTCGGCGGCGGTGAGATATCGCTCCATCAGGACGGGCGACAACGAGAGCACGTCGCCGATATTGTCAAACCCCTGGCCGACGTCGTCGGAGGGGAAATTTTCCGACGCCTGAACGTCGACGCCGACCAGATCGCGAATCGTGTTGTCGTATTCGGTGCGATTAAGGCGGCGAACCGTCACATGGCCGGGATCAAGCGGGACAGTGAGATCATGGCGATAGAAGATGCGCTCGATGCCATGGATAAATTCGTCGGCGTCGGCCTTGGCCGGGCGGGCCTTTTTCTTGGGCGGCATTTCTCCGGCGCGAACTTTTTCCAGCACGTCCTCGAATACCTTGCGATCTTTAAGCACCGACGCTTCATCATGGTAAAGATGAAGCGAAATGTCTCCCTTTTGCACCTTGGCGTTGTGGCATTCAATGCAATGGGTTTTGAGATAGGCATCGACGATGGCGCCGTCGGCGTTGTTCACCGCGGGGACCGGCGCGGCAAACGCCTGCGATGATCGATCCGGCCGCTGGCAAACCAGCAAAGCCGCCACGACCGACAGCGCGGCGGCGAAAAGATAAATCGCTCGACGTAACTTCATTTCCTGGCGAATCTCCGGCGTTAACCAATGTACGGCGGTCCGTTTGGTCTTACCGCGATAAGATGAGCATGTTGCCGCAACGCGCGCGTTGCCGTGGCGTGGATGACGCGGCGGCATCGTCGCCGCGCCCTATTCGTGCGGCGCGGCAAAGCGATCGATGATTTGAGCCGCACGAAGAATATCAGCCATCGCGATGACGCGCGAGGCTTGTCCGGCGCCATGAACGGGCGAGATGTGCATGGACATCCCATCGCGGCGAACGATTCGCAGTTCCGTTTCGTCGGCCGTGAGAAGCGCCGGTTCGCCGTCGGCCAACTCGCCCGGTGGGACCGTCTGGAACACCAGGCATTCGCCGCGCACGTAGGGCCGCAGATCGCCGGCCAACTCAAGGGCAAAAGCGTCCGGCACGCCGGGATATCTGATGGCGATTCGCGGACCGTCCTCCGTCGCCCAGGCTTCGAAATGTTCGATCATTCCCGTCTCCAGGATTCGGCCGAGAATGGGAACGCCTTGCCGCGCCGAGCTGGCGACGGCGAGCGCCCTGCCGAGATCGATCGGGCGAATTGAATGCGGGGACACGCGGTCGATGTCGAGAACCCGGTCGTCGGCGATCCAGTCAATCTCCCCGGCGGCGAGCGCCTCCAGTTCTCGCAGGCTCACTTTCAGCGATCGGGCAAGGTAGCCGCGAGCGCTGCGGCCAAGGCCGCGGAGCGTCTGGGTTTCCCGAATCATCATCAGCATCGCCGCGGAAACGCCCGATGCGTCGGCCACGCCCTGCGGCCACGAAAGCGACAGCAAAGCCGCGCGGTGCGAAAGCCAGTCAGACCAGTTTGGCAAAGCGCCTTGCGGCGCGGCAGAACGAGCCGATGGCGGATGCGAATCGACCGATGGACCGCGCACGGAAGGCAGATGGGGCGGCGCCGTCGCCGGCGAAAGATTATTCATCGGGAGTCAGCCTGAAAATGGCCCGCGCGAGCAGCTTCACGGTTGACCGCTCAACCACGCGCGGCGGATAGCGCTCGTTCCAGCCGCGCAGGATCAGCAATTCCCGATTTTCTGGATCGAGAAATATCCGCTTAAACGTGTTTTCGCCGTCGGCGAATTGAACGAAGTAATTTTTGCCGTCGATGATCCCCTCGCGCTCGGCGGCGTCCACGGAAAAAACCACCACTTCGCCATGATGATATTTGGGCTCCATGCAATCGCCGTCTACCGTCACGGCAAATCGCCGAGCCGACCCGGCGGGGATCGGCGTGCGCCCGCGATGGGCATCGGTGCGATCCTCGGTCCGGGCGGCGGAAACGCCGTGGAAATGAGGCACCTCGACGATATCGCGCCGGGTGGCGTCGTTTAGCCCCGACGGAAAGTCGGCGGCGGGGAGAGCGCGCTCAGGTCGCGGTCGGCCCGGCGCGGGCAAGACCTGCGACGCCGGCCCGATCTGCTGGCGGAGGTCCGCCGGCGACACATTGACCAGTGCCGCCAGCCGGCGGAAATTTTTCACCTGCATGCCTCCCATCTCGCATTGTTCCAGGCGCCGAACGTTCGCCGGCGACATTTCCAGCCGCTGGGCGAATTCTTCCTGCGTAAGAAACCGATCGCGGCGGAGGGCCGCGAAGCGTTTGCCGAAGATGACGACCCGCTGATCCATTTTCGTCCCTTGTTAACTTCTACCCAACGCGACCGAGATATTCCAGCGCAGAACTAAAGAAATAGATAATTGAATATTACTATTCAAGTGATATTATTATACGCACATGTTAGGTATAAGTACGGTTTAGAGGATGGGCCATTTTTTTGGGGTATTGATCATGACGGTTCTCACATCGGGTCGTGCGGTGGACGTGAAGGTAGACGCCGCCGCTTTGTTTGAGAAGTTGGGTTTGCGCATCGCCGATGAGCGGCCGATTTTGGAAAGCTGGCGGAAAGCGAATTCGCAATGGCGCCGCGAGCGCCTTCGCCGGGTTGCGATTCACGCTCAGCGCGTGCAGGAGCATTTACGTCGCTTCACGCGGGCGCCGGCGCAGTCCGTCTTATCGTCGCGCAAGACGATGGGCCGGCCCAAGGCGGTCTGGTGCGTCGAACTCGGCCGCCGATTTCGCACCCTCAGCGACGCGGCGGCGTTTGTCGATCGCAAGCCGAGCAACATCAGCCAGGCGCTAAAGCGAGGGGTGCGATGCGGGCCGTTTCATTGGGAGACGTACGACCCGGCGAAGCATGGGGCGGTCGCGATTGAAACGGCGCCAGGTGGCGCCGGGGCAACATGAAGACCGCCCCCTTTTCCGTGGGCCGGGGAAAATTTTTCGGGTTGGGCGGCGTTGCCTTTTTCGCGGCGAAACAATCAGACGCACGCCGACACGATTCAGCCGCTCACCGCGCCGTAACCTGCCCGATCGGATCAGCTCCGATTGTCCCGACGAGTTGCGTCATGTAGTCCGGTGAGCTGACCTGTTCCAATGTTTTTCGAGCGACGCGCAATCGACCGGCGATATCCATCTGCCGGGCGACCTGGCGGTGGCTCGTGCGCGAAAGGAACGTTTCCAGATAGTCCACATGCCGTTTCCACAATGAAACATCCCGGCGTTGCTTGATGGACAGACGCTGGCGATACCAGTCGCTTTCCAGCAGGCGATCGCGAGTGAAGGCCGCGCGGAGATTGGCGCTGCCGGGGTGATCGCCGTTCGTGCCTGAGTCGGAGGCCATTTCCTTCAGCAGCATCTGCAACGGCGGACAACATTCGGCAATGCTCCCGTCGTCGAAAAACGCCTTGGCCATGCGCTGTTGCGTGTGCACGATGTTGTTGACGCCGTCGACGTACATCGCCAGGTCCTGGGTCTCGGGACGCAGAATCGCTTCGTCGAACACCTTGGACGGATTATCAAAAACACGGCCGAAAAAGTCATGAATGAACTTGGCGGTAATGCGATAGCCTAGCCGGCTGGCGAGAACCGGCTTGCCGTCGTACATGAAGTCGTCCACCTTCTCCATGTACTTCTTGTCGATTAAAAACCGCGCATCGCGCTCCGCCGGCGTCAGACGCGCCCATACCTCCGGGATCAACAGGCTGATGTCGTGATCGACCCGAACGTCCGGCCCGATATACCCCGCCGCCGTCGAGAAACCGGCGTATCCGGTCAGAATGAAATCGACCAGCGCGTTATTCAAATCGGCTGCCGGTCGCAGGGCATTGAACGGCCCCTTGGTCAACGCGCCTTCGGAGCCGGCGCCTGTCGTGGACGGGCTTTTTCCGGTCAGGCTGCTGATGAAATCCATGAACAGCTCGGGCAGTTCCTGATAGTGAATCGGATTATAAACCGCCAACGGCCGCACGCCCGGCTCGGCGGGATTATTCCGGCGGCCGCTTAAAACCGAACTCACCGGAAAGACCATCGCCTCGCCCACCGGCGCCCGCCGAAGCAATCGCGCGCCGATTTCCGCGACATATCGGTCGCGCGGCCGGGCGACGTCGGGGCGGATTTGCAGATAGCGCGGGTTTTTACTGCGCTTGCCCTCCACGATGCGCGGATCGGCCGAGCTGACGACGAATCCCGACGCGCTTCCCGCCTTCAGCGTCTGCTGCATCGGCTGGGAAAATTTCTCGAACTCGACCACGTCCTCGACCATCAGCTTCGCCTGCTCGGAGTCGATCGGCTCATAGTTGGACGCGAACAAGCCCGGCTGGGACATATCCAATTCGGTCTGCTCGTCGGCGCCGCGATGAATCGCGTCGTCGGGACGCTGAAACAGGCGATATTCGCAATTCTCGATCAGCTTTACGCTTGGGTTCACGCACGACTTTGGCAGGTAGGAAAGCATGGCCGCCGGGACGACGGCCGACGCCGTAATATCATCTTCCATCTGCACCTTGTCGGCGGCGATGAAATCCTGGCGCAGCTTAAAAAGCCGCCAGCTTCCCTCTTTGTCGATGCCGACGCGCAGATAGCTGCCGACGGCACGCCGCGCTCCGAATTTCAGTTCATGCCCGGCGCCGCCGTTCACGCGATCGACGTTGAAATGTGTCCGCCAATCCGCGCCCCATTCCGGCTTATAAATACGCTTGATAAAGAAGACCAGCGAGCGAATGTGATTCGGAATCGTCTCAAGCCATGCGTTATACGCGTCGGTGAATTCCCCCGGCGACGGTGTCAGCATCTTGATTACCGATCCCAGCGAACGCTCGGGCCCCAGGATCGGGCGCGACACGCGATTCGAATAATCCGGCCGGGCGCTCGGCACGAATCGGTCGCCGTAGTCACGATCAAAAATGCTCTGCACGAGATCGAGGTCTTTTTCCCAATCCGAAACATAGATCGGGCCGTAAACCACCGAACCGGCGATCGATTTGGAAATCTCGCTCTTGCCGCCGCCCGATACCGTGCATGGCTTATGGCAGAACGTGCCTTCGGCGCGCGTCCCGATCAATCGCCAGGAGGGCGCGTCGGGATGTTTTTCCAGCCGGATTTTGTAGCCGGTCGGATGAACATAAATCGTGTCCGGCATCAGCTTGATCGATTGCGTCTGGCCGTCTTTGCTCCACCACACCTTCTGCGTCCGCAAATCCATCTGCACGTCTTGCGGCACATATACGACGCTGGGATAACGCTTATCGACCGCATACCCGGCGTCATGCAACACCACCGAGGTGCCCAGCGTCTTGAGCGCCCCGGCAAACGTATATCCCTCGGCGATGATCTTATTGTCGACCTTGAACTGCTCCCCGAGGCTGTAACTGGCGAACGCCAGCGCTCCGCCGGCGTGTTCCTCTTCGGCGATGCCGAACAGGTTGGCCGAGTAGCTGATCTGGGTCTTGACCTCTTTCTTGCTGTACCCGAAATAATTGTCGGCCAGGATGGTGACCATCACGCCGTCCATCGTCCGGCAGGTGATCTTGAACGGCTTGCCGCCGTTGTAAAGCTCGTCTTCGTTTTTCCAGCAGACGCCTTCTTCCCGCTGCCGCGGCGTGGCGTCTTTCCAGTTCGGCAGGCCCAGCGCCTTTTTGTTCAGACTCACCAGGTGCGGCGCCAGAATCACGCAGCCCGTATGCCCCGTCCAATGCTCGACATCGAGCCCCGCGTCATTCTCCGGCAAATACGGATCGCCGGCGTTCCCGAAAATCGACTCGACGAAATCGAGGTTGGATACCAAAGCCGCCGGCGCGAAAAAACGCACCTCCATCGTTTTGGCTTTGCTGAACCCCGGAATTTCCGGGCAGACGGTCGGCCGCAGCAACAATGAACAAAACAACGAAACCGGATTTTCCCGCCCATCGGTAAACGGCAGCGCCCGCAAATCGTCCGGCGGATTCAACGCCGCGTGCAATAGATTGCCATAGACCTTCTTCGGCACCGCCACCTTGTCCGACGGAATCGGCAATCCCCCTTCGGCGACGTGAAACACGCCCTGCGTCGTGCGGCGATCGCTCTTGGGATTATGCAGCACGCCTTGGCGCACGCGATAGCTGAAGACGTAATTGCTCTTATACTGATCCCGATCGATCGGCAGCGACATTTCCCGCGCCATCCCATGCCGATCGACGACGAACGTATCGGTCGGCAAGTTCAGCGGACCAGCCAATTCTTCCCCGGCGAAATGCCCGTCGATAAAATCCTGTATGCGCCGATCGGCTGGGCATAAATGTCCATCCAGCAATCGGCGAAACTCCCGAAAGTCGGCAAGCAGATCATGCGCGACATCCAGAAAACCGGTATGCGCGACATCGCCGACCACGGCGGCGCCGAGCGCCGCGAGTTTCAAATTGATGTAACGGATAAGTTCTTCGCGAGTCCCGACGGTGCAGGCGCCGTCGGGGGTAAGTCCGAGACTGCGTTGGAAATCCATCGCTGCGACGATCCTTTCAGGGCGCGGTGCGGTCCGAAGGTCCACATCTTAAGGGAAGATCGTCGGAAAGTCGCGTGCCGCGACCTGGATGGACGATAGAGGCGCCAGACACGGAGGGCGGTCATGACCCCCGCAAGGCCAATGCGATCACGGCCGATGGTTACTCGGATTCGCCCGGCACATCCGAAAGGCGCCGACGGACGCAAGGGAAAAGACTTTGGTCCGTCCTGCAACATTCGTGGGGATTTCATATGGCGGGGGATCGTCGTTGTCCCGGCCTGACATAATCGCTATAATTGCCGACGAGCTAAAATCGCCGTGCGAATCCTACGGCCGATTCGCATATCAATGGACAATGAATCCTGCATGACAACAGCAATTGAGAATACCGATTCCGTGCGCGATCGCGTTGCGAGCGTGATCAATCTGATTCGCCCGGCCGTTCAGGCCGACGGGGGAGATATCGAATTGGTCGACGTGGCCGCCGACGGCGTCGTGCAGATTCGTTTTCATGGCGCCTGCATCGGATGTCCGAGCAGTCATATGACGCTTCACATGGGAATCGAGCGCAATCTCCGCGACAAGGTGCCGGAAGTGACACGCGTGATTCCCGTCGCCTGAGGGACGTCTTTTTCGTCAAATCGGTCATGCCCGACGTCGAACATTGGATGCAGTTGGCGCTTGCCGAGGCCGACGCCGCCGGGAGTTTGGGCGAGGTCCCGATCGGCTGCGTCATCGTTCACGATCCGAGCGGCGTCATCGTCGGCCAAGGCTTCAATCGCCGCGAGTTGGATCGCGATCCAACCGCTCACGCCGAGATCATCGCCCTCCGCGCCGCCGGTCAACTCATCAGGCATTGGCGGCTGCTGGACTGCACTCTTTACGCAACCCTTGAGCCGTGCCCGATGTGTGCCGGCGCGATCGTCAACGCTCGCATTCCGCGGCTGGTGTACGGATGCGCCGATCCCAAGGCCGGCGCCGTGCAAACGCTCTTTCGGATTTGCGACGACGCGAGGCTGAATCATCGGATGGAAATCCGCGGCGGCGTTTTAGCCGAGGCGTGCGCCGAAAAATTGCGGGAGTTTTTTCGAGCGCAGCGGGCGCTCGGGAAGAAATGAGTTTTCGCCGCCGCCGCTTCATCGCGTATAATGGTCGCCGTGACCGACCCTAACGATCCCGCCGATATCGACCACTGCGACAATCCCGAGCGCGTTTGGCATTGGATGCGCGCCCTTGGGAAAGATCCGCTGCCTCGCCATTTTGAAATCGATGGCGTCGCTTACCGTCTCGTCCGATCCGTCAAGCATGATTTCATGGCCGCCACCGGTTTTTACGAGGATGTGGCCGGCCATCGCGTCGTGCTCAAGATCGGCAGAGTGGCGCCGATGTTCGGCATTCCCCTGCGCTGGATCGGCCGATTCTTATGTCGGCGCGAGACGCGATTTTATCGAAAGCTACAAGACTTGCCGAACATTCCAAGGCTCATTGGCCTGATCGGCGATACCGGATTCGTGCACGATTACGTTCATGGCCGTCCACTGGCGGCAGATAAATCGACTCCCGACGGGTTCTTCGATCAGTGTACGGCGTTGCTCGCCGAGCTGCATCGGCGGGGCATCGCCTATGCCGATACCAATAAGCCGGAAAATATTCTTCTGGGGGACGACGGCCGGCCTCACCTGATCGATTTTCAAATCAGCTGGGATTTTCGGTTCCTGCTAAAACGAATGCAGCGGGAAGACATTTACCACGTTCTTAAGCATAAAAAACGATTGCGCCCGGATGAACTGACGGCCGAGGAGCTTCATCGCGTCAGGCATAAAAGCTTTTTGATTCGGGCGCATCGCACCGTCTCCAGGCCCTATTTCTTGATCCGCCGACGATTGTTCAAGCATCTTCGCGACTCCGGTCGCGTGATGCCGGAGGGTAGCAAATGAAATTGCGTTCGGTGATCGGATTTGCCGTTTTGACCGCGGTCGCGTGCGCGGCGGGATGCGCCGAGACGGCGGGCGACTCCGGCCGCGAATCGCCCGCGCGCGAGTCGGCCGCCACCGCCCCGGCCACGCAACCGGCCGACCCCGCCGCGGCGGATATTTCCAAAGTGCTCGAGCGCCCGGGCGTAACCAGGGACGGCGTCTACATCGTCACCGTGCCGCGCGATGATCTGGACGTGACCATTCTTGGCATGGGAATTCCCACGGCCGCCGGGATCGAATCGGTCTTCTACTTTTATCGCTGTCCATGCGGGAAGATGAATGTGGCCGGTCAATTCGTGACCGCCGACTATGAATCCAACGACGTGGTCGATGCCCTTCGGCAAAACGCGATCCTGCGCGTCGCGTCGATCGCGCCGATGCTTCAATACGAAAAGCCGCGATTGGATATCATCCGTTTCCAGGGGGAAGGCGACGCGGTGGCCATGGCGAAGATCATCCGCGAGGCGTTGCGGTGGACGGGAAAAGAACGAATGGCGCCGCAGAAACCAGACACCGACGCCTCTGCGCCGCCGCCGGGGCAAAAGCCGCAGTGATCGATGTCGCAAACGCCCAATCAGACTGGTACGTCACACCTTGGGCGACCCCTTAGCCCGTCCCTGGAAACTCCGTCGGCGTGGCGCCTGCCCAACAGGGCAAATGCCTGTAGATCGGGGTCCGAAATCCGTTCATCGCTCCGGAACTCTTTGGAACGCCGATCATTTTTCCGATGATCTCGTTGGCGGGAAATCCCGAACTGTGACGACGATTAACTTGACCGCCGCCGCGACAGGCGGATTTAGTCGAATTCCTGCGAACGCTGAGCGATGCGCCTTCGGCGTCGGAATCGCGCTAACTGCCTCGTCACGTGGCGAAACCGAAAAAGCCCTTTAAGCGAACCGCATTGTCCTTCATCGGGTCTCATGCGAGCGGCGACGGCGCTTCTGTGGAGATTTTTGAGGGGGCGGCCTTGTAATCGATCATTCTCGCCAGGCGACCGGCCGCGCGATCTCGAAGATATTGGCGCTGGCCGATCATGCTGGCCCACATGCCGACAAACGTCAATGTTCCGTAGGCGGCCGCGTCTGGCCACGATCGCGCCCGTCGGCGAATACGCCATGCGGTCCGCGCCATCTGTAACGGAAGTATCATCAGAATCAGCGCGGCGGCGGCGAGCAGGAACTTGAGGCTTACCCATAAAACGCCGCGGCCCGCGCGAAAGTCGCCCGCGAGCAGGCAGGCGTTTAGCAGCGCCAAAACGACGACGCCGATCGCCGTCCACAACCACGTCACGGCCCACCTGCGGGCACTTTTCAAGTGTTTCATGAAAAGCCCCTGGCCGCCGAATCGCGTGGCGACGTCCAGGGCGCCGTATCCGGTGCGGATGGAGCGCTTCCACCACTGCCTGAAATGGAGCATGGCCGAATCGTGCAGCGTCATTTCCGCGTCGATGCGAAGAATTTTCCAGCCGGCCGCGCGAAATCGCTGGCACAATTCCGGCTCTTCCCCGGCGACGATGGAAGAGTTGAAACCCTCGACCTGTTGAAAAGCGGCGACGCGCATCATCGCATCGCCGCCGCAGCTTTTTACTTCGCCGACTGTCGTGTTCCATTCGATGTCGGCCAGGCCGTTATATATCGAACGCTCGGGAAACCGCTCGCGCCGTCTGCCGCAAACGACGGCGACGTCGGGGCGCGAATCGAGCGTTAGTTTCGCGGCGTCGATCCAGCCGGCGACGATTTCGCAATCGCCGTCGACGAATTGAATGTAATCGGCTCGCGGCGCGATTCGCATGAGCCGAGAAAAGCCTTCGTTGCGCGCGCGGGCGGCGGAAAACGGGAGCGACATGTCCAGATCAACCACTTCGCAGCCGATCTCGCGCGCGAGAAGCGGGCTGCCGTCGGTCGAGGCCGAATCAACGTATACGACAGGCATTCCGCGTCCCACCGCCGACGCAAGACAGCGACGAAGTCGCTCTCCCTCATTGCGGCCGATCGCGATGATTCCGATGTTGTTTCCTGGCGGAATGTCCACGGTTCCAACAATAGTGTTCACCGACCGAGAATCCAGTGGGATTTCGTCTCGGATTCCCGCGGGCATGCGAGTTACTTCGCAACGTCGCGGAAAACCGGGTTTCGGTTTTCCGCGATCCACCGGTTTTGCGCGATCCACCGGCTAACGGTCGGCCGCGATGTCCCGGTTTCCTTACACCGCCAACCCCGCTACAGTTCGCACATGACCGACACACCCGCACCCGCGCCTCCGCTTCCCAACCCGCTGCGCGCCCGCCACGAAGCCGTCGGCGCGGAGTTTCAGGCATACGCGAGCCTCGAAGTCGTCAGCACCTTCGGCGAACCGCAGGCCGAGTACGCGGCCATTCGAAAAGCATCGGCTCTTATCGACGAACCGCAACGCGGAATTTTGGAATTGACCGGCGAAGACCGCCTGGCGTTTCTCAATAATCTGCTCACCAACCAAACGTGGGATAAGGCGACCAAAACCGGTCTGGCAGCGGGAGCCGGCGTCTACGCGTTCTTCTTAAACGGCAAGGGCCGGATTATTACCGACGCCTGCGTCATCGAGCGCGGCGACCGAACCTGGCTCGACATGGACGCGCGCCTCGTCGATTCGACGCGCCAGGCGTTCGATAAATTCCTGTTCCGCGAGCGCGTGAAAATGACCAGCCGGGTGGGCGACCTCCATACCCTTGCGCTGCACGGGCCGGGAACAAGCAAGATTCTCGGCGAAGTGTGCGACCCGCCGCCGGGCGAGCTGGAGCAAGTGGGATCATTTGCGACACGATTGTTTGACGTCGACGTGGTTCTCTGGCGCGACGACGCTTGCGGGGTCAGCGGTTTTCACATGGTCGCGGAGAGCGCGAAAGTCGGGAAAATATGGGACGGACTGCTGGCGCGGTTTTTCGAGAATCAGGAACCGGGCCGTCGGCGGTTGCGCCCCGCGGGGTGGGCGGCGTTCAACGCCACGCGGATCGAAGCGGGCCGGCCGATCTTCGGGATCGATTTCGACGACACCGTCCTTCCCGCCGAAACCGGCCAACTCGCTCGCGCGGCCAGCTTTACGAAGGGATGTTATCTGGGGCAGGAGATCGTCGCGCGAATGCACGCGCGGGGCCAGGTCGCCCGGCAGATCGTCGGCCTCCGCGTCGCCGACGACGCCCTGCCAATGGCCGGCGCCCTGCTCTATGACGACCAGAACAATCAGGTCGGCGGAATCACCAGCAGCACCGTATCTCCCGTCCTCTCCAACGCCTGCATCTGCCTGGGATTCGCCAAAAAGGCGTTCATCCCGCCCGGCAGCATCGTCAAAGTCCCGGCCGAAGGAGCGATGCGCCAAGCGACGGTGGTGGCGCTTCCGTTTCTGGCCGCGGGAGCGTCGGATCACTTATAGCGCGACTGCCCTGGCTGCGTTTTCGACGCTTCCGGCGCGACGCCTCCGTTACTGCCGCATCTTCGTGGTCGGTCCAATCGTTAGTACAATTCTTTAGGCGGAATCATGTTTTCCCATCGCAAAGGGATGGCAGCCATTAGCCGGGGGTTAGGCACAGCGACACCCCCGGAAGCTCGATCAGTCATCGGGCCGGCTCTGAAAGGATCGCAGCGATCATTGTTTTCGGAGAATCGCTGCGATCTTATGCCCGCTGCGACCCCGCCGGGGTCGAAGGGTCTCCGGCACGATACCGGTGGCGTCGCTGCGCTCAGCCACCGGCTAATTGCTCCAACCCCTCCGGGGTTCACATAACACGAACCGCTACCAATGTGATGCGACGATGCACGTGGCGCTCCTTCACCGACGCATCAGCTCATTGAACGTCCCCACCTCCGGCGTTCACATAACACGAACCGCTACCAATGTGATGCGACGATGCGCGTGGCGCTGCTTCACCGACGCATCAGCTCATCGAACGTCCCGACTTTCGGCAGCGGTCCCACCAGCGGCGCGGCATACGCCTTGAAGGCGTCGGTGATGTTGTTTCCGCCGGCGATATACGATGCGTCCAGATGCTTGGTTTCGCGGGCCACGGTGTGCAACGGCGTCAGAAACGTCTCGATTTTATATTCGTTTCCGCCGACGCGGCGCATCGCTACGCTGCTGCCGCCGGGCTGTCCTTCCGCGGCCGAGCGGGCGGCAATCCGCCCGACAAGCCGCGCTTCGTTCGCGTCGGATTCGCTGACGAAGCCGGGGAAACTGCGCTGAAGATATCCAAACGTGTCCGCCCGCACCCGGAGTTTTTTGCCGCCCGGCGCCTGAAGCTTTTTGGTGATCAGCCCGGCAAGAAAATCGCCCAGGGCGCCGGTGCCGGAAAGTTGGATATTGCCGTGCGAGTCTTTCTCGAGATTGCTGGCCATGTGCTCGGCCCAGGTTTTTCCGTCGGGCTTGCCGATGCCTTCGCTGACGGCGATCAGGCATCTGCCGTGCTTGGTGTACATCGCGTCGACGTCGGCCAAAAACTTCTCTTCCGTTAGTGGCGCCTCGGGCACGTAGATCAGATGCGGCCCGTCATTGTCATGCCGGCGCGCGAGCACGGAAGCCGCGGTTAGAAAGCCGGCGTGACGGCCCATGATCACATCGACCTTGATGCCCGGAAGCGAGCGATTGTCGTAGTTGTCGCCCATGATCGCCGAGGCGACGAATTTCGCCGCCGATCCAAAGCCCGGCGTGTGATCGTGAACGCGGAGATCGTTGTCGATGGTCTTGGGGATGTGAAAAACTTTTAAATCATGTCCCGCGCCGGCGGCCAATTCGCCGACGATGCGCGCCGTATCGGCCGAGTCGTTTCCGCCGATGTAGAAGAAATAACGGACGTCATGCTTGGCGAACGACTTGAAGATTTTCTCGCAGTAGGCCGCGTCGGGCTTATCCCGCGTGGAGCCCAGCGCGGCGGCGGGGGTGGCGGCGATGCGCTCGAGCAATTCGTCGGGGACATCCTTCAAGGAAATGAAATCGTCGCCGACGATTCCCTTGACGCCGTGACGAGCGCCGAGGAGTTGATCGACGAGATTGTTTTTCTTGATTTCCTCGATGACGCCGACGAGGGATTGGTTGATGACGGAGGTGGGACCGCCGGACTGACCGATGACCGCGTTGCCTTTTGTAGTTGCCATGATTTTCCTGTCTAAAAGAGCGAATGAAGCGGGGGAGTTTAGTGGATGCCGCACGCGGTTCAAGAGCGAACCGCGGCTGATGTTGAAATGGGGTAAAATACCGTCGTTCGACAGGCGTTGACCGTCAGCCGGCAGGGGGCGTTTAAGTGCTCACACATGCGCCGAAAAGCGAAGGTCGCTTCGATCCGTCGCTACTCGGCGGCGACTTGTTCCTGTTGCCATTGAATCGGCCTTGCGTCGGCCCAGAAATTGTCGAGGTCGTAATAGGAACGCGATTCGCCGGTGAAAAGATGGACGACGATGTCCACCAGATCGATGCAGATCCAGGCTTCGTTGTCGTCGATTCGGCACAGCGGGCGGAAGCCGCGCGGGTCGCCGAGTTCCTGGAGGTGGTCGCAGGCGGTTTTCATCTGCCGTTGGCTGGCGCCGGTGGCGATCACCAGGAAATCCGTCACCGGCGACTCGCCCGTCACGTCCAGCACTACGACGTTATGGCAGCGCGTTTGCGATAAAAGCCGGGCGGCGTCGATCGCGAAACGGCGGGATGCTTTCAGATCGGACTTAACGATCGTTTTTTGCAACAAAACGGCGATATTCCACCTCCAATTGGACTTACGGAGAGCAAGTATAGTTATGGGACGCGAGCGGGAGCAAGGCACGCGGCGATTTAATTTCATGCCGATTGCTGGCGGCGGTTTTTCCTGGGGCCTTTCTGAAGTCGCCGTTGCGTTTCCCGTCTTCCTGTCCCCGCTTGTTCCGCCGGCGCTCGCGAGAACCGCCGCACATCACGTCTACTTCTTTCGCTCGTCGATGATCAGGTTCATGCGCGTGCGGCAGCGGTCGATCTGGGCGGCGTATTGACTTCGTTCGTCGCGATAGGTCTGGGCGCCCAGAGCCAGGTGGGTCGCGATGCCGGTGGCCTTATCGTAGGCGGCGGAAACATACTCATCGGGAAGACCCGCCACGTCATTTTTATTGTGATAAGTGGACGGCAGCACACGAACGGAATTGGCGCCGGTGGGAAATAGCGCTTCGTCTTCCATGAAAAAATCGAGCACGGTGTGTTCGTAGGTGATCATGGCCTTGAAGTAATTTTCGCTGGCCTTGAGCAGCAGTTCATCGCGGGCGGATTTGTCGGAAGTCAAGGCGGCCGCGAGGTAGTCGTGATCGGCCTGATAGATCGATTCGCCGGCCGTCAGATCGGCGATGTGCGAACGATAAACCGCCGATCGCATCGCGAATTCGGGCTTGCTCAGATGTCGATGATATTCCTTGATTCCTTCGCGGCTGACACGGACGGCCGAGTCGTAGTAGTAAAGCGCCGCGTCCAGGGCCGGGCGATCTTTGACCGGGTCCGACGCCTTGACCGCATCAAGAGCCGGGTCGGATTTGCCGGCGACGGCGGGGATGCCGAAGGCGGCGGATTCCCGCTCGCGGGCCATGTGGCTCTCATCCTCCATCCATGCCCGCAATTGAATCGCCGGACGGCTGTCGATCACCATTTCGCTCATCTGCAATGGCTTTTGCCCCTCGGCGTTGGTCGCGACCTCGGCGCGCTTGGCATAGTTGTAGCTCATGGCCGTCGGAGATAAACCGCACGGAAACGGAGAGAACGCTTTTAGATATTGCAATTCGGAGCCGTCGTTCCACTCGGCGCTTTGCGCCACGTCGCCGGGGCGCGGGTGATCTGGTTCCAGCAGGTCCGGGCGAATGCGGTTGTCGTCGGTCAGCAGCGGTTTCCATTTGTCGAGGCGGGCGACGTGGCCGTAGATTCTTTCCCGATTGGCGGGTGTCAGCGACTCGGCGCGGAACTGCCGGGAGTAGAAGGGAAATTCCGCCAGCGTGGGCGAGCCCAGCTTCCCGCCGTAGACGTTTGCCGTCGAGTTCAGGATGTTGACGTCGCCGGGGCGCTCGCTGTCGACGTTGTGGGCGTAATCCAGCGCTTCCATAATGACGCTGTATTTGTTGGCGGGGCTGGCCATCATCGCGCTGACGTTGTAGGCCTTGTTCCAGATTTGATAGATGTGAACGGTATCGAACTCCGGCTGAAGGAGGCGTATCCATTCGACCTTGGTGTCGAAGTCTTCCAGGTCGCGATCGATTTTTTGCGACTCGCTGCTGGACCAGAGAAACATCACCAGCGGCCCGCGCAGTCCGCCCAGCAGCAGGGCCAGCGCAAAGCTGTCCATGTTGCCGAACGTGGATCGCGATTCGGCCCTTCCCGGCGTTTTGGAAAATCCAGCCTGTTCGGTGGCGGCAAATTGGCGCAACACCCCGGCGACGATCAGGGAAATAATCAAGATAAGCGCGGTGGGGCCGCGCGACGAAGAACGTCGCGCCTGCCGGGACGGGACGGGCCGGCTTGCGGGAGATTTAGTCTCGATAGGAGTCGCGGTGGTCATGGGGCCACCTCCTTGCGGCGAAGAATGACATAACTGAACACGACCATCGGCAGTCCATAGCAAAACAGCACGCCAAGCGCGTCCTGAACCTTGGAATTGGGAATGCTCACGCCGCGTTCGATATCTTCGGTGACGGGGAATTTCGTGACGTCGGGAAGAAATTTGGACACTTTCGTGAGCATGGAAGAGAGATTGTCGACGCCGTACGTGACGGCGGTCATCGCGGCCGGATCGCGGAAGCCAAACCCGGTGGCGACGGATCGGCCCTGTCCCGGCTTGAGCGCGTCGCCGAGCTGATCGACTCCCCAATGCGCCAGCAGAATAATCAGCGTAAGGACCACCGCGATCGGCCACGACAAAAACGTGCTGCAGAAGACCGCGATGATCACGACGAGGATCGAAAGCAGCCAGAGGATGAAGAGGCTTTTGGCGAGATTGAACGCAAAACTTCGATCGGCGGTGATTACCGCCAGCGCGCCGCCGGGGCCGGCCTCGATGCCCAGCGATTGGTTGGCGGTCGAGTTTCGCAGCAGCACGTCGAAGTCTCCGCCGGCGAAATAACGGGCGTCAACCGAAACCGGCTCGGTGCGGCTGACTTCCGGCGAGAAGGTGATGGGGCCCGACGTTTCGCCAGTAGTGCGATTGCGCACTTCGATCGACGCGGACGTATACCCGGTCGAATGGGCCTTGTCGTCGCTGTACTCGGCGGTTCGCTCGATGATGGCGCCGACCTGTAATCCGACCTTCCCGTCGCGGCCGGGATTGACGGCCACGTCATGAAATCCAAAAACCGCCAACGGCCCGCCTTGGGGCGTGGACGTGGCCGTCAGACGCATCCCCCGGCGGCTTGGATAAGCGAAAAACAACGCGGAAGCCGAGCGGCTTGGATCAAACGGATTGTGGGCTACTTCGATCGGCGGGACGACCAGCAACGTCCCGGGCGGATATTTCCCGACTTCCGCCAGGGGTACAAAAACGCCGTCCGCGGTAATCGGCCACGGAAACGTGAAGGCGAGCGGCCGCGCCTTCACGCCGAACTCCATCGACGGCGTGCGCCCGTTTACCTGCGCGATAAATCGACCCAACCCGATCAGCCGGGAAATAAGCCGATTGTCCACCGTGACGGTGGCGGTGTACGGCTGGCCGGGCCGCCCGACGAGGTTCAGGCTCATTCCGATGTCGCCGGCATCGTTCATCGCGCTCACCGGGCGATGCCGGTCATCCAGAAAACGCACGCCAAGCTGGGGAATCAGCCGGTCCGGCTTCTTTGCCGTTTGCGTGGCGGCCGGAGCGGTCGTCGGCAGCTTCGGACCAAAAACTTCCTTCGGCGTCGCCGGATGCTCGATCAGTCTCATTTGTTCCGCCTGATCAAGTTGCTGTTTTGTCGGCGGATGGGAATCGACGTCGACGGTCAGTTTCAACTCGACCGGGACGTTCTTTTCCACCGCGGCTTCAAGAAGCATTTTTTCGTTTGCCGAGAGGTCAAACGGCACCAGGAAGTACATGGCGATTCCGCCGGCCATCCAGCGCTCGGGATCATTCGTCGGCGGGCGCGAATAGAACTGCACGTCGTCGGACCATTCCAGACTCCGCGTGCCAAGCAAACCCGAGTTGACGTAATATCGATCGGTCGCCAGCAACGGCGACGAGGGATCAAGCGAGGCGATCTGCGTTTTCAAGTCTTCGATCATCGGGCGCGTTCGCAGCTCCAGAAAAAGGAGGGTGAAGGCGCCCATCACCACGATGATCAATCCCGCGACCCGGGCAAATCCGACGACCTTGCCAAGGACGATTTCCAGGCGGGTGGTGGGCTTGGTGACGATGGTGTAAATGACGCGGTTTTCGATTTCGCGCGGCAGGTTGGTGCAAGCGAGGATCACGGCGGTGATGGCCACCAGCATCCCGCTGGCGAACAGGCAGAATTTGGTGATTTGCCGGATGGAATCCTGCGCGTCGGTGGGATGCTGGAACTGCGAGACGGCGACCACGCCGAGGATCGCCATCGGCGTCACCCATAAAACGCCACGGCGCAGCGATTCGGTTTGGCAGACGCCGGCGATCGCCCAGATTCGACTCCAGCGGGTGCGGATCAGGTCCGCTCCGCCGTACAGGAACAGGCCGACAAAGATAATCGCCGCCGCCACGGCCCACGGCAGGATGCCGGGACGATCGGCGGGCTGGCTCATCTGCGCGACCGACGAGGCAAAGTCGATGGACGCGCCGAAATGCAACGGAACGGAAAACAACACGATTCCTCCGATAGAGCCGCTAATTGAATTTGGCGTTAAGCGCGGAAATCACTTCTTTCCGTTGCCGCCCGACGGAGCCGTCCCCGGCCCGTTGACGGTTCGCTCGCGGACGATCCGCATGAACAAATCCTCCAGCGTCGTCGTGGGATGGGTGATCTGCGAACTCACGCCCATCCCGGCGAGAAAATCCTGCATCTGACGAATTTGCTCGGCCGACATTCCAGTCGCCTGCACCTGGGTGATATCTTTCACTTGCAGCAGGTCGCGAACCTGGCCCAGCTCCTGCATCTTGCCGCGGAACAATATCGTGATGCGATCGCACACGTCCTGCACGTCGGCCAGCAGGTGGCTGCACAATAAGACGGTCTTGCCCTGGTTTTTTAACGAGACGATCAGATCCTTCATTTCGCGCGTGCCGATGGGATCGAGGCCGGTGGTCGGTTCATCGAGCAGGATGAGGTCGGGATTGTTGATCAGCGCCTGGGCAAGACCGATTCGGCGAGCCATTCCCTTTGAATATTCGCGCAGCTTTCGCTTGCGGTCCTTGGTGTTCAGACCGACCGTGTCCAAAAGCAGCGGCACCCGTTTTTTCAACTCCCGGCTTGGGATTTTGAAAAGCCGTCCGTAAAAATAGAGCGTTTCTTCGCCGGTCAGAAAACGATAGAGATAAGATTCTTCGGGAAGAAAACCGATGCGCTCGTTGATGGCGGTGCTACCGGCCGGGTGGCCGAGGATGGTGGCCGATCCGCTGCTGGCGAAGATCAGCCCCAGCAGAAGTTTGATGGTCGTGCTTTTGCCCGAGCCATTGGGGCCGAGAAGTCCGAAGACCTCGCCCTTGTGGATTTCGAGGCTAAGGTCGTCCAGGGCCAGCACTTTATCGCGGCCCCAGAAATCCTTATAGACCTTGGAAAGATGTTCGATCCGAACGGCTTCTGGATCAAGACTAGTGGAAAGCGTCATAGGCGAGGTTGGTTGGTTGTTATCGATGTTCCATCTTAGAGTATACGATTATGAGCACCGAACATACAATTACAATCCGCGTCCGCTATCCGGAAGTGGACGCGATGGGCTATTTGCACCACAGCCGATTTTTTCAGTATTTCGAGATGGGCCGGATCGAGTTGCTGCGAAATCTTGGGCATCGCTATGCCGACTTTGAGCGCGAAGGAATTTTTTTCGTAGTCGTGAAGCTGGAGTGCCGTTACAAGGCGCCGGCCCGGTACGATGAAGAGCTTACACTCACCACGCGCGTGGTGCGTCAGACGCATGTTCGGATCGATCACGTCTACCAGTTAAAGCGCGGCCAAACGCTGTTGGCAGAGGCGACGTCGACCATCGCCTGCGTGGGGCGCGATGGAGCGCTGCGGCAGATTCCCGAATTCCCGGCGGACGCGATCGCTGCGCCGTAGAATCCGAAGCGCTACATCCAACGAGAGCAATTTTGCAATAGCGTTCCTGCGTTTAGCGAACCCGCTTGCGGGGCGTAATTCACGATCGAAGCGCGCCAAGTGAAAAATGCCGTATCTTGCAAAAAAAAACGGCTTGCGCGTAATATGGGGTGATAGCCGGCGCCGGCGGCGGTTTTCAGGCATCGTGCCGGGATCGCGGGCGCCGACAAAGGGCTAACTTTCATAACGGCGGAGGTCATTCATGTCGCGCATCTCGTCGGATCATCCTGAATTTTGCGATTCGTCCAGGCGGCGAAAGCAAGATGGATTTACGCTGGTGGAGCTGCTGGTATCGATTGGGATCATCGTCCTGTTGCTGGCGATCTTAATGCCGATTCTCGGCCGTGTCCGCGAAGCCGGCCGGCGCACCAAGTGTGCGGCCAATCTTCACACCATCGGCCAGATGGCGACGACCTTCGCCAACGATCACCGCGGTTTTTTCCCCGCCTGCTATCGAATGAACGATACCGCATCGGCGACCTATCCCTTCAGAGTTCCGCAATTCATCAATGTTCCCTACCTTGATCCCTCGACCGGGACGATAAAAAACGACCACGACTCCGATGACTCGCAATACGGCTGGCAGCAGTACGGCACGTCGTGGACGATGTGGCAACGGTATAACGCCACCCTCGATGTATTCACTTGCCCCAGCGTCGATACGCCGGCGCATGAAATCGATCTGGCCACCAGTTCGTCGCAAGCGCAATACGGGAATTTCATCTCAAGCAACTACATGTATCTGGGCGGGTTGTCCGACCAGAACATGGCTGTGCCGCCCCATGTCTCCGGCGGCAATCATTCGACAGGCCACTGGGCCAAGGCCCCGCCGGCGGTCGCGATCGGGGGCTCGCCGCTTTACGTCTACCAGGTCGATCCGAACGACTCGACAAACGTGATCGACGTGCAGGTTGGGATGGCGTCGCTTGGGCAAACGGTGCTCGCCGCGGACCTGGTTTACTACGGGGGAACCAGCACCTCCGTGCCGGTCTACAAAATCAATCATCCCGTCACCGGCAACCCGAAGATGCCGGACTTTCAGAACGTGCTTTACGGTGACGGCCGGGTTGAAGGTCATGGTCCCGCGGAGTATCCGCTGGCGTTGAACGACGACACGGGCGGCACCGGATCTAATCCGAAATATTCGTATAATTGGTCGATGAAGTTCGCGAGCGGTCAGGCTGGCTTCTACTATTGGGGCGAGCCGGAATCGACGCCGCTCATGACGGGCGTGCAACCGCCGCCTACCGACGCGATTCCCGGAACCACGGATCCAAATGCGACGACAGGATCAGCATGGGTGCAGCCGAAATACCTGCCGCCCAATCCAGTCGTGGCCAATCCGCCCACTGAACCGCCGACAGAAGGAAACCCCGGGGCGTTGCCCGGCTAACAGCCGAACGGCAAATCCGCTGGCGTTGACGAGGTCTGGTCACAAATGAGGGCACGGACTTTCGCGGGCGAAAGCCTGGCAAGTCCGTGCCTGTTTTTGTGGGTGCATGCCGGTCGCGAACAAGCCGCGGCATCCTTCCAATCACGCCAGCTTCTTCAGGAACTCGGCGATCCGATCCAATCCTTTATCGATTTGTTGCATGCTGGTGGCGAAGCTCAATCGGACATGGGTATCGAATCCGCTGTCGTTCCCGGGAACCACCGCGACATGCGATTGCTCCAGCAACATGGCCGCGAAGCTCACGGCATCCTCGATTCCCGCCTTGCCGAAATAAGCGCTGACATTCGCGAAGCAGTAGAACGCCCCCTGCGGCTGCACACATGTCACGTTCGGCAGCGCGACAAGGCGCGACCACATATGTTTGCCGCGAAGTTCAAACTCCCGCCGCATCGTTTCCACGCTCTCGGCGCCGCGCGGATCGCTTAGCGCCGTTGCCGCCGGCATCTGCGTGAAGCTCGTGATGTGGCTGGTCATCTGCGATTGCAGCTTATTGATCGCGGCGATCGCCTCTTTGGGCCCGCCGATGTATCCGACTCGCCAGCCGGTCATCGCGAAGCTCTTGGAATGACAGTTAAAAGTCAGCGTGCGCTCGATTAACGACGGATCGAGCGTGGCGAAGCTGACGAATTTCAAGCCGCCGTAGATCAGTTTTTCGTAGATTTCGTCACTGAAGACGATGATGTTCGGATGCCGGGCGATCACGTCCGCCAGCGCCTTCAATTCGTCGGGTGTATACGCGTGTCCCGCCGGGTTGCTCGGCGAATTGATGATGAACCCTTTCGTTCGCGGCCCGATCGCCCGCTCGAGCTGAGCCGGGGTGATCTTAAATCCATTCGCCTCTTCCCCGCGCACGATCTTGGGCGTCGCGCCCGCCAATTTCACCTGCTCGGGATAACTCACCCAGTACGGCGACGGAATGATCACCTCATCCCCCGGATCGAGCGTCGCCATGAATGCCATGTACAGGCAATGCTTTCCCCCGGAGCCGGTGGTGATCTGGTCGGCCTTATACGGCAGCCCGTTCTCCCGATTGAACTTGGCCGCGATCGCTTCGCGCAGCTCCGGGAAACATGGGGTCGGCGTATATTTGGTCTGCCCCTTATCGAGTGCGGCCTTTGCCGCATCCTTGATAAACGCCGGCGTGTCAAAATCCGGCTCCCCCGCGCCAAACCCAACCACGTCGATCCCCGCCTTTTTCATGGCGTTAGCCTTGGCGCTGACCGCCAGGGTGATCGAATCGGAAACGCTCTGCATGCGACTGGCAAGCGGAAACATCGGGAACTCCTCTGTGAATGTCGGGCGGGGAAGCGTAAGAGAGCAAAGGGAACAGGTCAAGAAGCGAGCGCGATCCGGCCCCATTCCGTCTAAAGATCATTTAAGTAGCCGCGTGCGATTCATGTAGCGCCCGCATCGCGGAACCTGATTCGCGTGGCTACGTTTAAACTTCACGCGGCTCATTTGTTGTCGTACGCGGCTTACTTCGGCGCTTCGTCGTCTCCGCCACTCCATCGGTCGTTCAATGAATCGAAGATCGCTCCGCCGACGTTAGCCGGGTGACGATCCGGCCATGGCGCCGGCCCACCGCCGGGCAAGAGCGAAGCCGCCAGCCCTCGCAGCAATCGAAGCGGCGCGAGAACACGATTGACGAACGGAACTTTCGATCCCAGGCCATTGGCGCGAAATAGCAAGACTGTGACATCGTCTCCCGTGAGGTTCCCAGGGTGCAGGGTCTCGATTGCCCTTAGAAGCTCCGGAACGATTTGGCTCGGATCGGCGACGGATATCGAGTTCAGGACCTCAAGCAGTCCCTCCTGGCCAAGAAACTCGCCATTACAGTTCCGCGACTCGGGCAAGCCGTCGGTGTAGCACAGCACCAGGTCGCCGACGCGCAGTTTCACCGCGAATTGGTGATAGGCCGACGAATCCTCGATTCCAAGGGGCAAATTACTGGGTCGGCTGTCATCGAATCGCTCTTTTTTTTCGGCGTAAATCCATCCCTGGCCGTCACGGTAGATCAGTGGCGGGGGATGGCCGGCGTTGCAAAACGTAACGTGATTCGTCGGCGCAAAAAAGGTGGTGACGATGGCCGTGGCAAAACTGCCAGCTTCGGAGAGTTCGGTGAATCGGCGATTCATTTCCCCCACGAATTGCCGCGGATCGAGGTAATTCACGTACTTTCGCATCAGCGTGCGGAGGGATGTGGCGATATCGCCGACCGCGCTTCCGTGCCCGCTCACGTCGGCGACCAGCAG
The DNA here is from genome assembly GCA_035551995.1 of Tepidisphaeraceae bacterium. GTDB lineage: Bacteria > Planctomycetota > Phycisphaerae > Tepidisphaerales > Tepidisphaeraceae > RYN-428. The sequence goes on from DASZME010000065.1 coordinate 34,864, forward strand.
CCGGGTAATCCGGCCTGTCGCGCAAGAGGAAACGAAGTAAACGTCCCCGCCCGCTTGCGCGGCAATCCCCGCGGCGCCGGTATAGGGTCGGCAATAGACCCACGCATCGATTCCCGTCATGATAACGCCGCTGTTGACCGGCTGATTGCCGCCCCAAACCTCCATACATTGCATGATTTCGGTTTTGGCATCGTCCATCCCCGCCAGTGTAGCAGCTTCACGGCGATTTTTCGGGGATTTCAAATCAGACTGAAGCGATAAATTCGCTAAAAGAAAAATTTCTTCAAGTCGCTCGCGCCAGCCGAAAAAGTGAGAAAACGGCCGGATTTTCAGCGATTGGAAGGTTTTGGAACATCGTGGAAGATCCGAAAAACCGCATGCAAACTGGAAAGTTTTTATTGACACGCACCGGCATTGGGATACAATCCTCGTGTTGCTTGACCGCCGAAGCCTTCTCTCACAGGGAAGGCGCGGAGAACCCAATACAAGCCATTCCGGTTTGTATCGTCTGCTGAGTCGGATTCTTTCCGGCGAAGTGAGACAGGGGCTTATCGGAGTTCGTGCACTGGCACGAACTTCTGAAGGAGACTTTCAACTCCTCGCCCGTCAGCTAACTCCGTAGGCATGTGAAAGGGATCAACGCTGTCTGAAAGCGTTTCGATCCTTCCTTATTTTTTCCTTTTGTCTGGTGTGTACACGCCCGCACGATGGGTGTTTCGTTGCCCTGCGTCGCTACACCACCGCTTTTTTTAGCGCCTCACGGGCGCAAAGGAGATCTCACGTGGAAGGTAATCATGCACAGTCGCTTCGTCGGGCGATCGAGAGCCTGATCAACGCGAAACTTCACGATGCAATCACGCCGGGTGGCTTGGATCGCCTTGCCGCTCATCGTCGTACGGGCGTCGCCTCGTACGACATCCGTATGGCCGAGCGCCGTCTGGAGCAGGCCGTTGAAGAAATCCTATCTGGCGCCGAGGTCTTAACAGCCCAAGACGCCTGAAGCACCCCATTGGTTATCGGTTGGCGGCGTGGCGTCGATGAGTGCCCCGCAGACCAGTTGGAGATGTCAGGAGCGGTTCGCCCGACAGAGCGGATCGTTCTCGGCAACGGAGTTTCCACCGCGGCGACGCGACGGAACTATTCCACTCCACTTGAATCTGCGTTCATCTTCGTTCTGTCGCCCAATCGACCTCACCAATGGAAACGACTGATGGAGCCGCCCCCAAAGCTGGGGCGGCTCCCGTCGCTTATGGCCGAGTCAATGAAATGATCCCGCCGGTCTCAATCGCCGCCAGACGATCCCCAGCATTCCCGTAAGAAGCATCGCCGCCCACGCCGGCGGCAGCGGAACGGAGCGCCCGCTGAACGTCTCCACGATGGACCCGGATTCCACCGTGAACGCACGGTAGGCGAACTGGCGATTGGAAACGTCGATCAACGAGAAGGGCGTCGTAAACGTCACGTCATTTCCATGGACGGTGAATGGCGTCGTGCCGCGCAGGCTTCCCCACGCGCCGGCTTGCGGATCGGTCAGATCGGGCGGCGAAGCGTTGCGCACGCGCAGGGCGTTGGCGAAGCGAATCTCCGAGCCTCGGATGATCGTCGTCAGATTGGCCAGCGGATCGGGCCCGGTTGGGTTGGCGGCGATTTCAACCTGGAAAGAATCGACCGGCCGCCCGCCCGCGTCGAGCGAGTAGAAATCGGGGACGTGTGGAAAAGCGATCGTGAACGTCGCTTCGTCGGTGGCCGCGTTTACCGTGACCGAGTCGCCAGATTGGCTCATGCCGGCCCACCCCGGCGTCGCGACGCCGAGCAGGCCGGATAACAATGACGCGAAAATCCAGGTCTTTTGCAAAAACATGTTTGACGCTCCGCTTTGCGAGAGGGCCGGCAAGCGGTTAAACAATCCGCTATGCCAAGGCAAACTCCCGGTAATTCATCTTCGGCCTCGTCCCGTAAAATCCTGAAAGAACTCTGCTCGGTTCCCACCGCCCCCTTCGCCGAAGCACGGGTAATCGGCTTCGTCGAATCGTTTGTTGGCGCGCGTCGCCGGCTTCAATTGACGCGCGATGTTTTCGGGAATCTGCTGATCCAAATCCCGGCGGGCGCGCGCCGCCGCGCGTCCGGTAAGAAGCGGCGGCGTTGGGTTTTCACGGCCCATATGGACCATCCCGGCTTCATCGCCGGAAAAATGCTCGACCCCCGCACTTTGGAAGCGGATTTTTACGGCGGCGTTTCCCCCGAATACTTCCCCGGATCGCGCGTGAAATTCTTCGACGCCGACGAGGAAATCCGCGCGTCGGTAATTAATTATCGGACGGCAAAAGATGGCCGCGCGAACGGCGCCACGCTGCGCGTTTCCAAGCCGGTGGCGAGCGGAACGCCAGGGATGTGGGATCAGGGGGAAGGAAAATTCGCCGGCCGGCGTTTCCTGAGCCGAGTATGCGATGACCTGGCCGGCGCCGCCGCCGCCCTGGCCATGCTCGACGCTCTCGCCAAAAAACCGGCGAAGATCGACGTGGCCGTCTTGCTCACCCGCGCCGAGGAAGAAGGATTCATCGGCGCCGTCGCCGCCTCGCTGAAGCCGCGGCTCCTACGCAAGACCGACCGTGTGATCGCCATCGAATGTTCATCCGTCCAGCCCTACGCTCCGCAAGGCGGCGGCGCCATCATTCGCGTCGGCGATCGAACCAGCGTCTTTAACTCTTCCCTCAGTTATTTTCTCACCCAGGTCGCCACCGACCTTGGCGCCGCCGACAAAACCTTCAAATACCAGCGTGCCCTTATGCCCGGCGGCACATGCGAGGCGACGGTTTATGACATCTATGGCTTCATCGCCGCGTCGATTTGCGTGCCGCTGGGGAACTATCACAACATGGACAAGTCAAAGAAAAAGATCGCTCCCGAATATATCGACGTCGGCGACTGGGACAGCATGGTTAAATTGTTCATCGAACTCGCGCGGCGCGGCCACGAGTATGAGCCGGGCCATGGGGCGCTTAAGGCAAAGGTCAAAGCAAGATTCGACAAGATGAAGCATATGTTGTGATCGCCGCTTCACGATTCAGCACTGCGGCCGACATAACTTCCGCGCTTGGTCGCGGCCAACCCATCGCAAGAATGCGTAAAGTGAGTTCGATCGCATTCCTGGAACGCTTTCTTGGGCTGCCGCAGAGTTTTTTGCGTTTGGCGGCCCCGGTTGCGGAGCGTATTTCGCGACCAGAAACTCGCGCCATCAACATGAAAAACGCCTAAGCCGGGTCATAGCCCTTGCCGCCGAACGGATGGCATCGGCACAGGCGCCTGGCGGTTTTCCATCCCCCTTTCCACGCGCCGTATTTGTCGATCGCGTCGAGCGCATATTGGCTGCACGTCGGCGTAAATCGGCATTGGCCGCCAAGAAACTGCCCCAGCGTCGCGCGGTAAAGGAGAACAAAATGGATGAGAATCCACCGCATAAAAAAACTCACCCGGCGCCCTTTCCCGTTCCACGACGCCGCCAGATACCATCCAGTTTATTTACCGCAACGGTCAACATCGATCGATACTCGCCAAGCGTCAAAGGCTCATGCGGCCGCACCACGACCACCAAATCATAGCTTCCGGGCAGATCATGCCGCACCGCGCGATACGCCTCGCGCAAGAGCCGCTTGATCCGATGACGTCGCGGCGATGAGCCCACCTTTCGCGAAACGCTCAATCCCATTCGGGCGTGGCCAAGCTCATTGGGAAGCGCAAAAAACGCCAGCGGCCCGCGCGTATCGCGCACGCGGGCGTAATACACCGCCGCGAAACGCGGCGGCGTCGAAAGCCGATGCGAGCGAGGAAACGTATTGCGGCGCGGCTCATTCATACGCATAAAAGATAAAGCACGCCGGCCGGGTTCAACGCGTGGTATTCGTGAAGAACGCAACGCACGAGAAAACGAAAAATGTCGCACTATCGCGTATTTGTATTTCTTCGTGCCCTTCGTGGACCATTCATTGTCTCTTTCAAACCGGCAGCAGTTTCGCCAGTAGTTCCGCATAATAGGTGATGATCAGATCCGCGCCCGCGCGTTTGATCGCGACCAGCGACTCCAGCACCGCCCGATCGTGATCGAGCCATCCATTTCGCCCGGCGGCCTCGATCATCGCGTATTCGCCGCTGACCTGGTACGCGACCACCGGAACATCCACCGTCTCGCGAACCGCGCGGAGCACGTCCAGATACGGGCCGGCGGGTTTTACCATCACCATGTCCGCGCCTTGCTCGACATCAAGGCGGGCTTCGAGGAGCGCTTCGCCGATCCCCCGAGCGGGATCCATCTGGTAACCCTGACGATCGCCGAAGGATGGCGCGGAATCGGCGGCGTCGCGGAAGGGGCCGTAGAACGCGCTGGCGTATTTCACCGAATACGCCAGGAGAGATACATCGCTATATCCGGCGGAATCGAGACCTTTTCGCAGTCCCGCGACGGCGCCGTCCATCATGCCGCTGGGCGCGATGACCGCCGCCCCGGCTTTGGCGTGGTTGATCGCCTGGCGGACCAGCAGTTCGACGGTCCGGTCGTTTTCGACGCGGGCGCCGTCCGGCGAAAGGGGGCCGCAATGACCGTGATCCGTGTATTCGCAAAAGCAAAGATCGGTTATCCCCGCCATCGCGATTTTTTGCTCTTTCACGCGGCGCAACAGCCGGCAGACGATGTTGTCTTCGTCCAGCGCGGGCGAACCGGCGGCGTCTTTTTCCGTTCGATCGATCACGCCGAACGCCAGATATGCCCCAAACCCTTCGTCGGCCCGCCGGGCCAGAAAATCCGCCGCCACGTCCAGCGACATCTGGTAAACGCCCGGCATCGAAGCCACTTCCCGCTTCACGCCGGCGCCGTCGCGAACGAAGATCGGCACGATGACATCGCTCCGCCGCAGGCAAACGCGGCGCAGCATTCGACGAAGTTCCGGCTGCTCGCGCAAACGGCGGGGACGAATCGACAAATTCGCGTGATCGCTCATCTCCGTTAGTATACGATGAGATCGTAGCCGGTTCATCCCGCCTCTCCTTCACGAAAGAAGATCCGTATGCCCGTTCGCCGCTGGATTAAAGACCCCTTTCCCGGCTTGTCGCATTTTTTCGGCGCCGGGCTGTCGATCTTGGCGTTGATCGTCTTGATCGAAGCCTCGCGCGGAAAACCGGCCTGGATCATCGCGTTTACGATCTACGGCGCCAGCTTGATCATGCTGTATCTCGCCAGCGGAATCGCCCATTCGGTTCACTCTTCGCCGATGATCGAAATGTGGCTCGATCGCTTTGATTATATCGCGATTTTCATTCTGATCGCCGGGACGTATACGCCGCTCTGTCTGATCGCGCTGCATGGCCCGCTGGGGTGGGGAATTCTTGCGGGCGAATGGATCATGGCCATCACGGGCATTTCGATGATCATCTGGGGCCGCGGGTTTTCCGATCGCGTGCGGTCGATTCTTTATGTGGTCATGGGGTGGCTGGCCATCGTCGCGGCCATCCCCATTTTTCACACGTTGTCGGCGGCCGCCCTTTTTTGGCTGATCGGCGGGGGGATCATTTACTCCTTGGGCGCCGTCGTCTTCGTCAGCGACCGGCCGCACCTGTGGCCCGGCAAATTCGCCGCTCACGATCTATGGCATTGCATGGTGCTCGGGGGCAGCGCGTGCCATTTCTTCCTGATGCTGAATATCATCGCCCGCTGATCTAAGGGCGATACCCTGTCCGACAACGCCGCCCGGATTTCCCATGCCACGCTGTCCGCTTACAATTAGCGCATGGGTACACTTCGCGTCCGTCGCCTGGCGATTTCGCTTGCCGCGACGGTTCTACTCGGATGCAGCTATGTCAACGTTCAATTGAACGACAATTCCCTTCCGCTTGAACGGCGGGTCGCCAACCGCACGCGCTCGGCCGTATTCGCCGACGTGTCGTCTCCGACCACGCGCGACTCGGTGTCGATGCTGCGAACCGAGCATACCGTTCGCCCCGGCCGCGACATCGGTCCCGGACCGCAAGACGCCGACGGTTTTTTCGTCGGACTCGCGCTCAGCGGCGGCGGATCGCGCTCGGCCAACTTCGCGGCCGCCAGCATGTTCCAGCTCCAGCGCGCCGGACTGCTCCAGCACGTCGATTATATTTCCTCGGTGAGCGGCGGATCGCTTGCCGCCGCCTTTTACTGCGCCCATGACAAGGAATGGAATCCCGCCGATGTTCAGCAGGCCCTGAGCCGCTCGTTCGCAACTGACCTGATCCTCCGAAGCCTTGATCCATTGAATATGATGGCGTATTCATTTACCGACTGGGACCGCAGCGACGTCCTTGCGGGGATCTTTCAGGAAGAACTTTTCAGCCGCGACGGACGCGCCCTGACGTTCGCCGATTTGAGATCCGATCGCCCGCGCCTTCTCATCAACGCGACCGATTTGCAATCGGGCCGGCGGTTTGTCTTCTGCAACGAAAGCTTCGACGAAATAAACTCCGACCTGTGCAAATATCCCCTGGCCTATGCGGTCGCCGCCAGCTCGGCGGTGCCGGTTGTGCTGCATCCGGTGACGCTGCGCGACTACGCGACCACCTTTCGGCAATACCGCCATCTGATCGACGCCGGCGTGGCCGAAAATCTCGGCGTGCAAACGCTTGTGGAAACCTATAACGCCCAAATCACCGCCGCCCGCGCCGCCGGCCGGCCCGATCCTTATCCGCACGGCGCCGTCTATATCGTCATCAACGCCCAAACTCGTTTCAACGCGCGACTCGCCCAACTCAGCGACGTCGGCGCGATGGCAAGCCTCAAGACGGCCATGGGTCTGACAAGCCGATCGATGGTTAATCGCGTTAATTCCGCCACGCTGGCCGAGATCCTTCTCAACAACGCCCCCGACGTCGAAACCGCCAGGGAACTGCGCGCCCACATCCGTCAGCTCGATCGAGACGGTTTTCTTCAGGTTGTCGACGCCGGCGGGCATCAGGTTCGGGTGATTTATCTTTCGCTGGCGCAGCTGGAGGGTCTGCCGAATCTTCCGTTTGAGAGTTTCGTCGACGCGGTCAACAGCATCGATACCTACTTCAACATCACCCCGGCCGAAGCGGCGAGTTTGTATCAGGCCGCGGAGTTGGTGATGAAGGACAAGCTCGAGGCCAGCGTGAGGGCGGTTGTTCGAGAGATAGAAACCGCCGCGCCGATTCCGCCGACCCCGGCGCCGTGAAGAACGAATCATAAGAGCGCCTCTGCGACTGTTCCCCGGGGCGCCGGTGGAATGAGGGTGGACTCAGCCGCCTAAAATCTCACGCAACCCCCGCAATCCATGCTATCCAATTTGCTTATCTTTCCGCTCCGCCGTCCCCGCGTGACGATGGCGATATCGCTTTGCCTGGCGGCCCTGGCGGCTTTTGGCGCGTCGAAAATCCGGCCCGACGCCTCGCTGGCGGCGATGTTTTCTCGCGACAGCGCCGCCGGGCAATCGCTTGTGCGCGTCATGAATGATTTCGCCGCGGCCGACGAATTGTTGGTCTTGGTCACGGTTCCCGGCGCCGGCGAGGCGTCGCCGGGCGAAATAGATCGACTGGCCGGCTTCGGACAGCGCTTTACCGCGGCGGTATCCGCCGATCCGCACACCGCCGGTGAAACCGACGGCGCCTTCTTCAGGCCCGATTCCGACACGCGAGAGTACGTCGAAAAAGTCCTCGCCCCTTCGGCGATTTTTTATCTTGACCCGGCGTCTGTCGCGGCGGCGCGCGAACGCCTCACCCCGGCGAAAATGAAGGAGCAACTCGCCCAGGATGAATCGATGATGGCCGCTCCCGGCGCCGCCGGCGCGATGGCCAAGGCGTTGATGCGCGATCCGCTGAGGCTTCGCGACTTTCTCGGCGGATTTCTGCGCAAGCTGCAAGCCGCGATTCCCTTCACCGCCCGCCAGGGGACCGACGCCTTCATCTCCCCCGACGGCCGCAGCTTGCTCGTTCGCGTTCGGGGCTCGCGGTCTCCCGGCGACTTGGATTATTGCAAAGCGCTGGTAAAGGATGTGGCGGCCGTCGCCGATCGCGTCAACACCGATCACTTGGAACTGCGTTACGCCGGCTCCTACGCCATCGCCGCCGAAAGCGCCGCCGCCATCCGCGCCGACATGATCTCCACCGTCGCCGGGTCCGTCCTGTGCCTGCAACTTTTGTTTTTGATCGCCTACCGCGGCGCCTTCAAGTTGTTCGCGCTGGCTTTTGGTCCGATCGCGATGGGCCTTCTTCTGGGGTTTGGCGTCTATTCCACGCTGAGGCTCGGGCTGACGCCGCTGACCGCGGTTCTCGGCGGAATTCTCGCCGGCATGGCGATCGATTATTCGATCCAATACCTGTCGATGTACGAAAGCCGGCGCGACGCCGGCGCCCCGCCCCGTGCCGCGGCGGAAACTTCGGCGCTGCAAATCACGCCCGCGGCGTTCGCGGCCTGGGCGACCAGCGTGGTCGGCTTTATCGCCATCGGCGACTCGAGCGCCACCGCGCTGCGCGATTTTTCCCTGCTCGGAACGCTCGGCCTGGCCGGGGCATTTCTCGCGGCCGTCGCGTTGCTGCCGATGCTGCTGATGCTCACCGATCGACGCGCTCGGCCCGGTCGGCCCGCGCGGTCACGGTTCCGATTCACCCTCGTGCCGTTCCTATATTGGATCGCACGTCATTCCCGAATCGCGATCGGCGGCTGTTGCGCCGTTTTTCTGGCGGCGCTGATCGTCTTGATCGTCTACCGAGGCGACCTTCTTCCGCTGGAGTCGGATCTAACGGTGATGCACCCGCGCCCAAACGCCGCCCTCGACGCCCAGAACAGGATCGCCGCGAAATTCGCCGCTCGCGATTGGCTGATCGTTCACCTGACGGCTGATTCGCCCGAACATCTTCTGGCCCTGGCGCATCGGGTGGACCGGCGGCTGGAGTCGGCGTCGGCCAAATCCGCCGGCGTCGCCGCCACCTTTGGATTGGCCACCCTTCTTCCCGATCCGTCGATCATTCCCGCACGTCAGGCGGCCATGACCCCGTCCGACGCTCAACGCGCTGTCGCCGATTTTCGCTCGGCCATCGACCAAAGCCCCTTCAATCCCCAGGCGGTCGAGATTCAAGATTACGAAGCTTTTCTCCAGACCCTCCTGACCCATCCGCCGCCGACCATGGCAAGCCTGCTCCCTTATCGGCGCCTGGCGAGCGAGCTTCTCCCGCGATCGGCGTTTGAAGGAAAGCCGGTGACCGAAGCGATCACCCTGGTCTTCATCGACGGCTCGACAAACGATCGCGAATCGCGCGATCGCTCCGTTGACGGCATCCGCGCCGCCCTCGCCGGTGAACCCGGCGCCACGCTCACCGGCCTGACTGTCATGAGCCTTGATACGGCCCGCGCCGTTCGGCGTGATCTGCCGCGACTGAGCCTGATCGCGATCGTCGTCGTTCTAGTTTATCTCGTGTTTCACTTTCGCGATTTTACCGAAGCGCTCCTCGCGATCGCGCCGACGATCTTCAGCCTGACGGTTCTGCTGGCGGCGATGCGCGTCGCCGGCGAAAAAATAAACATGGTCAACCTCGTGGCGGCGCCGCTGCTGATCGGCATTGACGTGGACTACGGAATATTCCTCGTCAGCCTCGCGCGGTTCAAACAGGCCCGGACGGAAACCGTCCAGGCGATAATCGCGAGATTGGCGCCTGTCTGTCATGCGGTCCTCATCTGCGCGGTGGCGACGCTGCTTGGCTTTGGCTCGCTGATCTGGGCGCATGTGCCGGCCGTGCAATCGCTCGGCTTTGCCGTGGCGGTGGGAATAGGGGCATGCCTGGCGTCGGTGCTTCTGGGTATCGTCCCCTTGTTTCTCAGGCTGGGAAACGACCTGTGAATGATCGCGATGGCTCTGGCGCTCAGCGCCGCAGCAACGAAATCAAGTGCAACATAGGATCATTACAGGGAGAGGCCAGGCGCAGCGTCTTTCCCGTTCCGCGGCCTCGCTTGTGGGGCGTGTGCCGCGGCCATCGCTCCGTGACCCAATGCGCGAGATCGCTAATTGCCCGGCCCTTTCCCGCTATAAACCGGCAAATAACGGTTTGGCATCTGCAAGATGATCAACGCCATCGATGTCGCGTAGGCATCACCGGCTTCTCCGTTCCAGTTTCCGGCGGCTTTGTCCTGGCGTTCGATCAGTTGATCTCGTATCGCGGGATAAAACTCTTTCCAGTAAGACCCGCCCGCGAGAAACATCGCCTGGACGGCGTAATAGTTCCCATAAAAGTACATTCCCTCCGCGGCCTGCTCGCCGGAGCCGGGCGTGTAGCGGGCGAGATAATGCAGGCCGCGTTCGAGGTCGTCGCCCTGGAAAACGCCGGCGTAATACAACGCCGCTACCCCGGCGGCCGATCGGGCGTAGCCGCTGCCGGCGCCGTGCATGTCGGCCTGGTAGCAGAAGCCGCCGTCGGGATTCTGGCACGATCGGACGTATTTCACGGCCTGATCGATCACGCTTTTTTCCACTTTCACCCCCGCGTCACGGGCGGCGCGAAGAGCCATGATCTGGCAAATCGTCACCGAAATGTCGGCGTCATACGGCACCGGCATGTATCGCCAACCGCCTTCGGAATTCTGCGTGCGCTCGATGAGGTGGACGGCTTTGATCAGTTTTTCTTTCACTTGTTCATCGCCGGTCATTCCGTAAATTTCGCCGAGAAAAAGCGTGGCAAAACCGTGGCCGTACATCGGGCCGTGCGATGAGTCCGACGCGATCAAGCCACTCTCCTGGCAGCTTTCCAGGACGAAATCCAGGCAGCGTTGGACTTGTTTTCCGTGTTTACCGCGGCCGGGCAGGCTCCCCGACTGCATAAACGCCAGGCCGGCCAGCGCCGTGATTCCCGAGTGATGAGAATCCTGGCCGCTATAGGGGCTGCCGCCGTAGCCGCCGTCCTCGGCTTGCTGATCGGCCAGCCAGCCGAGACCTCGGGTTACGCATTCTTGCTGAGCGGGCGTAATTTCGTCGCCGCGCACGCTGTTGGGTTGCGCGGCGAGCGTGGAACTGGAAGCGGACGCGGGAGCGGGATTATTCGTGGGAGCCAATGTTTCGGCTCGAGAGAGCGGGATGACTGCCCCGCAAGCGGTGAGTGTCGCCGCCACCAGAGAACCGGCAAGCAGACTACGCATAGGTTTTTGCCGAGGTGGGATCCTTCCCAACGCGGGCTTCGGACGGAAAAAACTGGCGGCGCACCACGGCGGAGCGTCGCTCCCGTCCGTTCCAAAGCCCACTCCCCAGCCTCCGGAAACCAGCAGATACAACCGGCGTGCCGCGCCGCCCCGGGCGCCAACATCCTATACAATCTCAGGTTTTTACGCCGAAAACCCCGGCAAACATTTCGCTCATGGCATCACAAAGGGGCAGGTTCAGCTCGATTGCGTAAACAATGGGCGAAATGCCAAGAGCGGTGATTCGCTTCTGTTGCATAAGATGCGCACGGGCCTGTTGCAGGCGCCGATTCCAAGAGTCATCGTCATTGTGACGACAGCGTCTGAAACAATTTATTGACACCCGAATCGCGATGGCGCTTAGCGACCGTGGCGACCAACCGCTGATCGCGATGGTTCATCGCAAGGCGGCGATCGACCTCCGACGACGCGGTTTTGGCGCCCGCCATGTCGCTCTTGTTGACGACAATTACGTCCGCCGCATCGAGCATGGCGATCTTTTGCAGTTGTAGTCGGCTCCCATATTCAGGGCTCATGACGAAGACCGTTTGATCGACCGTCCCCGGCACAAACGGGACGGCTTCCTGGCCGATCCCCACCGTCTCGACGAGGATGACGTCAAAAGCGCCGCCGACTCGGTTCTCCTTCAGTATTTTCAGGCAGCGCTCGGTAGCTGGAGATAATCCTCCCGATCGGCCGCTTGTGGCCAGACTGCGCATGAAGACGCGGTCGGACTGACAATACAGCATCGCGGCCCGATCGCCGAGGAGGGCGCCGGCGCCAACGATGCTGGGATCGTGAGAGAGCACGGCGATCCGCATGCCGGCGTTTTCATTCAGAAAGCGCAGGACCAATTCGTCAATCAGCGTGGTTTTCCCGGCCCCGCCCGGTCCGCAGACGCCGATCACGCGCTGCCGGGAAATGGGCGCATTCGATTTCGACCCGGCTTTTCTTCCCATCAAGGCGGCTTTCGTAAGCGAGGTTTTCGTCAAGAGTCGCGCAAGGCGATGATCGGCGTGCGATCGCGTCGCCGCCGCGGTCGGCGCCGGCCCGCCCCATTTCTCCGAGACGAAGTCCACCATCTCGTCGAGCGGCGTTCCCGCGAAAAAGATGCGGCTCACGCCTTTTCTCTTCATGACGCGCTCGTCGGCGCGCGTGATCGTCCCGCCGCCGCCCCCGAAAACGCCGATGTCCGCCGCGCCGTACTCTTTAAGCCGATCGATCACCTCGGCGAAAAATTCCACATGACCGCCGTTGTAACTGGAGATGCCGATCGCCCGCACGTCTTCCTGCACCGCCGCCCGGGCGATGTCGCGGGCCGAGCGGTGGTAGCCGAGATAAATCACCTCGATCCCGCGGCGGATGAATTCCAGATTGATGGTGCTGATGGCGCTGTCATGCCCATCGCAGATCGGAACGGCGGTGAGAAGACGAATCACCGAATCTGAATTCTTAGCTCGCATGTGTTCAGGCGCCTTGAAAGGGGTAGATCGATCCGACGCCAAGCAGCGCCGTCAGCTCGTCCAGCGCGTCGCGGCTCTCGATCGCGAGTTTTGGATCGGCCAGATCCGCGGCGCTCAACCTGTCGCGATAATGACGCCGTACCCAATCCGTCAGCGCGACGTATAACGCATCGGTAAGAAATACAGCCGACGTGATCGCGGCCCGCTCCCGATCGGTCAGCGCGACGCGAAGCCGCAGGCAGGCCGGCCCGCCGCCGTTGTTCATGCTCTGGCGAACGTCGATGAAATGCACGGAGGCGATCGGCGTTCGCATCTGGGGCAATTGCGTAATGAACGCGCGGGCGCTGGCGACCCGCTCGCACTCGGCCGGGCAAATCAACGCCATCGTCCCGTCGGCGAGCGTGACGAGCTGGCTGTTGAATAAATACGACGTCACGGCGTCCGCCAGCGGAACCTGTTTTTCCGACACTTCGATCGACGTCAAGTCTCGTCCCGTCCGCTTTCGATAAGCCGACTCGATTACCGCGCGCGCCCCGGCCCGATCGGCGAACGCCGATTCATGCCAAAACAACACGTTTTGGTTTCCCACCGCGGCCACATCGTTGTGAAAGACGCCCGCGTCGATCGCCAGCGGATTTTGCCGGACAAACAGCGTCGATTCGGGATTCAACCCATGCAACCGGGCGACGGCGGCGGAGGCTTGCAGCGTCTGACGAGCCGGAAACATCCGGGGACCGACGGCGCCGATCTCCGTCGAGGATCGACCGTAAACGAAAATTTCGACGCCGCCGCCTCCGTCCGCCGGAGCGAGCCGAACATGGTTGGCCGCCCCCTCGTCCGCCAACTGCGTGCAGGCCGGCAGCGGCGAATGATGCGCAAAAATCGATTCGTCGCGAAAGATCGCGCGCAGGATTCTCGATGTCGTCGGCGGCTCGAGCGATCGATGGAATTGGCTTACCAGGTTGGCCGGCGTGAAGTGAACGCGGCGATCGCGCGTGTCGGCGGCGGGCGAGACCGTCGCGGCGTTGGCCGCCCACATGCCTGACGCGCTGCAGCACGCCGCGAGCACGCCGGGATCTTCGCGACCGGCGGATGCCAACGCATCGGCGTCGCTTCCGCTAAACCCCAGCCGCCGAAGCGCCGAGAGATCCGGCCGTTCCTGCGGCGGGAGGACCGCCTGCCGCACGCCCAGGTCGGCGAGAAATTTCATCTTCGCAAGCCCCTCGAGCGCCGCTTGCCTTGGATTGGAAATCATTCCCCCATGACGTCGCGAAGCGAGATTGCCGTGGGCGAGGCCGGCGTAATTGTGCGTTGGGCCGATCAGCCCATCGAAGTTGATTTCCCGCTCGGGTTCAATGACGGGAGTCATGTTTTTTTCACCGGCGTCAAACTTCAAAGCTCGAAGAAACGGTCAATTCAGGGCATTTTTTAGGTTGATGGAGCGTACACTGGTCGCGAAACTCGCCCCGCAAGCGGGGCCGCTAAACTCGGGAGCGCTACCGAAAGCCGATAATGGTGTAATGGTCGCGCCGGGACCAACGGGCGTCGGAAACGAGGACATTTCGCTCGCCGTCGTGAAAGCGGATCACGGCGCGGCATCGATGTGATGAAGCTGCGTCGCCCGCGCGATCAGCCGCAGTGCTTGACGGAGATTTCCCGAGCGAAGCGCCTCGCGGCTCTGTTGTCTAGCCGCCCATGCGCTGGCGGCGGCACGCATCAATAAGCTTAGGTCGGTGCCGCAGCGCAAGCAGACCGAGGCGCCGCGGAAACGAGCCCGGCAGACCGGACACGTCAGCGCCGGAGAAACCGGCGGCACAGCCGTATTCATCGGCCCTCCACGAAAAAGAGAAATTCGCTCAGCATCTTCGTCGCCGCGGCCACCGCGCTGGAATCATCGGCGGCCAACGCGGACTCGACGTCTTCGATGAAACCGATCGCTTCTTCCTGATCGTCGGCATGCATGGCCGGGATTTTCTCCCGGCACCGCGCGACCAGCGCTCGCGGATCATCGGCGACCGCGCTTGCCGACACCTCGGCGTTGGCCGGCGCCGTCGCCGTTTCATTCGTGGTCTGCGTCGAGACCCCCGGCCCGGTTCCCGTCGCCGCCGGTCCGGAAAGAGAACCGAATTCATCCACCTCGGCGGATTCGGCGGTTGCCGCGCCGTCGATCACCTCTTCCGGATCTTCGGTCACGCGGTTGGCGAAGAGGCGGTCGAGCTGATCGCGGCCGCGCGCCAATTCCGTCGAATTTCGCTGAAGCGTGGCGCCGGTGATCGCGACGTGCTTGCTCAGGCCCGTCTTCTTTTCGATTGCCGTCACGTGGAGAATGCCGTCCACGTCCAGTCGCATGCGGCAAAGCACCACGTTGGGACCGCCGATCGGCTGAAGCCCGTCGATTTCAAAATGGCCGACATGAACGTTGCGGAGGGCGTCGGAATTATCGCCCTGGTACACGTCAAGATGAACTTCGGTCTGATAATCGGCGGCGGTTTGGTATTCTTCGGTGCGGGTGACCGGCAGCGGGGTGTTTCGCCGGATCACCGGATGATAACAATGCGGATAGGGCCGCCCGTCACGCTCTCCCAGATAACTGATTCCGAAGGAATAAGGAGAAACGTCCACCAGCACTCGCTGGACGTCATGTCCCCCCAGCCGGCTCGCCAATACGCCGGCGCCGAGGGCGACGCACAGATCGGGATGAAGATCGGTGCGGGGCGCTTTGCCGCACATCTGCTCCAGTAGCTTCAACACCAACGGCGTGCGGGTCGAACCGCCGACCAGCAGCACCGCGTCCACCGCCTGCGGAAGCAAGCCCGCGTCGCTCAGCGCCTTGGACGCGCTATCCAGCGTCTGATCCAGCAGGGGTCGGATCATCTCTTCATATTTCTCGCGGGAAATTTCGACGTCCAGATGCAACGGCCGGCCATCGACCTGAATCAACGATTCTTCCAGAACGCGGGCGTAAGGCTCGTAGCTGAGCTGTTTCTTGGCCGCTTCGGCCGCCCACCACAAGCGGGCGTAAGCCGCGGGATTTTTGTCGCGAAGATCGATGTTGTGCCGCTGGCGGAACGTCTCCAGGAGATGATCGACCAGTTTTTGGTCGAAGTCGTCGCCGCCAAGTTGATTGTTGCCGTGGCTAGCGAGCACTTCGGTGACTTCGCCTTCGATGCGAACGATCGAAACGTCCAGCGTTCCGCCGCCGAGGTCGTAGATCATGACCGTTCGGCCCGACTCGACGGCGTCGAGCCCGTAAGCGAGGCTCGCGGCGGTAGGCTCGTTGACGATGCGCACGACTTCCAATCCCGCCAGCTCGCCCGCCTCGCGCGTAGCCGTTCGCTGCGCGTCGGAGAAGTAGGCCGGCACGGTGATGACGGCTTTGCGCACCGTCTCTCCCAAGCGCGCCGATGCCCATCGCGCCAGTTCGCGCAGGATCAGCGCCGATATTTCCGGCGGCGTGAACGTCTTGTCTCCCAGGGTCACTTTCTGGTTCGTGCCCATCAGCCGTTTCACGCTCTTGATCGTCCGCTCGGGATAAAGCAGCGACTGATTGCGCGCCGCCTGCCCGATCAGCAGGTCGCCCGACGGCGACAGCGCCACGCACGACGGCAGCATTAACTGCGATCCGTTTCCCAGAACCTGCGGCTTTCCGTCGACGAACGCCGCGATTTCCGAGTTCGTCGTCCCAAGATCGATTCCAACGATGACTTCCGGCATTGCAGTTCTCCATTCCGCGGGATCAAGCGCGCCCGGCCTTTCCACGATCGGTCATTGCTGCGATCGCTTGAGCGACCGCGAACATCATACGTTTCTGCACACTTTTACCTGTGCCGTCGTCAGGACCCGGCCATGCAGCAGGTATCCGTTTTTGTAAACTTCAAGCACGGTCCCGTCGGCCACGCCCGGCGCCGGCTGCACCTCGATGACCGCCATCGATTCGGGGTCGAACGTTTCCCCCTCGGCCGCGATGCGCTCGACGCCCCACTGGACGAATGCCGCGTCGATCCGCGACAGCGTCAACCGATAACCTTCTTCGATCGCCTCGGCGGCGTCAACCAGCGCCGCGTCCTGGCCGCCGTCGCCAAGCAGGCGCCGGCGCCAACCGGCAGGCCGCCGCGACTGAAGCGTCTCGATGGCTTTTTCAAACGTACCCATCCCTCGTTCCAGCCGATCGTAAAGATCGAACATGACCGACAGGACTTCCTTTGTTTTCGGTCCCGCGGCCTGCGAGTCGGCCGCGGCGCGCCGGGCGATATCCTGAATCACCATTCCCTGAGCGCCTTCGATTCGCTCCAACCGCCCCGGCAATTGACCCAGCGGCGCCAGCGCATCGGTCAGGCTTTTGAAAGTTCGGCCTTGAAGGCGAACCTCTCCGCTTAGCGTCGTCAGCGCGGAAAACAGGGAATACAGGTCCGACGCCAAACCTTCGCCCCGCGCCGGCTCTTGCCGAGCGTCGTCGATAATTTCCGCGGGAATCCCTTCCGGGGGCGCCTCGCCCTCGGCCATCCGATCCAACCATCGCTCGAACTGCTCGACCAACTTCCGGCGGGCGGGCGGCTCGATGGATTCGGCCGACGGGCCGGGCTCCGATATTTCACCGGCGTCGCCGGGCAACATCATCGCGATTGAGTCGCCCGCCTCGGCGGTGGCGTTTGGATCCGCGGCGGCCGGGAGCTCGACACGCGTCTCGTTGCATTGTACTTCGTTCACGGCCGCTTCTCCTTCAACAGGGCCAACCACAGATCCGGTCCGATGAAGCGGCGTCGCATGCTCGACTCCTGATCGAGGATTTCGCTGAACGGGGCCAACGGGTCCGGCCCCTGCAAGACCTGGAGAACCATGCGGAGGGGATCGCGCATGAATTCGTACGCATCGCGAATGCGCTCGAATTGATCGGGATCTCGGTCAGGCGGATGCAGCGTAACCTGGGCGAGATAAGCCGAACGCACCTGCGCCTCGGTCGCGTTCTCGGCGATTCCCAGTGTTTTGGCCGCTTGGGCCGAGGTTAAATTCGTTCCTTGAGCTATCATGATTCGCTCGCCGTCATTAGCGATTTTTCTTTTTCTTTGCGCCGGGGGATAAATTGCCCGTGCCGTTGATTAGTTCTTTGAGCATTTGTGGATCGAGGCCGTCGATCAGGCCCGATTCCTGCAAGGCTTTGGCGAATAACTCCGGATTCAACCTGCTCATTTCCTCCGCCGATGACACGCCGCCGAGCTTCTCGAATAAGTCGATTATCGCCGCCGATGCGTCGGGCTGAAAAAAACCACTCGACCCGAATCCGATCGGCGCAGCGTCGAAGTCCTCCTCGTCGTCATCATCATCATCATCATCATCGAAATCGTCGTCGTCGTCGTAATCATCGTCATCGCCGAACATTTCAAATGGAGTCTCGCCGCCGAATGAAGTTCGGCGTTGGGGCTTGTCGATGGCGACGACGTACTTATTGGCCTCATCCCGCTCGCCCAGAAATTTCACCGCCGCCCGCTCCTGCTTGATAATTTCCGCGATGACTTCTTCGCCGAGCCTGGACGAGGACTCGGGGCGTTGGCCGACGTCATTGTCAGCCTCGGTTGAGATGGCGTCGATCAAAGCCATGTCGTTGGCGGCGACCGCGATTTCCGTCGCGGCTCGAAGGCATTGATAGCGTCGCCGAACGGCCCAGATATACATGCCTTGAGCGCGGAGAAGGAGGAAACGGGCCACCGCGATTCCCGACGCCGATTCCAGACCGGCTCCGG
Organism: Tepidisphaeraceae bacterium; assembly: GCA_035551995.1. Lineage (GTDB taxonomy): Bacteria > Planctomycetota > Phycisphaerae > Tepidisphaerales > Tepidisphaeraceae > RYN-428. The sequence goes on from DASZME010000065.1 coordinate 53,259, forward strand.
CGGCGAGATACGCCTGGCGCCGATCGTGACGCGTCAGCGCCATCGCGCCGATCGCCAGCAGGTGGGCCGACGCGACCCGGCACGGCCGTTCCCCGATCGCCGAGTTGATCGGAGCGTTCCATTCGTTTGGATAAAACGCGGTCAAGCTGAGATCCCGGATGAGAATATAGCTTCGCGCGGCGGCGTCGGCGGCGATCAGCGGTTCGAGGGCTCGGGGCTGCGGAAGATGGGGCCATTGTTTTGGCTCCCTCATTCTCGAATTGTCCAAAATCATCTTCATCAGCATGTGGGCCATTGCCGGTCCGACCCGCTCGGCAAGCTTTTGCGCCGCCGATGTCGCCGTCGCGGCCCCGTCGGGGCGCAGGGAGTGAAGGGCGGCGCGGAGCGCTTCGAGTAACGCCGGTCGGTCTCCTTCGCGCATAACCGCCATGGCGTCGAGTTCGGCGATATCCTTCTCGACAAGATGCGGCTTGCCGTCCTTAAAATGCCGGAAGGTCGCGAGAAGGGTGAGCCGCACCCGCGTTTTGCGAACTTCGGGATTCATCGCGTCGATGGCTTCGGCGTCGGCCAGATACTTCAGCGATAACGTCAGCGCCTTTCTCGCTTCGGCGAGCATTGACAGCAGCAGCGGCGCCCGGGGATCGTTGGGCAGCGTTCGCCGCCACACCTCGGCCATTTCCTGCAACTGTTTTTCCGGCGCCCTCGATTTTTCCAGCCACTCGCGCCACTTCACGAAGGTTGCCGCATCGGGCCAGAGTTCCGACGCGCGGCGATAGGCCCAGTGGGCATCGATCGATTTACGCACCGTTTCGGATTCGACCGTCGGGGCAAGGGCGGCGATCTCGGGCGGTTGGTCGCCGTACATTTCCAGAAGATCATCCACGCGATTAGGCAGATTTTTTTTCGCCAGCGCCAGAGTCTTTGCCGGGGTTTCCCTCAGCACGTTGGCCATTCGCCGGTAGATCACGGCCGCTTCTTTCCCGTTGGCGGCGAACATTTTCTCGGCGACGCCGTGCTGAAGAAACCGCTCCCAGAACACCACCGCGCCCAACTGCGAGCGCGACGCCTCGCTACCCATGGCCGCCAGCCGCCAGTAATAGGCGTTCTTGCGCGCCCGCCCGAGGATATCGCCAATTTCCCGGAACGGCACATGGTTGATCATGCAACTGACGCTGATGTGTTGTCGCAGCCGTTCAAAAAGATCCGGGCGCGCGGCATTGCACGCCTGAATCGTCCCTCGGATCGTGCGGATGAGGTGCGGGAGATCGTAGGTCGTATAGGCCGATTCTAATTTATCGAGCGCTTCGCGAAATGCTTTTTGGTCGCAGATCACGCGCTGGCGAATGGCGGCGGCGATGCCGGTCGGCGCCTTGGCGGGGCTTGGATCGAGGAGCGTGAGCAGGCCTTGCGACAACCGCCGCACGGCGGCATCCGGCGCGATGGCGTCCAGTGATTTTCTGCACGCCTCGTCATCGTTGCGATAAAAGGCCGCCAAGGCGCGAATGAATAATTTCCACCCGGCCAGCGGACTGCGGCGGGAGACCTCGGGCAATGCAACCTGTTGCTCCGTCATCGGGCCCGCGGTGGCCGCCTGAAATACGGTCCAAACCGCCGCCGCGGAAACCCGCAACGGATGGTCCGGCGGCAGCGTCTGGCAGTTCACCAGTTTCGGCAAGTCCACCAGATGGCGCCGAAGAATCGATTCGATCGCCTCCCGTATCTCCGGCGTCACACCCGGCTGGGCAAGCGGCGCCACCAATTCGTCGATGTTCCCCTCTTCCGCCACCGCACGCAGTTGCAGACCCGAAAGAGCCGCTCGATGCGAAGGAAAACGCTCCCCAACTAGCTTGATTAACGTGCGAGCGTCTTCAACAGCTCCTTTGGCCTGAAACTGGCCGATGCGCGCAACATATGCATCCACAAGAAGTTGCTCTGACTCGGCGGACTTAAGACTCTTGTGATTTTCCTTGGCCAGCTCCACCGCCTGCTTGCATTTGTCGGCGGATAGCAGCTGGCGCACCGTTTTCGCGGCGGCAGATCCATTGCTCGTCTCGACACTCCCTTGCAATTGATCCATGGCGTTTACCCGCAACTCCGTCCCATAATATTCATAGGTTAGACGGATCTCGGTTCGCGATCAAATCCAATCCCCGCTCGCGCCAGTTTTCTTTCGGCGCGACGGCAAGCGGAGCGCGAAATTAACCGCCCGGCAGTTCCACTATGACTGAGTGCGACTGGACGGCGGCTGGGGGGCGAACTCCAGATGTGTCTGCGCCTGGCTCTGATCTTTAGGACCCGGCGCCGTCGCCTGGATCAAAACCGGGATCGGCGAGCCGATAGGTTGGGAGCCAAAGTGAATGTGCAGCACGCCGTCGCTCTGTCCGCGATCGAGCGAAAGCGGGTCGGCGTGTATGTTGAAGTGATCGCTCCCGGCGGGCAAGATCAATTCCACCCTCACCGCCTGGTCGAGCAGCGCTTTGGCCCGCTGAACATGCACCGTCAGATCGGTCTGGCCGCCGGGGACGGCGAGGACCGAAGGCTGATCGAGCCCGACGTTGATGAGCGGCGCGGTCGCGACGGAAACAAACTGGTCATTCGGCTCGACCGAGCTAAAGCTGACGACGTGTTCGCTCCCGTCGAAGTCTTTGACGGTTCCGGTCAGCGCGATAACCGCCCGGCTTGTCCTGCCAAGCTCCATTTCGCACGCGAGGCCCACCCAATAATCGAACGAATCCGCGCCGTCCGGAATCACCAGCTTCGGACCCCACACGCCTTGCAGATGGCGAATTTGCCGGTCGGCGAGATCGACGGTGATTGGACCGACGAACCCGCCGCGGTCCAGCGAATATCGGCGGTGAAAAATTGACCCGCAGGGAACAAACGGATGCTCATACACGCCGATTTCCTTGAACGGCGTCACCATCGCCACGGCAAGAATCACGTCTTGCATCGGCGCCAGTTGCGGAGCGGCAAAAAAGGCGGCATGGGTGAGCGGAGCGCCCGCCACGTCGGCGGTTCCGCGCACGCGCAGGTGACTGACGGCGATTTTCGCGTACGGCGCGGCCGTCAGCTTGACCAGGGCGGTCGTCTGACGAGCGGGAATGATGGCGTTGTCGGCGGTCACGCCGTCGGGTAAGCCGTCGAGCGTGAGCTGGACCGGCCCGGCGAACCCGCCGAGGCGCTCGACCTCGACCTTGAGCGTTACCGGAGGCGGCGGTTTTTTGGCGGTCGCGTCAGCGGGGGAATCGATGGGACGCGGCAGGGTGATGGCGTCGGCGCTCAGCGTGAGCCAAAAGTCCGGCGGGGGCGTCGCGACGTGCAGGCGGTACGCGAATTCTTTTCCGCCGCGCGAGGCGAAGCGATCTTCAACGCGAATGTAGTAAATGCCGTCGGCCGGCGCCTTGAACGCAAGCCGGGAGTCGGGCTGCCCCGAGGCGCGGTCATCGTTGCGAAAAAGCTGCTTGCCCGAGGCGTCTTCGACCGACAGAACCGAATCCAGCGGGCTGCCCAATCGACCGGCCCACAAATCCATGTCAACCGGCTGGCCTTTTTTCGCGTCGATCGCCCAGTAATCGACGTCGCCGGGATGATCGATCCGGCCATTGAGGATCACGGGAATCTCCACCGGCTTTACGTCTGTCGGCCGATCGTTGGGCTCGACTTCCAGAACCTCCGGCAAGTCGTCCACCGCAACGCGGATTGCATTGGCGGGATGGCCGTTCTGATCGAATTGAATGAGGCGGAATCCGCCCGACGCCACGGGCGAATCGCCGCGGGACGATTCCGGCAAAAGGTTGGCGCCGTCGGGCAACTGCAGGTCCTGAGCGTTTGCCGTCAGAGCGTGGCCAAAGAGATCGAAGTGGACGCGCGATCCCCGGCGTCCGCCAAGAGGATAGATATGATCGACGCAAGGATCGGCCGAAATGGTCAGGCGATAGACGTAGTTTTGGAGGCCGCCGTAGGCGACGTCGTGAATGCGAACCTGATAGATTCCATCGGCGCCCGCCGTGAAATGCAGCCGAGGATCGCCGTCGGCGCGAACCAACTGGGCGGCGACGGGCTTGCCCGCCGGATCGGAAATCCGCAGTTCCGCGTCGAGCGGAGAGCCGAGCCTTTTGGCGCTGACGTCGCAGGTAATCCGCTCGCCGGCGCCGGCGTGAAACGTCCATACATCGACGTTTTCGCGCGGAAAAATCCGCCCGTTGATCGTCACCGGCAATTTCACCCGCACCGGCCCGGCGCCTTGCGTTTCCCGCTCGACCACTTCCGGCAAGTCGCCGATGACAAACGGCATCGCGGAGGTCGCGCCTTGCGATGTCCAGGCGCGCCATCCGCGCAAGCCGGCCTCGGCGTCCGGCGCGATCTTGATCGTGCAGGCATAATCCTTGGGATAATCCTCGGCTTGCTGGGAGGCCGGCTGGGGAATCAACGGCGATTCAAACCAGATCGTATCGATCTGACGGATGGTAGCCGGCGCCTTGACGCCCGAACCGAGCATTTCAAAGCCCGCTTCCCCATGAAAAAAACACCCGCCGACGCGGGCTTCGACGGTCGTGCCGCGCTGTCCGCCGGCCGGGAAGATGTACTTGGCGACGGGCGGATTTCCAAAGGTTCGCGCGACAAAGAGCGCGAAGGCGAGCGCCGAACAAATCGACGCAATAGATCGCGTTCGGCTCCTTCTCCCTTGCCGGCGGAGGGTTGAGGGGGTTGGCGCGAAGGTGAAACGTAAAATCGTAAACACGGCTCGTTCCCAGTAACCGGCGCCTGATTCCCGCAACGGGCGCTCGCAAGCACGAATGCTTTACGCTCGCGCCGATCCTCTCCCCGCACAGGAGAGACGGCAAAGTTTTGACCCACATCGGACCCGTCGATCATGGGGCGAACATGCGGACCGCCTACAGCAACTCCCTGATAATTCTTCCGCGGTTGGTAATCGCGACGGGCCGGCCCTCGGGCGTCATGATTTCCTCGGCGGGATTGATGCCAAGCTGATGATAAAGCGTCGCGGCCAAATCTTCGGGACCGGTGGCTCCTTCATCCGGTTCTTCGCCCCATTTGTTGCTTTTTCCGACGACGCGCCCGCCGGCGATTCCGCCGCCGCCCACGCAGACGGTGAAGCATTTGCTCCAGTGGTCGCGACCGGCGTCTTTGTTGATCCGCGGCGTGCGGCCGAATTCGCCGGTCACGATGACCATCGTCTTTTGCAGCATCCCGCGGTCGCACAGATCGCGGAACAGCGTTGACATCGCCGCGTCCAGCTGCGGAAGCAATTCGGTCTTCAGCACCGAAAAATTATTGTAATGCGTGTCCCAATTGGCGTGATCGATCGTCACGCAGCGCACGCCGGACTCCACCAGGCGGCGGGCCATCAGGCACGACTGGCCAAGCGTGGTGCGGCCATACTCGTCGCGAAGCGAAGCCGATTCGCTGCCGATGTCAAAAGCGCGCCGGGCCGACGGAGAGGTCATCAATTCGACGGCGCGCTGCCCGAACGTGCTCACCTCACGCGCCGAGGCGTTCGACGCGATCTCCGCGGTCCGACGATAGCGGTCCACGTGCGCCAGCAGTTCGTGCCGGTTTTCCACGCGATGCGAATCCAGCGCCATCGGGGGCGCCAGATCGGGAACGGCGAAGTTCGGCGCGTTGGGATCGGCGTCGATCGTGAACGGCACCGCGCTGGCGCCGAGATAGGCCGACCCCGCGCTGTTGTGCATCATCGGCAGACAGACATAGGGGGGCGCCGATCCGCGCGGTCCGAGTTTGTGGGCGATCATCGATCCATATGAAGGGAACTGATTGTTCGGCGTGAGCTTGGGGTTGAAACCGGCGCGTGTATCGTAGCCGGTCAGCATGTAATGATCGGCGCCGCCGTGGCCAGAGTTGCCGTGGGTGAAGCCGCGAAGGAGCGAGAATTTATCCATCTGTCCCGCGACGCGGGGAAGCAGGTCGCAGATCTGAATGCCCGGCGCCTTGGTGGCCATGGGGCGAAATTCGCCGCGAATATCGAGCGGCGCCTGCGGCTTCATGTCGAAGGTATCGATCGCGCTCGGCCCGCCCATGAGAAAGACGATGATGACCGAAACGTCCGAGGGGGCGGCGCCGTTGACGGCGGCCTGGGCCTGGCGCTGGAGCAGCATCGGAAGAGTGAGATGCACGCCCATCACGCCGGCGGCGCCCACGCGCATGAATTCACGCCGATTGATTTTATCGCAGTAGGGGCGATCGCTTTTCATACGTTACTTCCTGAATCGCGCGGCCGAATCATGCTCCAATGCCGGGGGCGATTGCGCCCATCGATACGGGCCGACGCGCGCCGACGCTCAGTGATTGAACACGAATTCCAGCGTGTTCAACATACTCCACGCTAAATCTTCTACCGCCTTGCGCCGATCCGGTTGCCGGCGAATGTAATCGACGGCGTACTGCCGTTCATCGTCCGCCGGCGCGCGGCTCAGGAACGTGAGGTACAGTTCATCGACCAGCTTTCCGTCGTCCGGAATCGTTCGCGCCAGTTTCGCCACCGTTCCTGATTCATGCGAAAGTTTCGCCTGTATCTCCGATCCGTTCATCAGGTGCAGGATTTGCGAGACGCTGGCGCCGACGTTTCGCTCGCACTCGCACGCCGTTTTATGCACGGGCCGGCCGAACAGCTTGAGGAAGTAATGATGCACGTCGCTGTCCCAAAGCTGGATCGCCCGATCGCCGGCGGGAATGCCGGAGAATTTTTCGCCGACGCCGCTCGTCTGGCACACCGCGTCGAGCAGCACCTCGGCCGGCAGACGCTTGAACAGCGCCCGCGAATAATTTTGTTCGTCCTGCCCGTTGGTCGCGTTGGGCCGGGATGAGCTTTGATACACCCGCGAAGCCGTGATGACGCGGATCAGTTTTTTCATGTCGAACTTGTCGTCGACCAGTTGCCTGGCCAGCGCGTCGAGAAGCTCGGGATTACTCGGCGGATTGGTCGCGCGAACGTCATCCACGGGTTCGACAAGTCCCCGGCCCAGAAGGTTCGCCACCATTCGATTCGCGAGGTTTCGGGCAAACCACGGATTTTGCGGCGACGTAAGCCACTCGGCTAGCGCCGGCCGTTGATCGGTATCGGCGGCCTTCTCCGGCATCGCCGTCATCAGCGGATGCGCGAAGATCACCTGCCTGGTGCGCGGATTCTGAGCCGAAGCGGCGCCTTCCACTTCCAGCGCCTCTCCGTCGGCTTCCTTCTTGAAATTGACGTTCTGAAAATAGGCCGTCATGCCGTAGTAGTCGGTCGTGGACCACTGGTCGAACGGATGATGGTGACATTCGGCGCACGCGATGCGAACGCCGAGGAACACCTGCGAAACCGTCGCCGCGACGTCGCCGCGACGCGCGATGGCTTTATAAAACGCCGCCTGGCCGTTCTCGGCGATCGGGCCGTCAACGGTCAGCAACTCGCGGCACATCCGGTCGACGGGCTTATTCGCCGCCAGCGAATCGTGGAGCCATGTGTAATAGTTGAACGCCTCCCGATAGCCGAGCGCCTGGCGATCGACCCGCAGCAGATCGGCCCACTTCATCGTCCAAAAATCGACGTATTCCGGACGCGCCAGCAAGTCGTCCACGAGTCGCGAACGACGGTCCTCGCGCGCGTCGGCAAAAAAACGCCGAAGCTCTTTTGAAGTTGGTAGCGTGCCGATCAGGTCCAGGTAAACTCGACGGGCAAACTCGGCGTCGTCCGCAAGATCCGAAGGGATGATGTTCAGGCTCTTGAGCTGCGCATCGACCAGCGTATCGACGAAGTTAAACTCCGGCTGATCGGGATAGCGCTCAATTTTCTGCGATCGCGGAATCAGCGCGCGAAAGACCGCCATCTTCCCCATGAATCGCGCCATGATCGCCGCCTGGCCCGGCGTCTGGCCGATCGAAACCAAGCCTTCGTCGTCAACCTTGGCGAGGTTTTCATTGTTGGTCTGGAATTGCGCCAGATGGGTGACGTCGATGTCGTGGCCATCGGAATATCGAGCCGTCACGCGCAGTTGCCGGGTCGAATCGACGGCCAAAATCCCCTGAACCGGGTCCACATTGATCCGCTCGACGACCGGATCGGTCGGCTTCCCGAACGGAAGCCCCTCGGCGATCCAGCGCCGAAGCGTCTCATACTCCGGCGTTCCCGGCGCCAACCGCACCCCGCCCCCATGCGGAACCCGGCCGGAAGCTTTCATTAAAACAAGGCTGTGATCCGGCAGCGCCGGCGACACGCGCCGCCCTCTGCATTGCTTCACCAGCGCGTCATAATCAGCCTGTGGGTCATATCCGAAAACCGAAAGCCTGAATCCGTTTTGACCCTCGGCTTTTCCATGACAGCCGGCCGAATTGCATCCATACCGGCTTAACAACGGCGTAATATCCTGCTCGAAATTCATCGCCCGGCCGCTCTGAGCGGCCGAGGCCGAGAACGCCGCGAATTGTACGATGAACGCAAACGCGAGCAGTCCCCACGCCACTCGCGGCGCCACGCCATGACGATCGGAATGTTGCCTGTATCCGGTGATTGCGCGCTCCGTGAAAGGACGATGGAGCGATCAAGCGGACGAAACGGCTTCGCCGACGCGGATCGCGACTCGCGATATATTGATGTAGTCGCCCGCCGCCGAATGCGTTGTCGAATTGTGCTCGCTTGTCCCTCTTGCTCGATCGCGGTCTTCCGCGGTTCCAGGGGATCCGTTTTACGTCAAAACATCGCCTAACTCCGCGTGCCGACGACGGCCACATCCGAAAACAGACCCAGGGACGATTGAATCGACGCGATCAAATAATAATTGCCCGGCTTCAAATTCGACGGCGCGGGGATGGAAACGCGGATCGTAATCGACGCTCCCGGGCGAAGGTGAATGGCGCGAGTTGGCGTGGTGGTCAGCAGCGGATCGGAGTCGCTGAGGGTTGTCGCCGGCGAATCGTAAAGATCGAAGCTTAATGTTCCCGAAGCCGAAACATTCCCAAGATTTCTCACAAGCAGCGATGCGGTGGTCGGCCCGGAGGTCTTGATCGTCAACACGCTGGCGCCGACGAAAGCGGGGGCAAGCTTGACGACGGGCGGCCCGATGCTCACCGTCCCGGCGGAGTTAGCCATGGCCGGTACGGTTGTCCGCGGCGTTGTCAGCGTGGCGACAAGGTAGTAGTTTCCGGCGGCGAGGCTGGCGGGATATGTGTAGTTGAGATTGATCACTTTTGAATGGCCGCTCGCGAGGCTCAGGTTCGCAAGCGACAGCGTCGTGATCATGTTGGGGTCCGCCGAGAAGCCAGGATCGACCGCCGCGTCGAGAGCGATCGAAACGGCGCCGTCGAACGGCGTGGGCGCCGAATTGACGACGCGAAGTTTGAGAGCGCCGGCGGTTCCGCCGATCGCGCCGCCGGGAGGCGATTTCACGAAGGCCGCCGTTAGCGGCGACGCCGCCGGATTGGTCGATTGGGCCAGGGTGGCGGCGGAGGGGGCATCGGCTAGAGCGCCAATGAGCAGATTGGCCTCCGGCGTTCCGAGTCCGGTGGCGACGTCGTAACCGGCCGTCGGGTCGCCGCGTGTTTGGCCGTCGTCGGGGGCGGTGATGTCATGGAAATAAGACGTGTAGCCGGAATAGGCGGCGGTATCCGGAGCCCCATAAAGACCGTAAAGCAGCGGCAAAGTTTGCCTTGGACCATCGAGCGTGGTTTGCCCGGCGGCGACGCGGGCCTGATCGGCGATGGCGATTAAAGCTGCCCACTGCGGCGCGCCGACGCTGGTGCCGCCGGTGGTTTGCCAGCCGACGACGCCCTGGTATTTGATCGAATCGTAGAGCGTCAGCCCGGTATTGACGTCCGCCTGGTAGGCCACGTCCGGCATCGAGCGGGCGCCGGTGCTCTGCACGTCCTGTTGCCAGACCGGCTCCTTTTCAAACTTGCTGATTCCGCCGCTGGAGTCGTACCAGGACGTTTCGCTTCCATAGGCGCCGGTCTGATCGGCGATCGTGAGGACGGTCCCGCCGACGGAAACGACATTGGGCGAGCTGGCCGGCCACTGCGCGCCGCCCTTGGCGCCCTCATCCCCCGAGGCGACCACATAGGTAATTCCTTGATGTCCGGTCGGCGTGGTGAAATCGGAATCATAAGCCGTTTGACCGGAAAATTCGCCGCCGCCCCAGCTGATCGAGACGACCGAGACGGACGGAATGGTGCGGGCGTAATTGACCGCGGCCATCAAATCGTCGGTATTATCGCTCGCCGCCTCGACAAGTAAAATGCCCGCCTGCGGCGCGATCGCATGAGCCCATTCCACGTCCGTCGCGATCTCACCGGCCCAGCCCGCGTTCTCGCCCGGCAGGTTTGAGCCGCCGTGAGCGTTCACCACGTCGAAACTGGGCGGCCCGGCGATGCCGAACTTCGAATCAAAGACATTCAGGTCGCTCAGGACGGCGGGGTCACTGTACGGATCGATGATGGCGATAGTCTGGCCCGCTCCATTCGCGGCGGCGGCGTTAAGCTGATCAAATCCGTATGCCTTGAGAACCTGGGCCGGCGTGTCGCCCGGCACATAGGCGGATGAGACGTCGCCTGGCCGCATGGGCTCAGATGCGTGGACGGCGGCGGAAAGCATCCGGCGTGGTTCCAATGCTTCGGTAAAAATTCGCGCGCGCCCGCCATGTGATGCTCTCCAACGCCTGCCGACTAAACGCATTTCCGCCTCCAGCGACGCGCGATGACGATAGCCGATCCGCAGCGGCGCGCCATCACGGTTGCCCTAGTGTAGCGAGTCGGCGGATGAATTGCCGCCGCGCGAGGAAAAAGGTCCTGGTTCATCGCGATCGCGCGACCGAACTCCGCCATCGGATAAACCGTTCGCGCGGCGAAGTGGCGTCGCCTACGCGTCGGAATCGATTGACGGCCCTTGTTTCCGTCACGATGTTATGAACGGCGTGAAATATGACGATTGTACTACAGATGAAAGTCCACCCGAATCCGACAGTCGCCGTGTTGTCTGACGTAGTGAATCGCAGTGGATACCTGTGCTTACTCGCAATCCATGCGCAGCGCGTCGGCGTTCACGTGGACGGCGAAACATTTCTTTTGAATGTCGCTGATGGCCAGGCCAGCGTTTCGCCGCAGGGGCAGTCCGGCGATAGAGGCGACGGACCGGTATGTTGGCTCCGGTGCAGCCGGTCCGCGCTGGAGTCGGCAAGAAATTCCGGCGCGAAGATCGCGGATCTCATCGTCGCGCCGGGCGCGACCGCGACAGCCGTTCATCCGATTCTGGAAAAATTATTGCGCCGATGCTTCGAAACGCCGCCGTTTCCGTTGGATGACCGCGAAGAATTAATTTATCCCGCTTTGTTCGGGTTTGAATCGGCGCCCGCGGTGTTTTGGGAGTCGCGGCAAAATGTGCTTAAAGTTCTGCGATATGGGTCGCGCCTGGTGACCTCCGGGCTAAGCGAACCCTGGTTCAGAAAGCCGCAATTGTTCTCCAGCGAAAACGTGTCCGGCACAGGTTACGAATTGCTGACCGACTCCACCGATCGGAAAGCGGCAAACGAATTTGTGAGCTGGGTTGAATACGTCGAGCGCGGCGGAGATGACATCGCGCTGGGAAACTGGCTTGAGTTCGACGCCATCGAAAGCATACCGAAAGCCGAGACGTCCGGATTTTTAGTAGTCCCGCCGCGCGACATGGCGCCGCAATTCCCCGTCGGAAGCTCGCACGCCTATTGGCATCAGTTGCTCCCGATTTCGGGCCTTGAATTGACGGCCGCTAAATGTCACAGCGCCTTTAAGGGCGAAGAATTCGGACCCGGCAAACGCCGCGTCGCCCAGAGGGAACCGGAGTCGAAACTGGAAAGATCGAGAAAGACGCTGCAACTCCTTCAACTGCTCGATAGTCTTCCGAATGAAGACCTCTAACGGCAATAACGCCGAAAAGGTCGCAGCCTCCCGGCCCCTCTCTAAATGCCGAAATTCATCACGAAACTCTTGGTTAGGAAGCCCGGGTTATTGACCTGGAAAGCCTCGAAACTCATCATGTATTGCCCGGCGGCGAGGGTGCCTGACTTACTGAAGGCATAGCTCGTGACGCTGGGATCGTCCGTCGACGCGTTTTTGATGATGTAGCTGCTGTTGGCGCCAAGTTTTTGCAGGGAGAACGAGAAATTGTTGCCGAAGATGTCGTAGCCGGTCGAGTAGGCGGTGGCGGCGCTCAGCGTGAACGTGACGAAAACCTCGTCCACCGCCTCGGCCGTATTGTGAGTTTGAACGGTGGAGAGCGAACCGAGGGCGGTGATGGTATTGGCGGTGATGCTGGAGGTGAGATTTGCCGTCCCGGTGTCGCCGAGGGTTGAGCTTTTGACGGTGGCGGTGGTATCAAAGACACCGAGGCTGTAGCTCGTGTTGGTCTGGGGCACACTGCCGGCGCTCGCGAAGGCGCTGCGGCTTTGCGAATTGAACACGACCGTCGCGGGGCGAACTCCAAAGAGCAGATTGTCCGCGGTCTGACCCTTCTGTAGCGTGGCCACATGCGCGCCGTTGGTTTTGGGGTCGGTCTGGATATCGCCGGTGGGGGTAACGACGCGGACGGTATACGTCTTGCCCGGCGGCAGATCGCCGATCACCCAATAGCCGGTCGAGTTGGTCGTCGTATGCATTTCCCCCGAGTCGAGTTTCTTGTTTCCGTTGGCGTCGAGATAGACGGTAACGCCGCTGACGATGCCTTCGCCGTGGTTTTGCGAAGCGTCGCCGTTGGAATCATTGAAGACGTATCCGCTGACGCGCACTTTCTGGGTATCGCCGAAGTCGATGTTGGTCAGGTGAGTGGAACTGGTGAGGGTCAACGCATGACCGGCGCCGTTGCTGGGCTCCGTCTGGCGGTACTGCGCCGGGATCACTTCTCGGAGTATGTAAGAACCGGCGGCCAGCCCATTGATCGAATATTCGCCTAACGAATCGCTGATGGCCGTTGGATCGCCCGACGTGTAGGCGTTGTGGTTACCGAGATCGACATACACGCGAACGCCGGCCACCGCGGTATCGCCCGGCTTCACGGTCCCGGCCGCGTTCAAATCGTTATAAACCACTCCCGCGACCGACGCCGACACCAACCGCCGTCCCTCGAGCGTCTCCCAGACCGGCTGCCGCCGCGGCAAACTCGTCGCACGCACGCGCGTGGGTTGAACCGAGAAACGGCCGAACGTGGCGGAGGAAACGGACATGGGATCTCCAGCAACAGATGACTAAATCGTGCGTTTGTGGACGGGATCGGCTTTACGACCGTCTTCCCCGCGTTTTCGATCGGCGCCTGAAGCCTTGAGCTCATAGCCGCAACGGGAAAGAAAGGCGTTTGACTTCAGCTTAAGGTGACTATCGATCGGGACGTTCACCGGGACCAAGCCATGGATATGGATGTTGTATATCGCGATGATCCGTTTGTCATCATCATGCGGCAGTAATTTTTTCAGATTATTGTTTCGACGATGGCTTCCAGAGTGATTGACGCTTGAGAACATTCTACGGAGCGGTAGCGTTTCCGCGTTTAGCGGCCTCGCTTGCGGGGCGTCTTTTCGCGACCGAAACTCACGCCGCCTCCCTGAAAAAATGCGCGAAGTACGCGAAATGCAAAAATACGCGCTGCACCCTTTGATCGCGGATGATACCGTCGCGCAAGTCGCCGATGCGATGACTAATATCTTCGGCGGCGATATTGTATGGGCCGGTCTAAGGCAAACTGAGGCTCCCATGTTCAAGTTTAAGCTTCCCTTGTTCGGCACGGCAAACCCGGCTCGCCCGGCTCAGCCGTTCAGCGGACGAACGCTCGATAAACATGCCCGTATTCGCGGCGCCACCGTCGTCGATAGCATTTGCCCGTACTGTGCCGTGGGATGCGCGACGCAGATTCACGTCAAGGGCGGCGAAGTGATCGATATCGAGGGGAATCCGAATAGCCCGATCAATGAAGGAACGCTCTGCCCCAAGGGCGCCAACGTATTTCAGCTTCATCACAATCCGCATCGCACGAAGGTCGCCAAGTATCGCGCGCCGTATTCGACCCAATGGCAGACGGTGCCGTTGGAATGGGCTTTGGATCAGATTGCGAGCCGGGTGAAGGAAACGCGCGACGAAGGGTATCGGGAAAAAAACGAGGACGGGGAGCGAATTAACGCCGTGACGAACATGGGATCGCTCGGCGGGGCGACGCTGGACAACGAAGAAAATTACCTGATGAAGAAGCTGTTTTCAGCGGGGCTTCAAATCCTATCCATCGAAAATCAGGCCAGAATATGACATAGCGCATCGGTGCCCGGTCTGGGCGCCTCTTTTGGCCGCGGCGCGGCCACCGGGTTTCAACAGGATCTCGCCAACAGCGATTGCATCCTGATCATGGGATCTAACATGGCCGAGGCGCATCCCGTCGGCTTCCGGTGGCCGATGAAAGCGCGCGAACGCGGCGCGGAGTTGATCCACGTCGATCCCCGCTTCAGCCGCACCAGCGCCAGCTGCCAGACCTATGTGGCCATCCGCGCCGGCAGCGACATTGCCTTCCTCGGCGGCATCATCCATTACATTTTGTCCAACGAGAAATGGTTTAAGGAATATGTCCTGGCCTATACGAATGCATCGACGCTGATCGGCGAAGGCTTTGAAGATACGGAAGATTTGGGCGGCATCTTCAGCGGCTACGACGGCAAGACCCGCCAATACAAGGCCGGGGAAGGCCATTGGCACTACGAGGGATCAAAGAGCGAGGCCGAGCATCCGCGCCATCCGCAGGGAGATCGGCAGCCGCCGCCGCAAGGAAAGGGCGGCATTGGGCCGCAGGACGCCTTGGGAAACGTGGAAGAAAATTCCGGAGCGGGGATGCATGGGCCGAGCGTGATGGGCGGGGCAAGCTCGCACGCCACGGTGCAGGCGAGCACCACGACGCCACATCCCGAAAAAGATCCGACGCTGACGAATCCGCGCTGCGTCATGCAACTGCTTCGTAAGCATTACGCGCGGTATACGCCGGAAATGGTTTCTGAAATTTGCGGCTGTTCTCCGGAAGAGCTGGTTCGCGTCGCCCAAACGCTCTGCCGAAATTCCGGGCGCGAGCGGACGAGCGCCATCGTCTACGCGGTCGGCTGGACGCAGCATACCACCGGCGTGCAGATCATCCGCGCCGCGGGCATCATCCAACTGCTGCTGGGAAATATGGGCCGGCCCGGCGGCGGGATCATGGCGATGCGCGGCCATTGCTCGATCCAGGGCTCCACCGATATTCCCACGCTCTACGATCTGCTCCCCGGCTATTTGCCCCAGCCAACGTCGGAAAAACACCACGAAAAACTGGACGGCTACGTGGAATATGAAGGATTCCCGACCGGCTACTGGACCAACATGCGGAAGATGACCGTCAGTCTCCTGCGCGCCTGGTACGGACCGACCGCGACAAAAGAGAACGACTTTCATTTCGATTGGCTCCCGAGAATCGACGGAGACTATTCGCAGCTTCCGTTCTTCAAGCAGATGAGCGAAGGAGGCGTGAAAGGATATTTCGTATTCGGCCAAAATCCCGCGGGCGGCGGGCCAAACGCCGGGCTTCATCGCAAGGGATTGCGCGAGTTGGAGTGGCTTGTCGTCGCCGACTGGTTCGAGACCGAGACGGCCGTTTTTTGGAAGGATGACCCCAAGGGCCCGGCCGCCGCGGAAATAAAGACCGAGGTATTCTTCATCCCCGCGGCATCGATCGCCGCCAAGGAGGGCTCGTTCACCAATACCCAGCGCCTTATTCAATGGCACGACAAAGCCGTCGATCCCGACGGAGATTCACGCAGCGATCTGTCGTTTATTTACAATCTCGGCAAACGTCTAAAAAAGTTGTACGCCGGCTCGGAAAAACCGGAGGACCAGGCCATACGGCACCTCACCTGGGACTACGATCTCGATGAGCCAGAGATTCTTCCGGACGGCACATTGAGCCGAATCGCCGATGAGCCCGACGCACATAAGGTGTTGCAGGAAATCAACGGTTACCACACCGATCAACGCGACGAGAAAAACGGCAAGCCTAAATTACTCAGCGGTTTTTCCGATCTGAAAGATGACGGGTCCACCGCGTGCGGCTGCTGGATTTATTCCGGCATTTTCCCCAGCTACGACCGCAATCGCGCCCGCGAGAGAATCGTCGGCGACAATCCGGTTCAACCCAACTGGGCATTCGCCTGGCCGCACAATCGGCGGATGATGTACAACCGCGCCAGCGCCGACCCGCAAGGGCGCCCCTGGTCGCAACGAAAAAAATACCTTTGGTGGGATGAGGGCCGTCAAAAATGGACAGGTCCCGACGAGCCCGACTTCGAGCCGAACAAGCCGCCCTCCTATCGCCCCTCGGCCTCGGCAAAGGGGATGGAGGCCATCGCCGGCGACGCGCCGTTTATCATGAAGCCCGACGGCATGGGGTGGCTTTTTGCGCCGGCGCCGATGGACGGACCGTTTCCCACGCATTACGAGCCGGTCGAATCGCCGGTGAGCAATCTGCTTTACCCAAAACAAAACGACAGTCCGACCGTTCGATATTTCCGCGGCCCGCTGAACATTCTCGATCATGGTCCCAGCCAGGAGTTTCCGATCATCGGCGCCACGTATCGCCTGACCGAGCACTATCTCAGCGGCCCGATGAGCCGATTCAATAGCTGGCTGAATGAACTTCAGCCGGAAATGTTCGTCGAGCTTTCGCCGGAGTTGGCGGCGGAAAAAGGGATCGAGCACGGGGGATGGCTTACGGTGCGGTCGGCGCGGGGCACGATCGAGGCGCGGGCGATGGTGACGCGGCGGATCAAGCCGCTGGTAATTCGAGGATCGGTGGTTCATCAGATCGGATTGCCGTTCCATTTCAGCTTTGCCGGCGAAACGGTCGGATGCCAGGCGAATGATCTGACAAGCCTGGTGGCCGAGCCAAACGTGAGCATGCACGAGGGGAAAGTATTTCAGTGCGACATATGGGCCGGCCGCACGCCCGGCGTTTCGCCGCGCGGCCCCACGGTGGCGACGGCGCGCTGGCCGACCGAAATGCAAACGCCGCAGACGCCTCGATCCGCTCAGCCCGAAGGCCAGATCCACAAACGGACAGATCCCTGATGAAACTTTCACTTCCCATTTTCCGCGCGGGCGAGAACCGGGCAAAACAGTTGGGCGCCGCGCTGTTCGAAACGGCGCGGAACGCGGTGGAGAATCTGCCCAACGCTTTTCCGCCGCGCCGGACCGAGGTGCCCCAGCCCAACGATCCGAACAGCGACGTCGGGCGGATCATGGGCTTCTTCACCGACACCACGCTCTGCATCGGCTGCAAGGCGTGCGAAGTGGCCTGCAAGCAGTGGAACCAGCTTCCCAGCGACGGGTTCAACTTCACCGGCAACAGCTACGACAACACCGGCCATCTCTCCGCCACCACCTGGCGCCACGTCGCTTTCAAGGAAAAGCTGGCCGACGACGGATCGTCGTCAAATCGCTGGCTGATGCTCAGCGACGTCTGCAAGCATTGCGAGTCGGCGCCGTGCGAGCACTCGTGTCCCACAGGCGCCATCGTCTACAACAACTTCGGCGACGTGTACGTTCAAAACGATATCTGCAACGGATGCGGCTACTGCATCTCGGCTTGTCCGTTTGGCGTTTTGGGCCGGGCCGATCATCCGCACGATGATGGCCATGCCCACAAATGCACGCTCTGCATGGATCGCCAGGAAGAAGATTTGACGCCGGCCTGCGCCAAATCATGTCCGACGTCGTCCATTCAATTCGGGGCGGTCGAGGATCTTCGCGTCAAGGCGCGGGAGCGGGTCGAGGAATTGCATGGGCGCGGGAATTCGCAGGCGTATTTATATGGATGCGATTCGGTGGGGGATTACGGGCCGTTGAACTCATTTTTTCTCCTGGACGATCATCCCAACGAATACAATCTGCCGGTCGCGCCGCCGCAGCCGTTTCGCGGGCAGGGCAAACGGTACGGGGCGGCGTTATTCACCGGCGTCGCGCTGGCGGCGTTTACGTTTTTGTCCTTTCATGGAGCCAAACGCCGTGGATAAAAGTTCCAATCCCCCGTCGGACGATTTTTCCTGGTCCCCGAATCTGCGGCATCGGCCCGACCCCAACCGCGTAACCCGCCGCGATCCCGCGCAGATGCTCGATTCCCCGGAACGGTCGGGAAATGTTCCCGTTTCCCCGGCCAATCGCACGCTCACCCGGCCGCGCGAAGGACAATCGCCTGCGTCACCGCAGGCGCCGCAAACCGAGCCGTCGTATTACGACATTTCGATGCTGAAAGCGCCGCTGTGGAAGTGGGAGATCGCCGCTTATTTTTTCGTCGGCGGAATATCGGGTGGCGCCTACACGATCGCCCGATTGGCCGAACGGGCGGATAAGGAAAAATATCGCGACGTGACTCGCCTTGGGACATACCTTTCCTTCGCGTCGAGCCTGGCGTGCCCGCCGTTGTTGATCCACGATCTCGGCGATCCCCGGCGGTTTCATCACATGTTGCGCGTGTTCAAACCGGCGTCGCCGATGAGCCTGGGAACGTGGACGCTGGTGGCTCATAGCGGCGCGGTGGCGGCGGGCGTGATCCGCGAATGGCTGCGCCGTCCCCACGCGGCCGGCCGGGAAAAAGAGATACGCCGAATCGAATCGATGCCGGGAAAAGCGCTCCTCGCCGTCCACGACGCGGCGGGCGTGCCGCTGGCGCTGCTGCTGGCCGGTTATACCGGCGTGCTGCTCAGTTGCACCGCCAATCCACTGTGGTGCAAAAACCCGTGGATCGCCCCGCTCTTTATGGCCGGGGGTTTCAGCAACGCGGCGGGGGCCATCAGCCTCGCCCTCGACTGCACGTCGAAAGACAACGATCACGCTCATCGAATTCTGGAAAATGTCCGCACCGCCGCCGGCGTCGCCGAGGCGACCTCACTGGCCGGTTATTTCAAACATGCCGGTCCCAAGGCCCGCGCGCTTACCCATGGCTCGATGCGAAAAACAATGCGCTTCAGTATCGGCGCGTTGATCGCCTCGGAGATTTTGGGCCGCCTCTCCTTCGCCGGTAAAGCCAAACGCCCGGTGCGCATGTTATCGTCGATTCTGGGACTGGCGGGCGGATTTGCCTTGCGATGGGCGTTCGTGTACGGCGGTCATGAAGCGGCGAAAGATCCGCATACCGCTCGCCTGAGCAGCCGGCCGAGCCACTGATCTTCAACAATCCTTTTCATCCGCCGTCGTCTACATGAGTTTCGCGGCGGGTTGCCCGGCCAACACGCGCCGATCTCCCATGCGCCGCGTCACGCCGGCGCCGTCCATGTACTCCAGGAGCGGCACCATGACTCGCCGGCTGGATGACAGGTGCGTCTTCAAATCACTGACGGTGGCCGAGCCGTGCGATTGTAGATACTCACGAATCGCAGTAGCCGCCTTCGCGCACGCGTCGGCGGAGATGACCAGATCACGCGATACTTCGATCGCCTCGCCGCTGGCGCACAAGAACCGCAGCGCCTGATTTGAAAGGTCATCGCGGGCCAGTTCCTTGCGCGACGGGGGATCCAGCGCGTGTTTCGCCAGCGCCGCCCGCAGACGTTCGCCCGCCGGCTGAAGCCGCGCCGGTAGCCGTGGAAAATGGCCAGCCCGGCGAATGCTTCCGCCGCGAACGACGAACTCGCCCGATTGCAGCGCTTCGATCGCCGCGTCGAATATCGACGCGCGAAAATTCGGGCGGCTTCGAAGAAGCGGCTCGGTTTCCATCCGACGCCGAAGATCGGGCAGCGACAGCCCCGCTTGTTCAGGATGTACCCGATGATGCTCATCGACCAGTCCCGCCGCCGTCCGCGGCAGATCATGCCAGGCGGCGGCGTCGAACAGCAGATCGTTTACGCTCACCAGCGCCCCGGAGCTGACGAGCGACGTGACGGCGCCGTCGATTTGGTCCGACGGCAACCGCGACTTAACGAGCAGGTGATTTCGATCCGCCACAACGTCAAGCGCGAGTTGGGTCAGGACCAGGACCGCCGCATCGCCCGGCGAGGCCGCTCGCCGGGCGAGATTTTCCGATCGCGTCGGTTCGCGCAGAGCCGCGCGGCGGCCGCCCGGCGCGGGCTGGGGATCCAGCACAATGCCTCCGGCCAACGTGCTTTGCTGCGACCAGTCGCGGACCACAAATCGATCCCCGGCGAACGCCAGCAATGGAGCGTCAAGCTCTAGCCGCGCCAAAGCGAATCCGCCGGCGAAAAGCGCGCCGCGATCATAAAAGAACACGCGAGCCCGCGCCGCGGAACTGCCGTGATGAACGTGCACGATCAACCCGCTCTTGAACGGTCGCGGCGGCGCCGATTGCGATTCTTCCCCGAAGGATCGGCCCGACCTTTCCAACATGACGTCCACCGTCTTGCAGGCCGAGCCGACGCCGGCGACAGTGACCACGTCGCCCCGGCAAATCGAACGCGGACCGCGAATTCCCGATCCATTCCGCGACACTTCCATGTCCGGCAGATTTAACGCCACGCGCGCTCCGGGCGGCGCGGCGTCGACATCGCGGCCGTGAATTTGAAGCGTGCGAATCCGAGCGCTTGTTCCCGCCGGCTGGAGCGCGACCGTCTGCCCGTGCAGAAGCATCCCGCCGCTCAATGTGCCCGTTACGACCGTGCCGATGCCTTTCAGCGAAAAAACGCGGTCAACCGCGAGCCGTGGCTTACCGATATCCTGCTGCGGCGGCGTCCGCGAAAATAAACGGGCCAGACTTTGGCGCAGGAGATCGATGCCCGATTCATTGACGACGGAGGTGGGGACGATCGGAGCATCCGCCAGCGGGGAGCCCGCGAGCCGGCGCCGAATTTTTTCCATGGCGGCGCCGGGGTCGGTTATCAGATCGGCCTTGCTCAGCGCGACGATGCCGCGCCGCACGCCCTGGTAGGCGAGGATCTGAAGGTGCTCTTCGGTCTGCGGCATCCACCCGTCGTCCGCCGCCACCACGAGCAACGCCGCGTCGATCGACCCGACGCCGGCGACCATGTTCTTCACGAAATCCTCGTGCCCCGGGACGTCTACGATCCCCACCTGATATTCCACCGCCGGCGCCACCTCCGGCGGCGATTTCAGAGTTACGAAAGCAAAACCCAGATCGATGGTAATCCCGCGCCGTTTTTCTTCCGGCAGGCGATCGGGATCGACACCGCTCAGCGCGCGCACCAGCGCGCTTTTCCCATGATCGATATGACCGGCGGTCGCGAGAATATATGGAATAGCCGCGCTCAACCGATCACCGTGCCGCAAAGCGCCGCCCGCAAGGCGGCCATCACTGCTTCATCCTGTTCGGGGAAAATCGTTCGTAAATCCAGCTTCACCGCTCCATCGTGAATGAAGCCGACGATCGGCGGACGCCCCACGCGCAGATCGGCCAGCAGCCGTGAGGGAGAAATAAGCCGCGGCAGCAGGTCGATCGTGACGGAAGGGATCTTCGTTCGAGGCAGCGTACCGCCGCCCACTTGCGCGAAGCTTGATCCGATCGTCGTCCGCGAAGGCAAATCCGCGAGGCCGGCGACGATGCGCGCGGCGCGGCGGTGAAGTTCGGATTCGGGAATGTGCATCATTCGCCGGATCGGCAGTCGCTCGGCTTCTCCCGCCAGCAAAAGATCGACGGTCTCCTGGAGCGCGCATAACACGAGCTTGTCGCACCGGAGCGCTCGGAAGAAAGGCTCTTTTTTCAACGCCGCGATGTGGTGCGCGCTTCCCACGATGATTCCCGCCTGCGGGCCGCCGAGCAGCTTATCGCCGCTGAAGCAGACCAGGTCGGCGCCGTCGGCGATCGCCTCGGCCGCCGTGGGCTCGCGCTCATCGCCGCCGAGGTCAGTCGTATCGAACATCGCTCCGCCGCCGATGTCATGGATAAAGGGGATGCCCGCGTCGCGAGCCACGACGGCAAGTTCCGCCGGCTCAGGGCTCTCGACGAATCCATTCATGAAAAAATTGCCGCGATGCACTTTCAGGATCATGGCGGCGCCGTCGTCCATCGCGTGGCGGTAATCCTGCAGGGAGGTTTTATTGGTGGTTCCGACTTCGCGAAGCGTCGCGCCGCTGGCCTGTAGAATCTCGGGAACGCGAAATCCGCCGCCGATTTGCACCAGTTCGCCGCGCGATATCACGACGTGGGTTCGCGGCGGTTTCGACGCGAAATGGCGGAGAATCAAGACGAGGGCGGCGGCGCAATTGTTGACGACGGCCGCGGCGCTGGCGGCGCACAGGACGCCAAGGCCGAACTCGACGTAGTCGCCGCGCCAACCGCGGTCGCCGGCGGCAAGGTGGTATTCGAGATTGCTGTAATGGATCGCCGTTTGATTGATCGCCGCCGCGACCGATACCGGCAGGGGAGAGCGAGCGAAGTTCGTGTGCACGATGATGCCGGTGCCGTTGATGATCGGCTGAATGCGCGACAGGCGCAGGTCATCCAGAGCCGACCTGATTTGGGTTCGTACCCGTTCGTCGATCGGCTGTTCGTCGGCGGCGTGGCCGTCGCGGTGCGCCATCCGCGCGCGTATCGCGGCCAGCTCGCGGCGCACGACCGCCAGGACCAGCGGGCGCGGCAAACCGCTATCGCCGGCTTCACGCGCGGCGCGATCGACCGACGGAAGCGCACGAAGTTGGGCGGAGGATGCGTCGGTCATGGCATAAGCCGGATGCATGGCGACGGCGATTTGATGATTCGGCCGATGTGGGCCGCGACCGGCGCGCCATGAGCCTCTAGAATTTTGCGGACCTGCGACACGCTATCCGGCGGCACGCACAGCAGCAAGCCACCGCTGGTTTGAGCGTCGCAGAGCAGGACGCGCATGGGCGGTTCCGCGGCGCTCCAATCCACGATCGACTCGGCGGCTTCCATGTTGGAACGCGTGCCGCCGGGGATGCAGTCGCGATCGATCAGGTCATGAATTTCCGGACTAAGGGCCGGGACGGCGCCGGCGGAAACTTCCGCGCCGACCCCGCTGCCGCGACAGATGTTGGCCAGATGGCCGAGAAGGCCAAAGCCGGTGACGTCGGTGGCCGCCTTGACCAGTTTTTTCTCCGCCACTTCGGCGCCGGCGGTATTGAGTTGCCGCATGACGGCGACCACTCGACGAGCCAGTCGCGCCGACGCCAGGCCGCGCTTAATCGCGGTGGTGGCGATTCCAGTGCCCAGTGGCTTGGTGAGCCAGAGCAGGTCGCCGGGCCGCGCCCTGGCGTTGGTCAGAATGCGCTTGGGGTGCACGATGCCGGTCACGCTGAGGCCGTAGATCGGTTCGAGGGCGCGAATCGTATGCCCGCCGATTAAAGCGCACTTCGCTTCGGCCGTCTTGTCCGCTCCGCCGCGAAGGATCCGGGCGATCATGCTTGCATCGAGCTTGTCCGCGGGAACGCCGAGGAGATTGAGGGCCGTGATCGGACGGCCGCCCATCGCATATACGTCGGATAGGGCGTTGGTCGCCGCGATTTGGCCGTAGGCGTAGGGGTCATCGACGATCGGGGTAAAGAAATCGACCGTCTGCACAAGGGCGCACTCGGCCGAGAGACGGTAAACGCCGGCGTCGTCGAAGGTGTCGGCGCCGACGAGCACGTTTCGATCACGTTTGTTCTTTCGCCCGGTGGACGGCATTGCCGCGCCAACCGACAGTTGGCTCAATACATTCGCCAGCATGGTCTGGCTCAATTTCGCGGCGCATCCCGCGCAACTCGATAGTTCCGTTAACCTTGGCGCTGGCCGCTTGGAGGGTTTGACTGCGATAAGTCTGGTCATTGGTTTGCCGCGATGTCTTCGTAGGCGAAATGCCGTTCGATCTTGTCGGCGGGATAGGGGGCGCCATCCACTTCCACGTAGGGGTAGATAAAGAAATTCAACGGCGGCCCCGCCTGCCTGGGAACCAGGTCGATGTCTCGCCCCACGGTGAAGGCCACGCGATTCTCGTCGATATGCCCAAAGAGATAATCGCGTTTGGCGGGATTGAGATTGGCTTCGGAAATGTCGACGGGAATCCAATTATGGTCACGCGCCTGAAAAAAGGCCCAGCAATGATATCCCTTGATCTCTCCCTTCCCGCGACGCTCGGGAAGCGCAAAGCCAATCTGGAATTTGCCCGCGATGTTTCGTGACCGGGTCAGCGCGATGAAAAGGCTATGAAAGTCGGTGCAGTTTCCGAATCCGCTCTGGCACGCCCACTCGGCGTCTCCGCGGCCCCAGCCCGGCTTGTCTTTGCGGTATTGCATGTGGTCGTCCACCGCATCATAAATGAAACGGGCCGCCGCAAGCGGATCGGCTGGAATCGTCTTTCCCGCCAGAAGCTGGAGCGTTTTGCCGCCGGTCGGCACGAGCTTGTCGGGCGCGAGAAATTTCGGTCCCTCATTGGCGTCGGCCACGCCGGCCAGGGCATAGCGCGTCACGCGGTAACTCACGCTGAATCGCGCCGTACCCTCCGCCGTGGCGCGAGCCGCAAAATAAAGCATTGAATTCCCATATCGCGGCTCGGTCGCGATCTGCAAGCCGTCGGGGAGGTCGCGTCGAATCGTCTGCACGTCCTGCCCCGGTTGGGTCGTCGGCGTCGGCGCCCAGATTCGCGCGACCTGTCCGGGTCGCAAACCCATCACGACGGCGCCGTAGGTGAAGATAAGCTGCCGTGCATCGGCGTGCGCGGTCGGACTTGCCGGCGCCTGCGCCCAGCCGAGCACCGGACAGAAGATGGCGATGAGAACGCCTCCGACGAACTGAAATCGGCTCATACGAACTTCCACGAAAAAGAGAATCGGAGAGGGTAGGAATCGAACCTACCTCGCTTCGCTCGCGCTGAGCGACGGCGGCTTTGAAGACCGCGGGGACCACCAGGAACCCGGCACTCTCCCTCGAAAAAACCATGCTCTCGTTATCGATGATCACCTACCTCGATCAACACCGGGCCGAATTATCGTCAAATCGCGCTCCGGTCGGTAATGGCAAAACTTTCGTCCATGAAAATGCGAATCTTGGCGTCACCCGCACGCGGGTGTTTTTGCCTGTTTCGCAATGAACATGCAACCGGGACGTCTTTGGCGAAGCATCGCATTAGGGTTTTTCGGCAAAGGCTACGGCCAAAACACCGAGGCGTTCGCCGACAAATCCACGGAATTGCCACTTCCGAAGATACATGACGGCGGCGTAAGAAAGAACTACAGAACCAATTTTCATTTTCTTCGGGAGCAATCGCCATGGATGAAACCCTCGATACACCGACGCGGCGAGCCGTGTTGGCCGGGCTTGGAACGGCGGCAATGATTTCGATCGCCGGCGCACAACAGGCGTCGCCGCCGTCGGACAGCAGTTCGCACAACGTATCGGACAAACCGCCGACCGATCCGGGCCCAAAGAATCCGCCGATCAAGGAGGAAAATCCGGACTCATGGTCGCCGCCCTCGACGGATTCGGGAGAC
>DASZME010000066.1:0-74281 GCA_035551995.1 Tepidisphaeraceae bacterium
GATCTTGCAACGCATCTTGCCGCAGCAGGGACAGGCTTTCTGGTCTTCGGGAAGATCGTGCTCCTTGCGATCGCGCGGCAGGTCCTCGGGAAAACGCCTGCGGCCGTGCGGCGTCTTCACGGGTTTGGATGCAGTTGCGGCGGACGGGGGCTGAGGCGCCGGAGTCGGCGGCGCGGGCTGCTGGGATTGAAGCTGGCCGAGCATCTCGGCAAACAGCGTCAGTTGATTGGCGTCCAGCTTCTCGCTGGAGCGGCCATACAACTTCCGCAGCAGCTCGTGGAGCTGATGTTCCAGTTGCCGGATCGTGCGGGATTGATCGCGCTGGCCGGCGAGCAACTGTCCGATCATCGCGTGGCACGCGGCCAGGTCGGCGGGCAGCGAAACGAGAGCCTCGGACAAGCCGGGAAAAGTCGCGACATCCATGTCAGCCGTTGCATTCATTGCGGGCGCGACTCTAGCGATCCAGTTCGCCAGGCGCAAGCCCCGGCGCCATTTTTTCCGGGAATGATTCGATTATTTCACATCTTCAATCGCGGCGAGCGTTTGATGCTTTTCAAGTCGATTCCTTCCAGCAGCATCGCCATCTCGCTGGCCTTGATCTCCACGCCCGCCAGGCCGGGCTGCGCGGCGGGAAATCGAATCGTGCCTTCTTCGAGCCGCTTGTACCAGAGACAATAGCCGTCCTTGTCCCAGTGGAGAATCTTGAGCCGGTCGCCGCCGCGCGAGCGGAAAACGAACAGGCTGCCGTCCAGCGGATCCCGCGAGAGGGAAGATCGCACCGTCTCGGCCAGGCGGTCAAACCCCCGGCGCATGTCCGTCGGCGACGTGCAGAGAAAAATCCGCACGACCGAAGCGCGGTCCATCTCCCCCAGCGTGGGAAGCTTCAGCATGATCTTCCCTCCAGAACGGCTACCACTCTCGCCAGCAACGCCGCGTCGCAGCCGGCGCGGATCAGCAACCGGCGACAATCGGGAAAAACCAATTCCAGCGGCGACTCGCGTCGGATGCCTTGGACTCCTTCGACAGGCTCAGGGCCAACAGGCTCGCGGCCGGCACGCTCCTCGGCGGCAACGGCCGCCGGTATCGGCGCGGCATGCACCTCGACAAACGCGAGCGCCGGCGTTCGCCCGCCAATCGCCTGACGGTCGCGACGCCGAATCTCTCGCCGCCAAAAGTAGAATGCGGATTCCGTCAACGCCTCCCGCTCGCAAAACGCCCGCACGGTCAAACCGCTGCGCGTTTGATGTGAGAGGCGTTCCCGCCAATAGGATTCTTTCTTCGGATCACGACCACGCCGCGTCGCGGCAGACTTGTTCGATTTGTTCATCCCGGCATCGTGCTACGCCCGGCGAAAAGTTTGTAGATGGGGTTTGCCGGACGGTTAGTGCGCCGGGAAGACCGGCAAGGAGTTGTGAATGAAAGAGTCATACGATGAAGGCCCAGCCAGCCACATCGACCCCGAGTCATGCGTTGACGGCCGCAAGGCCGGCGATGAAGCGTTGACAGGGGCACACGCAGGCCAGGTATCGAGCTGCGAAATCAGGCCCTTCGGGACGCCGACGCCGTTATCCGAGGCGGAAGGCAACATCACAGGCGGCGCTTTAGGCGAGCCGCCGGTGAGTCCCGCGCAGTCGCAGACCCTGAAGCAAGGCGCCGCCTTGCGTGGCATGCGTGGAAACTCCCTGCACGGGAACCGGGAGACCCCGCAGTCGTCCGCCGACGATGGTGAGTCGGCGGACCGGTCGGACAAGGCCAAGCGCCGAGCATCCGACATGCACGGCTGCGGGGAGTCGGATGATCGCGTAGTACCCGAACAGCCCGCGAAGGAAGGCGGCCAGAGTTTCTGGTCGCTGTACGAGCGGGTCAGCGCCGCGTTTGCTCGTCGTGAAGACGAGCCGGCGACGGCCGGGGGAAGGCGATCAACCAAGGGGAACATGAGCATGCTTGCCGCGCCCCGGACACAGGGCCGGACCCTGCGCGTCGATCAGGCTTGCTCTTGTGCGAGAAGCAATCGCTTCTGCGCCATACCCGAGGTAAGAGCCGTATGCGGTAATACCGCACGTACGGATCTGCGCGGGGGGCCGCCCGCAAGGGCGGTCCCTACCGCGACCGTGATTCACACGGATGACACGCCGGTGGACGTGCTGGACAAGAATCGCAAGGAGACGCGCACGGGAAGGTTCTGGGATTACCTGGGTGACAAGGCGCATCCCGACATCGTGTTTGACTACACACCCAGCCGGAGCCGCGACGGGCCGGTGAAGTTCATCGGCGACTGGGGAAAAAACGGCAAGGTCTATCTTCAGGCCGACGCCTTCGGCGGATACGACGGGATCTACATTGCGCCGGCGACCGATGCGCCGACGGCATTGGATGCCGCGATGCCCGATGCGATCATCGCGCCCGCCGCACCGCATGCGGGCGATGCGCCGCTTGCCGGCGGCGTGTTGCCCGCGCCCCGCGCCAGCGATGCTTCGGTCGCGTCTGTCGCACCCGTCGAGCTTGGCCCGACCCGCGTGGACCGCGCGTTTCTTCTGATCAGCGTATTCCTGACCGCCATTGCCGCCCTCAAGACCGGCATCGTGGAAGTCGCCTGCTGGGCTCACGCCCGGCGTAAATTTTACGAAGCCAGAACCAGCGACCCGGCCCGATCCGCCCAGGCGATGGCGTACATCCGCCTGCTCTACGACGTGGAGGATCAGGCCAAAGAAAAACAGCTCGATCTCCCCGCCCGCGCCGCCTTGCGCCAACAACTGGCCCTGCCACGCCTTGCCCAGTTCAAGGCGTGGTTGGAAATTCAGCATGTGAACGAAGGTGGCGGCGTGCTTCCCAAAAGCCCGATGGGCCAGGCGACTGCCTACGCCCTGAACCAGTGGAACGCCCTGTGCGTCTACGTGAGCGACGGCGACCTGGCCATCGACAACAACGCCGGCGAGAACGCCCTGCGGCGAATTGGAGTGGGAAGAAAAAACTGGTTGTTCTGCGGCTCCGATGTCGGCGGCCAGACCGCCGCGACTTTGTTCAGCCTGATCGCCACCTGCGACCGGCACAAGGTCAATCCCTTCGAGTATCTGCGTGACGTGCTGACCCGGATCGCGAGCCAGCCGATCAGCAAGCTGGCGGACCTTCTACCAAGCCAGTGGAAGGCGGCGGCGGCCGTCCCCGCATTGCCCGGCAAATAATCATTTGATAGTTACGCCGAATCCCGCCTTACCCGACCCGGCCACGCCTCTCCCGCCACTGACCTGTGGTTCGCCGGACGCTTACGCCGCGGTTGAGGCAATGGAAAATTATTCCGCCGGGAGCGATACGAGCGCTTCGAGGCATTGTCGCAGCATAACCGCCGTGGATTCGCCCGTCAATATATGTCCTTATCCCCTTTTATCCGCCAGCGACGTCGTCTCGCTCACCCCGTTGCCGTCGGCCTGGCCGACGAACGTGCTTAACCCCAGATAGCTGTAATCGACCAGATGCGGCGTGACGACCGCGCCGTCGCCGTAGTCGGCCAGATAAAAGCGACCTGGATCATTTACCGTTCCCAACGTGCCATCGGCCGAATATTTGGGCATGCGTCCTTATGTCTTGTCAAGCATCCTTACATATTTTGCTAGTTCGCTCTCCAACTCCCGCGGCAACGGCGATTCTCCAGAATTCGCTAAAATATCGCGGAATGCGATCTCAAGCTCGGGTAGTAACTCTGAGGCGCTAGTCCATGCCACTTTGTGGAGAAGATTCCAGACTCGATTCGCCTCCGATTCCCTTCCAACTTTCCGAAGGCGCAAACACATCTCATCCAAGCATTTGTAAAATTCTTGGATGTTCATCGGAAATCTCATATGTCACCTCTTTATGGCATGTGGAACCAATTTAAGGTCAGATCAGTGGGAGCGAGGTTGAATTCATCCGCTCCCCCCGGATTGCTTCCGGACGGCGCTGCAGGACCGAATCCTACGCAATTCGGATTGGGATTAATAGTTCCTCCCGCGATCCAGTTTGGACTGCCGGAATTCCCCGCAGGAAGGCCATAGTCCTGTTCGTAATTAGGTGTCAAAAGCGGATTTACCGTTGCCCAATCGCTTCCCTTTACGAAGTTTCCATCCCAGCCCCTTGCAGGATCAGCAAACGTTCCCCGTCTGTATAGGTTTATGCCAAGGTCAAAATCGTCATCATCAAGCACGCTCGGGATATCATCCGATGGTACGGGCGACGGATCTTGGGGGGATGGCGCCAGCGCCGCGTCTGCCGCCGCTCTTGCTGCGTCCTCGGCCTTGATCGCTGAGTCTAATTTCTGCCTC
This sequence comes from Tepidisphaeraceae bacterium, assembly GCA_035551995.1. Taxonomy (GTDB): domain Bacteria; phylum Planctomycetota; class Phycisphaerae; order Tepidisphaerales; family Tepidisphaeraceae; genus RYN-428. The sequence continues at coordinate 4,296 of DASZME010000066.1, forward strand.
AGGTTCTCTTCAAATTGAGCCTCTCTGGCGGCCTCGATTGCGTTTTGTGCCTCTTCGGCGGCGGTTGGCACCCCCATCAGCCGGTGAAGTTCCGCGAGCCGCTCAAACTCTTTCTCAACATCTTGCTCATCTTTATATCCTCGTCGCGAAGGTCCGCGTCCTCCTCGCCGGCGCAGCCAGCGAACCCGTGGGGGCCGCCGGTGCCGTGGGCACCTTTTGCCCCGTCCGCGCCTTGGGCAGGATCCTCCCCGCAAAGTCCTGTCGGATCTAATAGGGCTGTTGGACTCCCAGTTTCTAACTGATATCTGTCTGGCCCGTCGATATAACCCGCCGGATCCTGCTCGTTCCAAGTTTGAGCGACTGGATTTAGATCCCGCAAGCCAAATCGTATCAGTCCCGTCGCCGCATCCATCCGTCCGCCCTGAAACCCATACACCACGCCAAGGCTGTCGATCGTCGGAATCCAATCCGCCGTCAGCACTGTCTGCACGCCATACGGCGAATATACAAACCGCTCCACCACGTTCCCGCTGTTGTCGGCGTACGCCGTGATGTTGAAGTTCGCGTCATGCTGGGCGTAAAGCCGCTGGGTCAGCCCGCCCGCCGCAGTCGGCATCTCATATCGCGCCACGGCGAACTCAGAATGACTTCCGCCGGTGGCGCTGCCCGCCAGCAGGATTTCTCCGTTGGAAGCGATCGCCATCGCCTGGGCAGAGGGCTCCGCCGAAGTGTCGGTGGTGACGATGCCGCCGGCGCCGAAACTTCTGTCCAGCGTGCCGTCGGGGTTGTAGCGGAGGATCGCCATCTCTACAGCGGAAGGATTGGTCGGAGCGCCGCCGTTGGCGCCGACGATGATCTTACCGTCGGATTGCACGGCCACCGCGATCGCGCCGCTGCTGTCGCCGATGGCGGTGATGACCTGGCCATCCGTGCCGAAGGTGTCGTCGGGCGTGCCGTCGGCGTTATAGCGGGCGACGGCGACCGACGTGAGGCCGGTGGTCTCGTCCTGCACATAACCGGCCGCGATTACCTTGCCGGCGGATTGAACGGTGACCGATATATCCGCCGACTCAAGGTCGCCGAAGGTGCTGACCACTTCGCCGCCGGTTCCAAAGCCGCTGTCCAGCGTGCCGTCGGCGTCGAAGCGCACCAGGGCGTAATTTACGCCATCGCCGTTGGTGTAGCCGCCCATGATGATCTTTCCATCCGGCGAAAGCGCCATCGCGATCGAGTTGATGCTCAAGTCCCCGAAGCTGGCGGTCGCGATGCCATCGGTTCCGAAATCGGCGTCGACCGAGCCGGCGGCGTTAAACCGAACGGCGATGAAATCGTTGTTGCCCGTCGTTTTATCCACCGTCCAGCCGCCGATGACGATTTTGCCGTCGGATTGGAGGAACATGGACGACGGATCGCCACCATTGGGCAGGGCGAAAGTGGCGACGCCGTCGGTTCCGAAGCTGGTGTCCACGGCGCCGCTGGACGTGAAGCGGACGACGGTAACGGCGTCGTCATCGGCGTTGGTTTGGGCCACGAGGATGTTGCCGCTGGCGTCCACCGCCACGGCGACGACTTGGCCGCTGAGGTCCGCCTTCACGATGCCCCGCTGGCCGAGAGCGTGCCACGAGAGAAGCCGGTCAGGCGATTGAGCGGATCATAGGCGCTGCTGTCGTCACCGCTGGCAGAACTGTTGGCGTGATAAAGTTCGGAGAAGGCGCTATTCACCAGATTGTTCTTATAGAGCACATTGCCGTCGGCGTCGTAACCGTATTGGAAGTCGTCCGTGCTCGTGCTGGTTGCGGTGTTGACGTATTTCGTCTCGGCGACCCGGCCGAAAGGATCGAGAGCGGTACTTTGGGCGACGCCGTTGCCATCGGCTTGGCCGACGATGGTGCTAAATCCGAGATAGGTATAATCAACTAAATGTGGAGTCGTCGGCGAGCCGGAGCCGTTGTCGTCGGCGAGGTAATCGACCCGGCCAATTGCAGTGTCTAAGGCATTGTTATCGTAGCCGTAGAGAAGAATGCGACCGTTCGGATAAATCATTTCAGCCAGATTGCTGCCGTAGGTTGGCGAGTTGTAGACGTATTGCACTTCCGGCGAACTGCTGGTGTTTACTGCGCCGCCGACGGCTTGATACTCACCGGTCAATTGCTGAAGGCCGTTATAGACATTCTGATCCTGATTGACAGCGGTGGTCCCGGCGGCGTTGGAGTAGCTGGTCTGCTGATACGGCAGACCTAAGTCGTTGTAAGTGTAGCCCAGTGCCATGACACTGCCGTCCACGCCCGTGCCGAGCGTCGTTATCGAGTCGAGCGTCATCTGGCCGAGCGGATTATAGCTGTAGGTGTGGTTGGTTCCGTTCTGATCGGTTTCGTCAAGTGTTTCGCCGAGATTGTCGTATGTATAGCTGACATCGTTTGCCGCCGAGGTACTCGCTGCTCCAGTCGTTGAATCGGGATACTCAGTCTTGTTGATCAGGTCGTTGCTGAATAAGCCTCCGCTCTCGCCGACCCCATAGATGTAGGCGGTGGTTTGGTCGGGCTGGCCGGTCGGCATGATGGCGGTCATTGTAAGCACATGATCATTGCCGTCATAGGTGGATTCGGTCGTCTGATTAGTATCACTGGTTGCCACGCCATCGGTGTAAGCAGCGATGGTTTGAGTTTGTCGGCTGAGCATGTCGAAGACGGTGAGGGATTGAATCCCGCGCGGGTCCTTGACGAGATTTTGGTTACCGGCGGCATCGTAGCCATATGTCGTCAACAAGTGCGTGGCGTCGCTGGCGTCGGGCGAACTGGGTAGAGACCAGGATGAACCGCCATTCGTGCCCACGTCTTCTTCAGCCGTCATTCGGTCGGCGGCATCATAATAATCGCCGACGTAGCTGATGCGGGCATTGGTACTGGTTAAGCTGCCTTCGGTAGTCGTATCGGCGGTTGCGAGCCGATCTTTGGTCGCAGTAAGAATGGCGTTACCATCACCGTCATAGGTCGTATCCGTCTCGCTGACCGCAACGTCGTTGGCGACAGTGCCGGCATCGGTCCAATCCAGGAGGGGCAGACCCGGACTCGTGGCGTTATTGACAGCTCCGCCGTCGGTAGTGTATCAGGCCCTGGAGTCCTGGCTGAACTCCAATGGATACCTGGGCAGAGCAACAAAGATGCATCGGGTGATCCGTCCGTTTTTAAGTACGCCTCGCCGCAATTCCTTTTCCTACTGCCCCCGCCAATTCAGAATTGGGAACCGGCCAAAAGAGAGGCTGTCAGACGGGCAGGGGAGGGGCGCGAGCGGGTTAAATCCCCGGCGACCCCTGCGGCGGGCGCCGATAACGGACCCGCTCGCGCCCTCCATCCTCATCGCGTCCGCGATCCCGATTGCCGCCGCGCCCCGGCCGTTCCTGCCGCTCTTGTTCGTCCTCCTGCTCCTCCCGGTAAAACTCCGGCTTCCGCGCGGCGATATATTCCTTTGCCAGCTCATTTTCCCGCGCATGCCGCTCGGTCAAGTCAGCCGCCGCGAAATCCCGCTCGCCGGCGATGGCGCCACGATGCTCGCCCATGCGCCGCTCGGCGTCCTGGAACTGCAGCTCCTGCGCCTCCAGCGCCGCCCGATCCTTGGCCGCGCCGCCGCTGAGGCGGCGGAAGAGGGAAGGGCGGTCGGCCCGTTCGCGCAGCGCGGCGATCGATTCTTTCAGTTTGTCGAGTTTGTAGTGTTCGCTTAGCTGCTCTTTCTTCTCGGCCAGGTTCCTGGCGTAGCGGTCATTCAGCGCCGCCCGCTCGTCGTTTTGCCGGTCCTGATTCTTGTTCAGATACTCCGCCGACCATTTCTCAAAATTCCGATTGGCGTGATACCGCCGCCGCTCCCGCGTCTTGGCTTCGCGCTGCGCCACTGCGGCGGTGGGCAGCGTCTTGATGTCGATGTCGCTCAATCGAGCGTTGAACGCCGCCGCCCGCACGTCGGGCAAGTGCCGTACCGGATTGATCGCCTTTCCCCAGCGATCCACGACCACAAACCGGCGATTGCCCTGCGCCAGCGTAAAGCCCTGCGCCTTGAGCGCCGCCGCAAATCCCCGCCCGCTGTCCGACTGGCGCCAGGCGTTTTGAATGACCGGATTGCGCTCGCGCTGCGGCCTTTTCTCGCTGCGATGGTTGGCGTTGCTCTCCCGCGCCCGGCAGCAGATCTTGCCGTGGGTCTTCTCGTACTGCAGCGCCCACGCCGCCAGCTTTTCCTTGCTGCGGCTGAGAGTCGCGGCCTTGCCCGTCAATGGATGAACCCGGTTGACCAGAACATGCACGTGCGCCTGCGGCTCGTCGTTGTGCGAGACGTAGATCGTCTGGTGTTCGTGCAGACCGAGCACTTTCGCCGCTTCCTTCGCCGTCGCCAGCATGTGCGCCTTATTCGGCTTCTGCTCGGGATGCCAGGCGACCGAGAAGGCGAAGACCGGCTTCTCCAGTTTCCGGCCGGTCGCCCGCGTTCATGCCGCCTTGAGCATTGCCTGATGGCTGGCGGTCCAGGCCATGATCTTCCACGCCTTCTGGGCGTCGTCGGTCAGCAGATTCTCGGTGTGCGTCCAGGCGACCCGCTCGCGCGTGTCGGCGTCCTTGTCATGCAGGTAATACGCCGCCGCGCCCTTGAAGCTGCTGCCGGTGGCGGTGACCGTCGGTACCATGGCTACGGGTTCTCCGCTTCGACGGCGCGCAGGACCAGCTTCTCGATCTTCTCGCACAACCGGCTTAGCTCCGGCGGCACCCGCCCGGCACCGTTGGCGGTGCGGGTCATCTGATTGAGATTGACGCCGATGCGATTGAGCTCTGCGATGAGCATCGGGTCCGCCGTGGCGGTGCGCGAGAACTCGACGCGGGCGCTCAGCGCCGCCCAGCGAAGATATTCGCTTTGGTCGATCCCCGCCTGCCGGATGCGCTCGGCGATCTGCGCCAGTTCGGCGGCCGTGACGCGCACCCGAATGAAGTGTCGGCGGAGGTCGTCGCGTCGTTTTGATGGCCGAGCCATGGTACTCCATTGCGCGAGGCTGCCCGGCGAATGCCGGACTGTCCGGGGGGATGCAACGGGGGGTCGAAAACCCCACTTGCCAAGATCGTTTTTGTGCCACAAAAACACATCTTGCTAGCCCTAAAGTTGCAGGAAAACTCCCTTATCCCCAGATTCTACGCCTTGTCTGTCAACGGTGTCGGGGGCAGAAGGGAAAAAGAATGTGATTTGTGGCCTGCTCCGCAAGCGCCGCCGGTTACTTACCGGGAGAGCTGCATCAATTCGCGATCCATGAAACGAGAAAAGACGTGCGATCGCGCCGATCGTTCTCCGTGGATGCTCCAAGTTTCTTGCCTTTCATTTGCCAGATATGCTATCGTGAAGGCGCGAGGTGAAGCATGGCACAATTGGTGATTGACGATCTGGAAGACGACGTGCGGGACAAGCTTGCGGACTTGGCACGCGACCATGGCCGCAGCGTGTCGGAGGAAGTCCGCGGCATCCTCCGGGAAGCTGTCACGATACAACCCGACACCGATCCCAGTGTGGGACTGGGTACGCGTCTGGCTCGCCGTTTCGCCGGCCTGGGGTTGGATCATGAGATTCCTGAACTGCGCGGCGGCAGAATCGAAGCGCCGAGCTTTGAGCCATGATCGTCCTGGATACCAATGTCCTGTCCACGATGATGCAGGGCGTCCATGAGCCTGCCGTAAAAGCATGGCTCGACGCGCAGCCGATCTCCTCTCTGTGGACCACGGCCATTTCGGTTTTCGAGGTGCGGTACGGCTTGGCCCTTCTACCCGCCGGGGAAAAACAGCGCGGTCTCCAAGAAGCGTTCGAGCAGGCGGTGCATCAGGATTTGGCCGCAAGGGTGCTGGCGTTCGACACCGCCGCCGCCATTGAAACCGCCGTGATCGCCGCAAAGCTGCGATCCATCGGCCGCCCGATAGACGTTCGCGATGCAATGATCGTCGGCACCGTCGCGGCTCATCAAGGCACTCTGGCGACGCGCAACATCAAACACTTTGCCGACACTGGGATCCCTCTCATCAATCCGTGGCAATTGGGCCCACCCGGCCCACCATGACGGCGGCGCAGAACGTGATTGCCGAGATCGGCACTGACATGGATCGCTTCCCCACAGCCGCCCATCTGGCGTCATGGGCCCGACTGTGCCCCGGCAACAACAAGAGCGCCGGCAAACGCCATGGCGGCCGGATGACCGACGGCAACCGGTTTCTCAAAAGCACGCTGACGCAATGCGCGTGGGCAGCGAGTCGCAAGAAGGACAGTTATTTTTCGGCTCAGCACCGGCGCATCGCTTCTCGCCGCGGCATCAAACGCGCGACAATGGCGGTGGCCCACACTCAGTTATGCATTTGCTGGGAACTGCTTAAACATGGCCAATGTTATCAGGACTTGGGCCGCGACTATTTTGACCACCTGAATGAAGACCGCGTTAAACGCCAGATGGTGAAGCGATTGGAGAAGCTTGGTTATGAAGTGAAAATGGAGAAGAAGGACGTCAGCTGAGCGATTGTTTTCGGAGCAGCCGGTCGTCTGCGCCACCCTCGAACAGATCGCCCGCGAAGGCGCCCGACGCGCCTTACAGAAGGCGATCGAGGACGAGGTGGCTGATTACTTCAACGCCAACAGCCAGTGCCTCGACGATCGCGGCCGCCGCATGTTCGTTCGCAACGGCCACAAGCCGCCGCGTACGATCCTGTCGGGCCTGGGTCCGATCGAAGTCAAGCCGCCGCGCGTGGACGATCGCCGGGTCGACGAGAACTTTCCTCAAGTCATCCTTTGTCCACCGGTCCCGCCCCGTGTAGGTCAGAACGCTCCATGCCTTGCGGATGCAACCGGCGGCATGGCGGGCATGATCTTCATCTTTGCCGAGCCAGTGGATTGTCGGAAGAAGGTTGCCGGCTTCGCCTTCATGCCTGCCGCAGCAGATTTTGTAGAGGCCTCGGCCCTTCTGGTAGGTCACGTCCATCGGATGTTTTGTGTTTCTCATGCCGGCCATTGTATCGGCCTTTTGGATACGGATTGGATACACCACTGGATGCGCGCACGAAAAAAGGCCCTGAAATCAGGGCCTTTAATCGTTCATAAGTCCTTATCAGGACTCATCAGCGAGGGCGACGGGGCTCGAACCCGCAACCACCGGATCGACAGTCCGGTACTCTAACCAATTGAGCTACGCCCCCGTAGCGAAAGTCGAACAAATCTACGCGCAGCGCGCGATTTGTCAAGGCCCGCGCAGTGACGGGAAATGTCGCGCGGCGAATGGAGGCCATTTTTGGCGGTGAAGGGTATGCCGGTCATTCTCGGACGTTCAGTTCTGACGGGAAATCAAGATTGGGAGCCCCGTCAGCGGCTGTTTGCCAAAAAAAGACGGGCACTCTCGCCGGAACCGGCTCGCTTTACACGCCGTCATGAAATCGGTCCGCTTGCGTACGATTCGCTACGATGACATTATAATCCAGACCATGATACTGGCGGGCATCGATGAAGCGGGATATGGTCCGGTCCTTGGGCCGCTGGTGGTGGGGGCGTGCGCGTTTGAGGTCGAGGGGGATCCGAAAATGAAGGCGCCGTGCCTGTGGAAATTGCTGCGGAAACTCGTCAGCAAAACGCGATCGCGCGACGGAAAAAAAATTCATGTCAACGACAGTAAGCTCGTCTACAGTACATCGACCGGCCTGAAAGAACTGGAACGCTCGGTGCTGGCCGTCGCGTCGGCGTCGGGGGATTTTCCCGTCGACCTGGAGATGTTGCTGGGCCGAGTGGCGCCGGCCGTGTTGGCGGAGATGAGGCGGTATCCCTGGTATCGAGCCGAATGGCAATCGAACTTTCCGCTGGAACAACAGGCCATGAGCGTCAAGCTTTTCGCCAACGGATTACGGGCCGAGATGGATCGAGTGAACGCACGTTGCGTGCATCTGGCGGCGCGGGTCATCTGCGAGGGGGAACTGAACCGCATGTTCGACGCGACACGAAACAAAAGCAATGTTTTGTTTTCGGTGGCCGCCGGGCATCTGGACGATTTGCTGCGGAACTTCGGGGATCGTGATCTGGTGATCATCTGCGACCGCCAGGGCGGGCGCGGGCATTATGGGCCGCTGCTTCGGCTGATGTTCGATGAATGGTCGCTGCAGATCATCAGTGAGATCGACGGCTTCAGCGAATACCGACTGTGGAAAAATAAACGGGCGGTGCGGATCGTCTTTGTCGAAAAGGCCGAGACGGGATGCTTGCCGGTGGCGCTGGCGTCGATGCTCAGCAAGTATTTGCGCGAAGCGATGATGCACCGCTTCAATAATTTCTGGAAGCGCCAGCTTCCCGATATCCTCCCGACCGCCGGTTATCATGGCGACGGGAACCGCTTTCTGATCGATATTCAGCACAAGCGAGTCGAGCTCGGAATCGCCGACGCGGAATTAATCCGCTCCCGCTAAATCGTGCGATTCAATTTTATTTGGCGAGCCTGAAAACGCGTTGCTTCTCAAAGGGGGCGGTGTTAACTTGTCGGCCGACGGAGAACGATCCAATGGCGGTTGAGAAATGGTCGAATCGAGTTCTCGTGGCGCGGCTGGCGGATGATCCGCAGATGACCGAAGATCTCCTGACTCTCGATCAAACGCCAAACCAGAGTCCGCATGACGTCGTGCTTGATTTCAGTTCCGTGAATTATATCAATTCATCGCACCTCGCCCGGCTGTTGAAGTTGCGAAAGCGGATGATCGCCGACGAGGGACGCTTAATGCTGTGCAGCGTCGGCACGCAGGTGTGGGGCGCATTTCTAACGACCGGGCTCGATAAGGTGTTCCATTTCAGCGACGACATGGCGACGGCGCTGGCCTCCATCCAACTGGCTCGCTGAAGCGAAAATCCGCAAAAACCTCTCGCAAAAACAAATACACTTTCGCAATGTGAATCGCGACTGCGTCCTTTGATTTCACCGGCTCCTGCGGTGCGCGGAAACTCGAAGCTGGGTCGCGCGTGAGGTCCGCGGCGGCGCCATCTCTTCGGTCGGCCGGGTTTCCAGTAGGGCGACGCCGTCGACGGTAACCAGCGCGCTGTCGGCCACGCCGGACATGCGAATAAATCGCGGCGTCAGTTTTTCGTCCGAATGCCACCGCACGTCCCGCCGCACCGTAATCCACCCGCGAATTCGTCATGCGTCAGCGCACCCGGCAGCATGACGTCTTGAATCTCCGGCGGTTTCCATCCTTTGGGGCGATGCGTGTCGGGATAAACATAAGGTTCCACCGCCACCCCGTTCCACTGCCCGGCAAGACTCACCCGGTTGCGAATGCCGACGGTTATGGGGTCTGACCAATCCGCCGCCAGCGGCGAAGCCCCATCGCCGTGAACGATTTCCGCCAGGATTCGGACATTTCCCACGAGCATATCCCCCGCCTTAACGAGAAACGCGATCTGGCCATCGGCGCCAAGCGGTCGCATTGAAATGACCTGTGAACTCGCTCCTGCCTTAAGCGTGGCGGACGCAGAAACATCGACCTGCCGAAACTCCGTCACTCGAAGCTGCAGATCGCTTTGCGGTGACGGTTGTGCATCCATTGCGACAATGCATTGGACCTTTCCGTCGGCTTCCATGTAAGACGCCCGAACGGAAATTCTGGGCGCAGGGTTCGCCCGTCCGTGGATCGGCGCCAGAACAACGCCGAGTAAGAAGAGTGCCGAAAAAAGTGGACGTACCGCCTGACGTGTCGTCTGGGTCTGCCGCATTATCATCTGTCCTTCGGATTCCGCCGACCATTATTCGTGCGTTGAATTCGTGTATCCGCAATGAACGTGTCACGCCACCACATTTCGCAGCGTCCCGATCGGCTCAATCGTGATCCGCACCTCATCGCCGCTCTGCAACGTAAACGCATCCGGCGGCACCACGCCCGTCCCGGTCAACAAATAACAGCCCGCCCCGAAACTCGTCTCGCGATATAAATATTCCACAAGCTCCTCCGGCTCGCGCTTCATCTGCGCCAGCGTCGTCGCTCCCTGAAACACGGTGGCGCCCGCGCGATCGATGCGAATCGAAATTTCCGTCGATTTCGGCAGCGGATTCTCGGCGACGAGAACCGCCGGTCCCAGGGCGCAGCTTCCGTCGTACACCTTGGCTTGCGGAAGATAGAGCGGGTTTTCCCCCTCGATGTCGCGGCTGCTCATGTCGTTGCCGATGGTGTAGCCGACGATCTTGCCGCGGCGATTGACGACCAGCGTCAATTCAGGCTCGGGGACATTCCATTTTGAGTCCCGACGAAACCGGACGACTCGGTCGTTTCCGACAGCGCGATGTCCCATCCCCTTGAAAAACAACTCGGGCCGAGCCGCGGCATAAACGCGATCGTAAAAATCACCGCCGCCGGCGGATTTGGCTTCCTCCATGCGCGCCGTTCGGCTGCGGAAATAAGTCACGCCCGCCGCCCACACTTCCTGCGACCCGATGGGAGCGAGGAATTCGGTGGGCGACGCATGAGAGGCGCCGAACGCGATCGCCTCGGTCGCGGTGGCGATGATGTCGTCGGCGTTGATGACCTCGTCCCATGATTGGGGAAGCGCGTAATGTGTGCCGTGTTGCTCGACCGTCGGGCCGCGAGTGGATAGATAGAGTTTCATCAAAATCCCTGTTGAAAATCAGACGCGTCAGGCCGGGATCAAGAGCGCCATTCCGGCTCCGGCGAACGATGATTACCCGCCGGCAAATTCCTTGGGCTGATCGATCACCCGTAAGCAGACCGTCGGCGGCTGAATCGTCGGCAGGGCGTCGATCGCACGCAACGCCGCTCGAATCGCCCCTTCGCGAGCCATGTGCGTGGTGATCACCACCGGCACAAATCGCGAGTCTTCCGCTTCGTGCTGGTGAATGGCCGACAGACTGATCTCCTGCTGGCCAAGCGCGTGGGTGACCTGCGCCATGACTCCGGGAAGATCGCGGGCCGTCAGTCGAAGGTAGTACCTGCTCTTCAACTGATCGATCGGCAAAACGTCCGCCGGGGAAGCCGAATCGGGAAAGATATTCAGGCGCTTAAACGACAACGGCGTAACGCCCGTCGCCACGCCGATCAAATCCGCCACGACCGCGCTGGCGGTCGGAAGCTGCCCGGCGCCCCGCCCGTAAAACAGCGCATGGCCCAGCGCGTGGCCATACACGCTGATCGCGTTGAAACTGCCGCTCACGTCGGCCAGCACGTCGTTCTTGTGAACGAGCGTGGGATGAACGCGCAGCGCAAGGCGCCCGTCGGCGTCGCGCTCGCCGATGGCGAGCAATTTAATGACATAACCCAATTCGTCGGCAAAATGAATATCGATCGGCGACAACGTGGAGATCCCCTCCACGTGCAGATCGCTTTCGGCCACGCGGGCGTTGAAGGCGAGGCTGGCGAGGATGGCAAGTTTTTGAGCCGCGTCGCGCCCGGAAACGTCCATCGTCGGATCGGCCTCCGCGAAGCCGAGCTTCTGGGCCTCGGCCAAGGCCTCCTGATACGACCACCCGTTGCGGGTCATGCGGGTGAGGATGACGTTGCACGTGCCGTTGACGATGCCGACCAGGGCGTCGATGCGGTTGGCGACAAGTCCGCGTTGCAGCGCGTCGATGATGGGAATTCCACCGCCGCAACTGGCCTCGAACGCGATGCAGGTATTGTGGCGTCGAGCCAGCGCAAACAGCTCCGGCCCGCGCGTGGCCAGCAGGCTTTTATTGGCGGTAACGACCGGCTTGCCGAGCTTCAGCGCCCGTTCGACCCACTCTCCCGCGGGCGTGGCGCCGCCCATCAATTCAAGCACGATCTGCACCGTGGGATCGTCGATAGCGGCGTGGCCGTCCCCGCTGACGGGAAAATCGCCGGCCCGGCGTTTGCCCGGATCGCGCACGACGACATGGCGAATGTCAAATCGCAGCCCGGCCCGTCGTCGCAGTAGCTCCGCCTGCTGGGTCAGGATCTTGACGACGCCGCCGCCCACGACGCCGCAGCCTAACAGACAAATGCCGATGGTGGATTCGATCATATTTGCACACGCCAACGCCTTCCGGCTCGATCGCAAGACGCGGGGGCAATGTAAGGGTGACGGAGGAGCGAATCAAGCGTTGCGGCGATCGCCGTCATCAGTCGTCGGCAAGACCATCCGATGGCCGTTTCCCATGACGATTTGGGCGCTTACTCGCGATGCCTTCGCTCAGATTCCGCCTGAACTTGCCCGGCCTGCTCCGCCTCCCGCTTTAGCCCGCGACCAAAGCGATTTCGCGAAGGCCGCTTGCTCCTCGAACCGCTCCCCGAATCGCCCAAGCATGAACAAGTACATAACCCCAAATACAAGTACCGCAATACTTGAAACTCCGGTAACACAGCCGAACAACATGATTCCCGACGTCGCGGAACCGGCCGCCAGTTTTCCGCTGGCTCCCATCATAAGCAGAGGGATGTAACCGACGACGAGCAGGACGCCGTAAGAAATGCAGAATCCCCAAATCAGCGTACGGGCGCGCTCGGCGAGGCTGGGGTCGGGGAGTCGCATGGCTAATTTTCGCAAGTAGGCGAGTTGGGCCAGGTTGCCGGAGAATCCGATGGCCGTCACAATCAGTTCGAAAGTCGAAAAGAGAATGCGCACGCCTGGGGTAAGGGGGCCGGCGGTCTTGGCGATGAAGGCGATCAGATGATTCAGCAATCCAATCGCCAACGTGATGCGGATAAATTTTCGCGCAGCGCCATAGCGATCCTCTCCGATCCCGCCGGGGTCGGGCGTGGTCAACAGCCACGCACCAATCACCATCGGCAACGTCCCAAAAAAGCTCAGCACCGAGATAACGGGGGAGCCGACGCCAACGACCCGCATGCCGTTGAGAATCGCGGCGCCGACGGTCACAATGACAAGCGCCAGAACTCCCCACAGTATAAAACTGAAGCCCCGGCGAAGCGTTCCGATAAACTCCGGCTCCGAGTAACGAAGCAAGTCGCCGTTTACGGATAACCCGACCGGCGTGGCACATTCCGGACACTGCCCATCGAGCGGCAGACCGCGCAGATTGTAACTGCACTGGCGGCAAGGAAGGTCCATTTCGACGCTGCCGGACAATACCGGTCCTGGATTCGCCGTCAGTTGCGACATGATATTCCTTGGAAAACGATTTGCGCCCGGAACAGTGCCGTTATCGTAACCGTTTGAGAAGAGTTTGAAAGACCGGGTCGAATTATCGTCCCTTGTAGACAAGCAACGGCCGCAGGGTCCGTACGACTTTTACCAGATCATGCTGGGCGCGCATGACCGATTCAACGTCCTTATACGCCCCCGGCGATTCTTCGCGAAGCGCCTCGCTCAGTCGGGGATCAAACCGGATTCCCTGCATCTGCCGCCGCAGGTCGGCGCGGCCGAATCGCTCGCGGGCCGCATGACGCGAGAAAAGCCGACCGGCGCCATGCGCGCTGGACAGGAGAGACTCGGGGCGCCCTCGACCTTCGACATGGTAGCTGAGCGTTCCCATCGATCCCGGCACGACCCCGAATAGCCCAAGCTTGGCCGGCATCGCGCCTTTGCGATGGACGAGCGCCGGTTCGCCGTAATGCTCCTCCCGGCAAACGTGATTGTGATCGCAGACGATCGTCGTTCCGTCGATGGGATCAATCTGAAAGAGAGACTTCATGATAGAGATAATTTCGCCGGCCATTGCCTCACGATTGGCGTGGGCAAAACGTCTGGCCCATTCCTGATCATGCAGGTAAGCCTGCCCATGAGGCGTATCGGAATCGAGTGCAACCATCCCCGACGACCGGATCGTCGCACGGGCCATATGGTGGTCTTTCACAGCCTGACCCACGGCACGCGAGCCGCTATGGATCATAAGCCAAAGTCGGCCCACTTCATCCGCCTGCATTTCAACGAAGTGATTCCCGCCGCCGAGCGTCCCGAATTGAAGTTGGCCTTCGTCATCGGCAAGCGATCGCAGGGATGTATGCGAAAGTTCGCTGGACTTCAGCGCCGCGGGAAATTGAAGTGCTCGAGATCGGTGTCGGCGCTGCGCGGGGATACGTTGCCCAAGCGAGCGCAGGACGGCGCCGGCGTTGCCTGGATCGCGCAGCGCGTCGGCCGAAGCGTCGAACGCCATGGCCAACATACCGCAGCCGATATCACCTCCGACCGCTGCCGGATAGATCAGGCGGCGCGTGGCGACCGCCACGCCAACACAAAAATTCCCCGCCACATGCACGTCCGGCATCACCGCGACCCGCATCACGTCGTCGGCCCGCCGCACGCGCTCTATCGCCTGTTTGGGCTGGGTCTCCATCGGCATCGCCAGCCACGCCCGCATCGGGGCGCCTGTTTCATCCGCTTCGATCATGGCTTGCCTCCCCGCGATGATTCCGGCCCCTGCGGAACCACGACGAACGAAAGCCCCGGCGCCCGCTTGCGGCAGATCGACTGCGCCACCACGGCGCGCAATTTCGCCGATCGATCGTTCAACCGGGCCATGATCTCGCCGGCCGACAAATCCGTCCCCGCCGTCGGCATGACGCGCACGAGCAAGTGCGAACCATTCCCGACAGGTTCAACCGAATCGATATAGACATCGCTCAATACCGGATCGTCGCATCCGCCCGCGAGCGATTGTCTCACCTGCTCGCAAAGCTGTCGGGTTTTACGATCGTCGCGGGGATCAAACGTCCGTCGGCCGGCGCGCTCCGCACCGAGGAGCGCGCGTTCAAATACCACGTCGGCCGTCGCGTCATGCGCGCGGCCTTTCCATCTCTTTTTATGGCTCACAAGAAGCTCCCTCAATCCGCGCATGAAAACGCAAAAGGCGGTGCAGCGCGGAATAGCGATTCAAGAATGAAATAGAACGAAGACGGTCAATTAACGACCAGCAAGAGGGAAAATGATTTGAATAAGTCGCATAAAGCACCTCGGAGGACGGAAGCCGACGATGGCTCGTTCGAGTATATACACCATGGGCCCGGACGGCGCCAGAAAATTCCGCGGATTTTACGGAAAGCGTGTAGCCTCCTTTTAGTAAATGCCGCGGATTTGATGAGGACCGCGTTCTGGGCGTGCGGAAAACCACGGCGAGATTGGACGATTTGCTGTCGCCGCCCGGAAATCGTCTTGAATCGCTGAAAGGCGCGCTGGCTGGATTCTGTTCGATCCGCGTCAACGATCAATGGCGGATCGTGTTCCGCTGGCGCGTGGGGGCCCATGACGTGCAAATAGTCCACTATCACTGAGGATTTAATGTGCGTCCGCTCAAGCCGATACATCCGGACAAAATGCTTCTCGAGGAGTTTCGTGTCCCCGCCGAAATTTCGCAGCGGGAATTCGCCGGGCGACTCGGTTGGACACCGGCAAAGCTGAACGAACTGATAAACGGCAAGCGCGGCGTAACCGCTGATTCCGCCCTCGACCTCGCGGCGGAACTTAAAACGTCGCCGGCGCTCTGGCTCAATCTCCAGATGCATTTCGACCTGGCGCGAGCCGAATCGCGTCGCAAGCGAGCATCGTAAAGTAGGAAGCCCCACTGAACAAGGATCATCGCAGTATACCGCGCGGCAGATGTAACCATTAACTCTATTTCGGACTCGGCTCCGTTGCGGGAAGCGCCATCTCCGGCTTCTGCCACGGAACGGCGCCGCCGCGTTGGATCTGGCATTGGATTAGATACGCAAGATTATCGCGCAGCTTCTTTTCTCCGGTGGATTGATCCTCTGTTTCGTGCGGATCGGTCTTGAGATTGTACAGTTCCATGCCTTTGAAAGGTAGGTTGTGAATGAGCTTCCAGTCTCCCTGCCGGACGGCGTGAATGGTCAGCCCGTTATAGGCGCGTCCGCCTTCGCGACGGAGAAAGAAAATGGGCCGCGTATCCAGCGGCGTGGCTTGCGACGGATCGGCAAACGTGGGAAGCAGGCTGATGCCGTCAAGGTTCGGCGGTGGCGCGGCGCCGGCGGCTTCGCAAGCCGTCGGCATCAGATCCATGTGCAGGGCGGCGTGATGGTTTTGCGAATGCGGGGCAATATGTCCCAGCCAGACGGCGCACATGGGAACGCGGAGGCCGCCTTCGTACATCGAGCCTTTACCGCCGCGGAGATCGCCGTTATGGGCGCCAAACGCAAGCTCGCCGCCGTTGTCCGAGGCGAAGATCACCAGCGTGTTGTCTTCAACGCCCGATTCCTTCAACGCCGCGATCACCTTGCCCACGCCATCGTCCATATGCTCGATCAAGGCGACTATTTTCGCGCGCTTTTCGTCGATTCCAGGCTCGCGCCGTTTCACTCGATCGAGCCATTCCTGCGGCGGTTGAATTGGAATGTGCGGGGCGTTGTACGCCAGGTACAGAAAGAATGGCTGCGTCCCTTCTCGCGCGGCGGCGGCACGCTCATGCAGATAGTCGATCGCCCAGGCTGTAAAGATATCGGTGGCGTGGCCGGCGGGGTCGATCGTCTCGGCGTTGAGTCGCATGTAGTTGAAGCCTTCGCGGCGATGGGTGGTGTAGCTATCCATCATATCGCCAAGAAACCCGTGGAAAAGGTCGAAGCCTTTTTCGTTAGGCGTATTGGGAGACGCAAGCCCAAGATGCCATTTCCCAATGAGGGCTGTGTGATAGCCGGCCTGTTTGAGAACCGCCGGGAGAAGAATCGTCCCGGGGGCGAGATAGCCCCAGTTGTCGTCGACGCGGGTTCGGATGACGCCGGGCACGCCGACAAGCTCGGGATATCGGCCGCTAAGAAGGGCCGCCCGCGAAGGAGAACAGACCGTGCTGTTCGCGTAGAACGTGTCGAACCGCATGCCTCGATCCGCCAGCGAATCGATTTGCGGCGTACGCATGTCCTTGGCGCCGTAGCATGAGAGATCGCCGTAGCCCAAATCGTCGGCGAGGATAATGACGATGTTGGGGCGGCGCGGCGAAGCGCCGGCGGCCGACAGTGAGCCGCCCAACAAAGACATGGCGAGTAGAGCCGCGATCCAACGTATGTGTCGCAGATGGTTGGTTGTCATAAGATTGAATGTTTCTCTCTATTCGAACGAAAACCCGCCGTGCAGGCACGGCGGGCTTTTGAAAATCGATCGGTTACGCGTCACGCGTACAAACGCGCACCTGATTGCCTGGCGCGCATAAAAGCCGAGGCTATTTCGCGTCCATCGCCCGGGCCTGCTTCTCCACGCCCGGCCAATCGCGCCACATCCAGCGCATCACGTCGGGAAAAATCGCGGCGGCGTGGCGGCCGTTATGCGTTCCTTCGCCGACCACAAACTTGTGATCGTATCCTTTTTCTTCCAGCGCGGCGTTCATGGCCTTATTGGCCTCGGGCCAGCTGCCGGCCTTGTTGACGATGTCGTTGGAGCCATCCTGCTGGAAAACGCGGATCGGCTTCTTATCGGCTTTGCGAACGAGGTCGGGATAGACATTGCCGCCGCGAATGTTGGTGAACGAGCCGATGCTGCTGAAGACCTTGCGGAACTGGTCGGGCCGTTCCCACGCGACGGTGAAAGCGCAGATGCCGCCCGAACTGGCGCCGGCGATGCACCGGCCTTCGGGGTTGTCGGTCAGCTTATACTTCTTCGCCACCTCCGGCATAATCTCGTCAAGCAGAAATTTCGAGTAGGTGTCGCCGAGCGAGTCGTACTCGACGCTGCGGTTGGACCGGGTATTGGGCTTCCCGTCCGGCTTCTTGGCCGGCTCGCCCTCCTTGGCCGGAAAGTAGCCGGGATTGATAAAGATGCCGATCGTCACCGGCATCTGTTTTTTGGCGATGAGATTATCAAAGACAACCGGCGCGTTGTATTGAATGCCGTCCTGCGAAACATAGACGCATGCGGGCGTTTTCCCGTCGTATTGAGCGGGCACGTAAACCCAGTAATCGTGAATGGTGCCGGGGAAATTCTTGCTCTCCTTCCACTCATACTTGGTAACCACGCCCTTGGGCACGCCCTCCTGCGGCTTGGAATCCGGCCCCAAAACATATTGTGCATTCGGATCCGGCTTCTTTGGCGCGTCGGCCGCTTGAAGGGTAAAAGTAAAGAACGTCAGAAACGCAAAAGCGAACAGGGTATTTCGTTGGTTCATGCCATTCATACCCTCATGGCGTGGACTGCGTTTACTCACCCTGTTTTGCGTCGATTATTGTGATAAGATCCGGCCATGGGATCGAACACCAACATTCCCGAGGAATGGCTCGAAAAATTCAAGGCCGCGGCTCGGCGCCCGTTGGAGCAGCGAATGCGATACGCCTTCATTAAAACTTACAAGCCCGTTCTCGACGACGAGCCGTACCGGGCTTTCGACACGATGGAAGATTATCGACGCTGGTGCAAAAAGAATCTTCCCGATTGGCTTGGATATGGCTGCGCTTGAGCGTTGATACGGTTAGACACGAGCGGCGGCGATCGTCTGTTTCGCGCAGTTCGGCGGCAAGCCATTGATCGGTGCTCAAAACTTACCCGGTCACGACTTGACTGATACTTGACTGATTCTCGACTGATACTTGACTAATCCCTACAGTTTTTTCATGGCGTATCTTCCGTGCTTTGCGATCTCTCCAACGCTGTTATCCCTCGTCTAGCGGATCGCGATGTTGCGCGAGCGCATACAAGGGGCGCTGGTGGAATTGGCATGGATTCCGGCGCGCGAAAATAATGACCAACTCGCGCGGGATCGACAGCGAGGGTAAGACTACTTTTCCGATATCGACGGTTGGCGCACTCTAAATTTTAGCTTTTAGTCCCGCACTCCGGGCATCGATACGGTGTGGTGCGGATGTCGTACCCGCATATGAGACACAGGCCGTCGATCCGGCGACGCATTCGCCGGCGTCGCGACCGAAACTTCAGGATGATCCAGAGGGCCGGGGCGAAAGCGGTCATAGAACAATATAGGCCTTCGCGCAAGGGTATCTGCGCCAGCACGGTCACTGTCATCGGTCCAGCCAGGTGACCTCCCGCCTTGCGGTCAACGGGCTGTTCGTTCTGGTCTAACCAGACGTCGACGGCTTTTCCGACTCCTCCGCATGGAGCTTCATCCCCTGCTTCCACTGCACAACTCCGAAATTGAAACGGGACGACCGACGGCCACGGACTGAACCTTCTTACCGTAATTGCGTTCTCAAAATTGGGAGACGTGATATCCTCGAAGGAGTCCACGCAAATCATTCGACCCTTTGACGCCCAATAAAAGCTGAAATCCATGTCGGGAAATCTTAGAACCACCTCACAAAGCGTCAGCATGCACAAAAGCAGCGAAAGTACGCACAGAAGCGTGAAGAGGCGGGGTTTCATCGCCACGCATTATACTGAAAGCGCAGCCACAACGGGTCTCAAGTCGGCTCCGAGAGCAACATGTCCTCGTACACCGCCCCCAGCACCTGCCGCAGCCGCTTGTCGTGGGCCGGCTCGCCCGGCGTTCCGTTTGGGGCGATGGCGATCACCAATCCGTATTCGGGGTCGGCGAACGCCATCGAGGATTGGAAACCGTTGTGGCCGAAAGCCCGATCGGAGGCGTGGGGGCCGAAACTATAGGGGAGGGCTTTATAGCCATATCTGCGGGAGCAGATGAGGAAGCCGAGGCCCCAATCTATCTTGTGGCGAAACGTTTCGTCATACATGCCTATACGCCGGGCGACGGTGAACAGCTTAACAGTCTGCGTGTCAAGTAGTCTCGTTCCGTTGAGCTCGCCCCCATTGAGAAGCATCCGGTAAAACATTCCGAGTTCACGCATCGGCCCTTGGCCATTGGCGGCGGGGCGGCAATGGGTGATGGCTTGTTCGGTGTCGTAGGGAGGCAGGGGGATGATCGGAGACTTGTCTGTTTTGTACAGAACGCCAAGGCGGTCGCCGTAATCACGATAACGCTCGGGCGGCATGCCGATCCAGGAATCGTTCATGCCGAGCGGCAGGAAGATTTCATCGCGAATATAGTTCTCAAAGGGCCGGCCATCGACCCGGCGAATGATTTCGCCAAGGACAAACCAATTGTTCGTCGCGTCGTAACGGGCCCGCTCGCCGGGCCTCCAATTGGGTTCCAGGCGAGTCTGGCAGATGCGGTCGATGATCTCCGGCCAGGTTGCCGCGGGCCAGCCGGCGTCAACGTAGCGAAGGCCGACGGTGTGGGTGAGAATGTGAGAGAGCGTGATAGTCTCTTTTCCGTGGGCCGCGAATTCGGGGATGTAGTCCGCCACGGGATCGTCCAGGCCGACGCCGCGGCGCTCGGTGAGTTGGGCGATCGCGACGGCGGCGATGGGTTTGGTGGCGGAGAGCCAGAGCGTGAGCGTGGCCGGGGTCATGGGAACGCCGGGCCGTGCTTCGCCGACGGCGAAATCCGCGACGATCTGTCCGTTTTTGGAAACGAAAACCTGGGCGCCGATGTGGGTTCCGTCGGCGATTCCCCGCTGAAGAATCGCGGCGGCGCGGGGAAGCGAGTTTACGTCGGACGGCGCAATCATATGAATCAACACGGTCAATACCGGCCAGAGATGACAGCCTGGAATATCCGCCGCGATCGTGCGGCGGTCATCTCAGACCGTCACGCGGTTTTCCACGATCGTCCGCATGGTTTGGATCGGGGCTGATTGTCCAGTCCACGCTTCGAATTGCGACGCGGCCTGCCTGACAAACATCTCGACGCCGCCAATGGTTTGCGCGCCGGCTTCTCTCGCCTGGCGAAGAAATTTCGTTTCCATCGGATTGTAGACCGAATCAAACGCCAACGTGTCGGCCGACCATTTCATCGGCTCGTCGCCGACGGGGCTTTGCGCGATGTTGGGATACATGCCGACGGAGGTCGCGTTGAGATAGATCCGGCAGCAGCAATCGCGAAGCTTTTCCATTTTGGCGGCGACCACATGGCCGGTCTTGCCGTTGAATTCGTCGGCCAATGCCTTGGCGCGATCGAACGTCCGATTGTAGACGACTACCGTCGCGCCATAGTGGGCCAGCGCCGCCACGGCGGTTCGACCCGTTCCCCCGGCGCCAATGACGGCGACCCGGTAATCGGCCAGTCTCTCGCGCGCGATGCCGAGCTTTGTCGTGATGCTGTCCAGAATGGCGGCGTAATCCGAGCTGAACCCGCGCAGTCGGGTCAATGCGTTATTCCGCTCGATGACGATGGTGTTGACGGCCCCGATCGTCGCGGCCAGAGGTTCGATCTGCGCCCCCTTTTCCTGAAGATACCGCAGGGCGTTTTCCTTGTGCGGAATGGTGATGGATAGTCCGGCCAAATCCAATCCCGCAAAAGAAATAAAGCTCTCCATAAACGCCTTGAAACTCTCATACCCCTCATTCACCAGGAACGGCACATAGACTCCGTCGAATCCGACAGTCTCGAATCCGGCGTTATGTACGGCGGGCGACATCGAATGACCCACCGGCGAACCGACCACGCCGAAGACTTTTGTGTCGGCCGCGACGGCGTCCCAGCGATAGAGCCGTTTCATATCGGCTATCGTTACCTGCCCTGGCGCCGTGGCGCCGGGGGCGCTCAACGGCGCAAATGTTAGAAACGCCCCGAATTTCTTCGCTAGAATCCGGCTGACGATCCCCGCCTCTCCCATGCACAGTGCGATCGTCGGCTTATGGCGGGTCTGTAGAATCTCAAACGCTTCGAGATTATCTCGCACCGTTCGCGCCATCCAGACGATCTTGTTGACGTCGCCGAACGATCGGTTCAAGTCGGCGATCAGGTTATACAGCCGCTCGGGCCTACCAAGAAAATCGTGGCTGCTGACGATCAACCTTGACCGATCCGGGCGAGAGAACGCTTGGCCGGCATTGGCCAATGATTTGAGCTCCACGTCGATGTAGCTGGCGTGATTCCCGGCGCCTTCATCGAGCAGGCGCAGTCGCTGTTCGTCGCCTAATTCGGATTGGCCGCCCTCCCATTCGGGACGGCAGGTGACGATCGCGGGCAGCGTCGAGGCCTTGAGTAGATTCCGTACCTCCTCGGCGTCGGTCGCCGTGTCGATCCGCAGTTCAACCAGGTCGGCGCCCGCTTCGGCCGCCAAAGCGATGTCGCGACGCGCGTGGGAAAAGTCGTTGACGAAGATGGGGACGCAGAGATAGGTCATGAATCAGGCCGCCCGGTTACACGTTATTCCGGCTCCCTCGTTAAGTAAGAGGGTCGTGGCGATGGCGAAACATTCACTCCTGAAAACGGCCTCTTCGCGAAAATTCGCCGCGATGCAGGGAAGGCGTTCAAGTCGTCCGAATGTCACGCCAGCCCCTAAAGTTTTTTCATGTTGGTGCAGCGATCTTTTTCGTGTTGGTGCAGCGACCTTCGAGTCGCGAAATCGCCCCGCAAGCGGGGCCGCTAAACGCGGGGGGCGCTTTAGCAACATGAAAAGCTGTGCGAATATAGCAAGCTGAAAAATGCTCTCATTTGATCTTTCCATAAGAGAGAAGAAGCCGCGACTATCGCTCGTCGCGGCGGCGTCTACTTTATCGCATGTCCATGGCGACCAAGCCTTCGATTGTTTTTTTGGTAGTCTCGTTGGCTTCCCACAGGGGCAATCTCAGTTCGCCCGAATCCCTTCCGGCCAGCTTCATCGCGTACTTGATCCCGGCCGGATTTCCGTCGAGGAAGAGAGAACGAATCAACGGAAACAGTTTGTGATGAATCGCTCGCGCCGCCGCATAATCGCCCTTGGTCGCGGCGGCGGCCAAGGCATGCGTTTCTCCCGGCGCCAGGTTGGAAATCACGCTGATCACGCCTTTGGCGCCGAGCGACATGAGCGGCAGCGTGAGCGAATCGTCGCCGCTCAATACCGTGATGTCGCACAGCGACATGATCTCGCTGGCCATGTCCATTGAGCCGGTCGCTTCCTTGATCGCGGCGATCCGGCGTCCGGATTCCTTGTAGAGACGCGCGACGGTTTGCGCGGACATCGTGATGCCGGTGCGGCCGGGAATGTTGTAAAGGACGATCGGCAGATCGCTGGCGTCGGCGAGCGTCATGAAATGCCGATAGAGGCCTTCCTGCGACGGCTTGTTGTAATACGGATTGACCGACAAACAGGCGTCGGCGCCGACGCGTTTGGCGATGTGGTGCAGTTCCATCGCTTCGGCGGTGGAATTGGCGCCGGCGCCGGCGATCACCGGCACGCGCCCTTTGGCGAACTGCACTGCCAGCTCGATCACGCGGGCGTGTTCCTTGAAATCGAGCGTGGGCGATTCCCCGGTGGTTCCGACGGGGACAAGTCCGTCGATCCCGTGCTTGATTTGATATTCGACCTGTTCGCGGAGACGCGCTTCATCGAGCTTGCCGCCGCTGAAGGGTGTAACCATTGCCGTATATGCACCTGTGAACATAGTTAATCGCCGGTAAGTTCGTTAAAAGTCAGCCGTTTGGCTCCAAATAACCTTGCGCGATCACGCGCGTTCTTTTTTACACCCTCGCCCGGTACTCCGGGAGAGCATACACAAGGGAAGGGTGAGGGTTTCTTGGAAGCGTGGGATTTTATCGTGACTTGCGTCTTTCCAAAAAACCCTCTCCCCAGCCCTCTCCCGGATTACCCGGCGAGGGAGTAGAACACGAAATCGCACACGGTTATTTAGTCGTTCGTCGTCATCGATTCAATATTTTTTTCATTTCTCTCACCGCTTCTCTAAGGCCGACAAAAACGGCACGGCTGACGATCGCATGGCCGATATTCAGTTCCCGCATCTTCGGCAACGCCGCCACGGGAATCACGTTGCGGTAATTGAGCCCATGACCGGCATGCAATCGCAACCCCAGGCGGTTGATCGTTTCGGCCGCTTTGGAAAGCCGGTCCAATTGCTTATCTATTTCTTGCTCGGGCGCGTTGGCGTATTCGCCGGTGTGTAGTTCTATGGCGTCAAAACCTGCGCGGGCGGCGGCCTGGATTTGCTTTTCCTCGGGATCGATAAAGGCCGAGACAAGAGCCGCCGCGGCCTTCAATCGGCATACCGCTCCAGCCACCGCAGCCGGATCGCGCAGCAGGTCGATGCCTCCCTCGGTGGTCACTTCCTCGCGGCGTTCGGGGACGAGGGTCGCCTGGTCGGGCTTCGTCATCACCGCGAAATCGACGATGTCCGGCGCCAGGCTCAACTCGAGATTGAGTTTGCATTGCACCGTCTGGCGAAGCAGCCGCACGTCGCGATCGTTGATATGGCGGCGATCTTCGCGGAGGTGAACGGTAATGGTATCGGCGCCGCCGAGCTCGGCTTCCGCCGCCGCCCAGACCGGATCGGGCTCATAGGTTCGGCGGGCTTGCCGCAAGGTCGCGACATGGTCGATGTTGACGCCTAGCTCAATCATGAGCCACGCATTGTAGAGCGATCCTGCGTTTTCTCAAAGGGACGCAAAAAGACTCAATCAACATGCTTTAACATTTGAGCCGGCCAAAGGCATAATTATGTTTCGGGCGCAGCGGGGAGGTGATATGATCGTCATCATGCGTTCATATACCATTGCGGCGGCGTGCGCGCTTCTGGGCGTTCAATCCCTTGCCGGCGCTCAATCCACCAAGCCGGCGCCGGCCACCCTGCCGGCTACGCAGGCCGTGGCGACGACGCGCCCCTCGGCTGATTCGTTCCTTCCCCGTTTGGCCAGCGACGTCTGGCAAGACCGCCAGCGCGCAGCCGACGATCTGGTCCGCATGGGCGAAGACGCCCGACCGATTGTCAAGCAATTGCTGGCTCGTTCCCTTGGCGATATCGATGTCCGCACCCGTCTTGAGACCGTGCGCTCGCTGCTTGACGAGAATCGGATATTGGGTCCGTCATACATCACGATTCATTTGAAGGATGCCGACCCCAAGACGGTTTTCGAGGAAGTTTCACGGCAGTGCTACAGCGATCTCAAGCCGTTTCCGGACAATCTCTTCGACCAGAAGGATTTGCCGAAAGTCAGCGTCGATATCGATCGCCAGCCGTTCTGGACGGCGATGTCGCAAATTTCCGAAAAGACGGGAATAGACCTGCAGCAATACAACGAGGGGGTTCGGCTGATGCGCGGCGGGTTTCGCGTGACGTCGGCGTATTCGGCCATTCAGGGGCCGTTCCTGGTCGTCGCCAACTCCATCACCCGCACGCAGACCGAAATGCTGGCCAACGGCGGCGGAAGCTCTTCGGAATTCTGCATGCAATTGGTCGTTTATTCAGAGCCGAAATTACATGTGCTCAGTTCCAGCTCGACCGTGAAGATTGATGTAGCGGTCGATAACGCCGGCAATTCGTTGATTCCCACCGCACCGGACAACCGCGGCTATTACGGCGGCGCCAGCGGAATCTGGAATCTCTATTCCCAGTTGAAATTTCCCGACAAAAAGCCGGGAACACGCATCGCCCGCTTCAAGGGGAGCGCCGACTTCGTGGTTCAGACCAAGAGCCAGCAGATTCAGATTCCCGACATCGTCGGCATTAAGGAGGTCACGCGGGTCGTCGCGGACATTCCGGTGGTTTTTCACGAGATGAAAAAGAACGGCGAGATTTGGGAACTTCGCCTCAGCGCCAATCCCCAGGCGCTGGGGCCTGGCCGCTGGAATCAGTTCAACCAGAGCGTGCAGTCAAACCTGCAGGTCGTGGACAACGCCGGCCAGATCCTCGATCACCGCGGGATGCGCAGCCGCGGAACCGGCAACGGCATCGAATTCACGCTGCTCTTCGCCAAATCGATGCGCCCGTCCGACGCCCGATCGTCCGGCGACCCCGCGAAAGTGCTTTGGGAAATTTCGACGGGCAGCAAGGAAATCAACGTGCCGTTCGAGTTCAAGGATTTGCCGATGCCCCGATGAACGGCGGCGTCATCCCTCCAGATGCTTTTCGGCTTGTGGCGGCTGACGTTTTTCCCCGTCGGCGACGGCGGAATTTTCCGGTTGTTTGTCGGCGGTACTGGGGATCACCGTATCGATGCTCCGAGCCGCGATGCTAAGCTCCGACGGATCAGGCGAATAGCGGGTCTTGTATCCGCTGTAGACGATCCAGGCGTCCAGGCCGTCGGTTACCGCGTATCCGCGGACATGATATTTTTCGTTCTCGGCTTCGAACCAGGGACGGCCCAGCGCATCGGTCCATTGGGCAACGGCTTTGCCGTCGGGTCCATCCTTTGAATATTCAAGCTTCGCGAACCACAGCAGCGTCTTGGCGCTCAGCGCCATCGGCAGGCGGGCGTAAAGCACGCCCATTCCGGTATGACCGGACGGCGATTTCCACTGCTGGTGCGTGTAGAGCGGCGTTGTCTGGAGGCGCAATGCGATCCACCGCTCCGGCAGCGAGCAGGACATCGCCACCGGGCCCACTTCCTGCATCGGCCTGAGCCCCGAGAAATCGACGCCGGGCAAATGCGAAAGCAGGGCCCGATTGGAAACGGTCGGGCCGGGGGTCTGGCAGCCGACGACGCCTCCCGCCGCGATCAATAGGCACGCGACGCGAACCCATTTTCCAAGCACAGCGGCGAGTGAATCCAATTCCGATAAAGCATCCATAGCTACTCCCAAGTACAACTGGAGCGCGCTGGTAATTCCCTTGCGGCCGATTTATTCGTTATCGGCCGGTTGCGGTCGTGAAACCTAATTTTGAATCATCCAATTAGACCGCGACCGCAAAGTTTCCTTTACAGTCGAACCTGACCTGGATTTTCAAAACCAAGAAGTCCGAATGACGGTTCGTCAAACGGTTGTTAGCCCACCGTCATACGGCAGACCCTGCAGATAGTTTGCGAAAAAATAAAAATTAGCTTTATTCGGCAAAAGCCGATTCGGCCGGCAACCCCACCCGCGTATGGTCTCGAGCCCGCTCGGCCTGTCGCAATTCAGCCATATTGGCCGGTTTTTCGCGAAGCGAACCGGCATATACCGCCCACGCCCGCCAGCCTCGAACCGTTAGATCCACCCGAAGTACATACTGACCGCTTTCGGCGGTGAATCGATATCCGGGAAGATCCGGAGCGGCCTGTTTGGTCAGCAATTGGGCCTCGTGATCGGTCTCCCTCAGATGATTGAGAAACCCGGCCAACACCAAATCGGGTCCCACCGGAAACGGAAGGTGCATGAGAACCACCCCGTAAGCGGTATCGCCGGTGGGGCTTTTCCAGACGACGTGAGCGTGCTTTGCATCGATGCGGCGCGGATCTTCGACCCAGCCGGTCGGAGGATCGACCAAGGCATCGACCGCTTTCACGGCCTCGACGCTTGCGACGATGGGCGTTGTCGGCTCCGTCGTCGACAGGGTCGAAAGGGCTTGCGGCGAGGAATCGGCCGGAGTTTGCACGGCAGTGTGGCAGCCCAAACCGCCGACAGCAAAGCCGACGGCTCCGATGAGTCTGGTGAATCGCAAAAGCAGTTGGTGCATGAGCGCTCTTCCGCTCCTATCGACACTTGGCCCAAGCGACGTCATATGACCCGGCCGCACAAAAACAAGGCCGCCATCCGAGATTTTGACGGGGGCTCATCGGATGGCGGCGTCGAAATTATGCAAAACCCACGCCGCTGATCGGCGACCGGGTTATTTTGCGGCCCCGGCGGGGGCGGCGGCAGGCGCGGCCGAACTCTTCTGGAAACTATACGTTCCGCCGAATTTCTTGCTGAACCGCTCCACGCGACCGGCGGCGTCGACAAATTTCTGCTTGCCGGTGAAAAAGGGATGACAGGCGCTGCAAATATCGACCGCAATGCGAGCACGCGTGCTGCGGGTAACAAATGTATTGCCGCAGGCGCAGTGAACGTTGCAGACCTGATAACGGGGATGAATCTTGGCTTTCACGACATTTACTCCTTGGCCCTGGCGTGCGTGTGGCGACCTTCGCCGCACGTCAGCCGAGGCGGATCAATAATACGCTCCGTACGCCACCGGGTTTCAAAACCATCGGGCAACGAAGCGAGCCCCACATTCTACAGAAGTATAAATCCGGTTCAAGGCGCGTAGGTACATTGATAGTGTAGCCGCAAAGGGCGCGCTATTGAATGTTCGCCCCGTTTCCCTCTCCGGGGTGCGCCGCGGGAGGAGGTAAGAGTCCCGAAGCGATCGCCCCCGACGGTATGGCGGCGCGTATTGCGGGTTGATGCCGGGCTTCGGTCAAAGCCACAACCTATGCCGGGAAGGACATCACATGCGCAATTTCCCCGCTCAATGCCTCACTTTGTTCGCCTGTGTCGTCATCGCATTGACGCTTTACGTTCCCATCGCGCCGGCGGCGGAGAAGGCGCCCACGACGTTGCCGGCGGGGCTGCACGACCGAATCGTCGCTAGATATATCAATGGAACGTGGGAAGAATTGGGCAAGGAACTGTCGATCGAAGCCAAAAACATCGGCGCCTTGCCGGCCGCACAAAAAGCCGACGCGGATTACATCCGCAAAGCGATGGCGGAATGCCGGCCGGCCTGGTGGAAACTGTGCAAAGCGGGTCAGAAGATCAAATTTCGCCCGGCGCCGTGGGGCCATTCGCTGTCCGGCACGTATGACCCGGAAGCCAAAATCATCCGCCTCGATTTTTACAACGGCTCGCCGTCCGTCACGTTTGGTTGGAACGCGGCCAACATGGATAACCTTGCCGTCGAAGGGGAGCTGCCTTTTACCAAAGGGGAAACTGTCGATCTGGATATTTGGACGGCGATTGGGTCGGCGGAAAGCTGGATCGATGTTCCGCCGCGGGTTCAACTGAATATGACCGAGGCGGCGCGATCCGGGCTGAATCGATTTCTCGATTGCCGCGGGAACATCTGCGGCGCCTATTACGCCACCCCAGGCGCTCGCCGTCTGGCGATCTGGAACGGTATCTCGGGCTGGAGCCATGAGTATGACAAAAGCGTAACGAACATGTCGCGCAAAACCGTCGGCGCGTTGTTCGCGGCCGAGGTGCTTGGGCATCGGCAGATTTATGTTTCCATTCCGCGCCCGGAAGAACCGCCGGCGGACGGCGCGGAATCAAAGATGGTCTGGCAGTTACAGGAATGGATTCGATACCACGAGATTCCGTTTGCCGAGGACAGGGCGTTTCGCGATGCCCTTAAAGCGTTTGCGACGACAAATGACGCGCGGGTGCGGGCCACCGGAAAGCTAACGCTGCCGAACGGGCTGGCGATGTCGCTCGATCCCGAGGCGGATAAGCCGCTGGCGGTGCAGCGCGATAAGTGGATCAAAGCGCAATACGCGAAGGCGCCGGCGAGATAGCGACGCTCGATCAGTCGGGATCGGCGCTGATGTCGATCACGCGGGCGGTCTCCAGCGTCACGTCGGAATACCAGCTTCCAAATCCAAGCCATCGCGGGTCTTTGACTTTCCAGAAGGCATTATCCCGGCCGACGATCTCCGCGACGTCGGTTTTCCAGTCGTTGACGACGACGCCGTTCACCGTTGCCCGAATCCCGTTGCGGCGCACTTCGAGAATCGACGTGGTGGCCCGGGTCGGCTGTAAAAAGATAGGAAGCGACATTGGCGGAACGGCGGCCATCTTCGTGGCGCTGATCTCAAAGAAACAACTGGTTTTGTTCAACACCCACGGGAGAGCCGAATCCTTTGCGGGGATAAATTGGGCGGCGGAATTGACCGACTTATGCGCGGTGAATTGGATGATGTAGTCGTACTCATCGGGCCGCTTGAACGTAAACTGAACCTGCGAAATTCCGACGTTGGTGCAGGAAAGGCCGGAACGACTGACGGTCCACGTTCCGCTCACCACGTCGCGATTGGGTCGGAACGCGGCGAGCAAATCGACCGAAGCGGAGTTCGACAGAAAACGCGACATCGCCCGTTCGGGCGGCGCTCCGGTGGCCGATGAGATGCCGCGGCGATACCAGTGCGCCGCGCGCTGCTTGCAGCGCGCGGCGACGGCGGCGTTGCTCTCCGAGGCGGCGCGGTCGAACCAGCCGTCGGCCAGCTGAAGCTGCGCTTCGGAGACGGCGGGGGCGGCCAGATCGTTTTGCGCCAGCACCTTGAGTGTCAGGTCCGACCCTTTCACCAGGAACGGCAATCCCTTTTTCCAACTGCCGGCGGTGAGGCAATAAAATCGGCCGGCCTTGAGGTTCAGCTCAGGATCATCGGGCTTTTCGGCCAGTTTTTTCATCATCGGCCCAACCCGCAAGAATTCAGCGCGGGATTCGCGAACCTCCTTTTCCAGCTGGGCGTGCCGGGCCGTGAGGCCTTCGTCATTGGCTCCGCCCAGCGCGGCTTGAGCGAGGGCCAGGGCCTTTATGGCGAGGTCATAGTTGTCGGCATGGGCGGCATCGGAGGCGACGGCCAGATCGGCCGCCGCGAGATTGCGCGCCGAAACGGCGATTTTTCCCGGCGCCGACCCCGCCGCCGTCAGTACCGCAAGCCGAACGTCGATTTCCTCTACCTGAAACGAGGAGGCGATGCCCGATATGCACCGGTCGACGACTTTGAGATCGCCGATCACGGCGGCTATTTCCGCCGCCTCGCGAAGCGCCGCATACTGCCCGGCGGCGTCGGGCGCCGCCTCCGATTCGGCCAGCAGTTTCTCCACCAGCGACATACGCACGACCGCGGTTGTGTTGGCGTAAAAAGTGGCGTACTGCGTTTTGATTTTTTTGCGCGAAGCCGCCAGCGAGGCCTCGGGCGGCAGCGGCAGACGGGCGCGGAGCCGCGTCGAAGCGGTCAGTGGAACGATGTCTTCCGTTCCCGGCGACGTGGTGGGATCGGGCGGGCCGTAGAGCGTTTCGAGTTGTTGCCCGACGTAAACGGCGACGGACGCGTCGCCCAGCGCCGTCGCCATTCGGCGCGAGTCGCGCAACAGGACATATCTTCCCGCCGGATCATCCTTTGTTTGGGCGGCGTCATCGAGCATCATCTGCAGCAGTTTGCGACGGGCCGCGTCGGACTTGTCGGCGTTTTCGACCTCATAGGCGTCATGCACGCGCCGCTCGGCCCGTTCAAGGGCCATACCCGACGGCGCCGGCGCGCGACCGGCATCCGGCGCGACGGGCGGAGCGGGAACAGGCGCGCCTGGAATGGGAGGCGCCTGTTGTGCCCGCGCGATAAACGCCATGGCGCACACGAGAGAAAAGGCGGCACATCTCAGTGCGCCGCGGCGCAGCCGCAAGGACGAAAGTGCTGCAAATCCGCAGGAAAGACACACTATCCGATCCCCCATTGTTTCTCCGTTGGACGGTCACCCGAGACACAAAAAAAGATTACGGTCCGCGTGCGAAGCACTCCTCATTCCTTAGCCGCCCTGCGTACACTTACACGTCATTTTGACCCCTGAATTATTCTTCCAGCACATCGCAGGGTGAATATTGGCTTTTAAGCTTAATTCAGGAGTCAAGCATGACAATCACCGTCTATTCATATCTTCGTTTCAGCGCCAAAGGCCGTCAAGCCAGAGGCGACAGCACACCCCGCATCGCCAAGGGGAGCTTGCCGCCATGGTCCAGATGGCCGTGCGAAGGAATGACCGCGTCGGCGGTTTTGACGTCGGCCGGAAAGACGCGTTGATTCGGCGAGCCTCGTCGCGCGGGCCCTGGTACAGCCGCACGTCCAGAAAAAGCCGCAGGCCGTTGAATTCGATGAAGTGGCTTGATCCCGTGAGGGTTCTGTCCGCGCCGCGGGATTGGATTCGCATGATCAGAGGGTAATCGCGGGCGGGAAGGTTTTTACCCCGCTATCCTGCCGAATCTTCGTCCCCGCCGATCACCTTGGGCACCTTAAAAAACGGCCCTTCGGTCTCCGGCGCGTTTTGCAGGACTTTCTCAAGCGGAAGGCTTGGCTCCACGACGTCTTCGCGAAGCACATTGTGCAACGGCAGCGCATGCGCCATCGGCTCAACATGCGTCGTATCGACCTCGCTCAGCTTGGCGATATAGCCGAGAATCGATTCAAGCTGGCCGGTGAGGCGCTTGAGATGGTCCTCGTCGAGGGCAAGGCGGGAGAGCATCGCGACATGACGAACATCGTCCAGCGTCAATTTCGCGGCGGAAGCGGGTGTTGGACTATCGGCAAGCATAAAGGGAATCTACCCGCGTCGCGCGGATAAATGAAGCGCGCGGAACATCATCAACGTCAGTTCTTCATCCACGCCGAACGTATCGGATTCCCTCGGACGACGAAAAACCCACGACGGACGGCGTCGTGGGTTCACATGAACTACATCCGCTCGGCAAAGCGGCTTATTTTCTACGTCGCCGCGGTCTCAGCGACCGGCTCCGGACGCCATTTGCGCTGGACCGGCTTGGTGACCATGCCCATCTTAATGGCCTTGGCGCTCACCTTGATTCGGCAAATTCGGCCATTGATGACCGCGCGAACCTTCTGGATGTTCGGCCGAAACTTTCGGGCGGTGATTCCGGTGATCTTGGTACCGACGCCGCCGAGATATTTGGCTTTGCCGCGGTGCGTAATCTGGTTGCCGAAACTTGTGTGCTTGCCGGTAAAATAACAAACGCGTGGCATTAATTTTCCTCGTTAACTGTAAAGAGCCGAGCATTGTAGCGAGGGAACGGGGCAATGCAACATAGCCACGTTTGAATTTCGCCGGAAATCCGACTTGAGCAATTCCGCGAGCGGTTCACATGAGCGTTTCGAGTAGTTAAACGACGCTTGACGCATCGGAAAACCGATCAGCGCAAGTCACCAATCCGGCGGACAGGCCGGACTGACGGGTCGCACGTTACTTCTCGTTAATTCGGGCATTTACAAACTCGCCCAGCGCTTCCTGAACGCGACCCACAACCTCCGCCCAATCGCCCGGCGATTTTTGCCGGAAAATCCGCATCGTCGGATACCAGGGGTTGTCCTCGCGGCCCGGCAGCCAGCGCCAATCGGGGCGGGTCGAAAGCATGAGCCATACCGTCTTGCCCATCGCGCCGGCCACGTGAGCGACGGCTGAATCGACGCAGATCACCAAGTCCATGTACGAAATCAGCGCGGCGATGTCGGCGTAATCGGTCCATTCGA
This sequence comes from Tepidisphaeraceae bacterium, assembly GCA_035551995.1. Lineage (GTDB taxonomy): Bacteria > Planctomycetota > Phycisphaerae > Tepidisphaerales > Tepidisphaeraceae > RYN-428. Next base: position 37,147 of record DASZME010000066.1, read on the forward strand.
CGGGGGGATCGATCAGCCTTAGTCCGTCGGGCGGACTGGCGCCTAGCGGCGGGGTCGGGCGGTTTTGCAGCGCGTAGTACTCCACGTCGTTCACGGAATTCAACGGCTCCAGTTGCGCAGGGGAAATGGATCGGCTGGTATCGCGCTTCTCTGTGGGCGGGGCGGTCCATGCAATGCCGATTTTTAATTTCCCGTTGGACGAATCGAGCTTGCTGCCGAGCGCTTCGACCAGATCGGCGTCGGACAACAAATAAGGAATATCCGCCGGGATGGACTTGACGCGGGTGGCGAACGCCAGCGCCAAACTGACGAATGGGCAATAAAGGTCAAATGAATCTGCCGTGACGGTTTCAAGCTGCTTGAGGCCGGGGATGCCTTCCAGAAGCCGCTGCCATGCCGGCAGGCGCGCGATGACTGCATGCCCGCCGCGATCCTGAATGAGCGGGACGTATCGAATGAACTGGATCATGTCGCCATACGACTGTTCGGGGGTGAGCAGGACGGTTCGGCCTTTGAGGTCTTCGCCGTCCCACTTGGGTTTATCGAAAGGGGGACGTGAGGATTCAAACTGCTTCATCTGAAGGCGCCATTCGTGTTCGATCCACCCTTGGCGATAGTCGCCCTTCAAAAGTAGGGCGATGGACAGATTCCAATGCGGGCTGGGCCATTGCGGGTTGATCGCGATGGCTCGGCGCAACGATGCGATGGCGGCGTCGAGGTCCCCTTTTTCGAGCAGCGCAAGCCCCATTTCGTGATGCAGTTCGGCAAGCTTCGGCGTCAATTTCAGGCCACGGCGGCACGCTTTCATGGCGGCTTCAAGATTGCCGCTCTCGCGAAACGCGGCGGCGAAATTGGCGTAATCCTTCGCCGCCGTGGGATCAAGCCGCAATACTTCGAGATAGGCGGCGATCGCCTCCTTGGGTTTGCCCATCTCGCGGAGCGCATTGCCCAGATTACTCTGATAGACGGCCACTTTCGGATTCGCCGTCACGGCGCGGCCGATCAGATCGACGGCTGTATCAAAATCGCCGCGCTGCGCGCAAAGTGTTCCCAAGAGATGCAGCGCATCGCCATAATTGGGCCGCTCGGCCAAAACTTGCCGATAAATTTGTTCTGCCTCCGCGAATCGCCCGGCCTGATGTTGCTGGATGGCGAGTTGCATCGCCTGCTCGACTGAAATTTGCATGAAGGCACTTTAGTCATCGCATGTGGAACCGGAAAGGGGTATTCGCTAGGATGCACGAACGTGGACGCAGGGTTCTGGAGCGAGGGCAACGCCGATCTTGCCGGAGAGTAAGCAAATATCCAATGAGTTTGACCACCGAAGAAACCGCCGTTACGGCAGCGGGCCACCGCAAGCCGCTGATTTCCCTTCCCTCGGTCACCGTCCGATTCTGCGGTGACAGCGGCGACGGCATGCAATTGGCCGGAACGCAGTTCACCGATACATCCGCGCTGATCGGCAATGATATCAGCACGCTGCCGGACTTTCCCGCCGAGATTCGCGCCCCCGCCGGCACGCTGGCGGGCGTGAGCGGTTTTCAGGTGCACTTTTCCAGCACCGACATTTTCACCCCCGGCGACGATGTCGACGCGCTGGTCGCCATGAATCCCGCCGCCCTGAAAACCAACCTCAAATCGGTCAAACGGCTCGGAATCGTCATCGTGAATGAAGACGCGTTCGATCCGACCGACCTCAAAAAAGCCGGGTACGCGAGTAATCCGATCGAAGACGGATCATTGAAAAATTATCGGCTGATCAAGGTGCCGATCAACAAGCTCACCGCCGCCGCCGCGAAAGAAACCGGGCTGGGCGCCAAGGATATCGATCGCTGCAAGAACATGTTCGCGCTGGGCCTGTGCTACTGGCTCTATGGCCGCCCGCTCGCGCCGACGCTGACGCATATCGACCAGAAGTTCGGCGCCAAAAAGCCGATCGTCGCGGCGGCGAATGCGCTGGCCTTGAAGGCCGGTTATCATTTTGGCGAGACGGCCGAGCTGTTTAACGAACAATACGAAGTTCCCAAGGCGGCCATGCCGCCCGGCACGTATCGCAAGATCACCGGCAACGAAGCCACCGCCCTCGGCATGATCGCCGCCGGCAGGTTGTCGGGAAAACAGGTCATCTATTGCAGCTACCCGATCACCCCCGCCAGCGACATTTTGCATCAATTGGCGGCGGCGAAAAATTTCAACGTGATGACCTACCAGGCGGAAGATGAAATCGCCGCCGTCGGCGCCGCGATCGGCGTCAGCTTTGGCGGCGGGCTGGGCGTCACCGGAACCAGCGGGCCCGGCGTCGCCCTCAAGAGCGAAGCCATCGGACTGGCCGTCATGACCGAACTCCCCCTGGTCATCATCGACGTCCAACGCGGCGGGCCGAGCACCGGCCTTCCCACCAAAACCGAACAATCCGATCTCCTGCAAGTTCTCTTCGGACGCAACGGCGAATGCCCCGTTCCGGTCATCGCATCGGCCGGCCCATCCGACAGCTTCAACGCGATCATAGAAGCCTTCACCATCGCGGTGAAATATATGACGCCCGTCTTCTTCCTGAGCGACGGCTACGTCGCCAACGGCGCCGAGCCCTGGCTTATCCCCGACGCATCGAAACTGGCAAAGATCGAATCGAGCCATCCGACGGAAAAGAACGATCCCGCCGGTTACATGCCCTACAAGCGCAACGCCGATGGCGCCCGCCCGTGGGCCGTCCCTGGCACACCCGGTCTGGAACACCGCATCGGCGGACTGGAGAAACAGGACATCACCGGATCGGTCAGTTACGACGGCGCCAACCACGAAAAGATGTGCCGACTGCGAGCGGCGAAGGTCGCCAACATCGCACCGGCCGGTCCCGACATGCTCTGGACCGGCCCCGAAACCGGCGACGTATTGCTCATCGGATGGGGCGGAACATTCGGCGCCATCAAAGCCGGCACGCTTGAGCTTCGCGAGCAGGGCGTCGCCGCGTCGGCGTGTCATATTCGCTATATGAATCCGCTGCCCAAACGGTTGGGCGCCTTAATGAAGCAATTCAGGCACATTCTCATTCCCGAGTTGAATCTCGGGCAGTTGCGGATGTTGATTCGCGATCGGTACCTGGTGGACGCCAAGGGATTGAACAAGGTGATGGGTCAGCCGTTCGCGATTCATGAGATCGTCGCCGGCGCGAAGGCGATCCTGTCCGGGCGGGTTGGACCGTACGAAGTGAAATCCGGCTCGGACGATAAAACGCTTCTTCAAGCGGAGCTGTCGGGAGCGTAGCACCGTGGCGAATAGGGCGGCCAGCGAATCACTCGTTTTGGTTTTTCCGATGACGCAAATTGCCGCAGGCGTGTGGGGAGCGCTTTGAGGCAGCGTTATCGTTGCGTTGGAATTCTGGTTAGATATGAGGCGCAATCACGGTTCGTTGTTAATTAAGCGCAGGAAGATCGCGTATTGGATCGGTGAGTTTGTTCGCGTGGCCGCTGGAAGTGTCATTGCGGTCGCGCCGGCGGACGCTCAGCAGATCCAGCGGAAAGTTGGGAGCACTGACTGCCGGCATTGCAACGCCTCTCATTGTCGCCCGTTTGAGCCAAGACATTCCCCGACTGAGACCGTAAAATGGTGCAGGAATGAAAGGCATTTTATGTCAAAAGCTTCATATGTCGCCGATGCAAACGTCGCTCGTGAAGAGCCGAGGGTGACGTCTACCCCGGTTCGGCCGCGGAAAGGTAACGAAATAAACGAGCCTGAGGTCATATCGCTGGACTTGGTTGTTCCCAACGTCGAGCGTACTGACTCAGGTTGGCGAGGGTTCGTAAACTATTTCCTCGACGGCCTTGCGGGTTGATTCTATGTGGCAATTGGCATGGGCGATTGCATTGAGAAGGCCGCTTGTCACCTTTTTGCGGTGAAGACAACGTTTGAAGATGTCCTGATAAAACGGTTAACAAAGTACCCCACTAACGTTTCCTGAGGATCGCGGGCAACAAGCCCGTGCCACTGAAAAAATGAGTATCGCACCAACATCCCCCCTGCCCGTTCTTAAAGCCTCCGACTACGCCAGCGACCAGGACGTCCGCTGGTGCCCAGGCTGCGGCGATTATTCCATCCTCATGCAGATGAAAAAAGTCGCCGCCAAGCTTGGCATGGACCGAAGCAAAACCGTCTTCGTCTCCGGCATCGGCTGTTCAAGCCGATTCCCGTACTACATGAATACTTACGGGTTTCACTCCATCCACGGCCGTGCCCCCACCTTCGCGACGGGTCTGAAACTTGCCCGCCCCGATCTCACCGTCTGGATGGTCACCGGCGACGGCGACGCCCTCAGCATCGGCGGCAATCATTTCATGCACCTGATCCGCCGAAATGTCGATCTGAAAGTCCTCCTCTTCAATAACCGCATCTACGGCCTGACCAAAGGTCAATATTCCCCCACCAGCGAGCACGGGAAAAAAACGAAAAGTACGCCCATGGGCGCTCCGGAATATCCCATCCGCCCGATCAGCATCGCCATCGGCGCCGAGGCTACTTTCGCCGCTCGCACCATTGACGTCGACGTCAAGCACCTGGAATATACGCTCGAACGCGCCGCCAAACATAAAGGCACGGCTTTCGTCGAAATTTATCAAAACTGCAACATCTTCAACGACGGCGCCTACGACTACGCCACCGACAAATCCGTCAAGAACCTCAACGTCGTCTACCTCGAACACGGCAAGCCCCTGATCTTCGGCAAAGACAACGAAAAAGGGATTCGCCTCAACGGCTTGTCGCCGGAAGTAGTGGAAACGAAAAACGTCGGCGCCGACGATCTACTGATTCACGATGAGCGAACCGCTGAGCCGAGCCTGGCGTTTCTGTTGAGCCGAATGCGCTACCCGGAATTCCCGGAGCCGCTGGGCGTATTCCGCGCGGTCGAATCGGAACTGTATGACGTGAACGTGCGACAACAGAACGCCGACGCCATCGCCAAATATGGCGAAGGAAACTTACAGCAACTCCTTTCGGGTGATGAGACCTGGACCGTGGGGTGATGCGGCTGATCCGCCGCCGTGCGATCCGGCCGGTCCTTGTCCGCTTCCGCGAGTCGCGTGGAGCGGATATTCCATTACGGCGGGGTCTAACTCGTTGGGCGAATGTGATTCGTCGCCACAATCGAGCGCTAAAAACGCGGCAGCGACGCGCCCGGCGTTTCCCTTGATTTTCCGCTCGGTCTCGACGACACTTCCGCACCGATTCGTAAACCACGGCTTTGAGGAAGGAACAGTATTATCATGTCCAGCGATGCGTACGCTCCCGATCCCAAATTGAAATTCACCTTCGGTTTGTGGACCGTCGGGAACATCGGCCGCGACCCGTTCGGCGGGCCGGTTCGAGAGCCCATCACGGCGCCGCAAATCTGCGATATGCTGGGAGGCGCCGGCGCATACGGCATCAATTTCCATGACAACGACCTGATCCCCATCGACGCCACGGCCGAGCAAGCCGCCCAGATCAAAAAGGATTTCAAAAAAGCCCTCAAGAACAACGGCTTGGTCGTTCCCATGGCGACCACCAATCTTTTCAGCGACGCCGCATTTAAGGATGGCGCCTTCACCAGCAACAACGCGCAGGTCCGCGCCTATGCGATTCAAAAGACCATGCGCGCCATGGATCTCGGCGCCGAGTTCGGCGCCAAGACGTATGTCTTCTGGGGCGGCCGTGAAGGCGTCGAAAGCGACGCCACCAAAAACCCCGTCGAGGCAATCAAGCGCTTCCGCGAGGCCATCAATTTCCTCTGCGAATACAGCATCGAACAGGGATACGGCTACCGGTTTGCATTTGAAGCCAAGCCAAATGAACCGCGCGGCCATATGTATTTCGCCGTCACCGGCAGCTACCTGGCCCTGATCCCCACGCTCGATCACCCGGACATGTGCGGGGTCAATCCGGAAGTGGCTCACGAACACATGGCCGGGCTGAATTTCGTTCACCAGGTCGCGGCCGCCCTGGAGATGGGCAAGCTCTTTCACATCGATCTGAACGATCAGGAGTTCGGCCGCTACGATCAGGATTTCCGCTTCGGGCAGGCCAATCTAAAGCACGCGTTTTTTCTCGTGAAACTGCTGGAAGATTACAAGTACAACGGCCCGCGCCACTTCGACGCCCACGCCATGCGGACCAGCGATTACGAAGACGTAAAGGAATTCGCCAAAGGATGCATGCGAACCTACATGATCCTTCGTGAAAAGGCGGCTCGGTGGAACGCCGACAAGGAAATTCAGGGACTGCTTCAGGTCATCAACAAGCAGGACGTCTTGCTCTCCAAGCTCACAAAGCGATACAGCGGCGGAAACGCCAGGAAACTGCTGGCCGCTCCGCTGGATCGCATCGAATTGGCCAAGGCGCCGTTGCCGTACGAGAAGCTCGATCAGTTGACGATGGAATTATTGATGGGCGTGCGATAAAGGGGTTTCCCGCAGGCTCCAACGCCCGTCGGCAAAACTGCGCGCGAACGAGGGAGTTCGGACAATCGTCGTTTAGAGGCGGAGCCCTTTGTCCATGTCGCTATCGAACGCGCGCGTCGTATTGGGCGATGCGTCGCGGTAAACCAAAAACCGAATCCGCGTGCAAAAACAAGTCCTTCGGATACAATAGATACGGTATCATTTCAGGCTGCCACAAATTTAGTGCGATAGAAACCGGAGGCCGCATGGGGCATCGAACTCTGGATCGGAAGTCCGCGACGGTCATCCAAATCGTATGGATGGCCGTGATGGCTATGGTCTTTGCATTTGCGCCGTTACGCGCGCAGACGGCGGACAAAAAGCACAGCATTTTTGACGACGACAATCCGCCGGCCGCGCCGGGACCGGCGACACCCGGTCCGGCGACGGGCCACCCGGTCGATGCGCCACCGGTCGCTGCGCCGGCGCCAGGCGCCGTGGCGGGGCTCATCGCCACCCTGCATGGCGGAGATACGACCGAAGCCAAGCCGCGCGAATATCACCTGACGCCGAACCTTGGAATCAATTTTGTCTTTCCCGTCACGCCCGGCGCCTATATTCCGATGGCCTTCTCGTTTCGAGGCTTGATCAACATCCCGGCCGGCGGGGCGCAAGGCACTTTTTTGATTAAATGCACCGGCGAAAGTGACCTGATGTTCGACGGACAGGTGGTCAGCGCCGTTCATCCCGGCGATTCCGCCGCCAGTTTCGAGCATCCGCAAAACCTCCCGGCGGGCGTCCATACGATCAACGCCACCGCGTTTCATCTGCGCGGGACCGGCGCCAGGCAGTCGATCCAGCTTTGGTTTAAGCCGAGCGGCGCGATCGAACGGCGCGTTCCCAAGGATTGGTGCTGGCATTTTCGCGCCGATGAACCCGCGGAGCTGACGGCGATCGCGCCTGCAAATCCCGATGGTTCGTCGATCGATACAACCGGTGGCAATGATCCGCGCCACGGGTGGGTCAAGGCGGGAACCGTTCGTCCCGATGATCCATCCGCCAGGCCGACCGACTTGCTGGCCGGCGTTGTGGTCGAATCTTACGCGTCTTCGTTCCTTCAGCGCCTCAAACAATTTCGCACGCTGGACCGGCCGACGATGGATCTGACGGTGACCGCGAACCCCAATGCCGTTCAGCAGCCCAACGGCGCGGCGAGCATCGTGAACATCTCTTTTAAGTGGCGGGGATATCTGAAGATCGATTCGCCGATGCAGTGCCGATTTGGTATGCCGGTCTCGCCGGCGCAGGTTCGCGTGATCATCGACAACCACGTGGTGACCGCGGTCGGATTCGCCAGGGAAGCCGACGTTATTACGCCAGTTCATCTGGACGCGGGCCTGCATTCGTTCGAGGCTGAGCTGTCGCGCATGCGACTTGCCGGCGGATCGAAATATGGCCTTTTTCTGCAATGGGAACCGAACGGCCAGGCGGCGGAGCCGGTCCCGGCAAACGTGGTTTTTCATTACCGCTCGCAGGAGCCGTTTGAAAACGCCTCGGTAGCCAGTGCCCCGCCGGGCGGCGCGACCCCGCCGGCGCCGATCGTCGTGAAAGCGCGCAAGCTGGCGATTCCCGATCCTCAATCGCAGGCGGCATCCGCGGCGCTGTTGCAGCAAAAGTACGCGGCCGACTGGGCCGCGGCGGCCAGCGCCGAACAGGCCGATCGTTTCCTAAAGGCAGCCGACGAAAACCGCGGCGACGCCGTCGCCATCTTCGTGCTTCTGGAAAAGGCATATGAGCAGGCGGTGGCGGCGTCGTCGGTCGATCTGACCTTCAAGGCGATCGACCAGCTTTCGGCGAATTATTCCATCGACGGCTTGCGCATGAAATTGGCCGTCCTGAAACTTCCGGAATCCACGCGAATCGCGACGGCGGCTGACCTGAACCCGGTGGTAACCCTCTTTGAGCAGGCCATTTCAGAAGACAATTATTCGGTCGCGACCGACGCGGCGGCAATGTCGCTGGCGCAGGCGAAAACATTAAACGCGCCCCCCGAGATCGAAGCGGCGAGCCGGCGTGTCCAAATTGCGGCGGCGGCGAGCGCCGAATATGCCGTGATTAAACCGATGCTTTCACGCCTGACCGATAATCCCAACGACGCCGAGGCCAGCCTGGCCGCCGGGAAGTTTTATTGCTTCGCCGCGCGAAACTGGGCGCGCGGCGCGCCGCTGCTGGCGCATTTCGGCGACCCGACATTGTCATGGCTTGGAAATCATGAGATGACGGCGCAGAGCGCGCCGACGCAACTGGCGCTGGCCAACGGCTGGTGGGACGCGGCGACGGCGCAAAACGAAACCGTCGCCGCCGCGATGCGCGATCATGCGGCGGTCTTGTATCGAACGGCGTTACCGAATCTCGCCGGCCTCTCCCGCCGCCTGGCCGAGCGACGCGCGTCAAAGTCATCCTCGACCGCATCCGCGCCGGTGTCAGTCGGCGGCGGCGCCGGAAAACTATAGCGGACGGAAAATGTTCCCGTGATAAGCGTGCGCGGAATCACTCGTTCTTTCGCCGCCCCGCAAGCGTGTCAAAAGCAATACATTTCCAAAATTGAAACTATTTGAGGCGCCAACGTCAATCCGGCAACGGCATCGCCTCGTTCATCCCGCGGAAAACGCCTTCGTAATTCCCGCTCTCGGCGGCGAAGCGCAATGGCTTCACGCGATCAACGCAAATCTCGGCCACCGACGGCTGCGTCCGCAATATATTCATCACTTCGGAAATATACTCGTCCAGCGGCATCGCCCTCGGATCGCTCGACTGATGTTCGCCCATCAACTCCGTCTGAACATACGGCGGAATAAGCTCCAACACCTCCACGACCGAATCCTTGAGCTGAAATCGCAATGATTGCGTATACGAATGAATCGCCGCCTTTGTGGCGCAGTAAGTGGGAGTCAACGACAGCGGGACGAACGCCAGGCCGGAGGAGACCATCATGATGGTCGAACGCGGCTGCTTTTTGAGCAGCGGAAGCATCGCCGTCGTGAGGCGAATCGGGCCGAGAAGATTCGTGGCGACGGTCGCCTCGGCTATCGAGGGATCGTCCTGAAGCGATTTCAAATTCTCCGGCCGCATGATGCCGGAGTTGTTGATGAGGATGTTGGTGGACGGGAAGTCGGCGGTGAGCCGGGCGACGAATTCCTTGATGGACGCCGGGCTTTGGACGTCGAGGGCGAGCGACTTCATGCCGGGGTTCGAAGCCGTCACGTCGTCGAGCGCATCCTTTCGCCGGCCGGCGATGATGACCTGATTCCCGAGGCGCTGGAACGACTCGGCAAGCCCTTTTCCGATGCCTGATCCGCCGCCGGTGATGACGATTGTGTTTCTGGTGTTGGTCATGATGGATCACTCGCTCAACGCATGATAGGAGAAAAGAAGATCAAATTCTCACTGGTTCGTGATACCTGTTCCGGATTCTCCGTCTTTTCTTTTCCTGGAGCCTCGGCGTCCGGCCGTTTTTCCGAATTCGTCCGAGGTAAGCCCGATTGCATCGCCGGAGTTCCCCGGGAAACCAGACGCTGTTCCCGCGACGTCAACGGCCGCCGAGGATTTTGTCCTCAGCGGCCGTTTAGACAGTCTATCAATGCGTCGCGGCGGATGCCGGGACCGTCGGATTAGACGAGCAATTCGCCGCTGCCGGAAACATTCAGGTCGTCGGCGATCAAGCTTGTGCCGAAGGTATCGACCACGCCGGCGCCGGAGATATCGACCAAGGCGCTGGCGGCATACACCGTGCCGGTGACGTTGAGCACGCCGCTGCCGGCGACGGTGATCACGTTGGCGCTGCCGCGGGCCTGGAAGAGGGTGATGCCCGCCCAGGCGCCGGTGGTCATGGGCGAGAGCGTGACGCTGGCGGCGCCGCTGAAGTTGAATTGATCGGCGGCCTTGGTTGGCGCGTTGTAGATAAAGACGCCGGCGCCGGTGACTTTGGCGCTGCCGCCGACGACGAAGCCGCCGCCTTGCAGGTAATACTCGCCGGGGGAGAGCGTTACCTTGGCCGCGCCGCCGATGTTAATTCCGCCGACGTAGACGCCGGGCTTGAGCGTCACCACCGAACTGCCGCCGATGGACAGGGCCGAGCTGCTTTGGATCGTCTGGCCGCTGGTGGTGGGCGTGGGCAGCGACGCCAGCGGGTCGGCGACGCTTGGCTGGCCGGTGCTGGCGTTGGCGACGGTGGCGACGCCGCTGGCGCTGATCTTCCCGACGACATCGGTTGCGCTCGCCTGCACCGAAGCGCTGCCGTTGACGATAACCGCCGCGGCATTGTTGGAATCGACGACGATCGACGTGCCGGTGGCGACGACCTTGGCCGCGCCGCTGACGGTGAGAGCGCCCTTGCCGCTGGTGTCGAGCAGCACGATGCCGCCGCTGACCGCCTGCGCCAGGGAGCCGCTATTGGCCTGGAAATCGGAGTTGGCCACGGGAATGTAAGTTGCCGTGATGGTGTCGGCGCCGAGCGGGAGAGACGATACCGTAAGCGAGGCCGAACCCTTGTTCAGCGCGACGACGCCGAGGCTCACGGTTGCGTTGAGGTTCGAATTATAGATGAAAAACTGAATCGACCCGGCCGGCGTTCCAGTGGCCGGCGCCACCGGCGAAACAGTCGCGCTGAACGTTACGGATTGCCCGTAGTATGAGCTACCTTTCGTGGATGACGTGAGGGCCACCGTCGTGGGAGCGGGGGTGATCGTAAACGAAGCGCTGGCGCTGCCCTTCGCGTAGTTCCCGCCGCCGGCATAAGAGCCGACCACGACATACCCCCCGATGTCGGACGGAGCGCCGGCCAGCGGATGAGCCAGCGCGGTATCACTGGCGAGATAATAGCTAAAGGTGGGCGTGCCGATGCTGACGTTGTTCAAACCGCTCACCGAACCCGTAGCGGCATAGGGGGCGGCTTTGTAAACGCCGCCGCTATCGGTCACCTTAACGACAGGCATGGCGAGGGAGATGGCGTCGCTGACCGAGCCGCTGGCGTCCTGGTAGTTACCCGCGGGATCGTGGAAAGTCCAAGTGTCGGAATAGGCGCCCACAATCGTGTGGGTCGTGCCGGCGAGATCGAGGTCGGCGTTGAGGTTTGTCGCCAGCGCGCCGGCAGCCGTGCCGGTCGCGGTGTGGGGGTTGCCGTCGTAGGAGACGCTGTAGCCGTTCACGGAGATCGTGGCTTTGGCTTGAAGAATGCTGTCGCTGACGGATCCGGTGGCATCCTGGTAGTTGCCGCCCGGATCGTGGAACTTCCAGGTATCGGAAAATGTTCCCGCGTTCGTGTGCGTCGAGCCGGTGAGAGTAAGATCGGCATTGAGGTTTGTGCCCGCCGCGCCCGTCGCAGTGCCGGCGGCGGTGTGGGGACTGCCGTCATAGACGACACTGTAACCGTTGACGGAAATGGTAGCCTTCGCCTGGGAGATCGTATCCATGACGGTTCCGCTCGCGTCTTGATAGTTGCCGTTGGGATCATGGAACGTCCAGGCATCGGAGAAGACACCGACGTTCGTGTGGGTGGTGGCGCCGAGGGCGAGATCGGCGCTGAGGTTCACGATCGGAGAACCGGCGGCCGTGCCGGTGGCGGTGTGGGGACTGCCGTCAAAGGTGACACTGTAACCGTTGACGGAAATCGTAGCCTTCGCCTGGGAGATCGTATCCGTGACGGTTTCGCTGGCGTCTTGATAGTTGCCGTTGGGGTCGTGGAATTTCCACGGATCGGTAAATGCCCCGGCGCCGACGTGCAACGTGCCGCCGAGGACAAGGCCCGCGCCAAGATTCTCGCCTGAGATGCCGATTGCGGTCCCGATAGCCACATGTGGGTTGCCGTCAAAGGTCACGCTGTAACCGATGACGGAAATGGCGGCCATTGCCTGGGCGATGCTGTCGTTGACCGAGCCACTGGCGTCCTGATAGTTGCCGTTGGGGTCGTGGAAGGTCCAGGGATCGGAGTAAGTGCCGGCGTTTATATGGACGGTGGCGCCGAGAGACAAGTCGCCGGCGAGGTTGTCGGTGGGAACGCCGCCGGCCATTCCGGTGGCGGCGTGGGCATTGCCGTCAAAGGTGACGCTGTAACCGTTGACCGTGATGTTGGCCGGAGCCTGGGCGAGGTTGTCGTTAACCGACCCGCCCGCGGAGCGATAGTTCCCGGTGGGATCGACGAACGTCCACTGGTCGACATAGCTGCCGGCGTTTTTGTGGACGGTAGAACCAAGATTCAAGTCGAACGTTACGTCCGCGCCGCCGACGCCCATCGCTATCCCGGTGGCGGTGTGGGGAGTGCCATTGTATACACTGTTATATCCGTTCACCATAACAGTGGGCACGGCCTGGAAGATCGCGTCGCCCGGCATGCCGTCGGCGTCTTGATAGTTGCCGCTGGGATCGTGGAAAGACCATGCGTCCTGGTAAGTGCCGGCATTGACGTGGGTCGTCCCGGCGAGGTTGAGGTCCGCACTGAGATCTTCGCCCGCCACGCCGACCGCGCTACCCGTGGCGGTGTGGGCGCTGGCGTCATAGGAAACGGCGTAGGGGAGCACTGCGATCATCGCCGCGGCTTGGCCGATGGTATCGGTCACCATGCCGTTAGCGTCTTGATAGTTGCCGTCGGGGTCGTGGAACGTCCAGGTATCGGAGTATGTGCCGGCGTTGACGTGGGTGGTGGCGCCGAGATCGAGATCGGCGCTGAGATCAGAGATAAGCGAACCGGCGGCCGTGCCGGTTGCGGTGTGTGGGTTGGCGTCGTAGGTCGTCGTATATCCGTTCACCTGAATGACGGCCGCGGCCTGGCTGATGGCGTCGATTACCACGCCGCTGGCGCTTTGGTAGTTTCCGTTGGGGTCCTTGAACGACCAGGTATCGGTGTAGACGCCGTGGGCGGTGTGAGTTGTGCCGGTCAGGGTCAGATCAGCGCTGAGGTCTTCTCCCTGCACGCCCGTAGCCAGCCCGGTGGCGGTGTGGGCGGCGCCGTCGTAAGGCAGATCGTAGGCGCTTACCTGGATAGCGGCGGCGGCGGGGGTAATGCTGAAGCTGACGGAAGCGGATCCGGAAAGATACTCCGCCGAGCCGGGGAAAGAGGCCGTTACGTTGTAGTTTCCGACGGACGTGGGAGCGATGGCGCCGAGATCCTGGTTTGTGTCGGTGTTGACGTAGTCGAGCATCAAGCCGACGCCTTCGAGCGTGGCGGCGCCGTTGACGGTCGCCGCCGCCGTGAATGGATTACCGGAATACGGGTGACTGTTGTCGATGACACTGATGGCCGGCGTCATCTCGGGGATGAGGGTGACCGAGGTCTCGGCGTCGTCGTATTGGCTGTCGGTCGCCTGGAAGGTGACGACGTAGCTCTGGCCCGAATCGGTTGGCGTCGGCGTCCAGCTGGCCGTCACCGAGCCTTGCGTGCCGCTGGTCGCCAGGGGCGAGAAGATCATTCCATCGGGCGAGTTCAGCGCTTGCAGCGACGAAATGGTGTCTCCGGAAACCGCCGTCGCGGTCGTGGAGAACGACAGCGGAACGCCGGGCGCAAAATAGTAGATCGAGGACGGGGACACGGAGAGAGACGGCGGGTTGTAGCTTGCCGGCGTGACGACGTTGAACAGAAAGAGCGTCGTGGTGCTTGGCTGCGGGGTTAAAATGCCGGGCGCGGCTACTTCCGTGGCGACGATCTCTCCCTCAATGAGTCCTACGCCGCTCTTGGGTACATAGTTGACCAGTCCTGACGAGGTGACCGACAGACCGGGGGTGGGATAGCCGGAGTTATTAGACTCGGTCTCGGTGGCGAGCCGGAAAGTGAGTTGCTTTCCGTTCGGATCGGTCGCCGGAAGCTGAAACGAGACGCCCGTCGCGTTATTTGGAACGCTTACGATCGGCTCGACGTTCATCACGGGCGACGCTGGCTCGGCGCCGGAACCGACGGTGACTTCGGTTTCGATCTGAAAGTTTTCATCGTGCTGGCCGTTCAGGAGCGCCGAGAGGGTGCAGCAGCCGTTGACGTTGGCCAGGTAATTCCCGGGCTGCGCGTAGGTATGAAGCTCGCCCTCGACGTAGCCGCCGGCCGTTGAATGCACGACTTGCACATAGATCCAATCCTGGGCGGTATTGACCGAAAGGACCTGAAGCAAGGGATTTTGGTCTTCATTCTGAGCGAGCGTTCCGGTTCCTCCGAAAGCGATCGTGCCTTCGCTGCCGCTGAGGATATTGCCGACTTGGGGATAACCATTCGTCGACGCCTTTCCCACGACATATGTGAAAGGGAAATCGGCTCGCCACGCCTCTTGAATGTGAAACGTAACCGCCAGAGGTTGGGCGAGGTTTGGGACGGTCCAGTCGATGCTTGTATAGCGGAAATGCGTCATCAAAATGCGCGATTCCAGCGATTCGCACGTAGTCGCCGCGGCACGCCGGACGGCGCCGCGCGGGGAGACTGCTTCACGAGCGGCGGATTGGGAGCCACGGTTCGGCGTCCGATTCGAAAACAGTTTTTTCAACACGATATTCCTCCTTTGTAAACGGCGCGGAATCCACGGCGCCTTACCGGCGATCGCGGAGCACGCTGCCCAGATATTCCAGTTGCAGTTTCTTCCCGCTACCCGCCGTGCGAGTGGAACTTCTCCAAATAACTATGCAGAAACCCCGAAACGAGAGAGAGCGAAATATACCCAACGGCGCCGGCCGTTTCAACAATCATCCCCGAAAATCCATTGACCTAATGGGGATCGATGTAATCTCGTAAATTTCATGGATTTACGACAATTTTTTGACCGTATTTTCGAGGTAGTGTAACGTTCCAAAGTTTAACCCCGCCGCTTGCGGGGGCGTGTTTCGTGACCGAAAGTCGCCGCAAGGATGAACATGCTCTAATGCTGGCCTGCGAGCCTGTTCATAAGCGCGGTCAGGGGCTGAAAGACACCCAGGGCGACCTCCCGGACAATAATACCACCTGCGATCGCGACCAGAGGTAAGAGCGCCGCGCGGAGCACCGCGGCCGTGCGGCTGAATCGGCCGTCATAGTAGCGATGCAGAAAGTCGAAAACCTCCCGCGCGTCTCCGTCCGTCGTGGCGGTGGAAAGCATGAACGCGCGAAATATCAAACGAGCGACCGCGAAGATCGCGACGGCTCCCCCCATTCCCGCGGCCAACCATGGCGCGACGGCGCCGAACCAGATCATCGCGTCCAGCATGACGGGCATTTCATCAACGTGGAACCCGTCAAGAAGCGCCTTTATTTGAGGCATCACCACCAGCCCGATACAGCCGGTGACCAGCAGCAGCCCACAGAACGTGACGATGGGATAGGAAATGCTGCGCCACATGGCGCCGCGAAGTCGTTGCCGCAGTTCAAGATGCCGGCCAAGATTCAGCACGACGCCGGGAAGATTGCCTCCGCGGGTCCCGGCGTCCAAGAGGAGGCCGTAGAGCGGCGGAAATACCTTCCGATGTGCATCGAAAGCCTCCGTCAACGGCACGCCGTTCTTTAGTTGCGCCGCGATTTTTGCGATGGCGCCGGCGAACCGGCCGCGTCGCATGGCGCCGGCGATCAGCCGCAATCCGTCCTCGATCGGCAGGCCGGAGTTGGTCAGCTGTGCGAGCCGCCGATTGAAGAGAACGAATTCGTCGTCGCGAACCGTTTTGAGTTGGCGTGTTTTCTCGGCGAAAACTTCGACGACGCGCAGCCGCATGCCTTCGAGGATACGGATGGCCGTCGCGTGATCGGGCGCTTCGATACTGCCGTTGAGGCGAAAGCCATGCTCCGTCTGGGCGGTGTAGGAAAAATTCGCGAGCGACGCTTCAAGCACCGGAGAAGCCGACGCGGGAGGCGGCGAGCGTTGCGGATCCGGCGATTCGCTCATCAGCGGAATATTACCCGAAATTTCGCGAAAGCAGGATTGCGCTCCTGCATGAAAGTCTTCACGATTGCCGGTTGATAGCCGAGTACAGCGGCTTGGCCTCTCTTGCGGCCCACGCCTTTCCCGACGGGAACGCAAAGTCGGCCAGTGATTGCGGTTTGATCTCGATGCTGTAACCCGGCATCGAGGGCGGGATATACCGCCCATTCTCGATGCGCACGGGATCGAGAAAATGCTCGTGAAGATGATCGACGTATTCCACGACGCGATTTTCCAGGGACGCCGAGCAGGAGATGTAGTCCCAGATCGAAAGATGCTGGACATACTCGCAAAGCCCCACGCCGCCGGCGTGAGGACAAACCGGAACCGCGAACTTTTTGGCCATCAGATAAACCGCCAGGCATTCGTTGACGCCGCCCAGACGGCAACTGTCGAGATTGCAGAACTGAATGGCGTTGGATTGAAAAAGCTGCTTGAAAATAATGCGGTTCTGGCAATGCTCGCCGGTGGCGACGCCGATGCCGAATGGCTCAAGCGCGCGGGCGATTTTGGCGTGTCCGAGAACGTCGTCGGGGCTGGTCGGCTCTTCGATCCACCACGGCTTGAAGGGCGCCAGCTTCCGCATATGCGCGATGGCCTGATCGACCTCCCAAACCTGGTTGGCGTCCACCATCAGCTTTCGGTTGTATCCGATGGATTCGCGGATGATGGCGCATCGCCGCAGGTCGTCTTGAAGATCACGGCCGACCTTGATCTTCAGATGCGTGAATCCATCGGCGCACGCCTGCGCGCACAACCGCCGGAGCTTTTCGTCGCTGTATCCGAGCCACCCGGCGGAGGTCGTGTAAGCGGGATAGCCGTCGAGCAGCATGTCGGCCTCGCGGCGCGATTTTGTCGCTTCGTTGGTTTTGAGGATTTCGACCGCCTCTTGCGGCGAAAGGGCGTCGGTGATGTATCGAAAATCGATGCACGACACGAGCCTCTCGGCGGGCATATCGGCCAGTAATTTCCACAGCGGCTTTCCCTCCACCTTCGCATACAGATCCCAAACGGCGTTCACGACGGCGGCGGTCGCCAGATGAATGGCGCCTTTTTCCGGACCGATCCAGCGAAGCTGGCTGTCGCCGGTGATGTAGCGCCAGAAGGCGCCGAGGTCCGCGGTAAAACTTTCCAACGTGCGGCCGATGAGCAAAGGAGCCAGGGCATGGATGGCGCAGGCGCAGATTTCATTGCCGCGGCCGATGGTGAAAGTAAGTCCGTGGCCGGACAGTTTGCGGGGATGGTCGGTTTCGAGAACGACGTAGGCGGCGGAATAATCCGGGTCGGGATTCATCGCGTCCGAGCCGTCGAGCATAGATGACGTGGGGAAGCGAATGTCGCGGATGACGACGTTGGTGATGGTGGTTGGCATCGGCGATAAACGTAGCATGCCGATGCGGGGTGTCCAATTTGAGATTTCCCGGCGAAGGCACGCGCGCGCCGTTAATCGCTTCATCCGCGCGGCGTCGCCATCGGAAAGCGCCGCGCCCGCCGGTCGCCCCGAGCGAATCTAAATCGGCGACCGCGTTCGCCCTCAATTCGCGTGCTTTTCAAGCCACAATCCCAGGCACATCAAAGACCATTGTCGATAGGCGGAGGCGGTTGGAGCGACTTTCGCAAGACCGGGAAGAAGATTGGCCAATGCTCCGCCGGGCCGGGTCGCATGATCGAAACGGGAACGGATATCAGGTCGTCGGATCCAGGCTTTCACCGGACCGCCAAAACCTTGTTTGGACCGCCCGCGCAGCGCGGGCGGCCAAAGCGCTTCACAAGCCTCGTGAAGCAGCGGCTTGGATCGGGTGTCGCTAAAGCGCATTCGCCATGGAAGGCCAAGAACAAACTCGACAAGATCGACGTCCAGGAATGGCGCCCTCGTCTCCAGGCCATTGGCCATTGCCGCCCGGTCAACCTTAACGAGGATATCGCCGGGGAGATAACAGCGCACGTCGAAGTCCGCGACGCGATCCATTCCGCGGACGCTATCAGCCGGGACGAAGTCTCCGCCGAGCAGCGCGCGGACCGGCAAAACGTCATCCCGGCCCCACAGGGTACGCCGTTGCGCGAAATCGAGGAAGGATTGGCCGGCGAGATGGCGATCCCGGAGATCGGGCTTGCGACGCAACGCCCTGGCGATCTCGTACAGCGATACGGCTTCGTACCGCCTCGATTCAAGCCGGCGGTTCAGCTTCGCCAGCACGCGCAGTGCATCGGCCTTGACGGCCAGCGGGAACAGGCGGGGAGGATTGTCGAGCATCCTTTGCTCTTTGAGCCGAGCCGCATTCCACCAATACCCGCCGAAAAGTTCGTCTCCGCCGTCGCCGGAAAGAACGACCTTCACGAATGCGCTCGCATGCCGCGCGACGATATAGGTGGGGATATTCGACGAATCCGCGAACGGCTCGTCATACACGTCCATCATTCGATCAAGCAGATCTCCCAGCGGCATCGACATCTGCAACTCGTGGTGATCGGTTTTGTATCGATCCGCGACCGCGCGGGCGTACGGCAACTCGTTTATCAGATCTTCAAATCCGACGGAAAATGTTTTGACGGGAATACTCGAACGGCGGGTCATGTAAGCGACGATGGTGCTGGAATCCAAGCCGCCGCTCAAAAACGCGCCCACCGGCACGTCAGCCACCATTTGCCGATGCACTGCCTGCTGGAGCAGCCGCCGGATCTCCTCGACCGCTTCGCGCGGGTCGCGGACGACGTCAACGCTGTATTTTGGCGCCCAATACCGCCATTGCCGAATCTTGCCCTCGCGCCATTCCATGGCGTGCGCGGGAAGGAGCGTCGAAATATTTTCGTAAATCGTTCGATCCGGGGGGAGATAAAGCAGCGCCAGGTAAACGTCGATCGAAGCACGATCCAATCGAGGCTGAATCAGCCCTGACGCCAGCAGCGATTTTATTTCCGACGCGATCAATAGTTGGCCATCGGAAGTCGTGGCCCAATACAAGGGTTTTTCGCCCATTCGATCGCGGGCGGCGAAAAGCGTGCGCTCCTGGTTGTCCCAAATGACGAACGCGAATTGTCCGATAAGGCGCTCCGGCGTTTTGTTTCCGAATTCGAGGTAAGCGCCGAGCAGCACTTCAGTATCGGAGTGGGTACGAAACTCTCGCCCGCGCGAACGCAGCTCGTCGCGAAGCTCGCGGAAGTTGAATATTTCGCCGTTAAAGACGATCCAAAACCGCTCGTTCGGATCGGCCATGGGTTGGGCGCCGCCGCTCAGGTCAATGATGCTCAGTCGGCGATGGCCGAGCCAGGCGCCTTTGGCGTTGACCGTTCCCGTGGCGTCGGGGCCGCGATGTGCGAGGCGCCGGGTCATCCGTTCGATCGCCTGGGAGTTGTCGGCTTGAGCCCCGATGACCGCCGCGATGCCGCACATACGATTGATCCGATCTACTTGTAGGAGATCGCGTGATGCCGGCCTATTGCTCGGTCGCAAGACCGAGTGACGATCCGTCGTCGTAAGGAACCGGCGCCACGTCCGAACGAACTTGAATACCGTCGTCCGGGCACGATCGCAATTTCGCAATATTGCATTAGCCGCCTCGTCCAAGGCTGCCTGCCATTTCCGTAACGATGGCATCCGGTCGGCCGGACGGCGTTTTATGCGTGTACCGGCCGATGTCGCGCCTGTTTACTCGAGGCGAACGCTCACGGATCGAAACGTCGCTTCCGGTCGCCGAAAACGGCCGGGCGTCCACGGCAAAGCCGCGAGTTTCTTCCTCAGCGACTTGGCGTGCATAAAATCCGACGCGAGGGGCGTTATCGGCCGCCGCAAAAACATCGACAATTGATGTGGTAAAGCGTCAACTGAAACTGCCGCCGTACATGCCCGAGCGGCGTCGAAGGACGCTACGACGTGCTGAGCGCTAAAGACAGATCGCCCGTTATCATTGCATTGGGTTGAATCGAACGACGTATCGACGAGTCCTTGAGAAGGAAACGAAATGATCGCAAAGAAGCATGACGTTGAGTCCGAGGGAGCCAAGGCGCGGGATCACGAGCACGCGCGCCATCACTTTTGGAAACACGCACATCGAGATTGGCGTGTCTGGGTTGCGGTGGCGCTGATGCTTGCCATGATTTTCGTCTACGTCGTCACCGACAACCTGTCCCTGCGCCCCGGAAAAAGCGCCAACGCGCCGACGCCGGCGGTGAATGCGCCTTAGCGCGTTTCTTACATTGTCGCGGCGAGCACGGGTCGCGGAGCGCGACGCAAAAAGGGGCCGCTCGAACGGCGAGGTGCGACGGCTAATTTCGAGCAGTTGGCAGCTTGTTCGCGCGTTTCTGCGTTTAGCGGAATGCGGTTCACTTAAGACGAATGGGTATGATCGCCCAGACGCCCAGACGCCCAGACGCCCAGACGCCCAGACGCCGAGACGCCGAGACGCCCAGACTCAGAGAAGAAAGGGAAGAACGAGAGAATCTGAAATTTCGTGTCATCAAAAACCAGTGAGTTTTTGCTCTTCTTCTCTTTTATTCTCATTTTATTTCAGCGACTCGGCGTCTCGGCGTTCAACTCAATCTTCTAGAAGTTCACTTCATTTTCCTCGCTAATCCTGTACATCCTGTGCATCCATGTCCAACTTCCGCTTCGCTGACTCCCTCGATGTCCGAGCGCACCACGCGACATCTCAATTCTATTCGACAGGGATGGGCAGGATAGACAGGATGAAGAAGTTTACTTGGACTTTCCGCTCTTGGCATGGTTGGACAGGACGGACAGGACTAGAGCGTTTTTCAATTTGGTAGCGCGTGCGACGCTTCGTTGACGATTGCGTGGTTGATCGTTTGGTGGTGACGCCGGTTCTGAGGTACTCCGAAGAGCCGGATCGAAGCGTCGCGGAATCCGGCTCTTCGGAGTACCTCAGAACCGGCGTCGGGTGATGAAACTGGTTCCCACGCACGTTGGACGCGACAGCAACCTGGGAAACGCTTTAAGTAAACCGTATTGCGTTTAGCGGTCACGCTTGCGGGGAGTGATTCGCGACGCAAGGTCGCTTCACCAACATGAGAAATACTCTACCCGTTTCAAATTAGATCATTTTTCATGTTGGTGCAGCGGGCGTTGGTCGCGAAACAGGCCCCGCCAAAAAGACCGCGATGTAAACGTAGCGACGCTGCAGCACGCGGACAAAAAACGTTAGATCCTCGCGGTCGGCGTATCGCCGTCTTTGAGGGATGGGTCGCGGTCATCTTTCAAACCGACGCCGCTGATCTTGCGGACCAGCGATTGTTCGAGAAGCCATGCCAGTGCATGTGCGGCGGCCGCGGGGTTTAGCCCTCCTGGGCGAATGTTGGAGATGCAGTTTCGCCGGGCGTCGGTGTTGCCGATGGTGGGGTTGTAAACCAGATAGCCTCCAAGACTGTCGGCGGCGCCAAGGCCTGGTCTTTCGCCGATTAGGATGACGGCCGCACGAGCGTTCAGCAGCGATCCGATTTCATCTTGAACGGCGACGCGTGCCTGCGTGACGATGCAAAGCGGGCCGAGCGAAAAATGACGCTCGCGCAACAGGGAAGCCAGATCGATCAAAACCGCCGCCGCATGCCGCTGCGCCGCGACGGCGGATAATCCGTCGCCGACGATCAACGCCACGTCCACGCCGGCGGTTGCGTTTGAGGCGACGACCGCGGCGCCGCCGGCGTCGAGGCGCCGGCCAAGGTCGGGCCGTTTGAGATATGTTTCGCGATTCGTCGCCCGCGACCGAAGGGAGAGAATCGGCAAATTCAACGGGGCAAGCGAATCGATCAGCGGTCCGACTTGCAGCGCGGCATAGACCGCATCCCGCGCGTCGGCGTGATCGGCGGCGAACGCCAGCAGTTCCGCCGTCGGCAATGATCCCCCGGCACGGCCGAGGGCGATCCGGGCCGAAGTGTGGGCGCGTAACTGGGACCAGGAATCGGGCGTCATTCGTTTAAGTCCAGGCGCGCTCGGCCAGCAACGCATTTTTTCCGCCGACCGGCAGCAAACGCCCGCCGCCATCGGCGATCTTCATCAGCTCGAGCCATTCTTCAAACTCCGGCGCCGGTTTCAGGTTCATTAACTGCCGAAGATATCCGGCGTCATGAAAGCTGCTGGATTGGTATGCCAGCATAATATCATCCGCGCCCGGAACGCCCATGAAATAATTGCACCCGGCCGCCGCCAGAAGCGTTAGCAGCGTGTCGCTGTCGTCCTGATCGGCCTGCGCGTGATTCGTGTAACAGACGTCCACGCCCATCGGCAGGCCAAGCAGCCTTCCACAAAAATGGTCTTCCAAACCCGCGCGGATGATCTGCTTGCCGTCGTATAAATATTCAGGACCGATGAAACCAACCACCGAATTGACGAGCAACGGCTTAAACTCCCGCGCGACGGCATACGCGCGAGCTTCGAGCGTTTGCTGATCGACGCCGTGATGGGCGTCGGCGCTGAGCGCGGAGCCCTGGCCGGTCTCGAAGTACATCACGTTTTTGCCGAGCGTTCCGCGATTTAACGACAACGTCGCTTCGTGCGCCTCGCGTAGAAGTTTAAGGTCGATTCCGAAACTCCGATTGGCGGCCTCGGTCCCGGCGATCGACTGGAACGCCAGATCAACCGGAGCGCCTTGTTCGATCGCCCGCATCGTCGTGGTGATGTGAGCCAGCACGCAGGATTGAGTCGGAATGCGATACTTTTCGATAAACCCATCGAGCATGTGCAACAGTGATTTAACGGCGGAGACATTATCCGTGGCGGGATTAATGCCGATGCAGGCGTCGCCGCAACCGTAAAGCAGGCCGTCGAGAATCGAGGCGGCAATGCCGGCGGGGTCGTCGGTCGGATGGTTCGGCTGAAGCCGAATCGCAAGCCGGCCTTGCAACCCGATCGTGTTGCGAAAGCGGGTGACCACCCGGCATTTGGCGGCGATCAATATCAGATCCTGATTCCGGCACAGTTTGGACACGGCCGCGACCATCTCCGGCGTCAATCCCGCCGCGACGGCGGACAGCGTTTGTGCCGTCGTCTGATAGTCCAGGAGCCATTCTCTAAACTGTCCGACGGTGAAACCGGAAACGGGAGCGAAAGCCGCGGCGTCGTGACGGTCGAGAATCAGCCGGGTCACCTCGTCGAGGTCATACGGAATCAGCGGCTCCCGCAAGAAGCGTTGAAGCGGTGTGTCCGCCAGAACGGTCATTGCCGCCACGCGCTCGCGGGCGTTGCCTGCCGCCACGCCCGCAAGCACATCGCCCGAACGCAACGGCGTGGCCTTGGCCATCACCTCCTTGAGGTCGGCAAACGCGTAATGAGTTCCGCGAAAATGAACGGCATACGTCGGCATCGGTAGTGCTCCGCGCGGGCCCGCTTGCGGCTCGCCCGAATAATACCGCGGCCGAACGAAATGACTAAAACGCGCGTCGTTGGGCGGTGGGGCCGCGAGACACGATTCAATGCACTTGCATGGCGTGCAGTTGCCGCGACGTCTTCCAATACCCTTTGATGCGTCGAACAAAATCGTCGGCGGTTTCTTCGTATAACTTCACCCCAATCTCGCGTGCTTCCTTCTGAAGCGCGGTACGGCGCTCGTCGATCAAAGCAAAAAGCAATTCATCGTCCGCGGACGATCGATCTTCCGATTCCTCATGCGCGACCGTCCGCAAAACGGAAAGATCATGGTCGTCGCCCAACAAGTCCGTCAATCGATGCGCCTGGTCGGCCAATGGCTTCACCGTTTCGGGCCAAATGGATTGAAGCAATTCGAGCTCGTAACGTAAATCCTTGGCACGTTTTCGCCATTCGTGCAGAGACGCGTCGGAAGGGTTTTCCCGGACTTCTGTCATCGCCCGATGGCCCTGTGCGTACACCTTCTGAATCCCGCCTGCGATTGCCTTCCAGCCGGGGCGTTGCAGCGGCCAATTCTCGACCCGGCCACGGGCGGAGGCGATATCCCGTTTGATTTTCGGGATCGCCCCATCGTGTTTTATGACCTGCTCGCGGATATCGCGCCGCCGACCGAGCAATGCCCGCCTCAGCCGGGCGGCGCTTTGCGGCTTCACGCGTCCATCAAAGTGCGCGATCAGGCCGTCGAGCGTATCGATCAGAACCTTTGCGTCGCGAAGAACGGATAACGGCCGTCCCGCGTCTCGGAATATTTTATTTTCCCGGCGAAAACGCTTTTCGCCCAACTCCTCGCGAACAAGACGCAATGTCCCGCGGATTTCCTTGAAGCGTTTTCGCGCATCATGGACGGCCGAATCATTCACCGCGCCCTTCTCGCCGTTCAACTTCTCCAATGCCTTGTCGATGCGTTTGCAGACGATTCGACGAACGCCTTTGGCGATTTTTTCATCCTGCTTGAGTTCGAAGGCCATGGTTTTAGTCCTCAATGACTTGCCGTTTTCCAGCCGGTGACGGCAAGTTGGCTGTTGGAGAATTCTTTTCGTCCCGTAACCTCCCTGCCAAACCAGTCCGGCGGCGCGAAACGCTTGAGCGCGGCTTGCGATTCGAACTCAACCTCGGCGACCGCCAAGCCGCGAGCGTTATCGCGATAAACGTCGAGTTCGATGCTCACCGGACCGTGGGGGATTTTGTATCGCACCTTCTTAATCCGCCGGCCTCGCGTCAGCGGCCAAAGCGCCCGCGCGCTCTCCGTCGAGATCGGCACTTCCTTCTCCAGCCGCGATTCCCCGCGCCCTCGTTTCACGGTAAGTACATAGCGATGATGAACTCGCCGTAGCCGCACCTCCGTTGACTCGCTGTCTCCGTCGCCAACCGACAAATACCCCTGCTCGATCACCTCATGATGGAATCGAGAGCGATTGGGCGGAAGCCTTCCGACAAGAAACTTTCGCTCGCGCTCGACCGCTCTCTTGCTTTTTCCATTCCTCATGGCCATTTCGCGCTCCCGTCGTCTAATGCCAGCGATGCAAACAGAGTGCCTCAGCCGTACGCGCCGGCGCCGCCATCGATGGAAACAGCTGACGCCATTGCGATTTCATTTAGAATCATCAGAATTGTGGCCGACACCATGAAGCCAATCACACTTCCTTTCGCGTTGTTATTGTTTTTCGCGTCGCCGGTTTTTTCCGCGGACGCTCCGCCAAAAATTCCGCCGTTGCCCACTTCGCACACGGTGCGCCAGATCGAGGGGTGGACGGTTCGCGTGGACGATCGTCTGCTGAACGGCGACGGCGCGGCGATCGGCGAACGCGCGCTGAAGTTGCTCGCGGCCAGATTATTTCTGATCACATTGGTCGTCCCCGAGAAACCGCTCGCCAATCTGCGCGACGTGACGATTCAAATTGACCTCACGCACGGCGGCCTGCGGGCCATGCAATATCACCCCAGCGCCGGGTGGCTAAAGGCGAACGGTTACAGCGTGGAACTGGCCAAATGTGTGCATATTCCCGACGCCACGGCGTTTCTCTCGCCGTATGAAAATCATCGGATGCCCTGGGTGGTGCTTCACGAGTTATCGCACGCGTATCACGACCAGGTGCTGGGGTTCGACGAGCCGCGGATCAAGGCCGCCTATGAGAAATTTCGCGACGGCGGCCGCTATAAGTCGGTCCTGACCACGCCGGGGCCCATGCGTGAACATTACGCCCTGACCAACGAGAAGGAGTTTTTTGCCGAGATGACCGAGTGCTATTTCGGCACGAATGATTTTTATCCCTTCGTGGCTGGCGAACTAAAGCAGGCGGAGCCGGATATTTTTAATTTGTTGCGTGACATCTGGGGGCCGTTGCCGGGCCGTAGCTCGAACCACAATTGACGCGAGGTTTCCGATGAAGTGTGGTTTTTTATTATTCGCTGCCGTGCTCCTGGTTATCCCGGGTGCGCTTGCCGCCGCGGTTTCGGCAAAGCCGAACATCCTGATCATTCTCGCCGATGACATGGGCTTTTCGGACGCGGGTTGTTACGGCGGCGAAATTTCGACGCCGAATCTTGATTCGCTGGCGAAAGAAGGGCTCCGCTTCACGCAGTTTTACAACACGACGCGATGCTGGCCGTCGCGCGCGTCGCTGCTGACCGGATACTACGCCCAGGCCGTGCGGCGAGATACGGTGCCCGGCATCATCAGCGGCATGAACGGCACGCGCCCGGCATGGGCGCCGCTGCTTCCCGCGATGCTCAAGCCGCTCGGCTACCGAACCTATCATTCGGGAAAATGGCACCTCGACGGCCAGCCGATGCAGAGCGGATTTGACCATTCTTACAGTCTGGACGATCACGATCGCCACTTCTCGCCGCGATTGCACAGCGAAGACGGCACGCCGCTGCCGCCGGTGGTTTTGGGCAGCGGCTACTTTTCCGCGACGGCCATCGCCGATCATGCGATCAAATATCTGAAAGAGCATGCCGAGATACACGCGGCCCAGCCGTTTTTTGAATATCTGGCTTTCATTTCGCCCCATTTTCCGCTGCAGGCGCCGCCGCAGGATATCGCCCGTTATCACAATCGCTACGTGCGCGGCTGGGACGTCATGCGCAAAGAGCGCTGGCAGCGGATGCGCGCCATGCACATCGGCGGAACCGATCTGTCGGCGGTCGAACGTACGCTCGGACCGCCATTTCCCTATCCCGAGGCTATCAAAGCGCTCGGCCCGAACGAAGTGAATCTACCTTATGTCTGGAGCGACATGACCGACGGGCAGCGCGATTTCCAGGCGAGAAAAATGGAAGTCCATGCCGCCATGGTAGACAGGATGGATCAGGAGATCGGACGCGTTCTCGCGCAGATTCGCGCGATGGGCGCCATGGACGATACGATTATTCTCTTTCTTTCCGACAACGGCGCCAGCGCCGAAATGATGGTCCGCGGCGACGGCCATGATCCGACGGCGCCATTCGGCAGCGCCGCGACTTTCCTGAGCCTGGGGCCGGGGTGGTCGACCATGTCGAACGCGCCGTTTCGGCGTCACAAGACCTGGCTGCATGAGGGAGGAATCTCCACGCCCCTGATCGTGCATTGGCCGCGGGGGATCACGGCTCACGGCGAGCTTCGCGACACGCCCGGCCATTTGATCGACATCGTGCCGACCTTGCTTGAACTTGCCGGCGGCACGAAGCCGCGGACTTGGGCCGGGCAGGCGGTCCCTCCCGCCCCCGGCAAGAGCCTGACGCCTTCGTTTATCAAGGACGGCGCCGTCGCCCATGAGTCTTTCTGGTGGATGCACCTGAAAAACCGCGCGCTTCGCGCCGGCGACTGGAAAATCGTCGCCGACGGCAAGGAGACTCCGTGGGAGCTTTACGACCTGGCCAACGACCGCGCCGAATCCAAGAATCTGGCCGCTGAAAATCCCGCAAAAGTGCGGGAGCTGGCGGAGATGTGGAGGAAGCAGGAAGAGGCCTACTTCGCCCTCGCTCGCAAAGACCTTCCCGCAGGCGCGGATAACGCCCATGCTTCGACCGTTGACCCGGCGGACTAAAATAGCCTTGCGCGGTTACGCTCGCTTTTTTATACCCTCGCCCGGTAAACGCCAGTTCTGAGGTACTCCGAAGAGCCGGATTGAAGCGTCTCGAAATCCGGCTCTTCGGAGTACCTCAGAGCCGGCGTCACCGTCAAACGCTCAGCCACGCGATCGTTAACAAAAGGTCGGACGCGCTACCAAACTGAAAAACGCTTTAATGGCGGCCCCGCTTGCGCGGCGCGTTTCGCGACCACCGCTCGCGACACTCACATGAAAAATGCTTTCATTCCCGAACCAAGGATACTCATGACGCTCTTGAAAACCGTGGTGGCGGCAGTCGTGCAGGCGCTCCCATTGGCCATGCTCTGCGCGGGCGCCGATACAAGCGACTCTCTCTACCAAGGTTGGGGACATTCGGGCTCAATCTACATATTGACCACTCCGGAAGGAGCGAATGCGCCGCCCGCCGTCGCCGAGCATGGCTTCCCTTTGCTTGTGAGGCTACATAGGGATTTCTTTGACTTCAGTCAGGCAAGAGCCAACGGAGAGGACCTGCGTTTTTCGACGCCGGCGGGGGCGCCGCTGGCATATGAGATCGACGAGTGGGATTCGGCTCGCGGGTCGGCCGGCGTCTGGGTGCGCGTTCCGTTCATCAAGGGAAACGATCGGCAGGAGATCGTAATTCACTGGGGTAATCCCGCCGCGCTAAGCGAAAGCAGCGGCAAGGCGGTGTTCAACGAATCCAACGGATTTTTGAGCGTCTGGCACATGGGCCAGACGGTAAAGGATGAGGTGGGAACGCTGGAGTCCAAGGACGTGGGGACCACGCCATCCGCCGGGATCATTGGGCAAGGCCGACACTTCGCGGGCAAGGAGGGGATTTTTTGCGGCGACAAGATTCTTAATTATCCCTCGGGCGCCGATGAAAATAGTTCAGAGGCTTGGTTTCGAGCCGAGAAGCCCAACGCGACCATCCTTGGGTGGGGCAATGAGGGAGGCGGTCGTGGAAGCAAGGTGCGGATGCAGTTTCGCGGTCCGCCGCACATTCACGTGGACAGCGATTTTTCCGACGTTAACGGTGACGTTTCCCTTCCGATGTCCGAGTGGATTCACGTCGTTCATACCTATCAGAAAGGTGACGGCAGAATCTACATCAACGGAAGCCTCGACGCCTCGGCGACGCCGTCGCTGGCGATAAAGCGCCCGGCCCGACTATGGATCGGCGGCTGGTATAACAATTACGACTTTGTCGGCGATATCGATGAAGTGCGCATTTCCAAAGTCGCTCGATCGGCGGATTGGGTGAGACTGGAATTTGAGAATCAGAAGCCGCTGCAAACTTTGACGGGACCGATCGTGCAATTGGGCAGTTCGTTTTCAGTATCGCCGGCGCAGCTGACGGTGATGGAGGGAAAGGCCGCCAAGTTTTCGGCCCGAGCCGGAGGCGCGCAGAAGATATATTGGATTCTCAAGAAAGGCGGCCGAGAGACGGTAGCCGCGACGGACCGTTTTACTTTCGTGTTCGACGCGGGACGGGTAACGGGAGACCGGAAGGAATCGTTGCTATTTCGGGCGATCTATCCGAATGAGGTGAAGACACAGGAAATCCCGGTCACGATTAAGGAAGCGATTCCCGATCCGGCGTTCACGCTCCAGGCGCCATCGACTTGGGACGGCCGCGCGACGATCGAAATCGTTCCGCTCGTCTCCAACCTGGCGGAAATGGCGGCTGCGGGCGCCGGTGAACTGCGCTACAGTTGGAATGTTTCGGACATTGCGGTGATCAAGCGGGATACGCGGGGGAAACTGATTCTAGATCGGGCGCAAAACAGCGGAAAAATGAGAGTGACCGCAACCGTTGACAACGGCGGGACGGCGGTCACCCAGTCTATCGATATCAAGGTTACCGAGCCTGCGAGCGATCAGTGGGTGGTACGCTCAGCGGCGAAGGATGAGAAGCCTCAAGAGAATCAATTCTACCCGCGTGACGACAAGAACGAAGGGACTCTTTACTACAATGGGATACTGAGTGAACCGGCCGACGGCGTTTTTATTAGAGTGTATGTCGATGATCACGTATATAAGGATGAAAGCCATAAAGTCGGAGCGGATAGAGCCTATGCTTTCGCCGTCAAGCTAAAACCTGGCCTTGTCCGGTATAAGGTGGAATTCGGCGCGACGACAGGGCAGCATGAGACTCCGCTGAATACCGTGAACAATTTAGTTTGCGGAGACGCCTACTTGATCGACGGACAATCGAATGCCGAGGCGACGGCGTTTGGTAAGGAGGATTACGCGTTTATCAGTCCATGGATCCGCAGTTTCGGCAGCATGGACGGCAGCCCGCAAGGTTCGCGCCTCAAGCGGTGGGGTAACGCTTCCGCCCGAAGCAGGGGCGGCATTACCCAAGTGGGATACTGGGGAATGGAATTGGCTCGGCGACTGGTCGAGGACCAGAAAATTCCCATCTGCATCATCAACGGCGCGGTCGGCGGAACACGCATCGACCAGCATCAACGAAACGCCGCCGATCCTGAGGACGTGACGACCATCTACGGCCGCCTTTTATGGCGCGTTCGTGAGGCTGGCCTCACGCACGGCGTTCGCGGTATTCTGTGGCACCAAGGCGAAAACGACCAGGGCGCCGACGGACCTACCGGAGGGTTCGGCTGGGAGACCTATCGCCAATTCTTCATCGACATGGCCGCCGGTTGGAAACGGGATTATCCGAATCTCCAGCACTATTATCTATTTCAAATCTGGCCAAAATCCTGCTCGATGGGCATCAACGGCTCCGATAACCGGCTGCGCGAAGTTCAGCGAAACTTACCCTTGACTTTCTCGCGAATGAGCATCATGTCCACGCTCGGCATCGATCCTCCCGGCGGCTGCCATTTTCCTCCCGCCGGCTATGCGGAGTTCGCCAGGCTCATTTGTCCGCTTGTCGAGCGGGACAACTACGGCAAGAGTTTCCCTATGTCCATCACGCCTCCAAATCTTCTTCGCGCTTCTTTCGCAAGCGACAAAAAAGATGCGATCGAAATGGAGTTTGATCAACCGGTAAAGTGGGATGACGCATTGGCGAGCCAGTTTTACGTGAACGGAGAACGCGGCAAAATTGCAGGCGGGTCGGTTTCCGGAAATAGAGTGACACTAAAGCTGGTGGAACCTTCCGTCGCCACAAAACTAACCTATCTCGACAGCAAAACATGGAGTCAGAAGACTCTACTAAAGGGCGATAATGGTATGGCGGCTCTCACGTTTTTTGAAGTTCCGATCTTGCCTCCATCAACGGCTCGATGAAACGGGTCTTCCGGTTTGAACTGATTGAGCACTCCGCCGGCGAGGACGGCGAAGCCGGGCGGGTTTTGATTCTTTGAACCCAACCCGTACGTCACCCAGGCGCCGGCGCTTGGAAAGCCGGGGCGGATGATGCCGGTGTTCATCTGGTATATCGCCGGGTGGTGATTGGGAGACTCGACCCAGCAGCTTTTTTATCAGCGAGATATCGTCGGCATGTTGCGCGAGCGCCGCCTAACGATCACAGGCCCATGGAATCCGATGGCTCTTAGTATCCCGGCCGAAGCCGTCAGCAGTCCGAAGAACGCCAAGGAAATCGGAACGCTCGGCGACAACAGCGTCAACGGACGAGTCGGCTACGCTCCCCCTCGCCCGCGAGCTTTTGACGTTGGTCGATAACGTCAGCTTTTCCTCGGCGGCCCAAAGATTAAGGTTGATTGTTCGCTCGAGATGTTCAATTATCGATGTAGAATACTTGCGAAGTGTTTCGGGAATCCCGCGCTGCGCCAACTCCGAGCGGCTCGGCAGTAAAACGCGAGGTGGCAATGTTCGACTTTCTTGACTACGACCGATCCATCGCCAAGCCTGGGTTTAACCGATGGCTTGTCCCCCCGGCGGCGTTGGCGGTGCATTTGTCCATCGGACAGGTGTATGCGTTCAGCGTCTTCAAGATTCCGCTCACGCGCGTATTCGGTATTACCGAGTCGATTCACGACCGCGATTGGAGCCAGGCTCAACTTGCGTGGATCTTCAGCATCGCCATCGCCGTCCTTGGAATTTCCGCGGCGTTGTTCGGGCAATGGCTCGAACGCGCCGGTCCGCGAAAGGCGATGTTTGCTTCCGCCGTCTGCTTTACTTGCGGATTTTATATCTCGGCGCTGGGCGTTCAGGTTCACCAGCTATGGCTGCTTTACCTGGGCTACGGTGTCGTCGGGGGCATCGGCCTGGGACTCGGCTACATCGCCCCGGTTTCCACCCTGATTAAGTGGTTCATCGATCGCCCCGGAATGGCCACCGGATTGGCGATCATGGGTTTTGGCGGGGGCGCCATGATCGGGGGGCCGCTCGCTGTCGATCTCATGAGGCACTTTAGAACCGCCACCAACATCGGCATCGTGCCGACTTTTCTGGTGATGGGGACGCTCTATGGCTGTTTCATTCTTTTCGGCGCGTTTCTTGTTCGTGTGCCCCCGGAAGGATGGAAGCCGGCCGGATTTGTGCCCAAGGCACAGCGGACGAAAATGATCAGCGCTCGCAGTGTTGACGCCGGCGTCGCGATTCGCACGCCCCAGTTCTGGCTGCTCTGGGTTGTTCTGTGTGCGAACGTGACGGCGGGCATCGGCGTCATCGAGCAGGCGTCGCCGATGATTCAGGAGATGTTCAAAGGCCGGGTCAACGCCGCCGCCGCGGGGGGATTCGTCGGCTTGCTCAGCCTTTTTAACATGGCCGGCCGTTTCGCCTGGTCCACCATGTCCGATATCATCGGGCGCAAGATGACGTACATGATCTTTTTTGTGCTCGGCGTCGTTCTCTACGCCTTCCTGCCGCACACGGGAGTGGCGGGACTCAATAGCTTACCGCTTTTTGTCATAGCGGCCGCGATCATCATCAGCATGTACGGCGGCGGCTTCGCGACGATTCCCGCCTACCTTCGCGACATGTTCGGCCCCGCCAACGTCAGTTCGATTCATGGCCGCCTTCTAACCGCTTGGTCCGTTGCCGGCGTGCTTGGGCCGGTTCTCGTCAACTACCTGCGCCAGTATCAACTCGATCGGCATGTCCCGCCG
Source organism: Tepidisphaeraceae bacterium (assembly GCA_035551995.1). Classification (GTDB taxonomy): domain Bacteria; phylum Planctomycetota; class Phycisphaerae; order Tepidisphaerales; family Tepidisphaeraceae; genus RYN-428. Next base: position 69,946 of record DASZME010000066.1, read on the forward strand.
GCGGAAGCGTATGCGTTCGTCCTCTACGTCATGGTGGGGCTTTTGATCGTCGGACTAATCGCCAATTTCCTTGTTCGCCCGGTCAGCGAATCGTTCTTCGGTGATTCAGTCCTACCCGCCAGCCGAACCGGCGAGCTTCCGCAGGCGACTCGACCCTCAACGACGTGACGTTTCGCCCAAAATGCGACTTCAGGAGACTCAAATGCCGACCGAAAAATCCACGACCTCCCCAATCGTACTGATCGTCGCATGGCTGGTCGTGGGGCTGCCTGGCGCGTGGGGGATTGAGCAGACCCTCTTTAAGTCGTTTGACCTCTTCAGGGCTCACTCGCCCGCGGCACAGGCGACTCCCACCGGCCAGTTGCCGCCACAGCGCTGATAATATATTGACGAACGGCGTAGAAATCCCGTTTTTCTCTCGTGCGATTAATCGTGAATTCCGACTGAAACATTCGGATCAACCGGGTGTATAATCAGTGGTGATATTCAGTCTCAACGACTTGTACTTCTCCGTTGAGGACTTATATTATCCGCAGCGAGTGGAATTTCGGAGCCTTTATCATGCAAAAAGCGTGTGATTTTGCCGCATGTAACCATTGTGGAACCACTGAAACATGCGGCCTCAATAAGCTTGGCGTCGGCTGCCAGGGGCACGTTTTTGCCGTCGGCGGTGATTCGGAAGTTCGCCGGCGCTTGCTCGAAATGGGTTTTTGCAATGGCGCGAAGGTGGAGGTCATTCGTCGAGCGCCGATGGGCGATCCCATCGAGTTCCGCCTCCGCGGCTACCATTTGTCCCTTCGTGAAGAGCAAGCCCGCCACGTACAGATCGTTAAAAGTTGACGGAGAAAAGTGATTGAGTGAAGAGTGAAACGTGACAAAAGGCGACGTGTGGTTTTTCATCGATCTCCGAGCGGCTTCCGTCACGTTTCAGTCATCACTCATCTTCCGTCACGTTTCAGTCATCACTCATCACGCAAATGTCCTCTCCCTGCTGTGACACATTCGACGTCCCGCCGCCGGCGCCTGCCGGAACTTTGACGGTCGCTCTCGCCGGGAATCCCAACAGCGGCAAAACCACGATCTTCAACGCCCTCACCGGACTTCGCCAAAAAGTCGCCAATTATCCCGGCGTCACCGTCGAAAGAAAGACCGGCCGATGCAAGCTCCCCACCGGCCAGTGGGCCGATATCATCGACTTGCCCGGCACCTACAGCCTCATCAGCCGCTCGCCCGACGAGCAGGTGGCGATGGAAGTGCTGCGCGGCCTTCGCAAAGATACCAAGACGCCCGACGCGGTGATCGTGGTGGTCGACGCCAGCAATCTTCAGCGGAACCTCTATCTCGTTAGCCAGTTGATCGAACTCGGTCGGCCGCTGGTGGTGGCGCTGAACATGATGGACATCGCCCGCCGTCGCGGACTGCATGTCTCGGCTGACAATCTGCAAAAAGAGCTTGGCGTGCCGGTAATTCCCATCGTTGGCTCCAAGAAAAAAGGGATCGACGAGTTAAAGGCGGCAGTGCTGAAGGCGACGGTGGCGCCGTTGCCCGCCTTTGATTTGCCCGCGGCGATGCGGGAAGAACTGCTGACCGTCGGCGGGGGGCTGGCGCTATTGGACGCGCCCCAACCATCCGTGATTTCCACGGCGGCGGCATCGGATGACGACGACATCAAACCCTGCCCGCCGCGTGCCTGGATATGCCTCGGCGACGCCAACCGCCGGCTCGATCGATACGAGGCGATCGCCGAGCGCTTGTTGATCGGCGATTACGCCGGCGATGTTCTAAGCCTTAGCGAGCACGAGCCGGTCGCATCTTTGCTTTCTTCCGCGAAGGGCCGACTGCTGACGCTCGGCATCGATCCGATGCAGGCGGATGTGGAAGCCCATTACAAGTGGATCGAGCAGGTTGCCCATCGTGCGACGTTGCCCGAGCCGGCGGAAACGGATCTTTCCGCCGATGTCCTTTCGTACGCCACGCCGCGCCCTCGACCGCGAACGCTCACGCAGCGCGTCGATGAAATCTTGATTCACAAAGTGTGGGGACTCATTATCTTCGCGGCCATCATGGGCCTGCTGTTTGTCACCCTTTTCTGGTTGGCTCAGCCGATCATGGACGCGATTCAAAGTGGGATCGCCGCGCTGGGTCAGGTGACGACGGCGCACATGAGCCAGGGCCCGATCCGCGACCTCCTCAACGACGGCATTTTCAACGGCGTCGGCGTTGTCGTCGTTTTCGTCCCGCAGATCGCGCTGCTGTTCCTGTTCCTCGCCATCCTCGAAGACACGGGTTATCTCGCCCGTGCCGCGTTTTTAATGGATCGCCTGCTCAGTAAAGTCGGCTTGCACGGGAAAAGTTTCATCCCGCTGCTGAGTTCATTCGCCTGTGCGATCCCCGGCATCATGGCCACGCGAACAATCGAAAACCGCCGCGAGCGATTGGCCACGATTCTCGTGGCGCCATTCATGAGTTGCAGCGCCCGCCTGCCGGTTTACACGCTCTTAATCGGCTCGTTTTTCGCCATGTGGGGGCATTTCGCCCAAGCCGGAATTATGCTGGCCTGCTATGCGCTGGGCATCGTCGCCGCCGCCGGGACGGCGTATGTCTTCAAACGCACTTTAACTAAAGGACCCGCGACGAGTTTCATTCTGGAACTGCCGTCCTACAAGATCCCGCAAATTTCTCAGATCGCCCGACAGGTTTACATCAATACCAAGGCGTTTCTCACGAAAGCCGGGACGACGATTTTCTGTCTGAGCGTCATTTTGTGGGCGATGGCGTATTATCCGAGATTGCCAGACGGCCAGAAAACGCGTATCGAGGCATCCGCGGTGGGGCCGATCATGAGCATCTCAGACGGTAGCCCCCGCGGAAACGCCAATGCCGCTGCTGAAACGGAGGAGGCGCGAAAGTATATCGCCGACCGGCAGGTCGCCGCCGCTCAATCCGAATACTCCATCTCCGGCCGTCTCGGCCATTTCATGGAACCGGCACTCCGCCCGCTCGGCTTCGATTGGAAGATGGGCGTGGGATTGGTCAGCGCCTTTGCCGCCCGCGAGGTGTTCATTAGTTCGATGGGAATCGTTTACAGCGTCGGAAAGGTGGAGGACGACACCGCCGATCTATCGTCGGCCATGAGGAAAGACGTCTACACATACGGCCCGCACGCCGGCAAACCCGTCTGGACGCCGGTCGTGGCGATCAGCCTGCTCGTTTGGTTCGTCCTGGCGATGCAGTGCATGAGCACCTTCGCCGTCGTTCGCAGAGAGACCGCCGGCTGGACCTGGCCTATCGTTATGTTGGTATACATGAATGTCTTGGCTTACGCCGCGAGCCTGTTGGTGTTTCAAATTGGATCGAGGCTTTTTGTTTAGATCAGCGAAAGAGACCGGTCGGGAACTGAACAAACACTTTCATTGCGTGCAAAGCACTCATGATTCTTTAGCCGTCCCGCTCGCGGGGCGTGTCGAGAAGCGCAACCCATGAAGACGTCTAAAAGACGAAGATTCTCATGCCCATCGCGATTCAAAACCTCCTGATCTTTCTCGCGGTGGGGGGCTGCATCGTTTACCTCGCGCGCGGCGCCTTCCATGCGCTGCACGGCCGCAAGAGCCAAATCGGCGGCTGCGGCGTTTGCACCGGTTGTTCAACGCCTGAAAAGCCAAAACATCCAAGTGATAAAATCATCATGATTTCCACGGAATCGCTGATCCGCAGCCGGAAAAACCACCTTCCGCGGCCGTGAACGGTTTTGCCGAAACAAGCGATCATAAAATTTCCCTTTTTACCCCTTGCACGGTTCTGATCCGCCGCTATATTCCCCGACCCAAGGTTGATCGCAACGAATTGGTTTTTCGAGCCGGCCGCACGCGAAGAGAAACAAAAATTCGAGTCGGCATCTTGACGAGACGAAAACAGAAGCTATACTACTCGACCACACTGAATCGAACGGTGTGACGAAGAGAACGAAAGCAAGGTCAGCGACGCAGAGAACGAGGTATGGATTGAAGAATCGAAACAGCACCGACAGCTTGCACTTCTAAGCCGGCCCCTCTGATAAGGGTTGACCGGTCGCGAGCCGGTGACTCGAAATCGTATTGATAGTTTGTGGTTGTTCCGATTGCGAACTCGAATGAGTCCGCCGCCGATTAATGTCGGCAGACTCACCCGCGTTCGGCGGAATTTCGTCGTCCTCGCAAGGGACGGTGATAAGCTCTTTGACAAGTGAATGATGAGGTTCAAAGAATTATTTGCAAAAGTAATAGCAAGTAATCATCCGCGATGCCTACCCATATATTCGGCCCCAAGCGTTCCCACGCCGGGAGTCCGAAAGAAGTGG
>DASZME010000067.1:0-79492 GCA_035551995.1 Tepidisphaeraceae bacterium
GTTGGGCGGAGCATTTTCTTCATAGTTGTCTTATCGACCACTTCCATAGGGGGGTCGATAAGGGGTGGAATTGGTCAACTGCCGACCTTGGGAGAGGAGTGCGAAAAAGAGGTCAAAAGTGTTCCCCACATCAAAAGATGAATTTCTTCGGCAGTTAGTGTACAAAAACACACATAACTCTATATTCTACTCGTTATTATGATTCCCCCCTAACTGCCGAACAACTGCCGAATAGGTGCCGAATAGCTGCCGACCTTCGGCAGTTGTTTTGGCAAAAGAGGTGCCGAACCTCGGCAGTTGTACGGCAGTTATTCGGCAGTTATTCGGCAGGTCATTTTCGGCTTTCAAACTTGACCGTTCGGGATGTCACAACCTTCCTAACGTCGCCACTGTCGATCAGGTCACGGAGTAGCGTGTCAACCTCGTAACTCTGCCAACCCGTATACTTGCACAAATCTCTTTTGGTCAATTGGCCTTTAAGCTCGATGAGTTTTCGGATTTTGTCGTGCTGTTCGCCCACGATGCCAACGTAGTATAGGTTGCTGGCGTGGCACGAATGGACCAATGCCATTCCCACGGTCGCCCACGGACTTGCATCGATTGCCGTTGGCACATCGTGGAATGGGTTGTCGTTCGCTGGGTGTTTCTCGACGTAATCCAGCACGGCTAGAACGGACGAAATCTTTGCTCCGAAAACGAGAATTTTAGACCGCAATTGTTGCCAGTCGTCCAGCATAAGCGGTATCTGTGACTTGGCGATTTCCTCGATTTTGGCAATGCTGGTCCCTAGACAATCACCACTTCCAAAGTGCATATTGAATCGATCCGTTTTGTTGATTTCCTCCATATCGGAATGGACGTTTCCCGCTGCGAGCGTCATTGACCATTTTGCCATTTTATCGTCGACGGGAATGATTCGTCCCGACAATCCAGCCTCAACGAATGCTGGTGTCCGCAAAGCTCCCTCAAACGAGTCCACTTGGCTTAGACCGATCACGTTGACACACTGGTCATGCCAGATCGCCAAGCCGTCTTTTTTTGTCAAGGTGCTGATTGTGTCGTTGTCGAGCAATTTGCATAGCAGTCGTGCATATTTGGCCTGCTCCTGCTCTCTTAGCATCGATCCCGTCAACGCCAACAATTCGTCGGTCATAATCGTCACGCCGGGCTGTTTTGCCGTCTCGTCTTTTGCCTCCTGACGTTTGGCTGCCTTGTCGGCTGCCGACGATGAGACGGTGACCGAGTATTGACCAATTATCCCCTCGGCGGTGGCGGTTGTGAGGTCGGAAATTTCGACTGAATGCTGTCGCAACACTTCTCCCACCAGATATTTCAAATTGCTTTTTGCTGTTCCGCTTTTCGATAAGATTGCGGTTGCCAGATTGCAGTAATAATCAACTCCCCAATTTTGGAATTTGACTCTTTTTCCTAGCAACGCAGCATAGCCTGCGATTGCGAGCATCACATGACGGGCGTCGATGACTCCGCATGTCGTTGCTGCCAGATAGGTAGCGAAATGGCGGACGTATTTCGGTAGACGGTCCAAGGATTCGGCCGGGAGTGCGAAGCACGGCATCGTTGGTCCTGCGGCTGGTTCTTCTTCTGCCGCTTTCTCTTTGAACAAATCCAAGGCGTCCGATTTCCACTCGATTTCCTTCGGCTCGTGTCGTTGGCGTGTCAATCCGTACTTTGCGGCAAGCTCTCGTCCTGCTGCACCGAAATCGCCGTGGTGTGTGACGATGGCGTAGACGCCATACGGGCTATACGATTCCCCGCCTTCAAAGTCGGAATTGCTCGTGGTGAAGCAATAGAATGCGCCATTTTCGGCGACACTACCGGATACACCGCCGGTATCTTTGCCGGGTCGTGCTACAAATCCGCCTCCTAGATCCGTCCACCCTGCCGAGATTAGCAGCGACACCACGGTGTCGGCGTTGGCGTCGCCGTTATAGCGATCTCCGGGCCGTTCGTCGTTGCCGTGGCTATGGGGCGGTGTAGTGGATTGGATCGGCCTTGGCTTCGGTGCCTTCGGTTGCGGAAAATGCTCGGTTAAGCTGCGGGCGGCTGATATGAGCGTATCACGTTCGTCTGGCGTGATAGTGGGGATTAGGTTCCAGTCGTTTTTCACAAGGCGGTATCCGGGGCTTGGAGAAATCAGGCACAATCCCCCTTCACCTCTCGTTTCGATATACGCTTTCCATTCTTTGGTATCAGTCGGCTTTTCCGGCCATGCCAGTTTGATGTTGCCTTCGATTTTATCGCAGCGATAGCCGACGTGTACGCCTCCGCTCGGGCTTCGCTCGATTACCAATTTGTTGAGCAACGATTCCGGTATGATTTGCGACCACGGAGAAAATTTGATACCGCCGTGGTCAAAGTCGATTATTTCAACGTTGCCTGAAATTTTGCCAGCGATCAGGGCAATGGCGTCCTGCACGGCTGTTAAATTGTTCCAGCGTTCGGCAGCAAGCTCGATTGTCAGGTTTTTCCATGATGAGTTCATCCCCTCGCCATTGACGGGAGATTTGCGTTGTCGATTTGCCGGAACGACTGTTAAACCGGCGGCGATATAAATGTAGGCAGTGGGTTGGTGCATATGCGCCCCCTAAAAACGAAAATGCCTCCCGGTGACTAATCGGGAGGGCTTAGTTTTCGTTGCGGGCGCAACAGGAAAAGATTTGTATCGTTGTTGTTCTATTTCTGAGGAATGTTCCCCTCTGGTCACAGTTGGGATTTTCCTAATTCGCCCGTTGGAGTGTCAGTCCATTCCTATAGATCGACCGAATTTTGATCCGCCAATAGCGGCGGTGACTCTCTAATCCAGACTGACCATTCTCCCTCGTTAAATCGGGTCAATCGCAAGTCCAGTTCTGCGTCTAGCATGGTATCTGCCGCAAACTTTTGTGCCTCGGCCTCGGTCCATGCCATTGTGATTATTTTGTCTGAACGGAAATAACCTTCCCCGCCCATTAGGCAATCAATGGAATTGCCGCAATAGTATTTTCCGTCGATCTGCGCAGCGTGGCCGAAACGCATGGCGTTGTTTCCGCAAAATGTGCATGTCATACCTATAAGATCGACTAGGCGGCGGTCGTCGGCCACCGGTTCACGAAATTGCGGCGTCGGTGAAACTGTTGATAATCTCGTCGATGTTGTCCCTCAAAATCCGCAACCTACGAAGGACGGAGATAGGTAGTTCTGTGTCTAGGTTCTCGGCAAGGATTTCAAACGCTTCCTCTAGCTGTCCTACGTTGAGAATCGTTTGCTGCCCGTATTCTTGACCATCATCCGCCTCGGCTTTTGGCGTTTGCTGGATTGGTGCGGGTGCGGGTGCTGGAAGGGCTGGCATGTTTCCAATGGAAACATGGTCGTAATCCCTCCACGGTGCGGCCAACGTCTCGGGTGCAAATAGCCTTTTCACCTCGGCCAACGCATATCGTTTTGCGGCCTCACGATCCCCGTCTAATCCCCTGTAAATCTTCAACGCAATCCAAACGGTTTTTCTGTTCAGTCCATTTTGATCCTGCCATTTGCACCATGTTCCGGGTGCATCTTCGTCAATTCTCGCCTTTGCCAATATCAGGGCATGGCCTGCATCATAGTAATCGAGTGCTGTTGAGACGACGGCAATCTTCCAACGCTTTTCGGCTCCGCTCGCCAGCGTTTTGACGTAGGTGGCGATTCTCTGAAGGCTCCATGATTTGTTCGGTTTGGGTTTCATGCTAGTTGAAAACCCCTCGGCACGTTGCCAAGGGGTCGCCGACCGGTTCGAAATTCAGGACGTTGGACGGCGGAAAAGCCCGATGGCGCTGATGTCCATCGGGCAAGGCTGTCAATCGCATCTGAGCGATGATCGGCCGAAGTGTTACTTTTGCTGCTGCTGACTGAAGTAGGGGGAATGGTAGATCGCTTCGGCGGCTGCCTCTCTCGTTTCCAGTGCAGTTCCCATCGGGAGGTTATGCAGGCGTGGCAAGTCGATTTCCACGATCTCCACAAGGCTATAATCGGAATGGGTGTGGTCCTCAACAACCTGCGATGTAGATGTCGGCTTTTCCTCCACAATCACGATGTACTGATTCTCGTTGCTATTCTCAAAACGTAAAATCCATGCTTCCATGATGTCACCTCAACGAAAAAAACCCATCCCCCAACTGTCATCACATTTCTGCTGCCATTTGCTGTTCGGCCTCGAATTCGGCGACGTGTCGGTTCGTTATTTTGAAGCGGCGTTGTGCGTGCGACAACGTGGTGAACAAACGGTTGGCATACTCCGATTCCCACAAGCCAGCATGGTCGGATTTGCAGCGCTCTTCCGTTCGTGCCTTCAGTGTGGCAAGGTCGGCGTCCATGTCTTCGATAATCCATCCTGTGCGAGCGTATTCTTTCAATGCGACGTACATGTTCATCACCTCACGAAAAAAACTACATTCCCCCAACGGTAGTGAATCGTGGGAGAACGTGGTTATGCAAACTAATTCATCGGCTGGTCACTACTCCAGCCGAACAATATTAAGGAATCGGTAGTGCGGAAAATAGCCTTCCGTGGCCTTTACATCCTCGTGCGTTCGCTTGCTTCAATGGGGCCGCACTACCGATTCCGCCGTTACCATAGATTGGGTTTCTCGCTAGTCAATTCCCTATTTCTCCCAACCGGTCAATATAGTAGTTTTCGAAATGCTAAGCGATTTGCGGGGCTGTTCTCCCAACCCCTCCCGATGGCCTCGGAAGGTAGTTTCGTCTGCAATGCGTTCCTATGCGGTTTCGTAGACGATATAGGCGTGGATGTTAGGGGGAGTTCAACGGGTCGGCGGTTTCGTGAACGGTGATTTCGGCGGGGATGAAAATAATTTTGCATGGCAATGAAAAACCCCTCTTGCGAGGGGTGAATAAGTGGCCTATGTGAATCTCGTTCAGGCGTGCATGGTGATTCCAACGGCTTCCGCTGCCGTCCATGCCTGCTCAATCGGATCGGCGGCATGAATGGCGTCCGTGAAGCATCGAACGGCGCATTCATTCAATTCGGCATCGGGGCGTTGAATGAGCAAGTCGGCAAATTTGATAGGGTCCATCTGAACGGGGCGGAAGGGGCGGTTGTGGGCAACCGATTGAACGGCTTGGCCTTTGGTCCGAACCACGATCCACCGGCAGAGTCCATCCCTGAGCGTCACAACTGCCAGACAAATGGCGGTGCTGTTCCGTTGGTTGTTCTCCCGGCGGATGAAAAGTTGAATCTTCTCGACAACGGCTTGGATGGCGGATTTCAACTTTTCTCGCCCGTTGATTTTCTCTTCGGTGGGGGCGTTTACCAGTTCGGCGGCAATCGCCGCAACATCGGAAGTGGTGATTTGCGGGCGATGGGCTTTGGCCTTTGCGGTTTCGATCTTCTGCACGATCTCGTTTTCTTTCGCTTCCAGTCCCGGCAACATCTGCAATATCCGGTCAAAGCTTTTCCCCTCGGCGTCGGTCGCTGCGGCCTGCAACTGGTCAATCTTGGCACGAAGGGCGGAAAGCTGGCCGTCCAAGCTGATGATTTCGGCACGATCTGCCGTTGTGGTTCCGCTCATGTCCAGTTCCGAAACGTGTTTCAGAAAAGCATTTTCAAAAGCGTTGTAGGGGAAACTGATGAAGTTGGGATTTGCGCCGGTAAGGCAGTCAACCGACGTGTAGCGTTTGATGTCGGTCGTTTTGTACGATACTCGCATCACTGAACCGTCGTCGCCTGACGTTGCCAGCGCTCCAAATAGATTCGATACGCTTGGGCCTCGCTTTCCTCGAATCACTTTGGAACGTGTGCCAAGTACGCTTTGCAGTTGGTAAAATTCGGCTTCGGTCAACACGGGCGGGTAATAGTTTTGGACGGGTTCACCGAAGTCTTTGCGGCCCTTGCGGGGCTGGTATTCGCCGATCAACATGCGGGATTTCAGCATCTTGGTGATTCTCGTAACATCCCAACGGCCTTTCTTCTGCCATGAGGGAATACCTCGGCGATGGAATTCTTTGGCGATTGAATGCGCTCCCATCTGTAAGCCTAAGCGGCACATTTCCCGCATGATCTCAAGCCGTTCGGGGACGTGTTCAAGTTCTTTGGTGGTGGCGTTGTAGCGTGTCCATGCGGGAAGTCCGCAAGTGGCGGTCGTCATGATCTTTCCGGCGGCGTTGGTCTGCTTCTGCTCCCATGCCTTCGTTGCTCGAATTGATTTCGTCTTGCTCTCTTCGTGGGCACGTTGAAGAATTCCAAGCAGAATGTAAATCTGTCCGTTGCTCTCGTTCAACGATTCGTAGCTGTAGGTTTGCCCGTCAAAACCCGTATGGACGGAGACACCTTTCTTGAGGATGGATTTGATTGTGTCGAGGGCGTCCATCGGCTTTTGGCGGCTGATGCGGTCAAGACACTCAACAATCAACACCGAACCGGGCTTGATCGGTCCCGGTATCAGTTTTCCATTTTCGTTGGTGTGTTCGATAAGCGATACGAACCGGGCAAGATCGCCGACGTTTGCGTTCTTGCCTTTGAAGGCGGAAACGCCTTTGTCGAAAAACGTCAAACCTGTGTCGAGCGTCCACCCCTTTTGTTCGCAAATGCGGGGGGCGATGTCTTGCCGCTCTTCGGAATTTCCCTTCGCTTGCGGCTTGGTGCTGAATCGGCCATAACTGTAGGCGATAACCATCTGAGACTCCTGTTATTTTCAGGATCGGCACCATTCCGAACGGAAAGGCGTTATCCACGAAATACAGGGGTCATTATGGAAATTTATGCAAGCGAGGCGGCTAAAGAATCACGAGTGCTTCGCACGCGGTTTGGATAGCGTCGGACGCGCGGCGCGTTGTTGGGCAGCGCCGTTCGATCGACAGCGCGTCCTTTTTAAACTTCCACTTCCGCGCCATCGCGCCGCTTGGCTGCCATCGCTTTCTCGGCCGGGACGCGCACGCGGGAAGCCCATCCGAGCAACGCCATTCCGCGAATAATCCAGTAAGACGTATCGGGTTGGCGCCAACCCAGACCATGCGTCGCGGACGTAGGGAAGGCGTGGTGGTTATTGTGCCATCCTTCGCCGAGGGCAAGAACCCCGACGATCCAGTTATTTCGGCTCTGGTCGTGGGTGCGATAGGGTTGGCTTCCCCATAGATGGCAAATCGAATTCACGCTCCAGGTAATGTGATGGACCATGAGAACGCGAATAATCCCGCCCCAGATCAATCCGAGCAGCGCGCCGATCCATGAATGGGTGATTATTCCGCCAAGCAGAGCCGGTATGATCAGGCTCAGGCTGACCCATAAGGGATATAAATCGCTAATCCGTGTCAGGATTTGATCTTTGAGCAGATCGGGAACGTAAGAAGCCAGCGTAGGAGAATCCGGCTTAAAAACCCACCCGACATGGGCGTGAAAAGCGGCGCCGACCCGGCTGAGGAGATTGCCTTCATGAACATGCGGCGAATGCGGATCGCCCTCGAGATCGGAATACTGATGGTGCCGTCGATGAACCGCCACCCACCACAACAGCGGACCCTGCACGCACATCGATCCCAGGACCGCCAAGGTATAACGTACGGATCGCGGCGCCTCGAACGCGCGGTGCGTGAACAGGCGGTGAAAGCCGACGGTCACGCCAAAACCGGTAAACAGATACATGGCCACGTAGATCGACAGTTGTCCCCAGCCCATGCCGTGTCCCCAGAACAGCGCGAACGCCGCGGCAACGACGACAAGCGGTACAATGACCGACGTGAGATCGATCGCGCGCGATATCGGCGAAATAAGCGGACGCCCGACGCTCTTTGCCGATGGCCGGCAGGGGCTTTCGACGATAAAGAGGTTTGGAGTGCCGCTTTGACGATCGGGGGCGCCGTCGGGTTCCGCGACAGCGAGGTTAGACTGATATTCCATCGGAGAGATATTAGGCATTCGCGCACGTTTGGCTTTCAATTTTCTTGAAAAAAAAACCGGCCGGCGCATCTTAATCATGAGTCGCCGCGGAGGAATAGCTAATGGCAGCGCTTCAAGGGCCGACTGACGACACAGCCTGGGAAGCCATGCTCCGCGAGCAGATGAGCCGCAACGGACGGCTGTTTTATCGCCTTGCATTTGGCGTGCTGCGCGATCACGAAGCGGTCGAAGATGTTTGTCAGCAGGCCATGCTGAAAGCGTGGGAATGCCGCGATGAACTTCGGCAAGGCGCGGCCCTCCGCAACTGGCTGGCGCGGGTGATCGTCAATCGGAGCATTCAGGCCCGCCGTCGCAGATCAGTGGAGCGCAAGGCGCTGGCGAACCACTCGCGCGAGCCGGCGTTTTGGGACGAGGCTTTTCACGGCGACGAGCGGACGGACGCGGTATTGGCGGCGATGGATCGTTTGCCGGAGCAGGTTCGCGTCGTGGTCGCCCTGCGGTTGATGCAGGGCGTGTCGGGCAACGAGGTGAAGGAACTGCTAGGTTTATCCGCGCCGGAAGTCTCGCGGCTCTTGCACCGGGGAATGGAAATGCTTCGCGGAATTCTGGCGGATTGGCAGCCCGCCTGACGGTCCGGCGATTAAGGAAGTGTCATATGTCATGCGAAGTTTATCGGCAGTTTGCCCTCGATCAGAACTGGGACCAAGACACGCGCCGCCGGGCCGCCCAGACGCTGCAACATTTGGAATCGTGCCCGGAATGCCAGCGGGCGGTTCAGGATTATGACCGGCTGCGCCAGACGCTCGGATCGTTTGCCGCCCAGGCCGACCCACCGGCGGGATGGGATCGATTCACGCCTCCGTCGCGATCGCCGTCACACCAATCCGACCGCGCCGCGCTGGAGCCGCCGATCTCGCGCTTTCCGTCGCGATGGCGGGTCGCCTGGACAGGCATCGCCGCCGCGTTGTTTCTCGCCGCCAGCGTCGCCTTTGAGATGGGGCAGGCCTCGGCGCGGCCGACTTCGAACATTCGCGCGGGCGCATCCGTCCTTGACCATGCATTTTCCCCGCGCGATCTTCCCCAGCGCGAAGAGCTTTCGGATTTTGGTCAGATCCGCAATTCGTCAAATGGCCTGGCGGGTTGGATGATCGCGGAAAAATCGACGTCGGAAATGGGCCTGAGCGATGGGGCGCATCCGCCCGGCCGTCAGGCGTTGATCCTTCGTCTGGCGCTCACGAACGGCCCCGAACTGACATCCAGCGCCGACCTGCTGATCGTTCCCGGCCAGACCGCCAATTTCAAAATCCCCGGCCATTACGGCCCGGACCTGCGCTATCGCATCACCACGTCGGCGATCGATCCGTCGCAATTTTCCCTGGCGCTGGATTTAACCGCCCCCGCCGTCGCCGAGCCCCTGGCCGCGCTGGCGACAAGCTTACGAATGCAATCGGGCGAGCGACTGACGGCCGGCCGATTGGTCACGGCGTACGGAGAATATGAATTGAACGTCAGCTTTGCCTACGCGAGATTGCCGGAAGTACGGCAATGACCCGCGCCGGGCGCTCCTGACTTTACTCAAGCCTTCACGACGCTCAAGCTGCGCGATTTGCTCTTTTGGACCTCGGCTACCAGGTCATATGCCTGGTAATCCGTCACCTTCACGCTGAGCATCTGCCCGGCGTGCAGATTCGCCCCCGACACATGCGTCACTGAATCAATATCCGGCGCCTGGCTGGCGCTTCGGGCCACCCAGCCGTCCTCTTCGTCCCGTCCCGCTCGACGATCGATGAGCACCTCAATCGTCTGGCCCACCATCTTTTTTGCCTTCTTGAACGCCACCTGTTGCTGGACCAGCATTAACTCTTCCACACGCCGGGCCTTGACCTCGTCGGCGATCTGGTCTTCCATCCGCCCCATCGGCGTTCCCGGCTCGGCGCTGTACGGGAAGACGCCCATCATATCGAAACCAAAATCCTTGACGAACTTCACAAGCTCCTGATGCTGCGCCTCGGTCTCGCCCGGCGAGCCCGCGATAAAAGTCGTTCGGATCGCGATGCCCGGCGCCCATTTTCGCAGCTTCTCCAGCAGCGTTTGGATTTGAGCCCGGCTCACCCGCCGTCGCATCCGCGTCAGCAGCTCGTCGTTGATATGCTGCAACGGCATGTCGATGTATTTCACCACGCGGGCGCTATCGGCGATCGTTTTTATCATCTCGTCGGTGAAACACGATGGGTACGCATACATCAGCCGAAGCCAATGCACGTCTTTCAATTCCTTATCGAGCGTCTTGAGCAACCCACTGAGGCCGGGGCCGTACCCGATGTCCGTGCCGAAACTGGTGGTGTCCTGTCCGATGAGATTGAGTTCGACCGCGCCGTCGGCGGCGAGTTCCTGGGCTTCGAGCAGAATCTGCTCGATCGGCTTGGATCGCATCGGGCCGCGGATGGACGGAATCGTGCAAAACGCGCACCCCTGATTGCACCCTTCGCTGATGCGCAGGTATGCGTAGTGGCGCGGCGTGAGCCGCAGGCGGGCGCGATCGTCTTCGAAGACGGGCAGGCGATTGGTTTTGGTCCGCTTTTCGTCCAGGCCGTCAAGCTGCATCTTTGAATTGGCCGCAAGTTCTTTGGACAGATCGTGATACTTCCCGAGGTAGTGGCCATGCTCCTGGCGGGCGTTTTCCTTGCCTTGGACGGCTTGCACGATGTGTTCGCGATCGAATACCCCCACCAGCCGATCCACGCCCGGCACCTCCGCCAGCAGCTTGGTTTTATGACGTTGAACCAGGCATCCGGCGACGACGACGCGCTTACATTTGCCGTTGGTCTTCTGATCGATCGCCTCGCGAATGGCCGCGAGCGACTCGGTTTTTGACGCTTCAAGAAATCCACAGGTATTAATGACGATCGCGTCGGCCTGCGAGGCGTCGGAGGTGATCATCAATCCATCCTCCGCCAGAAGCCCGAGCATCCGCTCGCTGTCCACGAGGTTTTTTGGGCATCCGAGACTTACGAACGCAACCGATTTAATTTTTGCGGCCGGCCTGGCCATACAATCTCCAAACGACGGAATTTTCAATTCGATTTTTCGTCTCCCGGCGTTCCGGGAGCGGGTGGAAAAAGCCTGAACGCGAAAATGCCTGCTTTTAGCCTATCGGCCCACCGCGACAAAGTAAAACGTCCGGGAAGGCCGGCGGTTCATTCCGCGTTTCTTGGGAATGGCATTTCGTGCAGCGGTCCAAACCGTTTTCAGCGGCGGCCAGACGTTGAATCTTGGCTCATTTCTCGCCGGCTCAAAATCGCCGGCGCCTGATCGACAACGCCGACGCCGCGGACATGATCGATCGCCGGCAATGGGAATAGGATGATAGATTCAGGCAGCAATAGCGTGACGGCTTCGTTGGGCGGGTTCCTCTTCCTTTCCCACGCAAATAACGAAAGGATGCCGCCCCGATCGCCGCGCCACATGGAGCACCGCGACAGGGCTGGAGCGATGGCAGCGCTTCGCCGGGATAGGCCGTGTCATACTGAAACGACGAGCGACGAATGCGGCTTCGCTGACCGTCGAATTCCGCTCCACCAGCGGGACGGCGGGGGTGGCATTGGATCGGGTCATCCCCGACACGGGCGCAGATGCCGGCGTTGCCGGAGGCTCCGCAGCCTCAATCGCGTTTCAAATCTGGGCTCGATGTGATGGGCAGGACTACCAGTGTCGTCTGCAAGCCGATTTCTCAGGAACGGAGCGGATTTTAGGTCGTGACATTCTCAATCGTTTAGACATTCTCTTTCGGGGTGTGGTCGGTGAAGTCGTCATCAATCCTTGATGTGGGCACGGCGCGTTGCGAAATTCACGCGCGGCCCGCTTGTGTCCCGGCTTTCCACACACAGCCGAGACGGCTGTTCTACGAATCGTTCAAAGTTCTTCGTTGCAAACATCACTAGCGTTGTGCGCGATCGATTCGTTCGATTCGCCCATCGGATTGTGCCTAATCTTTTTGATTGGACCAGAATATCTGAGCGCGGCTTTCCCAAGGCGCGAGTGTCGTTTGACGCCTTTGCGCTTCATCCTATAATGCCGCCCGATTCGGCGCCGTGGAGCGCTCGGAAGGAGCCGGTGCTTGGGTTGGCGTGGTATTTTTATTGTTCTGGCCGCTCTCGTTCCGCTCTCCGCTGCGCCGGCTTTTGCGCAATCGCAATCGCCAAGCGAACAACTCACCCTCACCGGCAAAGTCGCCGCCACCTGGATTCAAGATCGAGATAACGTCGTTCTGTTGCGCGGGCCGGTCAAAATCGCGTTTGACCGCGCCACGCTCACCGCCGACAACGCGGTCGTCTGGCTGGCGCCTGCAAGCCAGGACAATCTCGACATTCAAAACGCCCGCGTCGCCCTTCTTGGCCATGCGAAGCTTGAACGCGACGGAAGCACGCGCACGGGCGATCGGCTGTTTGTCACGGCACTCGTGCGCGGCCAGGGAATTCGCATCGAGGCGGATGATCGGGTGGCGCGGGACGATTCCAAAACCGAATTGTTTCGCCAGGCGCGGACACTGTTCGACGCCGAGCATGCCCAGGCGAGCGATCTTGCCGTCAACGCGCCCGCCACTCGCGCGACGTCGCAAACCAAACCGGCCACGCGCCCATCGAAAAACGTCGGCGGCATTCCCACCAGTGATTTGCCTTTGGTTTTCGAGGCCCAGAACATCGAATCGCTCAACACCGACGAAGGAAACGTGGCGATCGTTCTCACCGGCGCGGTTCGCTTGATCGAGCGCCGTCCCAACAACGAATATCTTGAATTGAGCGCCGATTCGGCCGTCCTTTTCACCGCCGTGAAATCGATGAAGGAACTGTCCGAGTCCGGCGGGAAAAAGCATGGCAAGGAGACGATCAACGCCGCCTATCTTGAAGGGGACGTGCAGATCGATTTTGTTCCCGTTCGTCCCGGGGCGACCGAGGAACGCCTGACCGCCAATCGATGTTATTACGAACTCGCCACCGACCGCGCCGTGATGACCGACGCGATCATCCATACGAGCCTGCCGATCCGCGGAACGCCGATCATCATGCGGGCCAAGCTGGTTCGCCAACTCGCCCAAGGGGAATTTCAGGCGGAAAACACGAAGCTTTCGACCAGTTCCTTCGCCGTTCCCAGTTACAGCCTGGCGGCCGAAAAACTGTATCTGAAGTCCGAACCGTCGGGGGATCCGCGGACGGGCGACAATGTTTTTTTCGACGCCCGCAATACGTCGCTGGAGATGTTCGACATTCCTTTTTTCTTTCTCCCGCACACGGCGGGCGATATGAACCGCGGCTTTGCCCTGCGCGGAGTCGGGGGCGGCAACAGCCACGATTTCGGCCCGTTTTTTAAGACCTTCTGGGGACTTTTCGAGACGCTCGGCCAGGCGCCGCCCCCCGGCCTGGACGCGAATTACCGGCTGGATTATCTCGGCAAGCGCGGCCCGGGGGCGGGGGTCAACGCCGAGTACGGCGGCGGGTTTGTCACCACCACCACGCGCCAGCCCTGGGACTTCGAGGGGGAGCTGAAATCCTACTTCGTCTACGACCACGGCGAAGACGACCTGGGCCGAAAATACGAACGCATCAACGATCCCGCCACGCTTCGCGGCCAGGTTCTATGGGAGCACGAGCACTATTTCCCCGACGGGTGGCAAGCCCAGGTCCGACTCGGTTATGTCAGCGACGCCACGTTCATGGAACAGTGGTTCCGCGATGAATTTCAGGACGGCGATCCTCGGAATTTCGTGGGGTACATCAAGCGGCAGGTGGATAACGAAGCGTTCTATTTCGGCGCCACCTGGCAGCCCAATCATCTTGTCACCACCAGCGGCCAGCAGCAGGAACAGTTCGAGGTCGACCGCCTGCCGCAGGTCGGATACTACCGCGAAGGGGATTCTCTCCTGGGCGATCGCCTGACGTTCTTCAGCGAAAACGACGCCGAAGGGCTGCATTTCGCCAAGTCGCGCGCGTCGCTGGCCAGCCAGGGCTTTAGCCAGTACGTCACGCCCGGCCAGCCGGCGCTGGGAACGACCGGCGTCCCCGATCAAATCATCTGGCGCGGCGACTTTCGCCAGGAAGTGGATTGGCCCTTCACCGTCGGCCCGCTCCGCGTCGATCCGTACGTGATGGGCCGGTTTACCGAGTATTCCGATTCGCCGCAGGGCCAGGAGCGCGCCCGCGGAATGGTCGGCGCCGGCGCGCGGGTGTCCACCGAATTATGGAAGGTCGATCCTTTCGCCGAGAGCGATCTGCTTGACATTCATCAGCTTCGGCACGTGATTACGCCGGAGATCAATGTCTTCACCAGCGCCATGAATCTGAATCGCGGGCAGGTGTTTGTCTTTGACGAATCGGTGGACACGATCAACGACATCAGCGCCGCCCAGTTCGCCATTAACCAGCGATGGGAAACCAAGCGCGGCGGGCCGGGCCAATGGCGCAATGTCGATGTCTTCAGCCTCAATGTCGAAGTGGACGTTTTCGAGAACAAGCCAAACTCAAAACTCTACAACAACCCGTATGATTTTCGCGGGCTTTATTTCGGCAGTTATCCCGAAGAATCGATTCCCCGCGATGCAGTCAACGCCGACGCCTCCTGGCGCCTCAGCGACAATACCGTCGTGCTTGGAGATACGTCCTTCAACCTCGATCGCGGCCGACTGGCCACCCTGGCGATGGGGATACTCGTTCGGCGCGATACGCGATTTTCATACTTCGTGGGCAACCGTTACGTCGCGGACCTCAACTCGAACATCACCAGCGTTCACGCCGACTACGAGATCACTTCCAAATATACGCTCGATCTCGATCAGCAATTCGATTTCATCCAGTCCAAGAACGTGATCTCAAGCGTGGCGATACTGCGGAAATTCGACACGTTCATGATGGCCTTCCGCTATTACGTCGATGAAACGACACACGAAAGCGGGTTCGGCTTCAACCTTTTTCCGATCGGGCTCGGGCAGGGATTCGACACAAGCTCGTTCGACACGTTTCGCAAGTAGCCGCGGCGTGCGTCGCGCGCGGTTCGGCGGCTCGCTCATGATGAAACAGGGAGCCGCCAATGGCAGACGGGACCGAAAAAAATAAACCGGCCGGCGAATCATACGACCCGCGCGTCGTGCTCGCCGCCGAACGCACGCTGCTGGCATGGATTCGGACGGGTCTGGCGCTGATGGGATTTGGATTCGTCGTTTCGCGATTCGGCTTTTTTCTTCGCGAGATCGCGACGGTTCGAGGCGTTCCTCCGATCAAGCACGCCGGCCTGTCGCAAGCGGCGGGGATCGGACTGGTCGCGCTGGGCGTGATCGTTACCGCGTTAGCCGGCGCAAGACACGTTCAATTCGTCAGGCGTTATCTCAACGCCGAGCTTCCCAGACCCGGCGCCGTCTCGCTGAGCGTGGTTCTTGCGGTTGTTTTATCGCTGCTCGGTATCGCGATGGCCGCTTATCTTATCATCGTGCGGTAAGTGATCCGCGGAGCCTTTCCATGGCGCTTATATCCTTCGTACTGAAGCGCCCTTACACCGTTATCGCGCTGGTGATCCTCGTCTGCGTTCTGGGCGTGGGGGCATTGCTGCGCATGGCGACGGATATTTTCCCGGAGATCAACATCCCGGTGGTCGCCGTCGTCTGGACCTATAACGGCATGAGCGCCGACGAAATTCAAAACCGGATCGTGGCGCTCCACGAACGGCAACTCGCTTCGCTGGTGGATGATATTCAGCGGATCGAGGCGAACAGCTACGACGGCGTCGGCGTCATCAAGGTTTATTTGAACGAGGGGGCCGACGTCAGCCGGGCGGTGTCGCAGCTCGGGAGCAGCGCGCTGGTGGTGCTCAAGTACATGCCGCGAAACATCACGCCCCCGCTGATCCTTCGCTACGGCGCCACCGACGTTCCGATCATCCAGCTGAGCGTCACCAGCGATTCTCTTACCGACACCCGTCTGAACGACCTGGGCCAAAACGTGATTCGTCCCGATCTTGCGGTGGTTCAGGGCGCCTCGGTTCCGTATCCGTATGGCGGAAAGCCGCGCGTCATCATGGTCGATCTCGACCAGCAGGCCCTCCAGGCACGCGGGCTTTCGCCGTCGGATGTCAGCGAGGCGCTGCAAAGGGAAAACGTCATACTCCCCTCCGGCGACATAAAGCTCGGCAGAAAAGATTATCCGGTCTCGATGAACAACAGCCCGGATCTCATCGCTTCGCTCAACCGATTTCCCATTAAGCAAGTACAGGACAAAACAATTTACATACGCGACGTCGCGCATGTCCATGACGGCTTTCAGGTGCAAACCAATTCCGTCTCTCAAAACGGCCGGCCCGCCGGGCTGATGATGATCCGCAAGACCGGCGACAGCTCCACGCTGGCCGTCGTCAATGGCGTTAAAAAGACTCTCCCGAGCATTCGCCGGTCCATGCCCGCGGGCGTTTCCATCAAGCCGATCTTCGACCAATCCATCTTCGTTAAAGCCGCCTTGAACAGCGTGGTGATGGGCGGAACGATGGCCGCGGGGCTGACGGCGCTGATGATTCTTTTGTTTCTGGGAAACTGGAAGCTGACGCTGATCATTCTCGTCACCATCCCCCTCTCGATCATCGCCGCCATTCTCGTCATGTACTGCGCCGGCCAGACGCTGAACACCATGACGCTCGGCGGGTTCGCGCTGGCGGTCGGGATTCTGGTCGATAACGGAACGGTCGTCATCGAAAACATCGAACGGCATCTGGGCAAGGGGGAGGAACTCGAATCGTCGATCGTCAACGGCGGCGCGGAGATCGGCGTTCCCACGCTTCTGTCCACGCTGTCGATCTGCATCGTCTTCGTGCCGGTATTCCTGCTCCAGGGAACGGCGAAATATCTGTTTTCCCCATTGTCGATGTCGGTCTGCATCGCGCTCCTCGCGAGCCTGATCCTTTCATTCACGCTCGTTCCGGTTTTGTTCAAGTATCTTTTGCGCTCGAATCTCAAGGCGCGCGGGAATCGCGGCGGCGCCCACGAAATGGGACGGCGCCGCGCAAAAAATCCCTTCCTTCGCATCCATTTCGCGTTCGATCGCGCCTTCAACGCCTTTCGCGATTTCTACCGAAACGCCGTGTCATGGTCGCTGGCGCGGGCGTGGATTACGGGCGGCTTTTTCGTGCTCTTCATCGGCTTTTCGTTTTTGCTGTTCCCGGGCCTGGGAATGGATTTTTTCCCGCAGGTGGACGCCGGCCAGATGCGCCTGCACGTTCGCGCTCCGCCCGGGACGCGAATCGAGCAAACCCAGGACTATTTCGCGCAGGTCGAAGCCGACGTCCGCAAGTTGATCGGCAACGACCAGATCGACGTGATTCTCGACAACATCGGCCTGCCTTACAGCGGCATCAACATCGCGTTAAGCGATTCGGCGACGATCGGGCCAATGGACGGCGAGATTCTGATCGCGCTGAAGAAAAAACACACTCCGACCGCCGCCCACGCCGCCACGCTGCGGCGCGAGTTGCCGAAGCGTTTTTCCGATTTGCGGTTTTTCTTCCAGCCCGCCGACATCGTCAATCAGGTCTTGAACTTCGGCCAACCGGCGCCGATCGACATTCGCGTGACCGGCGCCGACTCCGAGGCCGATTTTGAACTGGCTTCAAAGCTGGTGAAAGATCTGAATCGGATACCGGGCGTCGTGGACGCTCACGTTTTTCAGGTGCCTGACGTTCCGTCTTTGAAGATCGCGGTGGATCGGGACATGGCCGAGCAGGTCGGGCTCAGCCAGCGTAACGCCGCCGAAAGCGTGCTGGTCGCCTTGAATTCCAGCGCGCAGGTTTCGCCGAATTTCTGGCTCGATTTGCGCAACAACGTCAGTTATCCGCTGGTGGTTCAAACGCCCACCTATCGGATTCATTCGATGCAGGATTTGAAGACGCTGCCTCTCGCCACCGGCAAAATCAGCCAGGGGGAGTTGCTGATGAACCTTGCCAGTTTCACCCGCGGCAAGATACCGATGGTTGCCTCGCAGTTGAATATCCGCGCGGTGTTCGACGTCAACGCCGACGTGCAGGGGCGCGATCTGAAAAGCGCCGCCGACGAGATCAACAAGGTCATCGCCGCCGATCGACCGGACAAAATTAAGGCCATCACGGTGAAACTCTCCGGGCAGGTTCAAACGATGCGCGAAAGTTTTTCCGGATTGTTTTCGGGAATGGGACTGGCCGTCGTGCTGGTCTATCTGCTGATGGTCATTAACTTTCAAAGCTGGCTCGACCCGCTGATTGTTTTGATGGCGGTTCCGGCGGCGCTGGCGGGCGTGATCTGGATGCTCTTCCTCACGCAAACGCATATCAGCGTGCCGGCCCTGATGGGCACGTTGATGTGCATCGGTCTCGCGACGGCAAACAGCATTCTCGTCGTGACCTTCGCCAATCAAAGAATGGAAGCGGGCGATAACCCGTTGACGGCCGCCGTCGCGGCGGGTTTCACCCGTTTGCGCCCCGTGCTGATGACGGCCGGGGCCATGGTGCTCGGGATGATTCCGATGGCGCTGGGCGTCGGCGAGGGAGGCGAGCAAAATGCGCCGCTCGCCCGCGCGGTGATCGGCGGAATTTTATTCGCCACCCTCGCGACGCTGATTTTTGTCCCGGCGATGTACCGGCTCCTGCGCCGGCCCGGTAAGCCAACGGCAATCAAAGGATAATGCCATGGAAGAACAGCATCATGTGCCGACGCATTTCGCCCCCCGAACCGGGCGAACGCTTGCGATCGTCGTATCGGCGGCGACGGTCCTGCTGGCCATCGGGTTTTTGATCGTCCATCACCGCAAGGCCAGTTTTGCCGAGTCGCTGGCGTCGCAGAAAGCGTCGGCCGCCGCCGCGGCGCCGGTCGTTGACGTCGCGCGGGTAAGATATTCGGCCAATACTGAACCGCTCACGATGCCCGGCAGCACCACGGGCTGGTATGAATCGACGATCTACGCGCGGGTGACCGGATACGTCGCCAACTGGACGGCGGACATCGGCGACCATGTCAAAAGCGGGCAGGTTCTGGCCAGGATCGACACGCCGGACCTCGACGCCCGCCTGATCGCCGCCCAGGCCAAGCTCGCCGCCGCCGAATCCGACGTGAGCGTCGCCGAGTCGGCGGTCGCGCTCGCGAAGACCACCTACGACCGCTGGTGGAATTCGCCGATCGGCGTCGTTTCTCAACAGGAGCGCGACGAGAAGAAGGCCGAGTACGACAGCAGCGTCGCCAAGCTGAGAGCGGCCAACGCCCAGGTCAAAATCAATCAAGCCGACGTGACAAGTCTGCTCGCGTTTACGCAGTACAAAAACGTTACCGCTCCATTCGATGGGATCATCACGGCCCGCAAGATCGACATCGGCGATCTCGTCAGCGCCGGCAGCACGAGCGCCACCACTTTTTTATATAGCATCGCTCAATCCGACCGCCTTCGCGTTTTCATCGACGTGCCTCAGTCGGCCAGCGCCGGGCTGAAAGTCACGATGCCTGCCGTTGTTCGCGCCGGGGAATATCCGGATCGAAAATTTTCGGGCCGTATTTCGCGCACGGCCAATTCCATCGATCCCGCTTCGCGAACCCTGCACGTGGAGGTCGATATCGAAAACAAAGATTTCGCGTTGGTGCCGGGCATGTATGTGCAGGTCAGCTTCAATCTCGTTCAGACGCCGTTGCTGCAGGTTCCCGCCAGTGCGCTGCTTTTTCGTGCCGCCGGTACGCAGATCGCGGTGGTCGGCGATGACGGAATCGTTCACTTTCAGAAAGTGACGATCGCCGACGACGAGGGCAATCTCGTCGATATCGCGGGCGGCGTGGCCCCCAACGCGAACGTCGCGTTAAACCTCAGCAGTCAAATCGCCGACGGCGAGCGCGTCACCCCTTCTGAAATCGCCGTCGACGCGCCAGCGGGGCATGGTCCGGTTTCCGCGGCCAAATAGACACGCGATGGAAGCGGAGCGCTTTTCATGAATCGAAACGCCTCGCCGCCAGCGGCGCCGCTCGCGGGGCGTATTTCGCGACCGGCGCTCGCCGGGCCACCGTGAGGAATCGCGATCCGCATCAAGGAACGCGGCCAAAAACCAAATTGCATTCGCAGGTCCAGTGTTATCCCGCTTTTCTTTCCCGGCGTACCCGCTACGATTTCCGCCATGCTCAATCGCCTTTGCGTGTTGCTCCTCATGTTGGTCGCGGTCGGCTGCGGGCCGGAATCGCGCTCGTACAGCGTATCGGTAAAGAACGATACCGACGGTCCCCTGACGCTTAACTTGACCAAAGACGGCCCGCCGGCCGAGGCGGCGTGGGCCGCGCCGGAAGACATCGCCGACGGGCGGATCAAGGTGTCAGCCGACTCGCGGATGGGCTTCAACACGCTGCAAGCCGGCGCCACGCAGGCGGCCAACGGAGTTTCCGGCCAATTCAATCCAGGCGTGCACGCGCTGCTTCGCGTTTATCGCGGCGGCAACCTGCAAGTCCGCGACATGCTGGCCATCAAGCCCGGACCCAATCGCCAGGATCTGGTGCTCGCGCCCGGCGGCAATAGTTTTGTCGTCCGCGACAAGGCGGGTCAATTAAGCATCGAGCCGGCCTTCCCATGACTCGAAAAAAAAATTTCAATGGCATACGAACAGCATATCCGCGACTCGATCCTCGCCGCCGCCCGATGCGTCGTCATTACGCTCAGCGACACCCGAACCGAAGCCACCGATACCAGCGGCCGGCGGATTCGCGAACTGCTGGCCGAGACGGGTCATGCCGTCGTTGAATATCGAATCATCCCCGATGAAGCGGACGAACTGCACCACTTATTGACGGAGATGCTGACGCGCGGCGACATCGACGCCGTCCTGACCAACGGCGGCACAGGCGTCAGCCGGCGCGACCGCACGATCGAAGTCGTCCAGCGCCATCTCGATCAGGAACTGCCGGGGTTCGGCGAGATATTTCGGTCGCTCAGCTTCGACGAGATCGGCAGCGGCGCGATGATGAGCCGCGCGGTGGCGGGGATCGGCCGGGGAAAAGTGATTTTCGCGATGCCCGGTTCCACGCCCGCCGTCGAGTTGGCGATGAGCCGGCTCATTTTGCCCGAGTTGAAGCATCTGCTGAACGAATTACGGAAGTAAGCGTGCGGCGATCTTGCGGGTTTAGCCGGGCCATATCGTGCGCGTTATCCGCCGTGACGGATATTTCTGAAACCGCCTGCGCCGTCCGTTCCACTAATGATTTGAATTCCGACATTTTTCACGAGAGACCAAATCACCGAACGGAACGGCACATGGAAGACACAATCAATCGTAGCCGGCTGCATCGCCTTGCGGTTTGGGTGCTCGCCGGGGCTGCAATGACTTTCGCGGGATCGATTACGCTGCACGTCACGCAGGCGGCGGCGCCGGGTGATGATCCCGGCGATCGTCCGGCGGGCCAGGGCGACCGCCGGCCCGACGCGCCGCCGGGCGACCGGCAAAACCGCGACTCGGCCGACGCCGGCCCAAGAGGCGATCGCCCGCCGCCCGGGCCACCCGGATTGCAGCGCGCCTTGGACAGTCTTGACCTGACCGCGGAACAAAAACAGAAGATCGACCCGATCGTCGAAGATTTTCATCAACAGCAGCAGCAGGCGCGCGAAAGCTTTTTGAAGCGTATGAAAGAGTCTTTAACGCCCGAGCAATATTCGAAGCTGGAATCGGCGATGATGCGGCCGCCGGGCAATCGGCCGATGCGGGACGGCGGATCAATCCCCGGCGCCGGCCGCGACGCAACCGCTCCCGAAAATGCCCGCACCGGCCGCGATTCAAACGCGCCGGAAAATTCCCGCCCCAGCCGCCGGGCGGACAATAAGACCGCCGAGGAATCCAGCGGCGCCAAACCCGACGCCTCCCTGGGCGTTCCCGTCACTCTCACCGGCGGTTTCGACACCGATTCGCGCGATCATGGAAGGCCAGTCATCCTGATCGCGTCCGCGCTGGATGTATCGGCCGACGTCTTCCGCAAGGCGTTCAGCTTTGTCACCCCCGCTTCGGGCGGCCGACAACCCGAGCCGGCGCAGGTCAACCTGAATAAACAGGCGCTGCTCCGCAACCTCGGCCCCTACGGCGTCACCAACGACTGGCTGGATACCGTCTCTAACTTCTACCGATACAGCGCCAGCAAAGGCGAGATGTGGCGCCACACCCCCGCCGTCGTTTACGCGACGGTTCACAACGGCGCCGTCACCGGCTTCACGATCGCCACTCCGGGCGCGGGATATTCGTCGGCGCCGACGGTTTCGATCGCCGGGATGGAAAACGTAAATGCAATCGTGGCTCTTTCCTTTGGCGTTGACTTGGCCAAGAATGGATCGATCAAGGAAATTACCATTCGACCCTAGCCCCAATCAGGATGAAGCCATGCCGATCTACGAATACACCTGCGAGAAGTGCAAAAAGAAGTTCGATCACCTTGCCCGCACGATGAGCGGCGATCATAAGGTATCCTGCCCCGAGTGCGGGTCGGCGAAGACTGCTCGAGCACTGAGCGTATTCGCCGTGGGCGGCGAGACTGGCGGAAAATCGTCGGGGGTATCGGAGGATCCAATGTGCGGCCGCTGCGGAAACGCGCCGGGTTCGTGTGGGATGGAATGATCGCGCTGGGATGAGATCTTACCGCTTGACGCGATTCCGGCTCCCTCGCCCTTTCAGGGTCTTTCAGAGAGAGAGAGAGAGAGAGCTGGGGTGGGCTGATGAAAATCCCGTTGAAACGTGATCTTTTCCGGCGGTCCGTCGAAGCCGATTTGTGGCGCCGGGCGTGTTCTCCCTCTCCCGGTAAGCGGCTTGTGCTCCGTAGGCTGCGCGAACTACGGGCATACAACGGTGGGCGAATTATGCCCATCCTGCGAGATTAAATCGGAAAAAAAACGCAGGCCCGTGCGTGCCTTACGCGATGATTTCGCGGATGACATTTCCGCTCAAATCGGTCAGGCGGTAATCACGCCCGTTAAAGCGATACGTCAGGCGCTCATGGTCGATGCCAAGCAGGTGGAGAATCGTGGCGTGCAGATCGTGGACATCGACGCGATTTTCGACGGCTTTGTATCCGAATTCGTCGGTGGCGCCGTGATGAACGCCGCCTTTGACGCCGCCGCCGGCCATCCAGAGAGTGAAGGCGTTGGGGTTGTGGTCACGGCCGATGGAGCCTTGCGAATCGCTGGTCCGGCCAAACTCGCCGCTCCAGATCACCAGCGTATCGTCGAGCAATCCGCGGGCTTTAAGATCGGCCAGCAGGCCGGCGGTGGGTTGATCGGTGGCTTTGCCGCAGGAGCGGTGGTTGGTTTCGATGTTGCTGTGAGCGTCCCATGGAACGTCCCCGACGCTGCCGTCGCCGCCGACGCCTCGGCCGGCGAAAATCTGCACGAAGCGCACGCCCCGCTCGACAAGCCGCCGGGCCGTGAGACATTGCTTGGCGAACACGTCGCACTCTTTGTTGTTTACGCCATACAGGGCTTTGGTCGCGGGGGATTCGTTGGCGATATCAAACGCCTCGGGGGCCGAGGTTTGCATGCGATAGGCAAGCTCGAAACTTTCGATGCGGGCGGTCAGTTCCGTTTCCAGTTGATGATGGTCGCGATGCTCGCGATTCACCTGGCCGAGAAGATCGAGTTGCGAGCGCTGCTGGGCATCGGTCAGCGTTTGCAGGCGATCGAGATCGGCGATCGGTTTGGGATTGCGCGAATCGATGGCCAGGGCCTGATAATTTTTCGGCAGAAATCCGGCCGACCAGATGGCGTCTTCGCCGCGCGGCTTGGTTTCGTGCATGACGACGAACGCCGGGAGATTCTGGCTCTGCGTGCCCAGGCCGTACGTGATCCACGACCCCATGCACGGCCGACCCGGCCGCATGACGCCCGACCCGATTTCAAAGGCGCCGGGGGCGTGGTTGTTTGCCTTGGTATATGCCGAGTGAATGAACGCCATGTCATCGACGTGCTTGGCGGTGTGGGGGAGAATTTCCGAAACCCAGCTTCCCGAATCGCCATGCTGCTTGAAAGCGAACGGCGATTTGAGGATTTTTCCGCTGGTGGTGAAGAACCCGGTTTTCGGGTCGGCGCCGGCGAGGGGTTGGCCGGACCGTTTTTGCAACTCGGGCTTGTAATCGAAGGTATCGACCTGCGACGGGCTGCCGGTCATGAAAAGCCAGATGACGGCTTTGGCCCTGGGATGAAAATGCGGCGCTTTGGGCGCCATCGGATTGGCCGGAGCCGCTTCCGGCAACGCGCCGCGCGCGGCGGAAAGCATCCCCTGCTGGTGGAGCATTTGCGTAAAAGCGAGAGTCCCAGCCCCCATCCCGGCCCGCCGAAGAAAGCCGCGGCGGGTGGGCGTGGGAAGTATCAGCGACGGATAAAGAGGTTTCGTGTCCATTTTAGTAACTGCTTCCAGGAACTCTTAGTTTAGCGGCCCCGCTTGCGGGGCGTGGACCGCCGTTCCGTTCCTTAAGAAAGATCGCGACATCGCCGACAAACAAAATCCGCACTCCGCGCCCCCGCAGGTCCGCGCCCCGCAAGCGGGGCCGCTAAACTGGGAAACATAAACCAGGAAAAATCCTCGCGCCTCTTCGCGATTCTCGAAGGCGGCGCCGATCGACGATCGACCGGTCAATCGACATACACAAATTCGTCCGAGCAAAGCAGCGCCTGGCAAAAATCAGTAAAGGCCACGTCGGCGCCGTTCTTTGCGTATGTCTTGGCCTGGCGTTCGATAAAGTCATGCATTCGCGTCGTCTCTTCCGCCGATGGCGCTCGACAGATCGCCAGGCGATACGCCCGCGCGATCGCGACATCCAGATCGACATCCCCCTTCGGCCGCGCGCGCAACGCCAATTCCTCGGCGCGCCGGCGAACAAACGGCGAATTCATCAGCGTCAGCGCCTGCGTGGCGACCGTCGTCACCTGGCGCTCGCCGATGCTCTGCATCGCTTCGGGCGCGTCGAACACCTTCATGAACAAGACCGGCTTGCTTCGTTTGACGGTGAGATACACGCTTCGCCGGCCGCTGGCTTCGTCGAGAACGCCGGGACCGTACATCGTATCCTGGAGGGCGCCGCTGACGGCCAATAGCGAATCGCGAACCGCCTCGGCCTCCATGCGCTGCGAAGGATGCCGCCAAAAGAACTTATTCTCCGGATCGATCGCGAGACTGGCGGCGGTCGCGTCGCCGTTTTCCATGTACACGGCGCTGGTCATGATCAGTTTTTGCAACGGCTTGAGATGCCACCCATTGGAAATCAACTCGCGCGCCAGGAAATCGAGCAATTCCGGATGCGTGGGCGGATCGCCCTGCACGCCAAAATCATTGGGCGTCGCGACGATGCCCCGGCCCATGTGGTGCATCCACAATCGATTGACGATCACGCGCGCCAGCAATTGCCCGGCGCCGGTATCCGAATCGGTGATCCATTGCGCCATCGCGACGCGCGGTTCCACCGGCTGGGTCGTCGGCTTGCCGGTCGGCTTCCTGACGGCCGATGCGGTTTGCTCCCCCCTGACCGTCCAGCGTTCATCCTGCTCGGGAGCGGTCATCAGCACTTCGACGAAGCCGGGCGGGGCAATGCCGTTTTTCTTGTTGGTCTCGCCGCGTCCCAGAAAATAGACCGGCCTTCCGCCGCGCACGCCGGCGGCGAAGACGTTCTTGAACTGCTCTTTGGGTTCCTTCTCCAGATGATTTACAACCGGAGCGAAAGCGTCGGCCGTCGGAGCATCGATTCGACGCATCCAGCGGGCGATTTCAGCCTGATTTTTCGTGGTCACCTGATCGTTGGATTCTTCGAGAATGGCGGCCAGTTCCGCCTTAGCCTGCGGCTGCGATTCGCCTTCAAGGGCCATGTCCGCGCCCTCGGCGGCGATCGCGACGCGCGGCCGGGCGAAAGGAATGCCGCTGTCGAATTTGAGAGACAGGGTCAGCTCGGCGCCGCCGTCGAAATCGATCGGTTTATCGAATTCGAAGACCGCCGTTTCATCCTTCCCGCTTTCGCCGGGCGCCCAGCCGTTGCCGGGATTTTTATCCAGGCCGATGTTCAGTTTCTTACCCCTGGTCCGCGCCGTGGCATGAACCGATTTCAACTTCACGTCCACCGGTTTCCCTTTGCCGTTCAACGGCACGGCGCGAAGGTCAAAGCGGGTCAGGAGAAATTCGCCTTTGGGGCCGATGCCCGGTCCCGATTTGGGCAGCAGTTTGTCGGCCAGCGCCTCGATGCGCAACGCCTCGATCCGGCGGGTATGCGTTCGGGCGACCAGCGTAAACGTCTGGTTACGCCTGGCCCGATTTTCCAGAAGCACCGACCCATCGTCGAGCCGCTTGAGTTTTTCCATGTCCGGCGTGCCGCCCACCACAACGTCGGCCCGGTCGAACTCCAACACCCGCCACGGCGCCGGATCGACGCCGAAACCTTCTCGCGTCCATTGACCAACGCGATCCGGGAGCTTTTCGCGCATGAACTTTTCCCAGTCGGCGGCGATCGGCGCGTGCTCGGTTTTCCACTTTGCCTCGGCGACCTGATAAAGCTGCGGCTTGGGATCGAGCTTTAACTCCGCCGCGTCGGTGTCGGCGAAGCATGAGATCAAACGGTAATAATCCCGCTGCGGAAGCGGATCGAATTTATGATCGTGACACCGGCAGCAGCCGACGGTCAACGCCAGCATCGAACTGCTCAGCGTGGAGATCATGTCGTCCAGCTGATCGTATCGAAGCGGCTCGGCGGTCTTGGCGGTAATCTGCCCCGGCGACGGCCCGGCCACCAGAAACCCGGTAGCAGACCCCGCCTCGTAATTCCCCGGCAACAATTTATCGCCCGCGATCTGCCAGCGGATGAACTGATCGTAAGGCATATCCCCGTTGAACGCCCGAATGACAAAATCTCGATATTCAAAGGCGCCGCGCCGGTCGGCGTCGAACTCATACCCATTGCTTTCCGCGAAGCGCACGATATCCAGCCAGTGCCGCCCCCACCGCTCGCCGTAATGGTCGCTGGCCAGCAGCGTATCGACGACATGTTCCCATGCCTGCGGCGACGGATCGTTGACAAACGCGTCCACCTGCGCCGGCGTCGGCGGAAGGCCGATCAGGTCCGTATATGCCCGGCGAATCAGCACGCCGCGCGAAGCGGCGCCGTTCGCGGCAAGACCCGTCTTCTCAAGCTTCGCGAATACATAACGATCGATCGGCGTGCGGACGCGATCGCCCGCCTTAACCTCCGGCGGCTGTTTTTTGTCCAGCGGCTGAAACGCCCAATATTTTCGCCCGGCGTCAAGATCAATATGTCGCTTGGCTGGCGCCGCGACAACCGGCGCCGGTGGAACCGCAGCGCCGTCCGCCGCGACGGCGCCGCGCGGATCAGGCGCGCCCATCGCCACCCATTTTTCCAGATCGGCCACGACCGCCGCCGACAATTGATCCTTCGGCGGCATTTTCAAATCGTCATCCGTATATCGAACCGCGCGAATGATTTTGCTCTCATCCGGTTTCCCCGGTGTCACCACCAGCCCATTCTCTCCGCCTTTAATCAACCCTTCTCGCGTATCGAGAAGCAATCCACCCTTCAGTTTTTTCGCCTGGGCGCTGTGGCATTTGTAACAGTGATTTACAAAGACGGGCCGGATCTTGGCTTCGAAAAAAGCGTCGCCCGCTGGATCGGCCATGGAGTATGCGGGGACCGACACGAGATAGAGACCGCAGAGGATTGAAACAAGCCGGGCCATTGGGCATTTCCAGTGAAAATTTTGCCGCACAGGATGCACGGGTGTTACTCTTAATTACTGGCGATGTTCGATTCCGTTCGATAACTACCGGTTGATTTTGGCGCGTTCGGAGTGCACTCCGCCGGGCGTCGCGATTGATCCGCCGTTCGTTGTCCGTTCGATGTGGATAACGGAGCGTGGTCGTTGGAATTTGCGGCGCGTTCGACGATGTCCGATGAGCCGAAGAACTGGTCACCGGAGGTGACCAGTCCGGCAGATGGATTCGCAGGGCGATTTGCGTCTTGGCGCGTTGACGAATCCCCGTCGCTTGCGGACGATAATAGCTTATGGGCTACAACCCCGACGAAGTCGTTGAGATATTCCAGTGCGCCGCGGAGGAAAACCAAATTTCTTCGATGCGAAACCAGCAGGTGGTTCACCTGCCGGACCAGGGCGATTTGTACGTCGCCGGCGATCTGCACGATCACCGCCGAAATCTGGAAAAGCTGCTTTACACGGTCGATTTGGAAAATAATCCCGATCGCCAGCTGATCATTCAGGAAGTCATTCACGGCCATCACTGGGACGACGGCGGCGCCGAGGGAAGCTGGGAGACGCTGCTGCAACTGGCTGACCTCAAGTGCAAGTTTCCCCACCAGATCCATTTCCTGCTGGCCAACCACGACCTGGCCCAAATCCACGGCGAAGGAATCATGAAAGGCGGCCAAAGCGTCTGCGGCGCCTTTAACAAAGGCGTGAAACGCGATTTTCCCTCGCACACTGGCGTGATGCAGGCCGCCATCACGGAATTTTTGCTCTCGTTTCCGCTGGCGATCCGCTCGTCGAACGGATTGTTTTTCACCCACAGCGTGCCGACCGATACTGAAATTCCGGTGTACGATTATGGCGTTTTCGATCGGGCGCTGACCGGCGCCGATTATCAACGCCGGGTTGGGCCGGTTTATCAATTGATCTGGGGCCGCAAGACCACGCCGCCGTTTGTCGAGCAGTTTTTGGATACGGTCGGGGCGCAGTTGAGCGTCGTCGGGCATCAGCCGCAGGAGTCGGGATGGGCGCGCAATGGAGATCGGCAACTGATCATCGCGTCGGATCACAATCAAGGCGTGATGCTTCGGGCCAGTCTGTCCGATCCGCTGGAGATGGAAACGCTGGTCGCGGGCCTCACCAAGTTCGTGGCCGTCGAGTTGCCCGCGTAAAGCGGACCGACAGATTATTGCGATCCTCAAACATTCCCCTAAGCCCACGGAGCGTGCTCGGTGGGTTCAATCATCGATCGAAAAACGAATCTCAAGATCAGTGGTAAAAACCACTACCTCCAGGACGTTGATGGAGGAGTTGCCGGCGGCGCTCCTTCGGCGCTTCAATGGCGGACTACACCAACCCAAGGATTATTCGTGAAGCAGGAAGAAATCGCCGCCAAAATCACGCAACTCAAAGCGGAGATCGGCAAGGTGCTCGTCGGCCAGCGCGACGTGGTCGACCAGGTGCTGCAAGCCATCTTCGCCGGCGGTCATTGTCTCATGATGGGCGTGCCCGGACTCGCGAAAACCCTCCTGGTTTCAACGCTCTCCCAGGCGCTGCACCTGTCGTTCAAGCGCATTCAGTTCACCCCGGATCTCATGCCGTCCGATATCACCGGCAGCGATATCATTCAGGAGGGCGAAGACGGCCATCGCCATTTTGTTTTCGTTCGCGGGCCGTTGTTCGCGAACATGGTGCTGGCCGACGAGATCAACCGCACGCCGCCCAAGACCCAGGCGGCTCTGCTTGAAGCCATGCAGGAGCACAAGGTCACGGTGGGAAACAAGAGCTATCTTCTCGACGAGCCCTTTTTCGTTCTCGCCACGCAAAATCCCGTCGAGCAGGAAGGGACGTACAATCTTCCCGAGGCCCAGCAGGATCGATTCATGTATTTCATTCTCGTTCGCTATCCCGAGCGAGACGAAGAACTGGAAGTCGTCAATCGCACGACCGGAACGCTCAAGGCGACGGTGGAGCCGGTGCTGAGCGGGGAAGAATTGATCGCGATCCAGAAAATGGTGCGCGAGGTGCCGATCGCGAGTCATCTCGTGGAATACGCGCTGGACATCGTCCGCGCCACACGGATGGACCGCGGCCGCGAGGGCGATCTGGCTCCCGATTTTGTCCGGCAATACGTCGAGTGGGGCGCGGGGCCGCGAGCGGCGCAGTACATGGTGCTTGGCGCCAAGGCGCTGGCGCTGATGGAAGGCCGCTCGCACGTCACGGCCGCCGATC
Source organism: Tepidisphaeraceae bacterium (assembly GCA_035551995.1). Taxonomy (GTDB): domain Bacteria; phylum Planctomycetota; class Phycisphaerae; order Tepidisphaerales; family Tepidisphaeraceae; genus RYN-428. The sequence goes on from DASZME010000067.1 coordinate 29,872, forward strand.
TGCGGAAAGTCGCCGCGCCGGTGTTATCGCACCGCATCATCGTCAATTTCGCGGCGCAGGCCGACCGAATCACCGCCCAGCAAATCATCGACAAGATTCTCAAGCACGTGCCGGCGCCGCAAACCCGCACGGCCGAGACAAGGACGGCCGTCAATGCCTGACCCGTTGTTGTCCGCCGAGGCCGCCGCTCGCGTCAAACGCTTGGAGTTATTCGCGCGGTCGCGCGTGGAAAATCATCTCAAAGGCGCCCATCGCTCGCGACTGAAAGGACACTCGACCGATTTTCTCCAGCATCGTCCCTACCTGCCCGGCGACGACATCCGCGCCCTGGACTGGCGCGTCTACGCCCGATCCGACCGCCTGGTCATTCGCGAGCGCGAAGAGTTCACCGCCCTCGACGTCAACATCGTCCTCGACTGCTCGGCTTCCATGAATTTCGCAAGCGGCGCCATGACCAAATTTGAATTCTCCCGCCATTGCGCCGCGCTCCTGGCTTACCTGGTCATCAACCAGCGCGACCGCGTCGGCGTCGCTTTCGCCTCCGACCGAATCAACCGTTTCATAAAAAGCGGCGGCGGAAACAAGCACCTGGCCGAGGTATTTCGCCAGCTCCTGGCCTGCGAGCCGGCGGGCCAGACCGATTTGGCCGCCTGCACTCGTCAACTCTTGCAGTTCGCCGAAAAACGATCCCTCTTCCTCTTTTTTTCCGACTGTTACCAGGATCCCGCCGCGCTTGGGCGAAGCCTTGGCATCCTCGCGCGGGCGAAGCACGACGTCATCGTTTACCAGGTCTATGACCCCGCCGAGGCCGATCTTCCCTACAACGGATTCACGCTGTTTCGCGACGTCGAAACCGGCCGGATCGATCCCGCCGACCCGCAGGAAATTCGCACGGCCTATCTTGAAGCGTTCCGCCGCCACGCGCGCGAACTGAAATCAACCGCCATGAGTTACGGCGTGGAATTTCACCCGCTGCCCGTCACCGCCAATTGGGAAAGCGCGCTCGCCCAGCTTCTGCATGAGAGGGCCACGCTGGCATGACGCTGCTGCATCCCCTTGCTCTGGCGGGTCTGGTGGCTGCCGCGACTCCGGTGGCGATCTACCTCTTGCTGCGCCGCCGAAAAACCGAAATTCAGTGGGGCGCCGGATACCTTCTGCGCTTGGCGCTGGCGAGCAAAAAGCGATCGTCCCTCTGGCGCCAATTTATCGTGTTGACGGTCCGGTCGCTGATCCTGGCGCTGGCCGCGCTGCTCATCGCTCAGCCCTTTCGTCCGGGCCACAACGCTTCTTCGGACACGCCCGCCCTTCCCGATCGCGCCGTCCATCGCGTCGTGCTTTTTGACAACTCGCGCAGCATGACCGTCGCCGACGCGGGCGCCGGCGCGACGCGCCTCGAGCGTGCCCGCCGCGCGGCGGGCGCATTGCTTCTTTCGGATCGTCCCGGCGACACGCTCGATTTCATCCCCCTGATTCCTCGGCGGGGCGGCGTTTTTGATTCCGTCGCGCTCGACGGCAAAATCGACGACAACCATGCCGAACATTCCCTGGCCGCCATTCCCACCCGCGACGGTCAGATCGCCCTCGAGCCCGCACTCGCCGCCGCCATGACTCGCCTTGCGCTGACCCCTGGATCGGCCGGCGAAATCTACCTCTTCTCCGACTTCCCGCGCGAGCTGGAAACGCAGATCGCCGCCCTGTCGTGGTTTGCGCCGCTCGCCAGGGAACGTGGCGTTCGCGTCGCTCCGGTCAGCATGATCGGGCCGGCCGGCGCTACATCCGAGCAAAACGTCTCGATCGACTCGGCTACGCTCGGAACCGATCTTCTCGTCGCCGGCGTCTCGACGCGCCTCTATATCGACGCCTCCAACCACTCCGACCGTCAGGCCGTCGCCGTCTTCGATGTCGCCGCTTCGAATATTCCGCTTCGGCGCCAGACCGTTCGCCTTAATCCCGACGAACGCAAGCGCATCGCCATCCCATTGACCCTCCCCGCCGGCGCCGGGCAAATCATCAGCGTCGCCGTCACTCCCACGCGCCTGGCGACGCAAGGCACGCGCAGCCTCGTCGTCGATGTCAAAGACGCGCTGGACGTATGGCTTGTCGCCGACGAAAAAGACCCCGCATCGCCGGCCATGAGCGGCGGCACGGGCGACGACGCGGCGCCGGACGATACCGAGTTTTTCCGCCGTGCCGTGAAACTGCGAAAAGACCAGTCGCCCGGTATCCGTCTCCGCTCGGCCAGGATGAACGAGCTGACCTTACCCATCCCCGCGAACGTCGATGCGATCGTCCTTGCCGGCCCGCGATACACCACCCCCGCCATCGCCAAGCCGCTGCTCGATTTCGTCCGTCGCGGCGGCGGTCTGTTCATCACCGCTTCTCCCGCGATTCAGCTTCCCGCGTTCAACGAAAATCTCGCCGCGCTCCTGCCGGCGCCGCTTGATAAGCCGATGCGAGAAAAAATCGATCCGGAAATCTTTCTTCAGGCGCAGGTCGATCCGCGGCCCTCCACGTCCGGCGGCGTTACCGAGCCGCTTTTTGAAGAGTTCGCCGCACAGGGCGCCGACGGACCGCAAAGCGACCTGCCCCAGGCTCGCTTTTATGACCACTATCGCCTGCATGATATGGAGTCTTTGGCCGGCGTCGTGCTCCGTCTGTCCAACGGCGATCCTCTCCTGATCGAAAAGCACGTTGGCCGCGGCCGGGTCTATTTTTTTGCTTCAACGCTCGGCGTCGAATGGACGTCGCTTCCGGTCCGGCAGAGTTACATTCCGCTGCTGACGCGCATTTTCAGCGCCGCCGCGACGGGCCGTGTTTTGCCGCTGAATCTCCAGCCCGGCGCCACCTTCATCGCCCCATGGCCGGTAAAGGGCGCCGTGACGCTGAGCCTGGCCGATCAGAGCACGAGGACGGTTGATGTGCTCGACGCCGCCGCCGGACAGTTCATCGTTCTTGACGATCTTCGCGACGCCGGCCTTTACCGGATCGCCGACTCCACCGGCCATCGCGGCGCCTTCACCATCGCCGGCGGCGGCGTCGAGAACGACCTGCGTTCGCTTCCCCGATCGGCAAAAGCACAGCTCGCGGCGGCGCTGGGCGCGGACATTTTTTTGGATTGGACCGCCGCCGTAAAAGCGCTCGGACCCGCTGGCGCAACCGCTCCGCTTTGGCCCTGGCTCCTTGCCGCGATACTCGTGTTGTATTTGTTTGAAACGTGGTTCGTACGGACTATTTGAACAAAACCAAAGTCGATTTCATGATAATCGCCGCCGCGCCCCATTCGACCTTGCGACTTTTAACGACCGGCCCGGTCGCCGGCTGGATCGGCGCGTTCATCTGGATCGCCTCCGCCGCATTCGTCCTCCGGCAACTTCGCCGCGACCTGGCCAGGGTGAAACAAACACGACTGACGAAATGGCTTTTGCCGGCGGTGCGGTTATCGATCGTTACGTTAATCGCATGGCTGCTTTGCCAGCCGCTCATGTTGATCCAACGGCACTGGACTCCGCCGGCTCAGATGCTGATCGTGACGGATTCCGGAAATTCGATGCGCGTCAATGAAGGCGCCGGCGACGTGACCGAGCAAATGGACGCGCTGGACGCGGCCGCAAATCAACTGCTCGCAAAACGAAACGGCGCCGCCTCGCGCGGCGCTCGAGCATGCGTCGCGATCGGCCGTGCGACTTCGGTCGCCGCGGCGGCGCTGACCGGCGATCTTGATTCCGCCGCGACGGGATTACCACTCGGCCCTTCCGTCGCCCGCGCGCTCGATACCGTTGCCGGCGAACTGCGCCGCCGCGGCGACGAACTGATTTCCGCACGCGCCCAGTTGCCGCCCGACGCGGGCGACAAGCGACTCAAGCAGTCGCTGGCGGACTTGGCGTCGGCCTGGCAAATCATCGGGGCGGCGATCGACGGGATTATCGCCGACGGTCCGGTCGTGGGGCGCGAGGCGTCAAAATCTCCGGCCCTGCTGGACGCCTATCTCGTCCGTTTGAAAAAACTGGGCGCCGACGCCGAATCGGCCCATCAGCAGGCCGTCGCGGTGCAGGCGGCGCTCGACCGGACATTATTGACGGCTCAGGATATCGCCGCCCTTCTCGGCAGGCCCCTCACGCGCCAAGCCTTGGCCGAAATGGCCGCCGATCGACTCTCGGCGCCCAAATCGGACGGGCCGTCGTGGCTGCGCGAGCAATCCTCTTCGCTCACCGCGGCGCTCGATCGTTCCTTTGCGGATTCTCTCGCCTCGCCGCTGGCCGGCGTCATTCTTTTGAGCGACGGCAGTTCGCCGTCGCCGATCGAAACCGGCGCCGGTTCGACGATCGCCCGGCTCCGGATTCCCGTCGGCACGATCCTGATCGGCGCCGACGGCGTAGAACCCGCCGACGCCGGCCTGCTCGCCGTCGAGGCGCCGCGCGTCGCGCTGGCGGGCGATTCCATCACGCTCCGCTGCCTCGTGAAAAACCTCCTCGCCGCCGCCCCGGCCCCAAAGCTTGTCATAACCAACGGAAAAGCGCCGGTTGCCGCGCGAGAATTGGCGGTGACAAAAAACGGTTACGACACGGTCGAGTTTTCCTGGACGCCGGCCGCCGCCGGCAGAACGCAGCTTTCTTTCCGTATCGAGTCGGCGCAGCCTGACGCTTATCCGGGCAACGAATCCAGTGCCGCCGTTGTCGATGTGATCGCGAGCAAGGCCCGCGTCCTGATCGTCAGCGACCGCCTTACCGGCGACTTCGCCGCGGTTTGGCAAATACTCTCTAGCATGCCCGCGGTGGACGCGCATGTGATCGTCGCCGCTCCCGGCCTTTCCAAATTTCGCGTCGGCTCCGATGCCGGCGAGTTCCCCGCGACCGTCGCGGATTTTAAGTCGTTGTCGATGATCGCGCTGATCGGCGATGTCCCGGAAAACGCCGGCGCCGAAACGATTTCGGCGCTCAAGCAGGCGATCGAGGCCGGCCTGCGCGTCTGGGTTCAAACGCCCGCCGCCGATCGATCGACCAGGTCGTGGGACGCGGCGCTGGGGATCGAATCCAAACCGATCATCGGCCGCCAATATATCGAGCCGATCGATGATCTTTGGCTCGACCTGTACCAGCTCGGCCGTGAAACCGGCGAATCCGCCGCGGCGTGGAAAGCGTTGGCGCCCTCGGCGGGTTTGAGCGAGATCGTCACGCCCGGCATTGGCCTGTTGACGGCCGCCGGCCGACCTGTATTGACTCTTTTGCCGCGGAAGGCCGGGGCTGCGATTGTTTCGGGAATCAGCGACTTCACCGCCCTGCGCGGCGCGGCGAATGGCGCCGCGATCAATCGCCTGCTCGCCCAGACGCTCACGATCGCTATTGCGCCGATCGGCGAGCCTGGCCAGCCGAGCGGCGCCGGTCTCTTTCCGCCCCAGCCGATCTCCGGAAAAAATCTGTTCATCCTCGGCGAAGCGTCCAATATAAAAGGCCTCGTCGCCGCCGGCGCTCGAACGCTCGCCGGCGCCAAAGAATATCGCGTGACCGATTCGCAAACGGTCGAGCTGCAACTATCAGGCGCCGCCCTCGATCGCGCGGTGCGCACCCTTGTGAGCCAGCGTGATTTTCAGCTGGCGGCACATGACGCGCCACTGGCGAAAATCGCCGCCGAGACCGGGGGCCGGCACTGTGATTTATTCTCCGCCATGGATGCAGTGCCGCCGGGGTTATCCGGGACGCCTCGGACGTCGGCGACGAGAATCGCGCTGTGGCCCGGGCCGTGGTCGCTGATCGTGATCCTGGCCCTGGTTTCCGCCGAATATCTGTTACGCCGTCGCGCGGGAAAGGTGATGTGAAACCAATGCATTACGCCGGCACAACGCCCGCCAACGTCCGCCGAGCCGTCGCGATATACGTCGCCCGCCGCCGTTGGGTCGGCGTCGCCGCCGCGCTCGTGGCCGCGATCGCGACGGCGATCGTTCTTTTGCTGGCGTTCATCGTCGCCGATCGGTACGCCCAGTTGCCCCAAGCCCTGCGCGACGCCGGGCCGCGCCTTGTGGAGATGGCGCTATTGGCCGGCGTCGTCGGCGCGATCGTTGCGCTGGTGCGACGGCATGATCCATTCGGCGTCGCCGTCCGGCTCGATCAGGCCTTTCCGCATCACCTCGATCGCTGGTCGTCCTCGCTGGATCTGGCCGATCAAATCGCCGCCGGCCGAAACGTCGGCGACCAAGCGAGCCTTGATCGGCTGTTTGCCGACACCGAAGCGCTGCCTTCCAAGAACGCCGGGTCGATCGTGTCGACGCAAGGGTTGCGGATGGCGCTGATCGCACTGACCGTGGCCGCATCGGCGCTGTTATTCGTCGGCCTGAGCCCCGCGTTCGACTTCCCGCTTCTATGCCGGCGCTTCGTTCATCCGCGCGCGAATTTGCCGCGCGACGGCGCGACGCGAATCGTCGTCGTCGACGTCAACGGCCAGCCGTTCACCGGCGAGATGCCCGGCCCGTTTGCGGAAGGATCGCCGCTGAATTTGCGCGTCGAACTTCGCCGCAAGCCTGGGCTTTTCGCGTTCGGGCGGAAGGATCGGGTGATCGACGATGCCGATCAGCTTGCGCCTCGGCTGGAGCGCTGGACCGAGGGCGGCCCGGCCATTTCCGAGTTCACCCGCGCCGGATCGACCTGGACGTTTACCCAGCCGCGACTGGAGAAGTCGCTTGTATTTCGCGTCGGGGTCGACGACGGGCTTACTCGGATATTTTCCGCCGACGTCATTCCGCGCATCAAACTCACCAGGATCGATTCCGCAGTTCGGTTTCCCCGCTATGCCCACGTCAAGGACCAGTCGATCGCTCCCTTGCAGGGAAATCGAATCAGCGCGCTGACGGATTCGGTCGCTCATTTCGAGTTGAATTTCGATCGTCCGTTCACAATCGTAACGGCAACTTACGAAGCGATGAAATCTGAAAAGGATCCCGCCGCCGCCGCGGAAATTCAGGCATCGGGCGCGACGCCGCAAGACACTTTTCACGACTCGTCCAGACGAACCCTGCGCGTGCAAAAGCGAGGCGAAACCGCCGCGCGCTTTACCCTTCCGATCGACGCCAGCGGCATACTCCGAATCTCGGCCGTCGGGGCCAACGGGCTGGGTAGCGAAGAATGGGTCGGCGCCGTCGAAGCCGTGCCGGACGCCCCGCCGCGCATCGTCGTTACCGGAATCGATCCGGTCATGACCGTCGCGCCCGGCGAGACGGTCTCGTTTCAATATCAAGCGGAGGACGATCTGGCCGTCACCGATATCGTGATGGACTGGTCGGTGGCCGGCGGAATCCACAGCAGTGAACTGGGCGGCGAAGAATATCTCCGGAACAATCAACTGGGCCAGAAAATCGTCGCCGGCCAGGAGCTGATCCAGCGGATGAACTATAAGTTCTACGCGACGGAGCCATTTCAATTTTTCCTCACGGCCATCGACTCCAAAGGACAGGAATCGCATACCGAGACCTACCGCATCCACGTCCAAAGCGACGACTACGCGACGCGCTTCGATCGCGGCATGGAATTGCTAAAAGATACCGGCGCCTACCAAACCCGATTCCTTCAACAGCTTGGAGGACTTACCGGCCAGCTTAATATCATCGCCACCGCATCGGGGGGCGCTAAAACCTGGGATCCAAAGCTCGATGCGCAGTTCGATAATTTTCTGCGGACGGCGCAGAATTACGACGATCCCTGGTTCTTCGTCAAACCGTTGACGCTCCGTTACGGCGGGATTCCCTACCGGCTGAACCAAGCGCTCCAGATGCTGATGGCGCCGCCCGACGCCCTCGCCACCCGCGCCGATTTTCTAGCGCTGGGAATGTCGCTGAAAACGACCGGCGATCTACCGGCCGCCATCGGCCAAATCCGCTCGCTGATCGAGTCGCAGCGTCCGATCGTCGACGCATGGGGCAAGGCCGTCGCCGCCGAAAAAGCGCGGTTCCTGCCCGAACAGCTGCTCAATCAGGCGCGCGGGCCGGCGGCGCGGCTGGCGGCGCTCTCGCACATTCAACAACCGCCGGACGTCGCGGCGGCGAATCTGAAATTTTATCTGGCGCAAATCGACGCGTGGCTGATCGCGGCGGCGCCGCTGGCCGCCGATGATCCGGAGTTCCCGCCGCTGCTCGACGCGCTCAAGCACGCTCGCGAACAGGGGGCGGCGCCGGCGATTATCGCGGCGCTGCAGACCATCGTTCAGAAGCTTTCGTCGCGGGACCTTGCGACCGATGACGCTCTGCCCGCCCTTGCCGGCGCCTTGGCGAAAACCTTGGCCGAAATGTCCGACGCCAACGATCGATATTTCACCCTGATCGCGCGGATGGTCCTGACGTCGGGACAAAACGAGTTGCTGGCGCCGGCCCGGACGATGGCCCTCGCGCAGCCGTGGCTGACCGACGCCCCGACGACGGAATGGGACGGCGTTCCCGCGAATCCGGCCGACACGATTCTCATGGCTCATCAGGCGTGGGAGGCCCTGCGGATATACCGGGCGGATCTTCTTGCGGGCCGGTTTGATCTGAATCCGCAGGAAGGCGCCGATCGCCTGAGCGTATTGCGCGAATTTGCCTTATCGACGAAAGAAGAATTGCGCCAAATTCCGGCCGATGGAATCGAATCGGCGGCGCGCGATCGACTGAACTCCGTTCTGGATCGTCTAATCAATCCCGGCGCCGCGGCGCTCGACGCGGGATTGCCGGCGGATCTTTCGGGCGCGATTCGCGCGGTCGGGGTCGATAGGGTCGCCGCGCTTGGCGCGGCCGCACAAACGATGATTGAACCACTGACGGCGGCGATGCGAAAAACCGCCGATGAATATGATCGACATGCCGATGCCGTCGAGAAGGAATCGGCAACGCCGCCGGTGGACGCGGAGACAATTCATCCGGGCCGCCTGCGGCTGCTGGACGACGCGGCCCGATTGCAAACGCGGACAGAAGGCCTCGAATCGCTCTATCGCGCAGTGAAGATGGCGATCATCGAATCGCGATTGTTGAAGGAGAGCGCGGCGCCGCCGTGGTCGGATTTCGAGGCGCTGCACGCGGCGCAAATCGGCGTGTCGCTGGCGGCGTCGCAGGCGGGGGAAAGCGTCACGCGCATTCATGTCGAGCTCAGCGCGCAGCCGGGAAAATCGGCGGAGAAATATGGCGTCATCGCGCGTAACGCCCGGCAGCTGGCGGCGCGCCTGCGCTCGACGGCGGAATTGCTGACGGCCGCCCGGCGCGGCGAGCCGGTGAAGTTCGACTATGAACGACTGATGAAAGACGCGCGAGCCGAAGGATCGCTCGCGGCGCTGAAGGAGGAATATGAATTGGTCGCGGCCCATGCGTTCACGGCCGGCTCAAAGACGATGGCGGATGCCGAGGCGAAGCTGAATAAGACGGCCCTGGCGAGAATCGTTCGCGGCGAGCAGGCGCTGGCGCCGCTGACCGAAATGGAGCGGCGCATCAAGGAAGCGGCCGCGGGCAAGCCGCCGGAGATGGCCGCGGCGCTTGACGCGCTGCGGAAGCGGCTTTCGTCCGACCCCGACGCCCCGACGATCGACGCGTTGCCCGCGGCGTTGAACGAGGCGTCGGCCGCGCCGCGGGACGAGCCGGTCAAAAAACTGCCGGCGCTGAATCGCCGGGTGCAGGCGGTGAGCGACGCCTTGACGAATCTCGGCGAGAGCTTCCGCGATCAGGCGCGCCTGCCGGCCATCAGCACGACGTCGCGGCAGAACCGCCGATTCACGACGCGCGATTTGCCGAACGTGTGGGTGATCGGCGGCGTCATCGAGGGCTTCGACCGCCGCTGGCTGCATACGATGCGCGATCTGGAGTTATCGCTGACGCGAACGATGCTTGAGGTCGGCCGGGCGGAGGCGCCGGGGGAATTGAGTTCGCCGGCGCCGGCCGATTCGACCGATCTGAAATTGCAGTACGCCCGCATGGTGGAATGGCGTGCGCGGAATTTCGCCAACGATCGCAGAAGGAATCAAGGCATCTCGTTGCTTGCGGCCGGCGCCGGGCCGACGCTGCGATTGCCGGAGCATATCGCCGAGGAGTTTTTGCGCGCCCGAAACCTTCAATCGCCCCAGGATTTTAAGCCGCGGATCGAATCGTATTACGAGGAAATCTATCATGACCTTGCCAGGTAGAATCCGCGATCGTTTCGTGCTTCTCGAAAGCGGGAAACGCCGCGCAAGCGCGGCTCCGTTCAGCGGTCCCGCTTGCGGGACGTTTTCCGCGACCCGCGCTCGTGGCGGCAATCCAACGAACTTTATAAGTACCGTGATGTTCGCGCTGGCGACGCTTCTATTCGCGTCAGGCGCGCAAGCGAATCACGACAACGACGTGACGATGGCGGCGGCGTTGAATTACCTCCGCGGGCGACAGAATGAAGACGGCAGCTTCGGCAAAACGCAACCGCGACTTCAGACAGGGGTGGCCATGCTGGCCATCGCGTCGATCGGGATATCCGCCGGCGACGAAGCAACGCAAAAATCCGATACGCTGCTGCTTTCCAGAGCGGCGGATTTTCTTGTGGGCGGAGCGTCGATCGCGGGCGATATGGGAGATGATTCGTTTCGCACCGAGAGCCATGCGATCGCGACCGCGGCGCTGATCTGCTGCGTCGAGCGCTTGCCCGACGCACGGCGGCGTTTAGCGGCCGGCAAGGAGATCGCGCGGGCGATTCTCCTATTACGGCAGAACCAGGATCGGAGCTCTTCTTCGGCGGCTCATGGGGGATGGAAGATGGAAGGTCGAGCCGGGAGCAACAACGACCGCCGCGCGTCGGCCTGGGCGCTGTATGCGCTCACGGCGGCAAAGCAGGTGGGTCTTGACGTGCGCCAAAACGATCTCGAACGCGGCGCCAAATATCTGCTCGGGTCGTTCAAGGCCGACCCGAAACCCGCGGCCGATCGCGACTCGGCCGAAGTGAAGCCGCAAGACATCGGCGGTCTTAGCGTCGACGAGACGGGCCTTACCGTCGAAACGATTAGCGCGATGGGCGGGTGGGCGCTGACGCGCGCGTCGCCGAACGCCGATCGCGCCAGGAAGAATCTCGCGTGGCTGACCCGCAATCCACCGGCGTGGACCGGACCGAATTATTTTTACGCCAATTTTTTTCGCGCCCGCGCCGTGCGGATGCTCGATGCAGGCGCACAAACGAAGGGCGATATTTTCACGCTGACGATGGAGCGAATCTCCCGGCATATCAAGGACCATCAACTCGGCGACGGCGCCATCTCATTTCCTCCGGGCGATGCGCAAAATGAAGTGGCGATGGGCGGCGTCTTCTCGACGGCGATGTCGGTGCTGATCCTCAACGCCGCCGACAGTCGGCTTCCCGTCGACGAGGACTACCGCGTGAAACCGCTGTTTTGAGCGATCTCTCCGCCGGCAGGCGATCGAGGCGATGCGGTTCATTAAAGAGATTCATCGCATTTTTATGTTCGTGATCGCGAAACACGGTCCTCAAGCGAAACATGCCCGGCAGGCGCAAATATGGTCCGCACGCGAAACACGGTGTGCAGGCAAAAAAAAACGCCCCGCAAGCGGGGCCGCTAAACGCAATACGGTTCACTTAGAAGATTGAGTTGAACGCCGAGACGCCGAGTCGCCGAGATAAAAGAGAATAAAAGAGAAGAAGAGCAAAAACTCACTCGCTTTTGATGACACCAATTTCAGATTCTCTCGTTATTCCTTTCTACTCTGAGTCTCGGCGTCTCGGCGTTCATACCCGCTCGTCTTAAGTGAACCATATTGCCGCTAAACGCGGGAATAGAGCAATGCAACAAATGCTCTCGCTGAACGCGGGGTCGCGGAGGTAAGGGAAGAAGAAAAATATCATTTAGCGCCGGCGCAGACCAGTCGCTGAATGCTGCGGTGATAGATCCGGCCGCCGGCATAGCTGATCGAATTCAGGCTCCAGGTTTTTCCCGCCGGGCCCAGATCGTTCACCGCCAGCAACGCCGATTCGTCCAGCGTTTTGACCCGGCCGTCGACCACGTAGGTCGTGCCGAGCATGGTGGTGAAAAAGATTTTTCCGCCGACGGCGGTTGGGCTTCCGAGATAGCCCCACCACCAGCCGTCGCCCTGGGATCGCTTATCGCCGTTGACGTCGATCCCGCGTGAGTTCACGGTGGACGACGCCAGCGTTTGGCCCCAGATCCGTTGATCGGCCGAACCGGATTCGCGGAGGACCGCGACCGGCATTTCAAGGTATTCTACTTTCCCCGTTTCCAGGTGAATCCGGCCTACGCAATGCGGCGGGCCGACCTTCGCCTTACGGTCAAAGTAGCACAGAAAATAATGATGATCGCCGACGATGATGTTGCAAAGCTGAGCCGGGAAAACGCGCATCGGCGGCGATTGTTTCGAAAGATCGACGCCGGCCTCCAGCGCATATTTTCCGGTGGCCGGATCGTAGCGGCGCCAATCGACTTTCTTCACCAGCGATTGCGTGCGAAGGAGTTTCCCGGTGACCGCATCGAGCACCTGATGCTCGGCGGCGTCGATGTTGATCCAGAAGGCGTATTTCGGGGTCCAATGAAGCGTGTAGAGCGCCTTTCCTTTGGGCTCGGCTTCGAATCGCCAGATCGTCTTTCCTTCGCGGCCGGGAGCGAGACTGGTGAGGCTCAGGCCGGGCGGTGTTTCGGGAACGCCATGGTATCCGCCGCGTCCTTGCAGGACGGCCGGCTCGCCCGCGGCGGTCGTGCCGAAGACGGGCGTGTTGTAGTGCGTCAGGGCGTCGTCGGATATCCAGAGCGTTTTGCCGGTTTGGGCGTCGATGCCGCGGATGTAATTCCAGGGATCTTTCTCGCGCCGGGGATCGTCCGGGTCGCGCGGCTCCATGTTCAGAATGGCGGCGCCGACGAGCATCGGCTCAAACTGCTTGTTGAACGGCCGGCCGACGGTCGGCTTCCAGGTGCGGAGCCAGGTTTGTTTGCCCGCGTAATCGAAACAGCCGAGCGATCCGCAGGCGTTGAAGAACCAGACATGCTTGCCGTCGGTAAGCGGCGACGGCGAGGTGGCGTCGCTGAAAAAGTAGGCGGGGACGCTGGTTTCCGTGCCGGGGAGCGGCACGGTCCAGAGGATTTTTCCGTCGCGGGCATCGACGCAATAGCCGACGACATCGCGGCCGGTGGGCTTCTGTCCTTCGACGGGTTTGAGCGTGGTAAGAAAGACCCGATCGTTCCAGACGGCAATTCCGCCCTGGCCTTCTTCGGGAAGCGTGGCTTGCCAGACGATGCCTTGGTTACGCGCGACGCTCCAGTGAATCGGAACATCGTCGGCTTCGACCGACCACGATCCATTGGGCCCGGCGGCTTGAGGCCAGTTGATCGCGGAGGAAGCGGAATCGGCGCCAAGCGCGAAGGGTGCGCGAAGCGCCATGGCGCCAAGCGTCGCGGAAGCGGCGGCTTTGAGAAAATCGCGACGGGCCGTAAGTCGGAGCCGGCCAGAACCGGGGCGAACGGTCGAGTGTGAGGGCATTGAATGGGTATCCATTATTGGCGCAGACTCGCGAGCAATCGCGAAGGAAACAGAAGCTGTTTACTTGGTCACCCGCTCAGCGCGACTTTCCAGGCGTTGTTTTCAGTGAAGCCACATATTCCACAAGGTCGCGCAGGTCGCGCATCGGCAGGGTTTTTCCAAAACCTTCGGGCATCGCGGATACGCCGCGCGTGCGGGACTGTACCTGGCCGGGATCGACGGCGATCGTTTGCCCGTTGGAGTCGATCAGAAGGATTTCGTTGGGGGCGTCTTTTTTTACCACGCCGGTCACGGCCTTGCCGTCCTTGAGTCGCAGCACGGCCGTCTCGAACCCCGGGGCGATCTTGGCGTTGGGAAAGACGATCGATTCGAGCAGATACTCGCGCGTTTGCCTGGCGCCCACGCCGTCCAGCGCGGGCCCGACGATGCCGCCTTGCCGGCGGATCATGTGACAGCGAACGCAGGAGGCGTCGGACCGATCGAAGATGGCGCGACCGTTCTCGGCATTGCCGCCGGCAAGGGCGACGCGATATTCCGCCAGCGGATCAGCCTTGGAGAGCGACGCCTCATACTTCTGAAGCGACGAGACCAGCCCGGGCGCGTTTCGCTTCCGCGCGGCTTCGATCAGGTCGAGTTGCAACTCCGGCTTCCACTCGCCAACCGCCAGTTTATCCATCGCCTGGGCGAGCGCCTGCTCGGCGGCGGGGTCCTTTACCTCGGCCAGCGCGGCGAGGGCGGCCTGGCGCTCGCCGATCGAGCCAGTGTCAAGGAAATGTACGAGCTCGGCCGTGGTATCGGGCAATCTCGCCAACGATCGAATCGCCTGCTCGCGAAACTTCGGCGCCGAATCTGCCAAGGCGATTTTCACCGCTTCGGGCAGTTTCGGATCGTCGCGATCGGTCAACGCATTGAGCGCCTCGGCCCGTAGTTCCGCCGGATAGGTCTTTGCGGAAATCAACTCGAACAAGACGGCAGTGTCATTGATCTTCAGTTTCTTGATCAGGCTGACCGCCGCCACGCGGACGGCGTTTGACGCCGGAGCGCCAGGGGCGGAAGGATGGAGGATCCGCGAGACGGCCAAACCCGCCGCGTCGCGGGCGACGGTTTCATCGCGCTTGGGCAGCGGACGATACATGTTCATCACCCGGTCCAAAGGTGAAGGGTCCGCCCAGGCGCCAAGATCATTAAGCGCTTCGACGCGAATCCAGTCGGCATCGGCGGGACCTTGTTTGGCGGCATAGACCGCCAGTGCGTGGGCCATCGACGAGCCGCCGACGCGATAAGCCGCGTTGACGGCGCGAAGCAAAACGGGTTGCGGAAGATTGGATCGCTCCAGGAGCGCCGCGAGTCGCGGTAGAGCCGCGGCGATCGGAACATCGTTGATGGCGTGAGCCGCTTCCGAGACAAGATGCGGGTCGGGATCGTCGAGAAACTGCGCGATTTCCGGTCGCTGCAAACGTCGAAGCGCCACAACAACGCCGAGGCGAACGGACGCGGACGGATCCTTCGCGGCGGCGAGGATGGCATCGACATCGCCGCTGCCGATCAATCCCATGACGGCGGCATGACGAAGATGCGCGTCTTTGTCATCATTGCTTCGCAGCAGGCCAAGCAGCGCGGGGATGGCTTCACGACGGCCCAGGCGCCCGAGCGCGATCGCGGCGAAAAATTTGGGACGGGCCTCGGCGTCGCTCAGCATTTTCGTCAGTCCGTCGTACGCCGATGCGACGCGACCCTCGCCCAAAGTCTTGGCGGCCTGTGCGCGTACCTCCGGATCGCCGTCGCCGAGCAGCGGAAGCAGATTGAGATAGACTGTCGGTGTTTTGACGCCCAGTTCGCCCAGGCCCCATATCGCATGAAGCCGGGCGAGTTGGTCGGATTTGGCGTTTGACGCGACGGCGTCGTATAGCGGAACGGCCTCGGCGCCGCGGTCAGTCAGGGCGAACTGCGCCTCGCGCCGAACGCGTTGGTCACGGTGGCTCAGGAGCTTGGCCAATTCTCCGCTCGACCGTTTTTCCAGGCCGTCGGCCAAAAGTTTTCGAGTTTCGCCGACAACTGGATCCTGATCGGCGACGGGATCGAAGATTCGATAGATGCGCCCCTTGCCGGGCTTGGCCCAGCCGTCGGTCCAGTCGCAGGCGTACATCCCGCCGCGCGCGCTGAAGTCAATGTCGGTGGCGAGCATGCCTTTGATAAAGTCGGCGTGGTCGACGAGATCGAAGGTGGCGCCGTTCTGCTTGAGGGCAAAAGAGTGAACGACGCTATGGGTCGAACCGCCGCGGAAATCGACCATGAAAAAGTGCTTGTCGTAAGCGTGGGGCAGGCCGGTGCCGGGGTAATAGGCCACGCCGCTGGGGCCGGACCCAAGGTGGGCGACGGGAGGGAGAATATAGGCGGCGTCTTTAAGCTTGTCGGCGGTCTGGTAAAGCTGTTCCCACATCCACGGTCCGCCGCCGCGGGGCAGGCGGGCTTCCTGGTAGCCGATGCGCCACCCGCTGTCGCCCCCTTCGACGACGTAGACCCAGCGGGCGGGATCGCCGTAGTCGGGATTGTTATCGCCGGTCATGAGATCGCCGTAGTCGTCGAAGCACATCTGTTGCGGGTTGCGCAAGCCGGTGGCGAAGATTTCGAGTTTTGACCCATCAGGATCGCAGCGGAAAACGCCGCCGGTGTCGGGAAGATCGACGGCGCTGCCGTCGAGCGCCTTGGCGTTGGTTCCGCGGTCGCCGATGGAGAAGTAGAGTTTGCGATCGGGGCCGAGGCATAAGCCGTGAAGGTCGTGGCCGAGGAAGGAAATGTGGACGCCGTACCCGGTGGAAATCTCCTGGCGATAGTCGGCGACGCCGTCCCCTTTGGCGTCGCGAAGGAGATAGAGGCTTGGAATATCGGCAAGATAAACGCTGCCGCGAAACGGCAGAATGCCGGCGGCGATGCCGGATTCGATCCGGTTAAATCCGCCGGCGAAGACGGTTGCCTTGTCCGCCTTTCCGGCGCCGGTCGTATCTTCGATCAGGCGAATGCGATCGTCGTCCTGCGTAAACTTTCTGATGTTCGGACCGAACTTGCGCTTGAGAAGGGCGACGCGATCCTCCACGGATCGGCAAGCCAGATCATCGACAAGCCAATCCATGTGGCCGCGAATATCGAGCACGTTGGACGTGTGGCGAAAAGTTTCCACCAGGTAAACGCGGTCGCGATTGTCCACGCGCATGCAGACGGGGTTGGCCAGCATCGGCTCGGCCGCCCAAAGCTCGATCTTCAGGCCGTCGGGTATCTTGAAATGTCCGATCGCCTGTTCGCCTTCGGCCGATGCCGGGTGAATGACCGGGCCGCCCGTCTGGTCGGCGGTGATTTCATGGCTGGCGCCGATCGCAACGCCGGCGAGCGCCAGCAACGACGCGGAAAAAAGGCAATGTCTGACGGCAACGCAAAGAATGGATTTGGTCATGGCGAGATATCTAAAGAAAACCGGCCCCTGACGGGCAGTCGAGCGGGCCGGAAGAAATCTTACATTCGATGGCGCAAATAGTGGTGCAAACCCGGAATGTTGAGCCGCCGCTCCCGCTCACTCGCCCATGGCGCTTCAAGAGAGATCGCTCGCGCCCCGCGTGGTTGCGGACTCCGGGAGAGGCGGGCATCGGTTTCGATGACCCTTACGCTCGCGAGCGCGGCCCGGCGGCATTTTCTATTCCCAATACTTTCGCCGCGCGATGCCAGTAGTCGTCGTCGAGGCCAAGCCGCTCCTTGATCGCGACGTCGCGGCGCATCCAGTTTCCGATCGACAGCAAGCCGAGCGATCCGATTCCGAGGCTGCTGACCGGCGGGAACGCGGGGATCGGCCAGTCACTCCCATGCACGATCTTGCTCCTGAGCGTTGGGTCCGCAAGAAGGGTTTTCCATGCGTATGAGCGGGTCGGGAGGTTGAGGGCGGAGGTATCGCCGTAAAAATGTTCGTGGTCCGTGGCGAGACGGACGAACGCCGGAAGAAAATCAATGTCCGATGCCCCGGAGCGGGTGCCGCAATGGGCGGCGATGACAGTCACGCCGCGCTCGATGGCGGGCAAAAGCAGATTGGGGTCGGCAACCGACATGTCCAGACTTGGCAGTGTTTTTTCGCCGCCGGTATGGCTCAGGAGCGGCAATTTGTGATGCGCCAGCGCCTCGTAAAACGGAATGCAGCGTCGGTCGGCGGGATTGAAATTCTGCACGATCGGAAGCCATTTCAACAACACCGCCCCGGCCGCGACGCAGCGCTCGATTTCCGCGACGGCATCCTTGCGGTACGGATGAACCGAGCAGCCGAAAAGCATGTTCTTGTGACGGGCGGCAAGTTCGATCACGTAGTCGTTGGTGACGTAGAGATGCGTGTTGGCATCGTCCTTGCGGCCTT
The DNA here is from genome assembly GCA_035551995.1 of Tepidisphaeraceae bacterium. Lineage (GTDB taxonomy): Bacteria > Planctomycetota > Phycisphaerae > Tepidisphaerales > Tepidisphaeraceae > RYN-428. The sequence continues at coordinate 47,727 of DASZME010000067.1, forward strand.
CCTGGTCATGAACGGCGTCGAATGCGAGAACAACGGCGGCGTCGAGCTTGCCGGCGCCGGCGATGGTATCGGCCAGTGTTTTTTCCAGAGCGCGCTCGGCGGCTTCGTCGGCGCCTTTGATGCCGAACTTCCAGCGCATGAAACGAAATGGGACGCTCTTGAGCAATCGCGGCGACATGCTGCCGTGGTCGGGCGTGGTGGCGGAGATGTGAACGTGGACGTCCAGGATCATAAGAATTACACGCTGCTTTCAACCGACACGGATGCCAGCGCGAGAAATCGCGCATACGCCTCATTCCATTTCGCCGGCTCCCGCGGCTCATATCGTTTTACGTCAAAGCTCCGGCGCACGATCGTCCGCGCTTCGTTCAATGATTTAACGTCGCCGGTCGCCATGGCTTGAACCAGTGTATTTCCGATCGCCGTCGCCTCGATCGGGCCGGCGATGACGGTGCGATTGCAGGCCTCGGCGGTCATCTGATTGAGCAATTCGTTCTGGCATCCGCCGCCGACGATATGGATGACGCCGATCTTTCGGCCCAACACGTCTTGCAATCCCTCCAGCGTTCGGCGGTACGTCAGGGCCAGACTGTCGAGACAAGCCCGCACATGTTCGCCGGGACCGGGGGGGATCGGCTGATGCGTCTGACGACAAAACCGATCGATCTTCACCGGCATTTCGCCTGGGGTCAGAAACGGCTTGTCGTCAAGATTGAGAAGACTGGCCAATGGCGCCGCGTGGCCGGCCAAGCGCGTCAATTCCGAGTAGTTATGATCGTGCCCTTCCCGCTTCCAATATCGGCGGCATTCCTGCACGGGCCATAAGCCGGCGATATTCTTCAGGAATCGGACCGTTCCGCCGACGCCCCCTTCGTTGGTGTAGTTGTATTTGAGCGATTTGTCATTGATGACGGGTTCCGGCAGTTCAACGCCCATCAAGGACCATGTGCCGGAGCTGATGTAGCACCAGTCGTCGGTTTCCGCGTCGGCCGGGACGGCGGCGACCGCGCTTGCGGTGTCGTGCGTGGCTGGGGCGATGACCGGAGTGCGCCCCGCGCCGCACTCGGCGGCGACGTCTTCGCGCAACGGGCCGAGAATCGTTCCCGATGGAACGATCTCCGGAAAAATGTGCATCGGGAGACCGAGCGATTTGAGCAAACCCGTCGCCCACGTGCCGGTTCGCGGGTCGATCATCTGGCTTGTGCTGGCGATGGAAAATTCGCACTTGCGCACGCCGGTGAAGAGGTAGTTGAACAAGTCCGGCACAAACAGCAGCGTGTCGGCGCATTTGAGGATCGGCGAATCGTTCATCTGCATGGAGAGAAGCTGGAAAAGCGAATTGATCTCCATGAATTGGATGCCGGTGGCTTGGAAAATCGCTTCTTTTGAAATGCGTTCAAACGTGCGGGCGATGACGCCTTCAGTTCGGCTGTCGCGATAATGATAGGGATTGCCGAGAATTTCGCCGTCATTGGCGATCAGGCCGAAATCGACGCCCCATGTGTCGACGCCGATGCCGTGCAGGTCGGCGTCGCCGGCTTGGATGGTCTTGCGGAGGCCGGTTTTGAGTTCTTCCCACTGGCCGAGCAGGTTCCAGTGAAGATGGCCGTTGATCCGGCCATTGGGGTTGGGGAAGCGATGTTTTTCTTCAAGGGTGAGACGACCCGCGGAAAGCCGGCCCAAAACGGCGCGACCGCTCTCGGCGCCAAGATCAAATGCGAGGAAGTTTCGTTGGGACATATCTGCGCTTCCGTCAATCAAAGGAGAATTATCCACGAAGGACACGAAGGACACGAAGGACACGAATAAGAGAATAGAAGATTCGGAATTAAAGCGGGTATCCCGATTTCCGCATCCGAAGAACACAGTGGTTGACGTTATGCTAGACGCTATTCGATTCCTAATTCCCTTCGTGTCCTTCGTGGATAATTCTCTTTCTGCATGACGTCCACTACCGCAGGCGATTTAGAACGTCGGGATCATAATCTTCTCGGCGCCCTTCGTGGCGCTCTGGTGCGCGCACAAGCCGACCATCGTCCAGTTCGCGCTGGTCGGCGCGTCGGGGAACGCGGGCCGCTTCCCGACGACCGCTTGCAGGAACGCGTGAACCAGATGCGGGTGCGACCCGCCATGGCCGCCGCCCTGGAGAAAGCTGAGATGGTCGGCGTCCTGGATCGCCGCCGGTTGCGTGAATCGTCGAATCGCTTCGGGCAATCGGCTTGCATAGTCCGGCACCTTCACGCGATGCGGGATTTCGGGTTCGGGCTTGCCGATTTCGTGGATGACCGGTTCTTCATTTTCCACTTGCTGCCATTCAAAGCTGCGCTTGCTGCCATAGACGTCGAAGCTCTCGCGGTATTGACGGGCGGTATCGAACAGGCTGCGAGTTACCTCGGCGGCGACGTCGGTGCCCTTCACCTTGAACGTCGCGCTCTCGACGGCAAACGAACTGTCGTAATGCTTGATCAGGTCTTCGCGAATCCGCCCCGACCCATGACATACCACATGCTCGGCGTGGGCGGGCTTTCCGTCCTTGCTCAGGATGCCGAGGCACGGGCTGACGCAATGCGTCGCGTACCACATCGGCGGCAAGCCGGGCCAGTAACTCGGCCAACCTTCCATGTCCTGCTGGTGCGAGCCGCGAAGGAACTGGATTCGGCCGAGTTCGCCCTTGTCGTACATCTCTTTGACGAACAAATATTCGCGAGCGTAGACGACGGTCTCCATCATCATGTAGACCTTGCCGACCTTGCGCTGGAGTTCGACGATCTGCCGGCATTCGTCGATGCTGGTCGCCATCGGCACCGTGCAGGCCACATGCTTACCGGCCTTGAGGGCGGCGATCGTCTGCGCGGCATGGTCCGGAATGGGCGAGTTGATATGCACCGCATCGACATTCGGATCGTTGAGAAGATCGGCATAATCCGTGTAGCGCCGAGCGATGCCGAACTTGTCGCCGGCCTTGTTGAGTTCCGACGTGTTTCGCCGGCAGACGGCATACATCTCCGCGTCGGGATGGTTTTGATAAATCGGAATGAATTCGGCGCCGAAACCCAATCCCACGATCGCAACCCGCACTTTACCTGCCATGGCTCGCTCCTTCTCGACTCGAACAAAATTGACTGAACGCTGGAGCATTTCGCATGTTGAGGGCGCGAGCTTCGGTCGCGAAACACGCCCCGCAAGCGGGGTCGCTAAACGAAGACGCTACAGCAACCTGAAAAACGCGCTAATCCGCCATGTGCTTATGAGAAGGAGTGGGATTTGTCAATTTCCGCCCGTTCGATGGAACCGGCCTTCGGTCTTTGCGACGAGCCGACGTGGAAGGGCCGGCCTTGAGCGCTTGTCGTCGATTGCGCGGCGAAATTTCGCCATGCAAGCACCGCCGGGCTCCAAAGGTATCTTTCGGCGTGGGTGATTACCGTCAATCTCGGCGGGAGAATTCCAACTCGGTCTGGCGCTGTCTTTCGGTGGCGCGTCGCAGCGCCCGGCGCTCGGACCAGGTCAGGCTGTTGATGCCGTGGGCCGATACCTTGGCCAGGATCGAATCCAACCGTTGCTGCTCGGCGTTGTCGCGCTCGGCTTGCCGTCTTAGCCGCCGGATGACCCAACGATTGGGTCGGCGGCGCTTGCGCGGAGGGTCGGGCTTAAGGCTGGCGCTGAAATCGGGGAGTTCTTCTCCGTATTCGATTTCCGGACCCATTTCACGGAGTTGCCGGAGCATCGCGAGGCACGTGAGGATGCCGCTGATGGCGATGAATATCAGCAGCAGGCTGCGTCCCATGACCCCAAGCAGCCCCAGGATTCCGCCGCCGACGACGCCGACCACGCAGGCGATCTTCATCGCGCGGTAATATCCGAGCTTGAACCAGAGGATGGACTGAAGCAGTTGACCGCCGTCGAGCGGAAAGATCGGCAGGAGGTTGAAAAGCAGCAGCCCAAGGCTGATGGAATAGATCCAGAAAAGGTAGCCGTAGACATTGAGCCACCCGTGCGGCACGCCGTGATGCATCGCAGGACTGAGCGGGTTCCACGGAACGCCGCCGCCCAGCGCGAGCATCGCTAGCGCCGCGATCGCACAGATGAGGACATTCACCGCCGGCCCCCCGGCGACGGCGATGAACGTCGCGCCCGGCCGGTGCGGCGCGGAGACCATCGCCAGACCGCCCAGTGGGGTCATTATCACGTCGTCGGCGTCGCCGCCGACCCATCTACACGCGAAGCAATGCCCCAATTCGTGCAACAGTACGATCAGAAACAGGATGGTCATCGATTCCATGCCCGCCTGACAGCCGCTCAACCCGAACTCGGCGGTGCTGACGATCATGGTGAACGCGACGAAAATGGTCAGCGAGGCATGAGCGCGAACACGGATGTTGAACAGGGTGAACAGCGGGACCGAACCGAATAGGAGGACTCTAAAAATTCCGCCGCCTTGGCCGCCCGGATCGCGATAATAGGGTCGATCTTCCCATCCCATAGGGATTTACCTGCCTCTCCCGCTGGCCGTGAGTCCGGCATTACGGGTTGTTTTTTCGGAAGCGGTCGTACCACAAGAGCGTGGCGATTGTCTTGCCGTCCTGAATCTGTCCGTCGCCGGTCATGGCGATCGCGGTGGTCCAATCGATCGGGAGGACTTCAATGTCCTCGCCTTCCTCCAAAGCCGTTTCCTGTTTCTGTAAATCATAGGCCGCGAAAACGTACATCCGCTCGCTGAGAATTCCCGGCGACGTAAAAAAGGTCATCAGCGGCTTGATTCGGCCGGCCAGATAGCCGGTTTCTTCGAGCAGCTCCCGGCCCGCGCAGTTTATCGGGTCTTCGCCCTTCTCCAAAGTGCCGGCGGGCAGTTCGATCAGCGTCTGCCCTACCGCGTACCGTCGATTACGAATAAGCGCGATGGTATCGTCGTCGATAAACCCAAGGATCAAAACGGCGCCGGGATGGACCACGACCTCCCGGCGATGATGTTTGCCCGATTCTTCGTTTTCAAGATGGTGCAGTTCCAGGCGACACTTAACGCCATCGTAGATCACCTGTTTTTCGATCAATCGATAGGACATACGCCGATTATACCCGATGAAGACGCCGGTTGAATGGGGAATCGGAGCGTTTATCGCGGTCGCGGAACAACGCCCCGCAAGCGGGTCCGCTAAACACAGAAACGTCCATAGCAGCCTAAAAAATGACGTGTAAGAAGCCGCAAATCGCGAACAAGATACCGCTGTTTTGCGACGCATCGCGGGTTGCGGGGGAAGGATGATCAAGTCCAGGGGTCAAGCGTTCGATAGATGTGGGTAGAGAAAACGGGCTGATCCATATGGAATTATTTGCCGAGACGCTGCATTCGACGATGGCCAGCATCAAGCCGGATGTTGGCGAGCGCCGCCAACACCAGCGGCTGCCATTCCGGTTCAAGGTGAAGATTATTCCTTATGAAAATCAGATCTGCTCCGATCCAATTTCCGTTTGGACGCGCGATATTAGCGCCGGCGGGATTGGGTTGATCGTTCACAAGCCGATGCGCGACGGGAGCAGGTTTATCATCAAGCTGCCGCGCCATCACGACACGCCGGTGCTGTTTTTGTGTACCGTCCGCAATTGCGCGAGATTGGCGGCGAACGTCTATGGCGTGGGCGCGACATTCGCGGAAGTGGCCGAGTCGCGATCGGCGTTGGCGGCGCGTTCGCATGATGGAGTGGTTCCGATCCCTTTCGTCAAAGACATCCTGCTTGGGCCGGACTTGACCGAGGAAGTGCGTCGCATCAGCGAGGCGATCCTCGCTTAAAGCGTTTTTCGATTTGGTAGCGCGTGCGACGTTTTCTTAACGATCGCGTGACTGAGCGTTTGGTGGTGACGCCGGTTCTGAGGTACTCCGAAGAGCCGGATTCCGCGACGCGTCGATCCGGCTCTTCGGAGTACCTCAGAACCGGCGTCGGGTGACGAAACCGGTTCCCACGTACGTTGGACGCGCCAGTATTCTGAAAAATGCTCTCGCTTAGTTCTTAGGAATGCTTCCGAAATACGTCCGCATTCATCGAACTGGGTTTGCCGCATTTCTTAGTCGGGTGGCGCCGTCAAATCTGCACGCCATATCCAGAATTCTTCATCCCTCTCCGCGAATCGATTGTGCCGGGCGCAATCACTCCTTAACCGCCGTCCAAAGTTTGTCTTCGGCGACGTGAAACTTCTTAAAACTTTCGTCGAGATGCTCAAGCAGTTTCTGGATCAAAGCTTTGTCGGCATTGGGATCGTGCATGGCGTCGCGCAGCGCCAGGGCGGCGTCGCTTAAACTCCCGGCGCCTTCGGAAAACTGGCGGGCGGAATCGTAAAGATTGAGGTTGCCCATTTCGTCGGGCGACGGCTTGTAGAGCAGCCGCCATGGACTATGGCGCACTTCGACGCTCATCGCTTTTAGATTGTCGCTGGTGGTTTTGAGAGACTTGATGATGCCGTCGAGCTTATCGTGGTTATCGGTCAGAACGGATCGGCCGCTGGCAGTGAGATCGCGGGCGTTGGCGACGGCTTTCTGAAGGTCTTCCAGAACCACCGGCAGTTTATCGTTGACGGATTGAAGAGCAAGATTGAGGTTCTTGAGGGCGCCGCGGATGTCGGTCCTGGAATCGCCCAGAACGTCGTGAACCTGCGTGATGACTTCGCCGGCGTGCTGGGCGACGCCTTCATATCTGGCGATGGCTGGGTCGATCTTGGCATCGACGTGACGGACGAGCGTGTTGGCGGAATTAGCGGTGTCCTTGAAGGAGGCGACCGCTTCGTCGATCTTTGGGAGCGTCTGCGTATCCAGTTTTTTCGCCAGCGAGACGATGTGCGGCGCCGCCTCTCCAAGCCTCGCCAGCAGCGCGTTTTTCGTATCCGCGGTTCCGGTGAGCGTGGTTCCGTCGGGGAGTGGAACGCCGGCGCCGAAGGTGGTGATGTTGAGGTTCGGAGAACCGGTGAGAGCGCTTTGCACGCCGATGCGGGCGCCTTCGCGCAAGGCGTAAGAGGTGGGGATTGAGAACGTGACCACAACCGTCGGCAAGGCGGTGTCGAGGTCCTTGAGGCGGATACCCTGAACAACGCCGATCTTAACGCCGCCGGCGCGGACATCGTCGCCGGCGGTGAGGCCGCCAAGGTCGTCGCTCATCTTGAACGAGACGTCGAGCGATCGCGTCGGGCCGGCGCCTTCGCCGCGAATCAGCAGGACGGTCGCCACCGCGGCAACAAAACCAACGACGATAAAAAGCCCCGCCTTAAGCGCATTGCGGTCGCGGGTCATGGATGCACTCCTTCAAAAAGTTCATGTCGATCATAGCCGTCGCCGTCATTCATAGCTTCGTGTCTCCAAGCAAATCATCTTCATATCCGCTGGCTTTTCTGCGGTCGGTGAGGGGTCCTTCGGTCAGGCCGTGAACGAACTGGCGGACGAGCGGATCGGTACTGTCGCGCATCTCGGCGGGCGTGCCGGACACGATGAATTTTCCGCGGTCCAAAAGAACCATCCGATCGGCGATTCGAAACGCGCTTTCCATTTCGTGAGTGACCACGACGCTGGTGACTCCCATCTTATGATTGAGGTCGATAATCAGCTGATCGATCTCGGCGCTGGTGACGGGATCAAGCCCGGCCGAAGGCTCGTCATAGAAGAGGATTTTTGGATCGAGGGCGATGGCGCGGGCAAGGCCGGCGCGCTTCTTCATTCCGCCGGAAAGCTGGGCGGGCATTTTTTGGGCGTGTTCGCGGAGGCCGACTTGTTCGAGCTTTATCTTGACGATGATGTCGATGGTGTCTTCCGGAAGGCTGGTGTGTTCGCGAAGCGGCAGCGCGACATTGTCGGCGACCGACATCGAGTTAAACAAGGCGCCGCTCTGGAACAATACGCCCAGCGATTTTCGGTATTCGGTGAGGTCGGGCGAGGACATCTTCGCGAGGTTTTTGCCGGCGTGGGCGACGAAGATATCCCCGGAGTCGATTGTTTCGTTGCCGATCATCAGGCGAAGCAGGGTGGATTTTCCGGAGCCTGACCCGCCGAGGATGACGAGCGTTTCTCCTTCAAAAACATGAAGGCGAATGGCGTCCAGCACGATCCGGCCGGCGAAAGCCTTGGTGACGCCTTGAACCTCGATGGCGGAAGCGAGCACGATCACCATCCCAGGTAAAAGAAGGCCGCCGTGAACATCAAGTCGATCAGAATGAGGACGACGATGGTGAGCACGACGGTTCGCGTGGTGGCGACGCCGACGCCTTGAGCGCCGCCCGTCACGCCCAGGCCCAGAAAACAGGCCAGCGCGCTGATGATGGCGCCGAAGACGCCGGACTTGATCAACCCGGTGACGAAGTCGCGAACTTTCGGCGCCTCGAAGGTCAGATTGAAATATTGGTGGGCGTTGACGCCGAGCAAGCTGCTCGAGACGGCTAGGCCGCCCGCGACGCCCATTAGGTCGCCGACGATGGCCACGCACACCATCATGACGGTGGTGGCGACCACGCGGGGGAGAACCAGGAATCGGATTGGGCTGATGGCATGTGCCGTGAGGGCTTCGATTTCCTCGGAAACGACCATCGTTCCGAGTTCGGCCGCGATGCTGGCGCCGGCGAAACCGGTCAGCACGATCGCGCTGACCAGCGGCCCGAGTTCCCGAAAGACGGCGATTGAGATGATCCGCGCCACCTGGTTGACCGCGCCATATTGCTTGAGGATCGGCGACATCTGCAAGGCGAGAATTCCGCCGATGCAGAAAAGAACCAGCATGACGATCGGAACGCTGCGAACGCCGACGCGGACCATTTGCGCCCACAGATTTTGCCATCCGAGGCGGCGGCCTTGTTTGTCGACCAGGCCGCCGGGAATGGCGGCCGCGGCATCGACCATGAGATAGCCAACCCCGCCGATAAACTCCAGAAACGCGACGGCCCGGCTGCCGATGACGAGAATGGGACGGAGCGGGAGGGGCATCAATTTCTAATTTCCAGTCTCGAATCTTAACTCTGGAATCTCAACTCTCGAATCTCAAATTTCAAATCGCAAATCTATCCCAACGCTTCTTTTTCATCGGCGGCGATCGTAAATATCGAACCCAGCCGGGCGATCTCGATCAACCCTTTCACCCGCGGTTGCAACGCCACCAGATACACTTTTCCGCCAAGCGTTCGCATCCGGCGGAGGGTTTCGACCAGCACCGCGCACGCGCTGCTGTCCATGTAAGGAACCTGCTCGAGATTGAGAATCAGGCGTTTGGGCGATTGCTTGCCGATCAGATCCATGATTTCGGTGCGCAGGTCGGAACTGTTATGCAGGTCGATCTCGCCGCGAACGGCGATGACCAGCGCGTCGCCTTCCGTCCGTGCCGAAGAGACCAGATCGCCGGCGGTTTTCAGGTCCATATCATTCCCTATGTCAGACTTGCCTTGCGTTTCATCGTCAACAGCATCCCGTCCGGCTGCGGGACGAATCGCATCTCGTCCATGAGCTGACGCAGACAGACCATCCCCAGGCCGCCGGGGACCATCGGATCTTTTTTCGGCGGGCATCGCGATGGATCGTGGCCGCTTCCCCAATCCCGTAGCGAGATTTCGATGACGTTATCGTCGTAGCGCGCTCGCAATTGCACCGGCCGATCCGTCGCTCCGCCATAGGCATGACGGGTGACGTTTGCGATCGCTTCATTCACCACCAGGCCAATCTCACCCGTCGATTTGTCGTCAAAACCACAGCTTTGGCAAAAGGCCTCGACCGCATGGCGGACGGGTTTAAGGCAGGCCGGGTCGCTGGTGATGTCGAGATGAAGCAGATGCATGGTGGCTCGATCCTATGCACCGTCGCTACGTCCGGCTCGCAAGCCATCGCTTCCACCGCTCCACGGCCGGTTTTCGATGGTCCGCGTCGTCGAAATATCGATAGCCGAAATCCCGGCCGGTCAGTTTACGCAGGCCTTCGACGGTATAGAGCCGCACGGCCGGATCATCGCTGTCCAAATCCTTGACCATCTGCGGCACGACGGTTTGGTCATCGCGACGAACGGCCGTCTCGATCGCCGGAATTTTAGCCGCGGGATCCGGATCGGCCACCGACCGCGGCGCATGGGCGCACCCAGCCGCCAAGAGCACGCCGGCGGCCAGGAGAATGCCCGTCGAATGTCTTATCATTGCCATCTGCGCCCGGAGCGTCCGGATTCCAGCGTACCAGTTTATCGGCCATTGCAGGAAAGGAAGTGAAAAATCATCGCGGGCGGCCTGGCGGTTCAATCCTTTTTCGCGGGTTTGATCGAGTCGTCTTTTTGCGTATGCATCAATCCTCCAACCGCTTTCAGTTGGATATCGTCGAATTCAACGACGCCGGGGGTGAGATAAGCGTAAAGATCGACGCGAAAATATTGCACCGGATACGTTGGGTTTTGCGGATTCATGTCGTCGATAATCGTCACCCATTTCCCGCCGGTGGCGCCGCTGGGAGGGACTTGCCGCTTGTAGCACTCTCGCTTTTCCAGCCCATTGCCGACGGCGCTCTTGGCCAGCGTGTATCCCTTGACGAAAACGTGCAGCGACGGACCTTCGCTCTTGTACTTAAATTGCAATCGATAGCGCGTCCCCGGCTCGATCTTGATGAACTCCGACAGACACGCCATACCGTTGTTCTCGGCACAGTCTTTTGACAAATTCATCGCCAGCACATTGTGCGGTTCTTTTCCCGCCTCGTAGGGGACCTTCAAGATGCAAACTTTATCGACCGCCGGCAATTTGCTTGCGAAGGGGGCCGGATATTTTTCCGCCATGTAAAGAACGGTCCACATGTTCGGCTCGACAAACCGCGGATTGGGCACGAGATTGGGGTTCTTCTCCCACAGCTTTTTCGACTCCGCGTCGTCCCAAACCGACGTCTCCAGCGGATGCTCGAAGGCGTCTATTCCCTTGATCGTCTCCAGAACGCCCTCGATCGCGAACCGCATCTCCGTTTCCTCGTTCACCACCTTCACGATCTGATGCGGCTTGGCGTTTTTCTCGCGATAATCCAGCACATTCACCTTCAACGTCCACTTGCTCCCCTGCTCGTCCAACTCACCCCAGATATAAACAACCGGCTTTTGCTCGTCGACGAACGCCTTGAGCGCGTCGGGCGTGGTGGCCAGCGTGATGAGCTTGTCGCCGACCAGATCGGCCATCGTCGGTCCATCGATCGGCTCATACGTCCCCTGCCGATCAAGCTTCGCGCGGAAGGCAAACTGAACGTGATCTTTCAGCGACGCCGCCGCATTTCCGCCGAGCGGAAACACCGCCGCCTTCGGCTTGACCGGCCCGGCGGAATCATCGGCCCGGACCGACGATATTCCCGCGAATCCGAATGATGCAAGCGCCATCCAAAAGACCGCGATGAAGTAGACTGATCGCATGAGGGGATAATAGCCGCGAATCGGGCTGGATTGAAGGCGCAATTGAATGGAAGTCACCAGGTGTGACCTTCTTTGCGGCAACCGTGGCGTTATGCGCCTGAGCGACGCTTCTCCCATGGAATCCGCGCCTTGCACTACAAAAGATGGCCAGACCCGGACCATCTTTTTAATGCCGAAGGGATGTCCATTAGCCGGCGGCGCAGCGATACCCCGGAAGTCGATCGATACTTTGCATCGACCTTGAAACGGTCGCAACGATCGCTCGGTTGTTCAGCCGTTATCGAGCTTGCGATCAAAATGGCGGTGCATGGCGATCGCCTGGATAAAGGCTTTGGCCAGAGCGTTGGCGTCCTTGCCTGCGGCGCTGACGACGCCGAGGTTCGACGATACCTTGCCCGCCTCGGGCGACACCTCGATGCCGGCGACCTCGAGCAATTGAACGCCCTCCGCAAGGCCCGCGACCGGCTTGTGGTGCATGTACTGCTCCTTGACGAATTCCACCGCCAGCGGAGACGCGGTCAACGCACGGGCGCTGGCCTCTCCGCCGGGGACAAACACCGCATCGTACACCACCGAGGGGGCGTTCGGCGCCGCCCGGTCCACGGGGAGAGACTTGCCGCCTTGCGTCGTGATCATGCCGGCGAATCGCGCGATCACCTCCGACAGCGCTCCCTCGGCGGCCAATGCGGCCTTCATTTGCTCGACTTGTTTGGCGTCCACGCCGTCGGCGGCGAGGATGGCGATCTTGCGTCCTTTGATTCCGCCGGGCGGTCGGGCCATGCTCAGGGCGGGAGAGGTCGCCGCGGGTCCTTTCGGCCGTTTGGGCGGCGGCGCGCTCGCCTCGGGCGTGATGCCGGTCGGGTTGCGGCGCTGGGGCTTCAATCCGATGCGTTCGCCCACCTTCTCGGCCAGTTCGTCGGCGACGTTGGCCAGTAGCTCATTGAGCACCCGTTCCCGCACCGCGGCCGTCTCGACCATGTTCAACTCGAAGCTGAACGCGGCGGCGATGTGGGCTTTTTCCCAATCGGCCATGGAATTCCAGAAAAGCGTCGCCTGGCTGAAATGGTCGGAGAAACTTGGGCTGCGCTGGCGCACCTTGGCGCCGTCCATTTTTTCGGCGTGGCTGCTGAACGCCGCCATCGCTTCGGGAGACTGCGCAGGGCATCCGCTGGCGAGGGAGTTGGGGAAATAAGCCACGCGGCCCTTATGAATAAGCTGCTGGCTTTCTCCGTCCCGCTGATTGTTCGAGAACGGACATGTCGGGCGGTTGATCGGCAACTGCGCGAAATTGGGCCCGACCCGCTTGATCTGCGTATCGATGTACGAGAAAAGCCGGCCTTGCAGTAATGGATCGTTGCTGAAGTCGATTCCGGGAACCACATGGCCGGGATGAAACGCCACTTGTTCGGTTTCGGCGAAGTAATTGTCCGGATTGCGATTGAGCACCATCTTCCCGACCTTGCGAACCGGAACCAGTTCCTCGGGAATGATCTTCGTCGGATCGAGTAGATCAAAGTCGAATTTGTGCTCGTCCTTTTCCTCGACGATCTGCAGGCCCAGCTCCCATTCAGGAAAATCGCCGCGTTCGATGGCTTCCCACATGTCGCGGCGATTGAAATCAGCGTCCTTCCCGGCGATCTTCTGCGCCTCGTCCCACACCAGCGAATGAATTCCCTTTACCGGTTTCCAATGGAACTTGACGAAACGCGATTTGCCCTTGGCGTTGATCAGCCGGAACGTATGGATCGCAAATCCCTCCATCATCGCGAAGCTCCGCGGGAACGCGCGATCGGACATCACCCACATCATCATGTGCATGCTTTCCGGCGTCAGCGAGATGAAATCCCAGAAGGTATCGTGAGCCGACGCGGCTTGCGGAATTTCGTTGTGCGGCTCAGGCTTCACCGAGTGAATGAAGTCGGGAAACTTGATCGCGTCCTGAATGAAGAAGACAGGCATGTTATTCCCGACCATATCCCACACGCCTTCGGACGTGTAGAACTTGACGGCAAAACCTCGAACGTCGCGCGGGGTATCCGCCGACCCGCGCGACCCGGCGACGGTCGAAAACCGCACAAACACCGGTGTCCGCTGCGAAGGATCCTGAAACACGGCGGCTTTGCTGATTTCAGTGAGCGGCTCGTAAACCTGAAAATACCCATGAGCGGCGGCGCCACGCGCGTGAACGACGCGCTCGGGAATGCGCTCATGGTCGAAGTGAGTAATTTTTTCGCGGAAGTGAAAGTCCTCGAGCAAGGTGGGGCCGCGTAAACCGGCCTTGAGGGAATTCTGATCGTCGCTGATCTTCAGTCCCTGATTGGTCGTGAGGCTTTCGGCCGCCTCGACCGAGTCCTTCTGCAAGTCCAACGATTTCACGTCTTCCACCGCGGGACGATTGACGCCTTTTTTCGCTTTCATCGTTTGCTCCACAAAACTAACGTTCGAACGGTTGGAGCAATTTATTTGGGCGCGTTACGCGTGTCAGCGCACGAAACGCGAATTTCCCTTCGATTATTGTTTAGGCGACGTTCGCCGGGATTTCCTGGGGTCGTCGCTCCGCGCGCCGTTTGGCCTGCCGACAACCTCCACTCGTCTCGCCGGTAAAACACGATGAGTATTGGAACGGCGCAATAGGATTTCGGACAAGGCGGAACATTCATGAAAAAATCGATGATGGCAGGCGCGTTGGTGTTGATGCTTTCCGTGCCGGCCTGGTGCGCGGAGCCGGCGACGATGAACGTCTGGCCCGCTGCGCCCCTCGGCGAAACGCGCAAGTTCGAGCCGGAAAAAATCGAAACCAACAAGGCCAACGTTCAGATTCTCCACAATGTTTTCAAACCGACGCTCACCATCTACCATCCGCCAAAGGACAAGGATACCGGCGCCTCGGTCATCATCTGCCCCGGCGGTGGATATTCGATTTTGGCGTGGGACCTGGAGGGGACGGAAGTGGCCGCCTGGTTAAACGACATCGGCGTAACCGGAATCGTTCTGCGATACCGGTGTCCCACCCATAAGACCGCCGACGTGCATGGATTCATGCCGCTGATGGATGCGCAGCGCGCCATCAGTCTTGTGCGTTCGAAATCAAAAGAACTTGGCATCGACCCCAGGCGGATCGGCATTCTCGGTTTCTCGGCGGGTGGAAATCTGGCGGCGCTGGCCTGCACGAACTTCGATCGCCGCAGCTACGACGCCATCGATGAAGTTGACCAGGTGAGTTGCCGACCGGATTTCGGCGTGTTGTGCTATCCCGCGTATTTGGTGGCCGCCAAGACCGAGGAGTTGAATCCCGACATCCGCGTGACGCCGCAGACGCCTCCGATCTTTTTCGTGCATGCCGATAACGACGGCGTATCGTCGGCGAACAGTGCCGTCATGTACCTCGCCTTGAAACGCGCCGGCGTTTCGTCTGAACTGCACATCTACACCGTCGGCGGCCACGGCTTTGGACTTCGCCCAACCACCCGTCCCGTATGCAAGTGGCCAGAGCGGTGCGAAGAATGGATGACAAGCCAAGGAATTCTCAAACCCCAAAACAGGGCGCCTTCTGCCCCATCGAAATGACCTGATAACGCTCTTTGCAAATGCTCCGACAAGCCCGTCGCGTCAATTTGTCCTTAACGCGTGGCGTCCGGTCGGTTAATTTCATCTATTCTTCCGCACCTCGATTAGCGGCGAGCGAACGGAGTCAACTAATGCATCAGGCACGGCGTTTGCCACATATAGACCGGTCTTAACAAAGGAGTTCGATCATGGGACAAGAAGATATTGCTGCCGGTCAGGTGAAGCAGGTCAAGGGTAAGGTGAACGACGTCGCCGGCGCCGTCAAGGGCGACCTTGGTCAACAAATCAAGGGCAAAGCGCAACAGGCAGTAGGAAAAGTTCAGGAAGCGATCGGCAAGGAAAGCGCCAAGTCGCAGGCGGACAAGAGATAAAATCCGTCAGCGGCTCATTGGATCAGATAACTGGCGGACCGCGCTTTTTGAACTGGTTTTCTCAAAGCGCGTCCGCCAATCTCAGGCGTCATGTTTTCCAAATCCAGTTTCGCACTTCCGGCATATCCAGGCCGTGCGCGCGAATGTACTGTTTATGCTGGATCAATTTGTTCTGCACCATCTGTTTTAGATACGATCCCTTGTCACCTAGGCTCGGCAGCCGATCGATCACGTCTTGCACGAGGTGAAAACGATCGAGATCGTTCATGACCGTCATGTCGAACGGCGTGGTGATCGTTCCCTCTTCCTTGTAACCCCGAACGTGTAGATTGTGATGATTCGTTCGACGGTATGTCAGCCTGTGAATCAGCCACGGATAGCCGTGGAAGGCGAAAATCACTGGCTTGCTTTTCGTGAACAATGAATCGAAATCCGTATCGCTCAACCCATGCGGATGCTCGGTGTCTGGCTCCAGTTTCATCAGATCGACGACATTGACGACCCTGATTTTGACCTCCGGCAAATGCTCGCGCAGGATGGAAACCGCAGCCAGCGTTTCCAGCGTCGGCACATCGCCGGCACATGCCATCACAACGTCCGGCTCGATATCGCGATCATTGCTCGCCCAATCCCAAATGCCGATCCCTTGGGCACAATGAACCGCCGCCGCCTCCATGCTGAGCCAATAGGGCGCCGGATGTTTGCCGGCGACGACCACGTTTACATAGTGACGGCTGCGAAGACAGTGATCCATGACGGATAACAAACAGTTTGCGTCCGGCGGAAGATAAACCCGCACGATCTCCGCTTTTTTGTTGACGACGTGATCGAGAAAGCCGGGGTCCTGATGGGTAAACCCGTTGTGGTCCTGGCGCCAGACGTGGGACGAGAGGAGGTAATTCAGCGACGCGATTCGCCGCCGCCAGGGAATATCCCGCGTGATTTTCAGCCATTTGGCGTGCTGATTGAACATCGAATCGACGATGTGAATAAACGCTTCGTAGCTGTTGAACAAGCCGTGGCGCCCGGTCAGCAGATACCCTTCGAGCCATCCTTCGCACTGATGCTCGCTTAGCATTTCCATGACCCGTCCCTGCGGCGCCAGCAGCGCGTCGCCGGGAATGGCCTGCGCGTCCCACTGCCGATTGGTCACCTCAAAAACCGCGTCGAGCCGATTCGACAGCGTCTCGTCGGGGCCGAAAATCCTGAAGTTCCGCCGCTCCTGATTGAGCTTGGCGACGTCGCGTAAAAATCGCCCCAGTACAAATGTATCCCCCACTCCCGCCACGCCCGGCGCCGAAACCGCCACGCCGTATTCCCGAAAATCCGGCATCCGCAGATCGTGCAGCAGCAATCCGCCGTTGGCGTTCGGATTTGCCCCCATCCGCCGCAGGCCTTTTGGCGCCAGATCGGCCAGTTCCGCTTTCAGGCTTCCCTTTTCGTCGAATAGTTCCTCGGGCTTATAGCTTCTCATCCACTCTTCGAGTTGCCGAAGGTGTTCGGGAATGTGCGGCGGATCCAGCAGCGGAACCTGGTGCGCCCGAAACGTCCCTTCGTTGGGCAAGCCGTCGACCATCTTGGGCCCCGTCCAACCCTTCGGTGATTTCAACACGATCATCGGCCAACGTGGACGCGTCGTATCGCCATGTTCGCGGGCGTTCTTTTGGATCTGCCGGATCTGCTCGACAGCCCGGTCAAGCGTCGCGGCCATGGCCTGGTGCATCGGGGCCGGGTCATGCCCTTCGACAAAGTAAGGCGTCCATCCGTAGCCGCGTAAAAGCTGATCCAGTTCCTCGTGGGTGATGCGGGCGAGGAGTGTGGGGTTGGAAATCTTGTACCCGTTGAGATGCAGGATCGGCAGCACCGCCCCGTCGGTGATCGGATCGAGAAATTTGTTGGAATGCCAGGCGGTGGCCAGCGGACCGGTTTCCGCTTCGCCGTCGCCCACGACACAGGCCACGACCAAACCAGGATTATCGAAGACGGCGCCGAACGAGTGGCTGAGGGAATATCCCAGCTCGCCCCCTTCGTGAATCGAGCCGGGACATTCCGGCGACGCGTGGCTTGGAATCCCGCCGGGAAAGGAAAACTGCGTGAAGAGCCGTTTGAGTCCCGCTTCGTCCTGGGAAATGTTCGGATAGACTTCGCTGTAGGTTCCTTCGAGATACGTATTGCCCACGACTGCCGGCCCGCCATGGCCAGGGCCGCAAACGTAGATCATGTCCAGGTCATACTTCTTGATGACGCGGTTCAAATGCACATAGATAAAGTTCTGGCCGGGCGTGGTTCCCCAATGCCCGAGCAGCATCGGCTTGACGTGGGCCGGCTTGAGCGGCTCGCGAAGCAGCGGATTGTCATACAAATAAATTTGTCCGACGGCCAGGTAGTTTGCCGCACGCCAATAGGCATTTGTCCGAGCGAGCGTTTCGGGCGAAAGCGGGTTTCCGACAACGCCGGAGATCGGCTCGGGATCCGGTTTCGTTGTTATATTTTCCATATCAGGCTCCTTGGAACCCTTTCATTTGGCGACACGCTTGGCGGAGGTATTCCGGCGTTCGTCGCCGGTTATAACACTGACAGGCTTTTTATGGATTGTGACGTATGGGTGGCTGCATTGATAGCCCCATAGCTGAGGCGCGTGGCGTCTGCTCGAATTTTTATGTTGAATTTTTTAAGCAAATATGGATGATCCGGCCCACCAACCGCCAGTGTAAAGGAAAGAATATGTCAAGAGCTTCAGGTTTCGCCACGATGATGGCGGTTGCGTTGTCGTGGATTGCGGTATCGTGTTCCGGTCCTGTCTTCTTCAAGCCCCCGATGGCGGCGGGTACGCCGATGGCGGCCAGCGCAACAGTCGCCGCGCCGCCAGTCGCCGCCGCGGCGGCCTCGCCTTGGAGTGGCGCCGGCGTCTTCATTCTGTTTGCCTTGGCGCTTGCGGTCACATTGGGAATCTCCAACTTTATCTTAAGCAGCAAGCCTCCCGAAACGGTCTAGCGCTTGTTTCCGCTCTGTACAAAATGAATCGAACCCGCAAGCGATGACCGCTTGCGGGTTCGGTTCGTCGGCACGCACCATCATTTCTATGCAATGTCCCAGACGAACGGAAAACGCGTCGTCGGCGACATCATTATGAAAAAATGAGCCGGGTGGAACTCCAATCCACGAATAGCCCACGTCCTCGTTGAGTGATCGCACGAGAAATGGCCGAGGCCGGAAACATATCTGGTGCTCTTGCGTCCAACGCATCACGCCTGCCTTTGTTCAGACGATAATCTTGTGCCAAGGAATGACGATGCGAATCGTGTAACCCAACTTCCGCAGTTCGCGCCCTGATATTGTTCTCCGGCCGCAGATCCACGGTTTCATTTCACCAGCGCGGTTGCAGCGCGCCAAAGTGGATGTAGTGAAGACCAAATCACCGAAACGCGTTGTCGCCTATCGTTCCAGTTCGCGCCGCAACCACGCTTTGGCGAACGCCCAGTCATCCTCCACCGTGCGAAGTCCCACGCCAAGCGTCTCGGCGATCTCGCCCATCGTGAGGCCGGCAAAATATCGATGCACTACCACTCTATACATCCGGTCGCTCTTGCGCTTCAGCTTTTCCATTGCGTCGTTGAGATCGAGCAAATCGACGGGTGGTTCATCCTGCATCGGGGCGGCGATGCTCAGGCTGACGCGCTCCTTGTCGCCTCCGCGCTTAAGGCCCTGGCGCTTTCTGGCGTAATCGATAAGGACACGGCGAATGGTTTCCGCCGCGGCCGCCAGGAAAATGGAACGGTTGGCCGCCTCAAGATTCTTCTGCTCGCACAGTCGCAAGTACGCCTCGTTCACCAGCGCGGTGGGTTGAAGGGTGTGGTCTGGGCGCTCCCGCGCCAATTGCTTTGCCGCAATCTCACGAAGCACAGCTTGCAAGGCCTTCATCTGCTCGTTGACGGATTTTCGCTCGTGCGATTCACTCGGATGGCGCTCGATTGGTTGCATTGCGACATTCTAACAAACGACTTTCGTGCGCCACGGTCGCAATTCGACATTTTGGAAATTTCGTCGCGGGGATCGGTATGCTTTTACGCCAATAGTCATGTGAAGACGGTTGCGAATGCTTCCACGAGAGCCGCAAAAGGCATCGGCCGACGAAGTGTAAATCGCGTGATCGATGATTGATCATGCGATGAAGGGGGGGATTTTTTATCTCGCGGCCGCCGATTGGCCGGAAGTTGAGGATACGAGTAACATTCCACCCCTACCCCAATGGCAGACGTGGACATAGAACGCGCACGCGCAATTTTCACCAAGGCTCGCGAGTTGGCCCTGGCCGAGCGAAACGCCTACCTGCAACAGGCCTGCGCCGGCGACTCCGACTTGTTTGCCGAAGTACGGCAGCTCTTGGCTTTTGCCGACCATGAGTCGCTGGCTCTCGACAGCGCCAGCTCGTCGTCGAAGATAGATGAAGCCATCGCCGCGAAAAAAAACGGGGACTCTGCGCCTTGCAGCTCGGCGATCGCCCTGGACCGCTTTACCCTCATCCGCCAGATTGGCGAGGGGGGAATGGGCGATGTCTTTCTGGCTACGCATCCCATCACCGGACTTGAAATCGCCGTCAAACGTCTCAAACCCGGCTTGGTGAACGACCCGCAGCACGTTCAGCGCTTTCTCACGGAAGCTCGGCACATGTACCATCTCAATCATCCGCACATCCTGCGGATCATGGAGGTCTGGGATCCGCCGGCCGGGCCCTATTACGTGATGCCGTATATGGAGAAAGGATCGCTGGCGAACCAGATTCAGCGCGGCCAGCCCTCCGATTACGTCTTCACGCTCCGTTTGTCCCGGCAGATCGCCGATGCGCTGGCGTACGCGCACAGCAAGGGGATCATCCATCGCGATCTCAAGCCATTAAACGTTCTAATGGACAATGAAGGCCGGGCTTTCCTAAGCGACTTCGGCCTCGTCAGGCCGTTCAATACGCACGATCCCGACCTTGACGTGCGCGCCAAGGAAAGCGCCGGCACGGCGGGTTACATGTCACCGGCCGTGTCAAAGGGAGAAGCGGAGGACACGCGCTGCGACATCTACAGTTTCGGCGCCATGCTGTATGAGTTGCTGACCGGGCATGTTCCGTACGAAGGAAAATCGATCTACGAAGTGCGCCACAAAGTGCTGGCCGGCCCGCCCAAGCCGATCCTCAAGCGTAACCCGCACGCGTCACCGGGCCTGGTGAAGATCGCCGAAGGGGCGATGGGCCGGGAACTACGCGACCGCTATTCGTCGATGGCCGATGTGCTGGCCGATCTCGCGCGGCTGGAACACGACAAGCCGCCGGTTGGGCCGCATGGGCGGGAACTGAAAAAGTCGCCGATCCAATGGATCGTCGCCGCGGCGGCATTGGCGGCGGTCGTTATTACCGCGTTTGTTGTAGTTCGACGGTGGCCGCAGATCTTTCCTCATGCTCCGTTGACTGCCAAAGAAATCATCGCCCATTTGCCGGGCACGACGTCAAGTAAACTCCTCGTTGAGGTCAAAGCGATCGATCCAACGCTGCCCTTTCTCCCGCCGCCGCCGACGCTGGTGACGCATACGGATAGCGCGGGACATCGCGTTGTCGACCTGATGCCGTTGATCGACCCGGCAAGGGATGGGGGCGGCGGCGTGTGGCGGAAGAACGCGAATGGGATTTCTTCCGACGCCGACGAAAACTGTATGTTGAGAATCCCCTACGAACCACCGGCGGAATACGACTTCAAGGTCGAGTTCACGCGAGTCGAGGGGAACGCCGAAGTCTTTCAATGTCTTTCGGCCAATACCACTCAGGTCTGGTGGGTCATGGGAAGGGAATGGGGTCAGAACCACAATGTGTTTTGCGGTTTCTGGCGCTACTGGGGTGACTACAGTAAGGAGGCTCAAGGCGATCACCCTTGCCATACCGGCGGTCTTACGACCGGCCGCAAATACACGTCCGTAATCCAGGTTCGCCACGATTCGATTGCTGTGTTGCTGGACGGAGACGAGATCGTCCGTTTCAAGACCGATTACCATGATATGTGGGTTCCGGGGTTCCGGAAGTGGTTGGGTCTGGACCTGGGCGTAGGTAGCAAAAACAGCCCGACCCTGTTTCATTCCATCGAAGTGGTCGAGCGCAGCGCAAAGGGAACGGCTTGGCCGCATGCAATCGACGGTCCCGAGCTCCGCCGGGTAATGAGGGCGTATCCGGGCAGCGGGCATGTCTTTTTCTCACCCGATGGCCGATTCGTGGCCTCGCTGGGGTTCAACGACGAAGGCTTTTTTCTTTGGGGCATCGGAGATACGCGCCCTCTCGTCAAGTTCCCGGGCGGTGGTCACACCCGCGCGTTCCTTCCCGGCGGCCGTGGCGTGATCACTTGCGGAGGACCCCAGTACGGTTGGTACGACTTTGCGGGGAACTGGACAAGCCTTGACGATGTCGAGGAGAACTTCAACTGGCTCGACTACTCAACAAAAGCGTCGTTGCTGGCAACTGGCGCTTTTGGACACCCCTCGATTCACATCTACGACACGTCGGACTTTCCAACTTTGAAAGAGGTGCGAAACATACAGTGGGAAAAGTGGGTACCCTCCGACAGTCAGGCCAATTGGTTCATCTTCTCTCCTGACGGCAGCCAGATTGCGACCTACATCGACGGTCAAGGGCTATCGACGATTGTCCTCATTGGCACTGCCACCGGAACGGAACTGTGGCATAGCCAGAGCGAAGGCCCGCATTTGCCGCGCTCTCTCGCGTTCGACAATCGCGGCAAGCGAATCTTGGGCTTTACCCAGAAACTAGCCTGCGTGCGCGACGCCAAGACCGGCGAAATCATCGCGCGCTGCGAACATCGCACGAACGTACGTGCCGCCTTCTTCTCCGCCGACGACAAATTCTTCTTCACCGCCGACCACGACCCAGCCGGCGGTCTGCACTGCTGGAATCTTTCGACCGGCAAGGAAATCGAACGGTTCACCACGCCGGTCGCGGTCAACGGCCTGGCGCTTTCCAAAGACGGCCATCGCCTGCTGGCGGCGTGCGACGATTGGACGGTTCGGCTGTTTGACGCCGACACCGGCAGGCAACTGCACCGCTACATCGGCCACGACAAAGCCGTGAACTGCGTGGCGTTTTCGCCTGACGAAATGACGTTCGCATCCGGCAGCGACGACCGCACCGTCCGCATCTGGAACGTGCTAACCGGCCCGGCAGCTTTAACCCACCCCGCTACCGCGCCGACCACTCGGCCGGCCGGCGCGAAGTAACCAACCCCCGGCAAGTCCGACCTCGCGGTATTCGTTCCGTCCCTTAAAGATCAATTCTCAAATCGCGCCGAAAAATTCGCGAATTTTTTCGCGGGTGACGCAAGTGCATTACGCCAATTGGAATGTGATGACAAATGTCCAACCGCCGCGGTTTTTTGCTTCTCGGCAAGGGTGCGTTCCATGCGGGCCTTGGCGGGCCTCGTGTGAACATTCCTGGTCCGACGCTCTTTTTATTTCGGGATCCGCCATGAACCGCACCGATCCGCAGATGCGCATCGATCAATTTCCGGCGCTGCCGCTGGAGCCTGGCCATTGGGACGCGGTCTTCGCCGAGTTGCGATTTTCGCCTCAGCAGCGACAGGTCACAGAATTGGTGCTGCGCGGGCTCAGTGACAAGCAGATCGCATCTCGTTTGCAAATCAGGCCTCCGACGGTTCGGACCTATCTCAATCGCATTGCCGCAAGAACTCGGACCAGGGGTCGCATGGAGCTGGCCATGCACGTGCTGGCCATCTCCCACCGGGTCACAGTCGAACGCCTGTCATTCATCGCGATGACACCAAAACATTGACTCAGAAATGACGGCTTTCGGGGACATCATCGGCGATCTATGCTCCCGAACTCTCGCTGGGAACGTCCCGGGCGACGGGCATCGAAGGATCGCTCTTATTCATCTGTTTTAAGGAAGGAACCATATTAATCATGTTTCAAAAGTTAAACGAGCGCCGGCGTCGCCATGCGGTGTTGTGCAACGCAACCGCCGGAATGGTTGAGCCGCTGGAAAGCCGGCTGTTGATGACGACTGTAGTAGTCAACACGGCGATAGACACGTTGTATCCGGCAGGTTCTGGATTAGTCAGCATCCGCAATGCGGTGGAAACCGCCGACAGCGGCACAACACCGACCACCATCACGTTTGATCCAACGATGTTCGCCACGGCCCAATCGATCATTCTCAACGGAACACAGCTGGAGTTGTCGAACACGACCGAGCCGACCATCATCATCGGCCCGGCGGCGGGCCTGACGCTTGACGGTAACGCCAACAGCCGCATCTTCAAGATCGATAGCAACGTATCGGCCGAGATTTCAGACCTGACGATTACGAATGGCCAATCGCAAGGGTACGACTATGGCGGCGGCGGCATCAACAACGCAGGTACGCTGGTCCTGACCGGCGCCACACTGTCAGGCAACCACGGGGCGGTCGGCGGCGGTCTGAACAACTCCGGCACCGCGACGCTTGCCGATGACACGTTCACCGGCGGCGTCTCTAATAATGACGGCCTCGGTGGCACCGGCTACGCGGCAGGCGTGGCAAGCAACGGCACGATGACGGTCGAGGATTGCACGATCGTCGACAACACCGCCAACAGCGGCGCCGCCGGGCTCTCGTGCATCGGCGGTACCTGCACGGTCGTCAATTCGATTATCGCCGATAACCTCAACAACGGGACGGACACCGGCGATGCAAGCGGTACGTTCACTTCGTACGGCTACAACCTGGTCGGAGCGACCGACGGCAGCAGTGGTTGGAATGTCGCCGACAAGACTGGAACCGCGGCAAGCCTCCTAAGCCCCGATCTTGGCGCGCTTGCCAACAACGGGGGACCAACCGACACGTTCTTGCCCAACGCGGGTAGCCCGGTCATCGGGGCGGGGACGACGCTATTCGTGCCGGCCGCGCTGGTATACGACCAGAGAGGATTGGACCGTGAGACAAGCGGCGCCGTGGACATCGGGGCTGTCGAACAGGCGTCGACGGCGGCTGCCCCGACCCTCACGACCGCGACCGTGAATTCCACATCCGACGCGGCCGCCACCTCCGGTACGATGACGCTACGCGGAGCCATCGCGCTGGCGAACAGCCCGTTCGTCTCCCCGTCGTTCACCATCAATTTTGACCCGACGGCGTTCGCTGCGGCGCAGACGATCACGATCGCGACCGGGAACGATCCGTTCACGTTTAGCAGCCCCTTCGCGTCGATCACGCTGACCGGACCCGACGCCGGGCTGACGATCACGACGGCCAACACCACTGTCGGCGCGGACGGCCTTTTGGTTTACGTGATGGCCGAAGCCAACGTCGGCCTAAGCGCGGTGACGTTCACCGGCGGTCAGCAAGTGACCACCAACTCCTCCGGCTATGGCGGCGCGTTCGACGTCGACCCCTACGGGACAATGTCCCTGACCGATTCCACGATTACGGATTGCAACGCCGACTACGGCGGCGCCCTTCTCAACAACGGCTACGTTACGCTTATCAACGATACCTTTTTTGGGAACTCAAGCGGTGACGGCGATGGCGGCGCGATCTACACCCGAAGAGAAGGCACTCCGGCGACCCTGGCGATCGAGAATTGCACCATCGTGGGCAACTCGGCCGAGGGCAAAGGCGGCGGGATCGCCGACGAGCCCAACGGGGTTGGGAACACGACCGTCACGATCGCCAACAGCGTCGTCGCCGGGAACACCGCAGGCAACTCGGGGCCCGACATCGAAGGCGCCGTCACCACAGACGAGGGGTACAACCTGTTCGGAGCGGTCGATGGTTCCTCGTCTGGATTGCTCGCGTCTGACTTGACCGGCTCAACCGACGCGCCGCTGGCGCCGGATCTTGGCTCGCTGGCGGATAATGGCGGGCCAACTCAAACGTTGGTCCCGCAAGCCGGCAGCCCCGTGATCGGCGCCGGAGAGGTCTCGCTGATTCCCAGCGGAGTGACCACCGACCAACGCGGCCTGCCGCGTACGCTCAATGGAGCGGTGGACATCGGCGCCGTCGAAGTTCAGTCCTCCGGCGGACAGACGGGCGCGGCGGCCACGACAACTACCCTCGGCGCATCGAGCGCATCGATCGCGTCTGGCGACTCCGTTACGCTGAGGGCGAGCGTGTCATCCGCCACGGGACAGCCGACCGGCGCCGTGACGTTTCTCGACGACGGCGGCGTGATCGGCAGCGCTCAACTGGCATCCGGCACGGCCATGCTCACGACGGCCACCTTGGCTTCCGGGTCCAACAGCATCACCGCCAGCTATAGCGGCGATTCCATTTTCGCGGCAAGCACTTCCGCCGCGGCCACGATCACGGTGGGTGGCGCCCCGGCGATCTATATCACTGATGGCGCCAAAGGGACGATCGGCGAGTACACGACCAGCGGCGCCGCGGTGAACGCATCTTTGGTGTCGGGCCTGGCCCGGCCCGCCAACCTCTCGCTTCTGGGCAACGATCTTTACGTTGCCGACTTGAACAGTGACTCCGTCGGCGAATACACGACCTCCGGCGCAGCGGTGAATCCCTCACTTATCTCGGGTGTATATCCATGGTCCTTGGCCGCGACCAGCACCGACATTTACGTGGTGGACAATAGCCTGGGAACGGTCAGTGATTATAGTCTGGATGGCACGGCCATGAATACACAGTTAGTCACCGGATTGTTCGGACCGGGGGCCATCGTGGCAGACGGACCCGACCTATTCATCGAAAATAATGTCGGGGCGAATATCCGCGAAACGACCACTGCAGGCGCGACAGTCGAGGCGCCTTTCCTATCGGGGTTGAATGGCGCCTCGGGGATGGCGATCTCCGGCACTAACCTTTTCGTCTGCAATTACGGATCAAACACGGTCGGCGAGTACACGACATCCGGCGCTACGGTCAACGCTTCGCTTATAACCGGCTTGGACGGTCCAAACTCCATCGCCGTGTACGGTGGCGATTTGTACGTTGTCAGTACTACGTCCGGGACCATCGGGCAATACACGATGTCGGGCGCGACCGTGAACGCGTCTTTCATTTCGGGGCTGGCTTCACCGCTGGGGATCGCCATTGGGGGCAGCATTTCGACGACATCAACGGCGGCGAGCGTGACGAGCGTGACCGCCTCCGCCCAGACCATCGCAACCGGCGAATCCGAGGTATTCACCGCTACCGTCGCTCCTGCCGCTGGCCCCGGATCAGCGCCGACCGGCGCCGTGACATTCCTCGACAACGGCGCGGCGATCGGCAGCGCGCAACTCGTTTCCGGCACGGCCATTTTTACAACCGCGCTGCCCGTCGGCTCCAACAGCATAACCGCCAGTTACAGCGGCGATTCTAATTACGCCCCCAGCGCCTCCGCCGCACTGACGCAAACGATCCTTGCCGCTTCTTCCGCCACGCCGACCCTCCCATCAATTTCGGTCCCGACCAGCGGCTTGGCCGGCGGCAAATTTATCGTCAAGGCTCCCATCGTCATCACCAATACCGGTTCCACGCTCAGCGGCGAATTCGCGGTGGTCCTTTATCTCGACTTGGCCGACTCCGGCCTCGACGCCAATCCGATTCAGCTTGATAAGCTTCTCAAGCATGCCGTGCTGAAGAGCGGCAAAGGGTTCGCCGCTCCGTTGAAAACCAACGCGCTGCCGACCTCCGTTCCCAGCGGCACATATCATCTCGTGGCCGAGGTCACCGACCCGTCGGGAAACGTGAATTTCGTTACTTCGGCGCAAACGGTCACAATCGCCGCGGCGTTCGTGCAGCCGGCGGCGACCGTCGGCGCCGTGGCGCCCTCCTCCATCGTGCCGGGCAAGAGCGGGTCGCTGATCGTCACCGTCGCCAATAACGGCAATGTCGCGGCTAGCGCCGTGACCATCTCGCTCAGTCCCTCTTCCGACAATTCAACGCCGATCGCCGGCGCGATCCTCGACCAGATCCATTCCGGGGCCAGAATCCTGCCGGGCAAGAGCAAGTCGTTCCGCCTGCGTTTCAAGGTTCCATCCGGCACTGCGGCCGGGACGTACTATCCATATCTATCGATCGCCCTCGGCGGAGTCACAACAACGACACTGGGCGCGGCGTTCACCGTGTCGTAAGCGTTGGGAACCGCTCCGGGGATGCCGGAGCCGCGACAATCGAGTTAAAATATCTGCGCGAATTCGGAGGAGCGATATCGAGGCTCGGTTGGGGATGCGTCATTCGACAAGCGAGACGCCGGACAACGAATTTGTCGGCCACGCGGTGCTTGTTGCCGTCGGAATTCCTGTTGATACGATCTGGATGGCGTGCGGTCGGCAATGTAGCATCTGGGCCAGTGTGATGGACCCAGTTGTTCGCCGCGTACACTATTCCTCAGGCAAGGATGCAGAACATGGATGATTCCGGAGATTCAAATCGTAAGCCCGCATTCCCATGGATGGTGGGCGCCGCCGCGGTTCAGTCGCAGAAGCCGGCGCCCAAGCGCCGCCAGACATTGGCTGAAATGTTGCGGTCGTCGGAATTGGCCGGAAGCACCGTAGCGTTGCACGAAGCCGTCGAAGCCGCCCAGGAAGCGGCGGCGAGAAAGGCCGAGGCGGCGGAATCGCCGGCGCCCGCGGAGGCGGTCGCGGCGCCTGCCGAAGCCGCCCCGACGGCGTTGCCCGCCGCCGTTGCCGAGGCGCCGGCGTCAGCGGCGGCTTCCGTTCGCGATCGCGAGCCATCAAACGGCGGAAATCGCTATCATTTATATGCGAAGGTCAACGGAATATGGGTCTGGCAATTGACCGTCGATGCCCCTGGTCATGGAGAAGGGTTAAGCCAGGTCGTCGCCCGGCTCACGTCAAACCACGAGGGGCTGCCGATCCGGCTGGAGCAGGATGACGCCCTCGCGACTGAATGAGGCGCTATCGCACTTGCAGCGTGTCCCCTTCAAACGTGATCCCCAGCGGCGCGATCTCCACCGCCTTTCGCTCTGCTTGTTTTTCCACCGCGCCGGCGACCCAGGCGATATGACCCAGCCGCTGGGCGATGGCAACGCATTGAGCCGCAATGCCCGCATCGACGTAGATCGCGAAGCCGACGCCCATATTGAACGTGGCGTATGCTTCCCGATCGCTCACGGGACCGTGCTCCTGGATGAAACGAAAGATCGGTAACGGCGTGCGAACGTCGGTAATCCGGTAGACGAACGGCTCGGCGAGTCGCATCAATTTTCGCCAACCGTGGCCGGTAACGTGCACGGCATAATGGGGACGCAAGCCGGCCGATTGCAGGGCGGCTATCAACCGAACGTAAATCACCGACGGATCAAGGAGCGCTTCGCCATACGATCGGCCATCGCCGGGAACGGGCGTCGCGTAGCCGTCGGGCAAACGATCCGCCAGCATTCGACAGAGCGTCAGCCCATTGGTTTGTACGCCTGAGGAAGCGAGGAAGATGATGGCGTCGCCGTCGCGGACGTCGCCGACGATGCGGCGTAATTTGGGACGAATGCGCCCCAGCGCCGACCCGGCAAGCACGATTGTTTCGGGATTGACGATCCCGCGAAGGGTCGGCGTTTCGCCGCCGCCCCAGACGGCGTCGGATTGCACGCATCCTTCGGCGAATCCAGCCGCCAAATCAGCCGCCCTAGACTCATCCTTGAACCAGTCGGCGTCGCCGACCGCGGCGTGCATCGCGATCGAGACCGGCAACGCCCCGACGGTAATCAAATCGTTCACCATCGTCGCCACCGTGTCGATGCCGATGTTGCGATAAAAACCGGGCCGGCCAAGCTTTTCCATCGCGTCGGCAATCAGGTTCTTGGTCCCCAGGCCCTCCTCCACATGCGCGAGGTATTCCTCCTGGGCTTCCAACAAATAGGCGCTTTCGCCGCGAATGCCCGCCGGTTCGGATAGGCCATGGCTCTTCAGCGCCGGCGTGGTTTTCGCCGCCGCTTGCTGGCAGGCGCGCTTGAATGCGTCCAGCCGATCGTAATTCACGCCGCTCTGCTCGTAACTGAGGCCGCTCATGGCTGTCGTTGTACACGGACTCATTGACAATACCAATCGTCGTTCGGCAGGGTGTTGGTGGCGTCGGTTTCGCAGTGACTGTCCGCGTACAGGACATTGGTGTTCTTGCCGTAATAATGGCGGGCGTTGATGCGATTGATGTCGTAAGCGGCGCCGGTCGCGTCGAAATCGAGCGTCCAGACGCCGTCGAAGATCAGGGGAAGCCGAGCGATATTGTTGAAGGAGGTGAACTTATTCAGGCGCCCCTTCTCGTTCAAGGTCGTAATCGGATCGCGATCCGGAATCCATTGCATCGGCAACGGCTTGCCCCCCTTGAATCGCTGATAAGGCGCTCCGTTGATCGCGTACCACGTTCGCGCGCCGACGCCGCTGATGTCGCTATGGCGGATCACGTAGTTGGCGCCCCGCAGGTCGGTTTGCGCGGTCGGAAAACCACTGGTCGCGACGTTGACGTCGACATAGTCCGGACAGCGCAGCACGTTATCGATATCCCATAAAAAAGGATTTTCCACGACGGTATGGCCGCTTGGCCCGCTGGCGGCGACAGTGGCCTCGGGAATTGGAAGGTACATGCCCTCGGCAAGTATGACCGCCCAGTTTCCACAACCGGTGTACGTTCCCGTCGGTATGTCGCTTTGCCCGAAATAATCGCCCGGCACGACGTATCCGCCGTGATCGTTGGCGTACATGTTGAACGCCTGGCCGATCTGGCGCAGATTTGAAAGACAAACCGTGCATCGCCCCGCCTCGCGCGCCACGGCCAGCATGGGTATCAAAATGCCGACGAGAACGGCGATAATGCCGACGACCACCAGCAGCTCAACGAGTGTAAATCCGCGGCGCCGCGTGCTGAGTTTCATTGCTTGGCCATTGCTTGGAGGGAAACCGGTAACGGCGCAATGTAATAGTGGACAAAACTTTCCTTGTTTTAGCGAGCGGGCAGGAAATTTTAAGCGTGAACGCCGATCGGCATCCTCGTTGCTTCCGCTCTCGTTGCTTCCGCTGCTGATGCGTGGAGCGGCAAGCCTCACAACGAAAGCGAGGATTTCATGCACGGTCGAAACCAATGTGATGCCGATTTGAAAAATTGCGTCGAAGGAGCCGTCGCCGGCTTGATCGGAACCTTTGCCCTGTGGGGCACGCAAATGGCGATACAAAAATACCTTCCCGACGCGGTGGATCCGATGCGCGAAGATCCGGGAAAATTCGCGGTTCGCAAGGTGCAAGACAGCCTGCCGAAACCTTTGGCCATCAAGATCCCCGAAAAAACGGATAGCAGGATCGGGCAATTTATCGGTTTTTTCTACGGCATGACCTTCGGCTCGTTGTACGCCTGGGCCCGGCCCAAAGGCGGATCGGTAACGGGAGACGGTTTGGCGTTGGGATTGGTCTGTTGGGCGGCCGGTTATTTAGGATGGCTGCCGGCGATCGGTTTAATGTCGCCGGTGTGGCGTCAGCGGGCGCCGCAGATTATGGGTCCCATTGTCCATCATATCGTCTTTGGCGTGGCGACCGTCGGCGCGTTTGATCTTTTGAAGGAGCATGTGTGAGTGGACGGCGCTCCAATGAACGCACGCCGCAATGAGGAATATCGCCCACTTGTAGTGAATTTCTCCACATCGCGATGTCGATGGTGATGCGGGGAAACAGTATAATTGGTGATGCGGGGAAACATTACAATTGGCGTCTATGTACCCACTATTTCCGATCATTATGGCCGCCGCTTTAGGCGGCTGGGCTTTTTTGGCGCTCCTCGGCGGCGAGCGCGCGCGGCGCGGCTATCCTGCAGAGGAAAAGGGCTCGGCGCCGGAGACGTCGGTGGCGTTGGGATCGATACCCATAAAAGCCGGCACGTCGCCGGCGGCGTCGACGCGTGGCGGGCAGGTGGAGGAAAAGCCGAAGGCGAAGAAGCAAGGGTAAATGGTCCGATGGCAAACGAAAACCTGAAACATTCCTAGCGCAACACGATACTTCCGGGAGCTCACGCGGGAGATCTATTGATTTCTAACTCGCGGATTTATAAGCTATGACTCAATTAAATACGTCGGGCGATTAGCTCAGTTGGCCAGAGCGCACGGATCACACCCGTGAGGTCGGGGGTTCGAGCCCCTCATCGCCCATTTTCATAAGTCCCGCCGATTGCTGAAGTAGCAAACCTATTCCTGTCGAGCAGTGCGGCGCAAGAGCTTGGCGAAAAACCGCAATTATCGTTTTTCCGCGAACGTCGGGCGGCGTCGGAAAAAAACGCCGGTATGCCGCCCCATTTTGCAGACCACAGTTCACCCAAACATGGACGTTTTAGCCTGACTTTCGCACTTTTGACCTCCGATCCTCGTTATTTTGATCCAATCGAGGAAAATCGACGAAAGTCTCCACCACACGCCGATGCTTTTACGCCGATGGCGCCTCGTCGTTCGGCTCTGGCGTCAGCAGCTTTCCT